>NZ_JADBQB010000011.1:0-105829 GCF_014895705.1 Enterobacter cloacae complex sp. P27C
AAACGGGTTCTTATGCCTCAGTTGTAAGTGTCTACCATGTCCCCGAACAAGTGTTCACTATGTCCCCGGACCGTACATCCCGCGGGAAGAGGGAGACAATCAACTGCTTTTCTTGCCCGGCTTTAGCCCACGGTGAAGCTCGTTGATGCGCTTCATCGACTTGATGGTGCGCTGCGGCTCGGTGGAGGCGACGGATAAAACAATCATCTCCAGGCACAGCAGCACCGTGCCGTGGAGCGGGATTTTGCCCTTCTCGCCGCCGCGCGGAACGTGGATCACCACGCTGGCCTCTTTGCTGAATCGGGAGTCGGTGGCATTGGTGAGCAAAATGGTGGGGATCCCCAGCCGTTTCGCTTCGCGCAGCGTGGTCTGTCCTTCCCGATGCGCGGATTTTTGCGCCATCATGATCAGCACATCCCCGCGCTGGAGACCTATCAGCTGCTCGGCCAGCCCTATTCCGGTGCGGTTAAGCGGCGTGGCGGGTAGCCCCATCCGGCTGAACAGCCTGGCGGTGTAGTCGGCCAAAATCCCGGACGCGCCAATCCCAAATATGGCAACCTGCCTCGCCTGCGCCAGCAGCGAGACCGCCTGCGCCATCGCGAAGCGGTTGTGGGGTTCAGACAACACCTCACAGGTGTGCTGATGCCCTTCCAGCACGAAATCAATGCTCGCATTGACGTCGCTGGTCAGCGTATTCACCGTGGTGGAGATCTTTTCGCTGGAGGTCACAACCGGGCCAAACCACTGCTCCAGCGTCTGCTTGAGATCGCGCAGCCCGGCGAAACCCAGCGCCTGGATGGCGCGAACGACGGTAGCGTCCGACGTTTTCAGCAGCGTCGCGATCTCCATTGCCGTCTGCTCCATCACCGCTTCACGATTTTCATTGATATAGCGCGCCACCTGCAGCAGGCGCGGCGTGAGCTGGTGCGACCGGGAGCGGAGGCGGTCGCCGAAGAGATCAACTTTACGGCTCATCGTGACGCCTCCGGCAGCGGACGTCCGGCAATCTGCGACTGGACCTGCGCGGCCATCAGCCCTAACGAGGCGAACGAGTTCGAGATGGCCTCTTCACGCGAGATCAGCACGTAATGTCCGGTGCGACAGGCATTCAGGAACTGACACCAGCCCGGCATCACCGCATCCATCGCCGCCAGTTCATCCTGCGGTTTGCCGCCCGTATCCCCGCGCCAGGTGGCGAAAACGAAATCCGCATCCAGCTCCGGCAGCCGCTCGGCACTGACGTCAATGCGTCCCCCTTCCGGGATGGACTCAATCAGCGGCGGGAAGGTAAACCCGGCATCACGCAGCACGCGGCCCAGCGAGTGATAGCTGTGCATGGCGTTGATTTTCCCCTGATTGGCCTGAATCACCGACACGCTCACTTTGCGGGTATCAATAGTCGCTTTCAGCGCCTTAATTTGCTCCTGATAGCGCCGCTCCAGAATCTTGAGCCGCGCCTGCGTGCCCGTCAGCTGCGCCAGCTTGCGGTAGATCTCCGGTGCGCCGCCGTCGAGATGATCGATACTCACCGTCGGGGCAATTTTCTCCAGCTGTTCCACCGGGGTATTTCGCGTCGGCTCGGTAATGATCAGGTCAGGCTTTGCGGCGGCGATGGCTTCAATGTCGATATCCGCAGTGCCGATAAACTTGATGTCGGAATTATCGAAGTCGACGCCGGTCAACATGCCGCTGGAGCGCAGAAAATGGCTGCCGTCCGGCCGGGTGCGGCCATGGCTCGCCACCGGCGGCACGCCAAGCTCAATCAGCGGAATAGTAATGTCCAGGTCGTGTAGCGAGACGATCCGTTTCGGATGCACCGGCACCGCCACCTTACGGTTCAGATCGTCAGTAAACATCTGCGTCGGCTCGGTCGCGCTCGCCGCAAACCCCACCAGCAACAGCAATGAAAACAGTATGCGCATGTTAATCCCCTAAAATCTGTCCCGACGCTGCCAGAGCAGCAGCAGGAAAAACGGTCCGCCAATCAGTGAAATCACAATTCCCGCCGGCAGCTGCAGCGGGAGGAATGCCAGCCGCCCGACGTTATCCGCCAGTAGCACAAGCAGCGCCCCCAGCACGGCGCTACCCGTCAGGAGCGCCGTTTGCCCGCCGCGGAGCAGCAGGCGCGCCATGTGCGGCGCAATCAGCCCGACAAAACCAATGCTGCCCACGCAGGAGACGCAGGCCGCCGTCAGCACTACCGGGGCGAGAACCCTTAGAAGCGCCAGCCGGTTTGTGCGCACGCCAAGGCCCGCTGCGGTGTGGTTACCAAGCAGCGCCACGTCCGCAGCGCGGGCGGTAACCAGCAGCAGCGCAAACGCCGGAAGCGCCCAGGCTGCGGCAATGCAGACCAGCGTCCAGTTTGCCGCGTGGAGGCTGCCCGCCAGCCATAGCATCGCCGTCTGCACGTCGCGCACGTCCGCCGTGGTCATAAAGACGCCCATTGCGGCGGCAAAGA
The DNA here is from genome assembly GCF_014895705.1 of Enterobacter cloacae complex sp. P27C. Taxonomy (NCBI): domain Bacteria; kingdom Pseudomonadati; phylum Pseudomonadota; class Gammaproteobacteria; order Enterobacterales; family Enterobacteriaceae; genus Enterobacter; species Enterobacter cloacae complex sp. P27C. The sequence goes on from NZ_JADBQB010000011.1 coordinate 2,459, forward strand.
CCCACGACACGCCGATGCCGATCAGGATGAATCGCGGACGTGAGATATCGCGCGCCAGGGCCACCACCAGCAGCGCGGTGAGCAGCCCCCCGGCCATGCCAACCAGCGGCCGCCAGGCCAGGCCCAGCGCCGGGAACTGAAATATCAGCAGCAGTACCGCCGCGCTACAGCCCTCTTTCACCCCGATAAGCCCCGGATCGGCCAGGCCATTGCGGGTAATGGACTGCATTGCTGCCCCCGCCATGCCGAGCATCCCACCGCACAGCGCCGCCATCAGCAGGCGCGGCAGGCGGATATCCATCACGATGTAGCGCGTCTCTGACGTCAGGGTTTCTGGATAAAACAGCGCGCGCCCGATGGCGGAAGTGGGGATGGGCAGAGAGCCGTGCGTCAGGCCAAACCCCGTCAGCAGGCAGGCGGCCAGCGTCAGGATGACCAGACATACCAGCGTCTTTGGGCGGACCAGCGCCGAGAAGGTGCCAACGCGTAGCGCACGCAGTCCGGCGCGGTTCATTTAAACATCCTCGAGGCCATGAAGATAAAGACCAGGGCGCCAACCAGCGCGGTCATAATGCCGGTTGCCAGCTCCCAGGGCGAAAACAGCGTGCGGGCAGCGATATCCGCCAGCAGCAGAACCAGCGCCCCGCACAGGGCGGACAGCGGCACCATCACGCGCAGATCGACCGACACCAGACGGCGAACGAGCTGAGGCACCACGAGCCCAATAAAGCCGATCGGCCCGGCGAAGGAGACCGCCGCACCGCAGAGCAGCGCGATGGCCATCAGGGCAAGCAGCCGGGTTTTCAGCAGCGATACGCCAAGCCCCTGCGCCATTCTGTCGCCCAGCGCCAGCATGTTGAGCGAGGGCGACAGCCAGAGCGCCAGCGCAAAGCCCACGCCAGCCACCCACAGGGCGGCGGCAATCGTTTCACCGCTGACCCCCGCTAAATCCCCCGCCAGCCAGGTGCGCATGGCGAGCAGCGTCTGTTCATCGAGGATGAGCACCGTGGCGGTAATCGACGAGGCAAACGCCGACATCGCCACGCCGCACAGCGTGACCTTCATCGGTGTAAGCCCGGTGCGTCCGGACGAGGAGAACGTGAGCACCAGCAGAAACAGCGCCGCGGCTCCGGCGGCGGCAATCAGCGGGCGCCCAAACGGCAGCGTCATCCCCAGCGCGCTCGTCAGCACCACCGCGAGCGCCGCCCCGGCGTTGAGCCCCAGAATATGCGGTTCGCCGAGCGGGTTGCGGATCGTGGATTGCAGCAGCACGCCCGCCACGCCGAGCGCGGCCCCCGCCACCATCGCGGCGCAGAGGCGCAGCAGTCTGAGCTTGATGATGATGTTATGGTCGAAATTGCGCGGATCGAAGTGGAGGATGGCCTCCACCACCGTTTGCGGGGCGATAAAGCGGGCACCGATCCCCAGATGGGCAATCGCACCCGTTGCCAGCAGCACGGCGAACATCAGGAAAGCCAGAGAGGTGCGCATCATGGCTGTTTTGCGACCTGGCGAAACGGCATAAAGAACGGTTTACCGGTCAGCGGATTGATGGACATATGCACGTCGACATCAAACACCGCTTTAATCAGCTCCGGCGTGCAGGCGTCCCCTTCATGCAGTACGCCCTCGACTTTTCCCTGGCGTAAAAAGACCAGCGAATCGCCGTAGCTCACGGCGAAGTTGAGATCGTGCAGCACCACCACCACGGTACGTCCGTGCTCGCGCGTCAGCGTATGCAGCAGTTCGAGGATCTCCACCTGATACCGGAGATCGAGGAACGTGGTGGGTTCATCCAGCAGGATATAGGGCGTTTGCTGCGCCAGCGCCATGGCGATCCAGCAGCGCTGACGCTGGCCGCCGGACAGGCTTTCGACGGGCATGTGGGCAAACTCGGCCGTGCCGGTCAGGCGCAGGGCCTCCTCCACCGCCTGCTCATCCTCGTCGCTCCACTGGCGCATAACGTTCTGCCAGGGAAAACGCCCGCGCGAGACCAGCTCAAAGACGGTTAACCCTTCCGGCAGCAGCGGAGACTGCGGCAGGATGCCAAGCTGGCGGGCGACGGCTTTCGTCGGCTGCGCGTGGATCGCCTTGCCGTCGAGAACCGCCGCGCCGCCAAGCGGCTGAAGCAAACGCGCGATGGTACTCAGCAGCGTGGATTTTCCGCAGCCGTTCGCCCCCACCAGAACGGTGATTTTCTGCTGGGGGACCGCAAGGGAAATATCATCAACGATGATTTTTTTCTGATAACCGGCAGAAAGATTCTCCAGAACCAGACCCGGTTTTGTCGTGTTGTGAGCCACGTGCATGCCAACGTAATAAAAAAGGGAAACAAATATAAATAAAAATCATTCTCTTTTGAGAGTTTGAGGCCGCGCAATGTAGTAGTCAAGGGAAGAAACACCCTGAAAAAACCAGGGATAACGGTGTGCTACTACACTGGTCGGTAAAACAATAAAGACTTAATTTTCAATTAATTAACAGGCTACCACTGCGCTTTTCCGTTGCGTTTCAGAGATGTAGTCGATTTTTGGCTTTTTTCATTTACTACTACATTTCCGCATGATTGAATGATTCTCAATTACATGTTCGATGCCAGTTCTGGCTAACGGGCAGACCATAAAGGGCAATGACTCACAGGTTCTTCCGTAAAGCACCTTCACGGATATTTTGGGATAACAGTTGTAATGGCTACGTTCACACCTTCACTCTCTGGGATAAAAGGGCGCGCGCTCTTTTCACTGCTGTTTATGGCGCCGCTGTCGCAGGCAGCAGACACCACGGCTAAAGACGGCGAAACGCTTACCGTCACCGCCGATCCAAATGCTACGGCGGAGGCCACCAACGGCTACCAGCCGCTGAATACCTCCACCGCCACGCTGACCAACATGCCGATGCTGGATATCCCGCAGGTGGTGAATACCGTCAGCGATAAGGTGCTGGCGGATCAGCACGCCACCACGCTCGATGAAGCGCTCTATAACGTCAGCAACGTGGTGCAGACCAACACCCTGGGCGGTACGCAGGATGCCTTCGTGCGCCGCGGGTTTGGCGCAAACCGCGACGGCTCGATCATGACCAACGGCCTGCGCACCGTGCTGCCGCGCAGCTTTAACGCCGCAACCGAACGCGTGGAAGTGCTGAAAGGCCCGGCCTCAACGCTGTACGGCATTCTCGATCCGGGCGGCCTGATTAACGTCGTCACGAAGCGCCCGGAGAAAATCTTCGGTGGCTCGATTTCTGCCACCTCTTCCAGCTTTGGCGGCGGCACCGGACAGGTCGATGTCACTGGTCCGATTGAGGGCACGCGCCTGGCGTATCGCCTCACGGGCGAGTATCAGGACGAGGATTACTGGCGCAACTTCGGCAACGAACGCAGCACCTTTATCGCCCCGTCGCTCACCTGGTTCGGCGACGATGCCACCGTGACCGTGCTCTATTCGCATCGCGACTATAAGACGCCGTTCGATCGCGGAACGATCTTCGATCTCAACACTAAAAAGGCCGTCGACGTCGATCGCAAAACCCGCTTTGACGAGCCCTTCAACGTGACTGACGGGCAGTCCGATCTCGCTCAGCTTAACGCGGAATACCGCCTCAACAGCCAGTGGACCGCGAAGTTCGACTACAGCTACAGCCAGGATAAATACAGCGACAACCAGGCCCGCGTAATGGCCTACGATTCAAAAACCGGCACCCTGACCCGCCGGGTGGATGCAACCCAGGGCTCAACCCAGCGCATGCACAGCACCCGTGCGGATCTGCAGGGCAACGTGGATATCGCGGGCTTTTATAATGAGATCCTCACCGGCGTGTCGTATGAAAATTACGATCTGCTGCGCACGGACATGATGCGCTGTAAGAACGTCAAAGGTTTCAATATCTATAATCCGGTTTACGGCAAACTCGACGAGTGTACAACCGTCTCCGCCGCTGACAGCGACCAGACGCTCAAGCAGGAGAGCTACTCGGCCTACGCCCAGGATGCCCTGTACCTGACGGATAAATGGATCGCCGTCGCCGGGCTGCGCTACCAGTATTACACCCAGTACGCGGGCAAAGGTCGTCCCTTTAACGTCAATACCGATAGCCGCGACGAGCAGTGGACGCCGAAGCTGGGGCTGGTTTACAAACTGACGCCAGCAGTCTCGCTGTTTGCCAACTATTCGCAGACGTTTATGCCGCAGTCGTCCATTGCGAGCTACATTGGCGACCTGCCGCCGGAAACCTCAAACGCGTACGAAGTAGGGGCAAAGTTCGATCTGTTCGACGGCATAACCGCCAATATCGCGCTGTTTGATATTCACAAGCGCAACGTGCTGTATACCGAAAGCATCGGGGGCGAAACCATCGCCAAAACCGCGGGCCGCGTGCGCTCTCAGGGCGTGGAGGTGGATCTCGCAGGCTCGCTGACCGAGAACACCAATATTATCGCCAGCTACGGCTATACCGACGCGAAGGTACTGGAGGACCCGGACTACGCGGGCAAACCGCTGCCGAATGTGCCGCGCCATACCGGCTCCCTGTTCCTGACGTACGACATTCATAATGCGTTTGCCGGGAATACCCTGACGCTCGGCGGCGGCGGGCACGGCGTAAGCCGCCGCTCGGCGACCAACGGTGCGGATTATTATCTGCCGGGCTATTTCGTGGCGGATGCGTTTGCGGCGTATAAGATGAAGCTGCAGTATCCGGTGACGCTGCAGGTGAACGTGAAGAACCTGTTTGATAAGACCTACTACACGTCGTCGATTGCGACCAACAACCTGGGCAACCAGATTGGCGACCCGCGCGAAGTGCAGTTTACGGTGAAGATGGAGTTTTGATGTAAAAAAGCCCGGTGGCGCTAATGCTTACCGGGCCTACGATCCATTCCCTCTCCCTGTGGGAGAGGGTTAGGGTGAGGGCATCAGGCCTCAATATCCGCCATATCCCCTTTCTCCTGCAGCCAGTTACGTCGGTCTTCCGAACGTTTCTTGGCGAGGAGCATATCCATCACGGCGTTGGTTTGCTGTTCGTCTTCGTCGCTGATCGTCAGCTGCACCAGGCGGCGCGTGTTCGGATCCAGCGTCGTTTCGCGCAGCTGCATCGGGTTCATTTCGCCCAGCCCTTTAAAGCGCTGCACATTTGGTTTGCCCTTCTTACGCTTAAGCTGCTCCAGCACGCCCGCCTTCTCTTCTTCCGTCAGCGCGTAGTAAACCTCTTTGCCGAGGTCGATACGGTAGAGCGGCGGCAGCGCCACGTGAACGTGACCGTTTTTCACCAGCGTGCGGAAGTGCTTCACAAACAGCGCGCACAGCAGCGTGGCGATGTGCAGACCATCGGAGTCCGCATCCGCGAGAATGCAGATCTTGCCGTAGCGCAGCTGGCTCAGATCCTCGCTGTCCGGATCGATGCCGATCGCAACGGAGATGTCGTGCACTTCCTGCGAGGCCAGCACTTCGTCTGAAGAGACTTCCCAGGTGTTCAGGATCTTACCCTTGAGTGGCATGATCGCCTGATATTCACGATCGCGCGCCTGTTTGGCCGACCCACCCGCCGAATCCCCTTCCACGAGGAACAGCTCGGTGCGGTTGAGATCCTGCGCGGTGCAGTCCGCCAGCTTGCCCGGCAGCGCAGGGCCGCTGGTCAGCTTTTTACGCACCACTTTCTTCGCGGCACGCAGACGACGCTGGGCGCTGGAGATGGCCATTTCAGCCAGCATCTCAGCCGCCTGAACGTTCTGGTTCAGCCACAGGGTAAACGCATCTTTCACCACGCCGGAGACGAACGCCGCGCACTGGCGCGATGACAGACGTTCTTTGGTCTGACCGGCAAACTGCGGATCCTGCATCTTCACGGAGAGCACGTAGGCGCAGCGGTCCCAGATATCTTCCGCCGAGAGCTTCACGCCGCGCGGCAGAATGTTGCGGTATTCGCAGAACTCACGCATCGCGTCCAGCAGTCCCTGACGCAGGCCGTTGACGTGGGTACCGCCGAGCATGGTTGGGATCAGGTTGACGTAGCTTTCGGTCAGCAGCTCGCCGCCTTCCGGCAGCCACAGCAACGCCCAGTCCACCGCTTCGGTATCACCGCTAAAGTTACCGACAAACGGTTTTTCCGGCAGCGTCGGCAGGCCGTTTACCGCTTCGCACAGGTAGTCGTTCAGGCCATCGGCATAGCACCAGGTCTGCTCGGTGTTGTTGACGTGATCTTTAAAGGTAATTTCCACGCCCGGGCACAGTACCGCTTTGGCTTTCAGCAGATGCGTCAGGCGAGAAACGGAAAAACGCGGGCTGTCGAAGAAGCTTTCGTCAGGCCAGAAGTGGACGCTCGTGCCGGTGTTGCGTTTAGCGCACGTGCCGACAACCTGCAGATCCTGCACCTTCTCGCCGTTTTCAAACGCGATGTTGTAGACCTGACCGTCGCGACGGACGTTCACTTCCACGCGTTTGGACAGGGCGTTCACCACGGAAATCCCCACGCCGTGCAGACCACCGGAGAACTGATAGTTCTTGTTGGAGAACTTACCGCCCGCGTGCAGTCGGCAGAGAATCAGCTCAACGGCAGGCACGCCCTCTTCCGGGTGGATGTCCACCGGCATGCCGCGACCGTCGTCGATGACCTCCAGCGACTGATCGGCGTGCAGGATGACGTCAACGCGTTTGGCATGGCCCGCCAGCGCTTCGTCCACACTGTTATCAATAACTTCCTGGCCCAGATGGTTCGGGCGCGTCGTATCGGTATACATCCCCGGGCGGCGGCGAACCGGCTCAAGCCCGGTGAGTACCTCAATGGCATCAGCGTTATAGGTTTGCGTCATGATTTAAACTAGCAATTCGCATTGATTGTCAGTGGCTGTGCAGTCCAAGAAAATCGACAATCTGGGTGAAATGATCCTCAAAGCCCGTGAAAGCATGGTTTCCGCCCTCTTCTATAGTCTGGCGGCAGGAGGCGTAATACGCCACTGCCTGGCGGTAATCCAGCACTTCATCACCCGTCTGCTGCAGCAGCCAGATGAGATCCGGCGCTTCAAGCGGGTCGACCTGCATAACTTTGAGATCGTAAATATGGCGTGACTCTAGCACATATTGCTGCCCGGTGTAGGGGTTCTCGTTTTCGCCAAGAAAGTCCCTCAGCAGCTCAAATGGCCGTACCGCCGGATTAACCACAACGGCGGGCAGCATAAAGCATTGTGAGAGCCAGGTGGCATAGTACCCGCCCAGCGATGAGCCGACTACGCCAAAGGATTCACCGCCGTGTTCAAGCACGATCGATTCGAGCATTTCCGCCGCCTCCGCCGGGTACGGCGGCAGCTGCGGGATAATCATCTCAACGTGGGGGTGATGCTCGCTCAGCCACTGGCGAAACTGCGTCGCTTTTGCGGAGCGCGGCGAGCTGTTGAATCCGTGCAGATAAAGGAGCGTAGACATCAGTAGCCTTCTGAAGCGGTATCCGGGCGGAACTCTGCGCCTGCCAGACGGCAGACTTCCGTGGTCAGCGTGCCGTCGGCATGCAGTTCCAGCCAGCGCCAGCCTGGCGCGATGGTATCCAGCGTAAAGTTGGCGCAGTGCGGCTTAAACTGCACACAGGTTGACGGCGTCGCCAGCATGCGGCGTCCGTTCCAGTCGAGATCCTGTTCCTGATGGATGTGTCCGCACAGCAGGTGTTTCACGCGCGGGTATTTCGCCAGCACGCTATCCAGCGCCGCGGAGTTACGCAGGCTGTGCTGATCCAGCCAGCTGCAGCCCGCCGGCAGCGGATGATGATGGAGCAACAGCAGCGTATGACGTTCAGGTTCGGCAGCCAGTTTGGTCTCCAGCCAGTCGAGTTGAAACTCGCTTAATTCACCGTGCGGGACGCCAAATACCTGGCTGTCCAGCAGCAGGATCTGCCACTGTTCACCCGCAAATACGCACTTCGCCGGAGAAATCCCCGCATCCTGAAGGGAGCTGTACATTGCGGGCTGGAAATCGTGGTTTCCGGGCAGCCAGACGCAAGGCACGCTAAAGCTCGCGATGCCTTCAGCAAAATGCTGGTAGGCCGCGGAGGACTGGTCCTGCGCCAGATCGCCCGTTGCGACAATCAGGTCGCAGTCGCGATGTTCAGCGTGAATGGCGCTCAGTACCGCCTGATAACTCTCCCAGGTATTAACCCCCAGCAAAGTTTCATGCTTTTCGGCAAAAAGGTGGGTATCGGTGATTTGTAATATCCTGACTGGCGCCCCACCAGCAACAGTCAGGTTCAACAGGCTTTCCAAATGGTGTCCTTAGGTAGGTTTATGACGCTAACAAACCGGAATCGCCATTGCTCCATGTGCTAAACAATATCTTAGCCAGTCGGCTAAAAACTGGTTAATTTGATGCTTTTCGTCGCGTTGATGCAACTTTTTATTCGGATAATCATACCGCGCCTTGAAGCGAAAGATCTGCTGACTTGAACACACTTCAGCGACCATCGCGTCATGATAGAGACGCACCGTCATTGACGGCAGGCTCCAGTAGCTGATGCTGGGCGCTGTTTGTTCTATTTCCACCAGCGTAGTGTAGCGCGTTGATTCTGTTATCGTTAACCGATACTGCGCGTTGCTCACCTGATAGCTTACCGTTTCGCCGGGTGCGTCGTTTCTCGGCAGCAGGCGGCGCAGCTGTGCGAAATTGGTTTCGCACAGGCGCATCATTTCTGGGAAGTCAGGCGTATAGCGCTTCATTTTTTCCACTCGTTTCGTAATGTCTGATAATGCAGCTGCAGCCATTGCAGGGCGATGACAGACGCTGCGTTGTCGATTTTCCCCTCTTCTACCCACTGATAAGCCTGTTCCCGGCTCACCACATGAACCCGAATATCTTCGTTTTCATCAGCCAGACCGTGAATACCTTCTGCGGTCGTGGCGTCCACTTCGCCCACCATAATGGATAAGCGTTCGCTGGTGCCACCCGGACTCGCCAGATAGCTCAACACTGGTTTTGTGCGGCCTACCACCAGCCCGGCCTCTTCCAGCGCCTCGCGACGGGCGACGTCTTCAACCGACTCGCCCTCTTCGATCATCCCTGCCACCATCTCCAGCAGCCACGGGCTTTCACTGGTGTCATACGCGGCAATGCGGATCTGCTCCACCAGCACGACTTCGTCACGCACTGGGTCAAAGGGTAGCAAGACAGCCGCATGCCCGCGCTCAAAAATTTCACGTCTGATTTCGCCGCTCATTTCACCGTTGAACAGGCGATGCCTGAAACGGTAAAGATCCATCGAAAAAAAACCGCTATAAAGCGTTTCTCGTGCAATAATTTCTACATCGTTTTTGGCGAATGTCACGGGCAACTTTTCTGGTTTTTGCATGAGTCGAGTCCTGGTAGCAATGGTGATGAAATTATGAATTTCAAGGCTGTTTGGCTGCCGTTTGTAAGGCTATATGGTAGATTGGTGCAAATTACCGCCAGATGGCACGTAACGCCAACCTTTTGGTGTGGATGATTCTGTTAGAATCGGCAATTATTTTTTAATTAGATCAGCGCTAATACTGCTTCACAACAAGGAATGCAAATGAAGAAATTGCTCCCCATCCTTATCGGCCTGAGCCTGACGGGCTTCAGTGCAATGAGCCAGGCGGAAAACCTGTTACAGGTCTACCAGCAGGCACGTCTGGGCAACCCTGATTTACGTAAATCAGCGGCCGATCGTGATGCTGCGTTTGAAAAGATTAACGAAGCGCGTAGCCCACTGCTGCCGCAGTTAGGTTTAGGTGCAGATTATACCTACAGCAACGGTTTCCGCGACGCTAACGGCGTTAACTCCAATGCTACCAGCGCCTCACTGCAATTAACACAGACGCTGTTTGATATGTCCAAATGGCGCGCCCTGACCCTGCAGGAAAAGAGCGCGGGCATCCAGGATGTGACCTATCAGACCGACCAGCAAACGCTGATCCTGAATACTGCCACCGCGTACTTCAACGTGCTGAGCGCCATTGACGCGCTCTCCTACACCGAAGCGCAGAAACAGGCGATCTACCGCCAGTTGGATCAAACCACCCAGCGCTTCAACGTGGGTCTGGTGGCGATCACCGACGTGCAGAACGCCCGTTCACAGTACGACACCGTGCTGGCCAACGAAGTGACCGCGCGTAACAACCTCGACAACGCGCTGGAATCCCTGCGCCAGGTCACCGGGAATTACTATCCTGAGCTGGCTTCCCTGAACGTCGACAGCTTCAAAACGGATAAGCCGCAGGCCGTTAACGCCCTGCTGAAAGAGGCGGAAAACCGCAACCTGACGTTGCTGCAGGCGCGTCTGAGCCAGGACCTGGCCCGCGAGCAAATTCGTCAGGCGCAGGACGGCCATCTGCCAACCCTGAGCCTGAGCGCGTCCACCGGCGTTTCTGACACGACCTACAGCGGCTCTAAAACCAATTCTGCCCAGTATGACGACAGCAATATGGGTCAGAACAAAGTGGGCCTGAGCTTCTCTCTGCCGCTGTACCAGGGCGGTCAGGTAAACTCTCAGGTGAAACAGGCGCAGTACAACTTTGTTGGCGCGAGCGAGCAGCTGGAAAGCGCGCACCGCAACGTGGTGCAGACCGTGCGTTCGTCCTTCAACAACGTGAACGCGTCTATCAGTAGCATCAACGCCTATAAACAGGCCGTTGTGTCTGCACAGAGCTCACTGGACGCGATGGAAGCCGGTTACTCCGTTGGTACCCGCACCATCGTTGACGTGCTCGACGCGACCACCACGCTCTACAACGCGAAACAGCAGCTCTCCAGCGCACGTTACCAGTACCTGATTAACCAGCTGAACATCAAGCAGGCTCTGGGTACGCTGAACGAGCAAGACCTGCAGATGCTGAACAGCGCGCTGGGCAAACCGGTCTCTACCTCGCCGGACAGCGTTGCGCCGGAGAACCCGGAGCAGGTTGCCGCCGTTGATAACTTCAACGCTAACGGCAGCGCCCCTGCCGCACAGCCAGCGGCCGCGCGTAGCACGGCACCTGCAAGCAGCGGTTCTAACCCGTTCCGTAACTAAGAGTGTTATCACGCCCTCTCTCACCGGGAGAGGGCGCAGCTGAATCACACCCGAACGTAAGCCAACGTAAAGATCCCCCTGATTCCGCCCCTCTTCGCTTCATTTTCAACCACTCATCCACTATCCTGAGCGTTATTACCACTGGGTCCTGGAAGACAAACATGAAACGGACAAAAACGATTAACCACGCGTCGTTCCGCAAAAGCTGGAACGCACGCCATCTCACCCCTGTTGCGCTGGCAGTAACCGCGGTCTTTATGCTGGCAGGCTGTGAGAAAAACGACGAAACGGTTTCGCTGTATCAAAACGCGGACGATTGCTCCGCCGCAACCGGCCAGACAGCAGAATGTAAAACCGCCTACACCAACGCCCTGAAAGAAGCGGAACGCACCGCGCCGAAATACGCCTCACGCGAAGACTGCGTGGCGGAATTTGGTGAAGGACAGTGTCAGCAGACGCCAGCTCAGGCAGGTACTGCGCCGGAAAATCAGGCGCAGGCGCAGTCCAGCGGCAGCTTCTGGATGCCATTAATGGCAGGCTACATGATGGGCCGCCTGATGGGCGGCGGTGCGGGCTATCAGCAGCAACCGCTGTTTAGCTCGAAAAACCCGGCCAGCCCGGCTTATGGTCAATATACCGATGCCAGCGGCAAAGGCTATGGCGCAGCGACCCCGGGCCGCACCGTGACCGTCCCGAAAACCGCGATGGCGCCGAAGCCTGCGACCACCAGCACCATCACCCGCGGTGGGTTCGGTGAGTCTGTGGCGAAACAGACCAGCATGCAGCGTAGTGCAACAGGCACTTCCACTCGCTCAATGGGCGGCTGATCATGGAACGAGTCGGTATTACCGAGCGCCCGGACTGGCGCGAAAAAGCTACTGAATACGGTTTTAACTTCCACACCATGTACGGCGAGCCGTACTGGTGTGAAGATGCTTACTACAAACTGACGCTCGACCAGGTGGAAAAACTGGAAGAGGTGACGGCCGAGCTGCACCAGATGTGCCTGAAGGTGGTGGATAAAGTCATCGACAGCGACGAGCTGATGACTAAATTCCGTATTCCGAAGCACACCTGGAGTTTCGTCCGTCAGTCGTGGAAAACGAATCAGCCTTCGCTTTACTCTCGCCTCGATCTGGCGTGGGATGGCGTGGGTGAGCCGAAGCTTTTAGAAAACAACGCGGATACGCCGACCTCTCTTTACGAAGCGGCATTCTTCCAGTGGATTTGGCTGGAAGATCAGATGAACGCCGGAAACCTGCCGGAAGGTAGCGACCAGTTCAACAGCCTGCAGGAAAAGCTGATTGAGCGTTTCGCCGAACTGCGGGAGCAGTTTGGCTTCAATCTGCTGCATCTTGCCTGCTGTCGCGACACGGAAGAAGACAGGGGCACGGTTCAGTATCTGCAGGACTGCGCGGCCGAAGCGGAAGTGGCGACTGAATTCCTCTATATCGAGGATATCGGCCTGGGGGAAAAAGGTCAGTTTACGGATATGCAGGATCAGGTGATCAGCAACCTGTTCAAGCTCTATCCGTGGGAATACATGCTGCGTGAAATGTTCTCCACCAAGCTGGAAGACGCGGGCGTGCGCTGGCTGGAACCGGCGTGGAAGAGCATTATCTCCAACAAAGCCCTGCTGCCGATGCTGTGGGAGATGTTCCCGAACCACCCTAACCTGTTGCCAGCTTACTTTGCCGAAGATGAGTTCCCGCCGATGGAGAAATACGTCGTTAAGCCTATCTTTTCCCGCGAAGGCGCGAACGTCTCCATTATCGAAAACGGTAAAACGCTGGAAGCGGTTGAAGGGCCGTACGGTGAAGAAGGGATGATCGTCCAGGAGTTTTATCAACTGCCGAAGTTTGGCGACAGCTATACGCTGATCGGTAGCTGGCTTATTAACGATCAACCTGCCGGGATTGGTATTCGCGAAGATCGCGCGTTGATTACGCAGGATCTGTCACGGTTCTATCCGCATATTTTTGTTGAATAAAACTTGCCCGGTGGCGCTACGCTTACCGGGCATGTTTTTACCCCACCTGCACCGACAGCATACTCAAACTGCCCATCTCAATGCCGTCAACCGGAATGGTAACCGGCTCCTGACCGTCCCATGCACCTAACACATACAGCAGCGGCAGGAAGTGTTCCGGCGTCGGGTTAGAGAGCGAACCGCCTTCGTGATCCAGATAGTTCACTAACGGATGCTTCTCAACCGGGCCTTGCCAGGTCAGGTTCGCTTTGACGTAGGCGTTAAAAGCGCTCGCCCACGGGTATGGCGTGTTCTCACCGTGCCAGCGCGCCGTACGCAGGTTATGCACCACGTTGCCGCTTGCCACCAGCATGATGCCCTCATCACGCAGGGTCGCCAGTTTGCGGCCCATTTCCAGATGCCAGGCCGCCGGTTTAGTGCTGTCGATACTTAACTGCACCATCGGAATATCTGCATCAGGGTACATCTTAATCAGTACACCCCACGAGCCGTGGTCAAAGCCCCAGGCTTCTTTATCCAGCGCCACTGGAACAGGTGCGAGCAACTCTACCAGCCGCTGTGCCAGCGCAGGCGAGCCGGGAGCCGGATAATGCGTATCATACAGCGCCTGCGGGAAGCCGCCGAAATCATGAATGGTTTTAGGCGCTTCCATGGCCGTCACGCCGGTACCACGGGTAAACCAGTGCGCAGACACCACCACAATCGCCTTCGGACGCGGTAATGTCTCCCCCAGATGACGCCAGGCGCGGGTATAGACGTTGTCTTCCAGAACGTTCATTGGGCTGCCGTGGCCTAAAAACAGTGCAGGCATACGAGAAGAAGACATGATGGTATCCTTAGAGAAGGTGTCAATTTGATGGTTCTACATTACGCGCATTCAGGTGAAGATAAACGCAGATAACCGTGAAGATCATCATCAGGAAATTTGAACGTAAGATATTGCTTAAGGAGAGTGCATGTCAGTACCCTTAATTTTGACCGTGCTTGCGGGTGCCGCGACCTTTATCGGTGCGTTCCTCGGCGTGCTCGGGCAAAAACCGTCTAATCGTCTTCTGGCGTTCTCGCTGGGCTTCGCCGCTGGGATCATGCTGCTTATCTCGCTGATGGAGATGCTGCCAGCAGCGCTTCACACCGAGGGAATGTCTCCGGTTCTGGGCTACGGCATGTTCATCGTCGGCCTGCTGGGCTATTTTGCGCTCGACCGTATGCTGCCCCACGCCCACCCTCAGGATTTGATGCAAAAAAGCGTTACTCCAATCCCCGGCAACATCAAGCGCACGGCGATCCTGCTGACGCTGGGTATCAGCCTGCACAACTTCCCGGAAGGTGTCGCCACGTATGTCACGGCCAGCAGCAATCTGGAAATGGGATTTGGTGTCGCGCTGGCGGTAGCCTTACACAATATTCCTGAAGGACTTGCCGTGGCCGGGCCGGTTTATGCCGCAACGGGTTCAAAACGTACTGCCGTCTTCTGGGCGGGGATTTCCGGGATGGCCGAAATTCTCGGCGGCGTGCTGGCGTGGCTGATCCTTGGAAGCCTCGTCTCCCCTGTCGTGATGGCGGCGATTATGGCTGCCGTGGCCGGGATTATGGTTGCGCTCTCTGTCGATGAGCTGATGCCGCTGGCGAAAGAGATCGATCCCAATAACAATCCCAGCTACGGCGTGCTGTGCGGCATGTCGGTGATGGGGCTAAGCCTGGTTCTGCTGCAAACGGCAGGTATAGGCTGACACGGATGCCCTCATCGATGAGGGCAATTCTTTGATGCGCCCCAGCGCAGCCGTTGCATTTTACACTGTCTGCGGCTCTGTATTTACAATTGGAAAATCAAGAGTTTTTATGGATATTTTTAAGCGCAATATTTCCCAATTAAATTGCGCTTAAAAAACCGCTGCTGCATGAAATATTAATCGGTTACGATAGTAATAAATTATATATTAACCTCTTCTAAAAATATCTTTAAGCCTCATTAATCGTAAAAGCCGCCCTCAACCCGTTATACTTTGCGAGTATTCTGAAAATTAATATTCAGATTATGAATTCAATTGAAAAAGGATATTTTCATGTATATGGGTAAAAAAGTATTGTTAGCGGTTGCGATGGCTGCCATCGTTTCGGGTTCTGCTTTTGCTGATGACCAGGGTTCCGGCAAAATCAAATTCAAAGGCGTGGTCATTGATGCACCGTGCAGCATTGCACCAGACAGCGTTGATAAAGAAGTGGACCTGGGTGAAGTTACCACTGCCGTGATCAACGCTAACAAAAAGTCTACCGCTGTTCCGGTTGATATCAATCTGGAGAACTGCCAGCTTGACGATCCGGCGGACGAAACGGATACGCCAGTGACCAAAGTTGACGTGACCTTCACCAGCGCAGCAACTGACGCTACTGACACCAGCCTGATGAGCAACACCTATGCAAGCGGTGCTCAGAACGTCGGTGTTCGTCTGCTGGACAACAACGAAGCCAACATCACCCTGGGTTCGGCTCAAACGGTCGATCTGCTGGCGGGTTCCACCACTCAGACTCTGCACTTCAAAGCATTAATGGAAGTTGCTCAGGGTAAAACTGCCACAGCGGGTCAGGTTGAAGCGACTGCCAACTATGTGCTGATGTACAAATAAGGCAATGCATCACGATAAAACCGGCTGGCATTATTTGCCAGCCGGTATGTGATATTACTTTGGTAACAGGATGATGACATATAAATTACAATCTAAAATCATCATTGCGTCCCTGTTAATGACGAAGATTGCCTCTGCCACCGAGTTTAATATCAATGCCATTGATAAAGACCAGCGGAGCAGCGTTGACCTCTCCCTTTTTAAAAATGAAATAGCGGTTACCCCTGGCAGCTATTTTGTTACCGTATCAATTAACGACACACCGCTGGCTAACGGCTGGCAGCTTAGCTGGAAAGAGGTAAATAATACGGTACAGTTGTGTATTCCTCCTGAACTGGCGGATACGTTTGCCCTGAAAGAGGAAGTCCGCGACGCCTTACCCGAAAAAGAGGGATGCGTCGACTTTTCCTCCAGACCGGATATCACCTTTAATTTTGAACAAGCGACCCAGACGCTGAAGGTCACCGTACCCCAGGCATGGTTGCAGTACCGCGCCGCCGACTGGATGCCACCCGCAACGTGGGACAATGGCGTACCGGGCGTGATTCTGGATTACAACCTGTTCGCCAGCCACTATCAGCCCAGCGACGGCAGCAGCACCAACAACGCCAACACCTATGGCACGGCGGGCGCGAATATGGGCGCATGGCGCCTGCGCAGTGATTATCAGTACAGCCAAACGCATACCGATGCAGGTTCGGATCATGACGGACGCTTTTCGCGCGTCTACATGTTCCGCCCTCTTCCTTCGCTTGGTGCTAAGCTGACGCTGGGTGAAACGGACTTCCAGTCCTCAATCTTTGACGCTTTTACCTATACCGGCGCCTCCCTGATCAGCGATGAGCGCATGCTCCCCTGGTCGCTGCGTGGCTATGCGCCACAAATTACCGGTATCGCGCAAACCAACGCGACCGTCACCGTCAGCCTGTCCGATCGCGTAATTTATCAAAGTAAAGTTCCGCCTGGCCCCTTTGTTATTCAGGATCTTAACCAGTCCGTTCAGGGGACGCTGGACGTAAAAGTGACGGAGGAAGACGGGCGCGTCAGCACCTTCCAGGTCTCGGCGGAATCGGTGCCTTTTTTAACGCGTAAAGGGCAGGTTCGCTACAAGCTGGCGGCGGGTAAAGCGCGTAAAGACGCCTCTCACGATGTCGAAGACACCGGTTTTATGAGCGGTGAATTCTCATGGGGAATGCTGTCAAACACCTCGCTCTATGGCGGGACGCTTGCCGACGGGGATCATTACCGTTCCATTGCCGCCGGGGTCGGGCAAAATATGGCGCATCTGGGTGCCCTCTCTTTTGACGTCACGCAGGCCACCAGCCAGCTCCCCTTCCAGGATAGCCAGACGGGTTACAGCTACCGTTTTAACTACAGTAAGCGTTTCGATACCACCGGCAGCCAGCTTACGCTTGCCAGCTACCGCTACTCCGATCGGAAATTCCTGAGCTATGCCCGCTTCCTTGATTATGACGACAACGATCGTCAGACAGAAAAGCAGACGCTGAGCGTAACCGCCAGCCAGTACATCAGCTCGTTATCGCTCAACCTCTACGTCAACGTACTGCGTCAGACCTGGTGGAACGAAGCCCCGTCCACGACCGGAAGCATTACCGCAGGCTATAACTTTGATCTGGGGCGCTGGAAAAACCTCGGCGTCACCCTCTCCTGGAGCAAGACGCATTACGAAGATGAAGACGACGATACGCAGTTTTACCTGTCCCTGAGCGTACCGATCGATCCGGATCATCGCCTCAGTTACGATCTGCACAACAGCGATAGCCTGAGCCAAAATGTCTCCTGGTACGACACGTCCGATCGCAATAATACCTGGGGCGTCTCTGCGGGGACGGAGAGTGAACACGCGGACGCGGGCGCACAGATGAGCGGCAACTATCAGCACTATTCACCGTTTGGCGATCTGAATATCTCCGGAAGTTATAAAGCTGATGAATATAACTCCCTGAGCGCCAGCTGGAATGGCTCGTTTACCTCAACGGCCAAAGGTGCGGCGCTGCACCGTCGCAGCTACGGAAACGAACCGCGCGTAATGGTCAGCACCGACGGCGTCGGCAACATTCCGCTGAACATGTCGCGGGATGAAACCAACCGCTTTGGTATCGGCGTTTTACCGTCGGTTTCCAGTTACTCTCCCGCCAGCGTACAGGTCAATCTGGATAACCTGCCTGACGGCGTCGATGTGGACAACCGCATCACGACCACCACCTGGACCGAGGGGGCGATTGGCTACCGCCAGATTGCCACGCGCGCTGGCAACGATATTGCCGGCATTATCCGTACGCCAGCCGGCACTCCGCCGCTGGGCGCGATTGTTCACCTGCTGGAAAGTGACCAGCAAATCGGCATGGTCGCCGACGAAGGCCACGTCTGGCTGGGAGCAGTCGAGCCTGAACAACAATTCCGGGTAACGTGGGGTGACAATCAGCAGTGTCGCTTCTCGCTGCCTTCACACCTTGAAAACAGTATGCAGTTGATACTGCCATGCCAGTAAGAAACCATGATGAAACTGACCTCATTCACTAGCCTGTGCCTGATGTTAATCGGCACCGCATTTACCACCCACGCCGCCGTTAACCTGGACCGCACCCGCATTGTGTTTCCGGAAAGCGATAAGGCCAGCAGCCTCAAGATTGATAACCAGAGCAAAACGTTGCCTTATCTGGCGCTCTCCTGGATAGAAGATGAAAACGGACGCAAGGAGGACAGCCATTTTATGGCGCTTCCGCCGATTCAACGTCTTGAAGCGGGCGCCTCGTCTCAGGTCCGGATTGTGAAGCAGGCTGCGACCGCCCGGTTGCCGAAAGACCGGGAATCGCTGTTTTATTTCAACCTGCGCGAGGTGCCGCCGAAAAGTTCCAGCGCGAGCGAGGAACGCAGCGTCATGCAGGTCGCGATGCAGAGCAGGATCAAACTGTTCTGGCGTCCCAAAGCGATCGCCAAAAAGGCAGGCGATCAGGCAGAAATGCGTATGGAAGTCACCGCAAACGCGAAAGGGCTCACCGTGCATAACCCTACGCCTTATTACATCACGCTGGCGTGGCTGAGCAAAAATGCGAAAACCATGCTGCCCGGTTTTGACAGCCTGATGATCGCCCCGTTTGCGACGGCGACAACCTCTACCGGTGACTATCACGGCAACTACTACAGCATTGGCTACATCGATGATTACGGTGCGCTGAAAAAGGTCGACGCGCAATGTTCAGGTACGGCGAAATGTACACTCAGCGAGCATAAGGTCGATAAAGATGCGCAAGCTCGCTAATCTGCTGTTCCTGCTGCTGATATCCGCTCTGCCCGTAAGAGAAGCGCTGGCGCTGGACTGCTATCTTGGTACTTCAGGCGGGCCGGTTGAAGAGACAAAAACCATCTCGCCCTTTGCTATCCCCAGCAACGCGCAGGTGGGGCAGAAAATCTGGGAATCAGATGACATTAAAATCCCGGTCACCTGCGATCACAACGTCAACGGCGGCTTTGAGCCGGAAGACGTATTCGCCTGGGTTAACCCTTATCCTGCCGCAACGGACCCTTACTATGAGCTTGGCGTAACCTACGAAGGGGTGGATTACGATGCCACGGGCCAGCCGAATGGCGTGGACACCCGCCAGTGTCTTGATAACAAGAATATCCTCATCTATACCCCGGATCAGATACGGCAGATGGGCTGGGAAAACCTGATCTGCTCAGGAAACCCGGATGACATTCATCCGACACGCACGTTTATTGCCCGCTTTCGCCTGTTTGTAAAAATTAAGGCGATTCCGCCTCACGGCTACGTGAGTTCCCTCGGCGATTACATCGTGGTGCAGTTTGACGGTAAAGGCGGGGTCAACCAGATGGCCGACGCGAAAAACCTGAAGTATCACATCAACGGCTTGCAAAACATTACCGTTCTGGACTGCGGGGCAACCTTCAGCATCTACCCTGAAAACCAGGAGATCGATTTTGGCACCTTCAGCGCTCGCGACATCGTGAACCAGAAAACGCGCGTTCGCGAATTTACGGTCAAAACCACCAAGGTGCAGGACGCGCAGTGCTCTGATGGATTCAAAATGGACTCGTCATTCTACACGAACGAAAAACTGAGCGCTGACGATACGGCGCTATTGATTGGGAATGGGCTAAAACTGCGTATTCTGAACGGAACGGATCCGTTTACCTTCAACCACTACCAGGAGTATGCCGATTTCACCGGGAGTACGTTGCAGTATGAGCAAAAGTACACGGCAGAGCTGTCGTGGGATGAGGGAAAAGCGATCCAGTCCGGACCGTTTGAAACCGTAGTGCTGTTTAAAATTAACTACCACTAGCGACAAAAAAGCCGGGTTTCCCCGGCTTTTTCACATCAGCTGTCTCAGCTGGCCTTGCGCTCGTGCGCCTGGCGGTACTCCACCAGATCTTCAATTGTGACAACCGGCATGTTGTGCAGACGCGCAAAGGTGATGCACTCTGGCGCGCGGGCCATGGTGCCGTCATCGTTGGTCAGTTCACACAGCACGCCCGCAGGCTTAAAGCCCGCCAGTGTCACCAGGTCGATCGTCGCTTCGGTGTGACCACCGCGGGTCAAAACGCCGCCCGCCTGCGCGCGCAGCGGGAAGACGTGGCCTGGACGATGCAGATCGGAGGGTTTCGCATCGTCAGCAATGGCGGCACGCACGGTGGTCAGGCGGTCAGCCGCCGATACACCGGTAGTCACGCCATGCGCCGCTTCAATGGTCACGGTAAAGCCGGTACCAAAGGCGCTGGTGTTGTTCTCAACCATCATCGGCAGCTCGAGCTGCTTACGACGATCTTCGGTAATACACAGGCATACGATGCCGCTGCCGTGACGGATGGTCAGCGCCATCTGTTCAACGGTCATGTTTTCGGCGGCAAAAATCATGTCGCCTTCGTTTTCACGGTTTTCATCGTCAAGCACCATCACACCGCGGCCTTCGCGCAGTGCATCCAGTGCATGTTCAACACGTTGAGTTGAAGTGCCAAAAGAGGAAAGTAGCGTCTGATTCATGGTAAAAAAACCTCATTAACATTATGGTTACCAGAATCAGGGCAGTCTTAGGAGCGCCGTATAAGCGGCAAAAAGATAACGTGAGCGGGCCCATGCCCGACTGGATCGTTACTCTCTCCCATCCGGACTCTAACCGTCGGCCCCGGAATTACACCGGATCTGCTGACCTTTGAGAATTCACCCAAAGCGCTCGCGGGCTTTCAGCGCTAAGCTGATTTACCGCCGGTGGGGAATTTCGCCCCGCCCTGAGAATAAGCGAGATAACTATAACGCTATTGATTAACCTGGGCAATGCATAAACTTCAAACAAATCTGCTTTATCCTGGGTCATGACGCGCTACAATGTTCATCAACACCGACTTATCAAGGGAAGCCATTATGATTGACCCGAAAAAAATTGAGCAGATCGCGCGTCAGGTTCATGAGTCCATGCCAAAGGGCATTCGTGAATTTGGTGATGACGTTGAGAAGAAAATCCGCCAGACGCTGCAGGCGCAGTTGGTTCGCCTTGATTTAGTCAGCCGCGAAGAGTTTGACGTGCAGACCCAGGTTCTGCTGCGCACCCGCGAGAAGCTGGCGCTGCTGGAACAGCGTCTGAGCGAGCTGGAAAACCGCAATGCGCCGGAAGAAGTGAAGCCGGCACCGGCCATTCCACCGGTGGACGATCAGGAGTAAGTGCGGCCTGATGCCCTCTCCCACAGGGAGAGGGTGAAAAAAAACGGGCCAACTGGCCCGTTTTTTACTGACTGTCTTTCTGGATCTTCTTGATGATGTTGGTGGTTGAACACCCGTCCTCAAAATTGAGCACCATCACCTCACCGCCGTTGGCCCAGACCTCTTCGCTACCTGCGATTTGCTCTGGCTTGTAATCGCCGCCCTTCACCAGCAGGTCTGGCAGGATCCCGGCAATCAGGCGCTGCGGGGTATCTTCTTCAAACGACACCACCCAGTCCACCGCTTCCAGCGCGCCAAGCACAATCATACGTTGCTCGAGCGGGTTCACCGGGCGCGTTTCGCCCTTCAGACGTTTGGTCGACGCATCGCTGTTCACTGCCACAATGAGGCGATCGCCCAGCTTGCGCGCATTCGCCAGATACGACACGTGGCCCGCGTGCAGGATGTCGAACACGCCGTTGGTCATCACCACCTTTTCACCGCGCTTGCGCGCGGCGGCAACGGCCACCTTCAGCTCGTCTTCGGTCATGACGCCAAAACCGGTATCCGCACGCCCGCGCACCGCGTTTTCCAGCTCGATTGGCGAAACGGTTGAAGTACCCAATTTACCGACGACCACGCCCGCCGCGGCGTTCGCGAAGTAGCACGCCTCTTCCAGGGAGTTACCCGCCGCCAGCGTTGCCGCCAGCACGCCGATCACCGTATCACCGGCACCGGTCACGTCGTACACTTCCTGCGCCTGGGTTGGCATATGCAGCGGCGCCTTGCCCGGCTGCAGCAGCGTCATCCCCTGCTCGGAGCGGGTGACCAGCAGCGCGGACAGCTCGAAGTCAGCAATGATCTTCATGCCGCGCTCAACCAGTTCTTCCTCGGTTTTGCACTTGCCCGCCACCGCTTCGAACTCAGAAAGGTTTGGCGTCAGCAGGGTTGCGCCGCGATAGCGCTCAAAATCGGTGCCTTTCGGGTCGATCAGCACCGGTACGCTGGCTTTACGCGCCAGCTGAATCATCGTTTGCACGCTCGCCAGCGCGCCTTTGGCGTAGTCAGACAGCACCAGCGCACCGATGTTGCCCAGCGCCTGGTTAATGCGCTCGTGCAGCGGCTCGGGATCAACGCCTTCGAACCCTTCTTCAAAATCGAGGCGGATCAGCTGCTGGTTACGCGACAGCACGCGCAGCTTGGTGATGGTTGGGTGTGTCGGAACAGAAACGAAGTCGCACTTCACGTTCACGTCCGCCAGCGACTTGCTCAGCGCACGCGCCGCATCGTCGATACCGGTCAGGCCCACCAGACGCGAGTGCGCGCCCAGCGAGGCTATATTCATCGCCACGTTTGCCGCGCCACCTGGACGCTCTTCAATGGTGTCGACCTTAACCACCGGTACCGGCGCTTCAGGAGAGATGCGGCTGGTCGGCCCATACCAGTAGCGATCCAGCATCACATCCCCGACAACCATTACTCCAGCACGTTCAAACTCTGGCAGTGTTACTTTCATTCCTGACTCCAGAAAGATTCACAATTTGCGCGCGATAATATCACACTTGTTTTGTTACGCACGGCTCCACCAGCCATTTCTGCCAGCTTGCCGTCACCTGGGCGCGCTCTGCGGTAAAACAGTCCAGCGCCACGTGGCCCGGCTGTTCCTGCAACGCCAGGTGATGAAGTTCATCGCGCAGCGTGGTGTAGGCGCGGGTTAAGGCCTGCGCCTCCTGCTCGTCCATAATGTCGTTTTGCGCCAGCAGTTCCAGAATGCGCACGTTATCGGACCAGCGGGTTAACTTCGGCTTGTCGTGGGCATGCAGTAGCACCAGGTACTGAGTGATGAACTCAATATCGGTAATCCCGCCCTCATCGGCTTTAATATCAAAGCGATCGCGATGTTTGTTACCCAAATGCGCGCGCATTTTCTCACGCATTTCGCGCACTTCAGTTTGCAGGGTGCTGCCCTCGCGCGGGGTCGTCATGACTGACTTGCGGACCGCATCGAACTGCGTTTTGAGCTGCGGATCGCCGTACACCACGCGGGCGCGCACTAACGCCTGATGTTCCCACGTCCAGGCTTCGTTCTTCTGATAGTCAGCAAAAGCGTCCGTCGAGGTGACCAGCATGCCTGCCGCGCCGGACGGGCGCAGACGCGCGTCCACCTCGTACAGAATGCCCGACGAAGTGCGGGTGCTGAACAGGTGCATTATGCGCTGGGCCAGGCGCAGGTAGAACTGCCGCCCGTCAATCTCACGTTCGCCGTCGGTCATCACGTCAACCGGGCAGTCGTGCAGGAAAATCAGATCCAGATCGGAGCTGTAGCCCAGCTCCCAGCCGCCCAGCTTGCCGTAACCGACCACGGCAAACCCTCGCCCCTCGCGGTCAGCAAGATGCTTCGGCTGGCCATAGCGGGCCACCATCTGCACCCACGCCTGGTGGACTACCGCGTCGATGATCGCCTCCGCCAGCCAGGTTAAGTGATCGCTCACTTTCATTACCGGCAGCGTACCCGCGATATCCGCCGCCGCCACGCGCAGCATCTGCGCCTGCTTAAACTGACGCAGCGCCTCCAGCTGCTGCTCTTCGTCCTCTTCCGACACGCGCAGCAGATACTGGCGCAGCTCGTCGCGGTAAGCGTCCGTCGCCGTCGGCTGATAGAGCGTGTTCGGGTCAAGCAGTTCGTCCAGCAGCAGTGGGTATCGCGCCAGCTTGTTGGCCACCATCGGCGACGCGGCGCAGAGGGAAATCAGGTGTTTCAGCGCCCCCGGAAACTCGCTCAGCAGTTCAAGATAGGTGGTACGCGTGATAATCCCGCTCAGCAGCGGCATCATGCGCGACAGCGGCATCGGCGCATCCTCGCGGGAGCAGACGTCGCTCAGCAGATGCGGCATCAGATGATCCAGCACCTGCCGACCGCGCGGGCCAATGGCGCGCTTGTTCAGCTCAAGGCGGAAATCGGCAATCAAGGCCACCACGCGATGGCGGGCATCGTCGCTTAAGTGCGCCAGCACCGGCGTGGTGTCATCTTCCTGGAGCGCGTCCTGCCACAGTTCGCGCCAGTGCTCGGAGAGCGCATCGTCCGGCGATTCACTTTCGTCGTCACCAATAAGATCGTTAAAGATGCGGCGCACGCCTGCCATATGGGCATCCAGCCGTTCGGTCAACGTTGACCAGTCATCCGCCCGCATGCCCCAGGCCAGGCGCGCCCGGTTAAGGTCATCGCCCGGCAGGGTCTGGGTCTGTTCGTCGTTAATGCTTTGCAGCAGGTTTTCCAGACGGCGCAGGAACAGATAGGCCTCGCGCAGGGTTTGCGCGTCGCCGTCCGGAAGCAAATGCAGTTGCTCAATGGCGCTCAGCGTCGGCAGTAGCGAGCGGGACTGCAGCGACGGCTCGCGCCCGCCGCGGATCAGCTGGAAGACCTGAACGATAAATTCGATTTCGCGGATGCCGCCCGCGCCAAGCTTGATGTTGTCCTTCAGACCGCGACGGCGCACCTCGCGGGCGATCATCCCTTTCATATTGCGCAGGGACTGGATCACGCTAAAGTCGATGTAACGGCGGAACACGAACGGGCGCAGCATGGCACGCAGCTCATTGGCGTAGGCGTCGTCGCTGTCGCCCATGATCCGCGCTTTGACCATCGCGTAACGCTCCCAGTCGCGCCCCTGCTCCTGGTAATAATCTTCCAGCGCGGCGAAGCTCAGCACCAGCGGGCCACTGTCGCCAAACGGGCGCAGGCGCATGTCCACGCGGTAAACAAAGCCGTCCTGCGTAGGCTGGTCCAGCGCCTTAATCAGACGCTGCCCGAGTCGGGTAAAGAACTGGGCGTTATCCAGCTCGCGACGACCGCCTCGCGTGGCGCCATTCTCCGGCCAGGCAAAGATCAGGTCGATATCCGAGGAGAAGTTCAGCTCGCAGCCGCCCAGCTTGCCCATCCCCAGAATCAACAGCGGCTGCGGAACCCCTTCTTCGCTGCACGGCGTGCCCCACTCTTTACAGCAGGCGGCGTAGAGCCAGTCCCGCGCGGCGACAATCAGCGTCTGCGCCAGCTCGCTCAGCTGCTGCAAGGTGCTCTCTTCACTCACCAGCTCCAGCGCCTGCGCCCAGGCAATGCGCACCATCACCCGGCGGCGGAACTGACGCAGAACGCGCATCAGCGTGGCTTCATCCGCCACCTCTGCCAGCGCGGTTTGCAGCCAGCCAGCATAGTGCCGCCACTCGTCAGCCTGCTGCGGCGCGCTTTCCAGCTCTGCCAGCCAGTCAGGATTGGCGCTGACGCTCTCCTGCACAAAATCACTGAACGTGAGCACGCTTTTCGCCTGCTCGCTTAACGATGACGCGGGTAACGACTCGGGCAGACGTTCGCAAACGGTTTGCCAGTGCTGCTGTAACTGCGAAGAAAGCGGCATATCAGGGGTTCCTTGCCAGAATTAACGTTTTCCGCTGTGCAGCCAGTATGGATCCTGCGAAATGGCTTCGTTGCGGAAATGCTCGATCTCAATCTGCTGACGGGTCTCAATGGCATGCTTAAGCCCCTGCCAGTTCTCCAGCCAGGCCTGCGCCTTCACGCCCTCGTACGCTCCCGACAGAAGCAACATGCTGTCGATATTACGCGCCAGGCGGGGAAGCTGGTCGCCATACTGGTCGCCCAGCGGATGCGCGAAGGTGGTTCTCAGCTCGGCGGCGTGGCGGGAAAGATGGATATCCGCGAAGCGTTTAAAGTTGTCTGCGATTTTGGTCTGCGCTTTTGCATCGAGGAAGACGCGCCAGCCGCGCGTAACCAGAAACTCGGTCAGCGCCAGTTTTGCCGCGGCATTTTGCGGGCTATAAAGCGCGGTTTGCGCCGACACGTCGGAAAGCAGCAGCGTTTCGGTCTGGGTCAGCAGATCGCGTAAGTGAGCGCTAGCTTTACGCGGTACGATACCGCCAAACAGCGTCAGGGTATGACGCACCAGTCCAATAGCGGCCAGCACCTGTTTTTTGGCATTTTTGACGTTACGCGCCCACAGTTCTTCATGGTACTGCCATTGGGAGAGCGCCAGCTCCAGCGCCGCTTCCATGCCCTGCTCAATGCTGGCTTTCGGGACGACGCGCAAAATCGGAGTCTCTCTCAGCACGCGTGGCGCATTTCCGGCAGCCAGGTGGTAGCCGCGCGCCGCTTTGCTCAAGCTGCCCTGACGTAAACCCGGCTGGCTTACCAGCTTGCGCGCCAGCTTCAGCACGTCGCTCGCATCCCCTTCCAGAAGTTCCAGCTCCAGCTCGCAGATCGGTTCCTGGAACTCACCCGCCTTCACCTCGCCTAAATCCAGCGCGATTTCAATGCGGCTTTTGCCTTCCGTCACCAGCCATTTCTCGCGAGCGAAATCGGTGCTGAACAGCGGCTGCACCTGCCCTGCCAGCGTGGCGGGCAGTTCGCCTTCCGGCCAGACTTCCGCCGGGAAACGTTCCAGCTCAAGTTCTGGCTTACTGATGTCGATATTGTATTCCGGGCGCTGATGCAAACCGCCGACCACGCGGCCGGCGATTTTCATCGTCATCTCGTAGCGTCCGTTCGCGCCGCGGATGCGCAGCCCCATATCGTGGTTGCGCAGCCAGTTGTCCGGCGTTTCGTAGTAGATGTTGAGCAACGGTACGGGTTCATGGTGCTCGCCGGAGAGCGTATTCAGATGCTGACGGAGCGCGTCAACGCTGTCTTTTTCGACGATAAATTTTAATTCGATTTCCTGAGCCATAGCCTTGTACTTTTGCGGGCGTCACAGACGCGTCAATGAGGGCGAACTTCCTCGCCATTTGTTTGTCAGTACATAGTATTTTGCGCCAAATTGCCATGCAATGAGCAATTTGTCGGGCGTAAATGTGTAGAGTCGTGACACAGATGATTCTGATTGCTGATGAATGCTTTGCGTAGAGACACTGTTGCCACTACTATCGTTCCACTTTTTATGAAAATAACGACTAATGATGCTTAAATTACGCCTGATTGGACTTACTTTACTCGCTTTAAGCGCCGCAACCGCAGTGCACGCTGAAGAGAAGCGTTACGTTTCTGACGAACTTAACACCTGGGTGCGCAGTGGCCCCGGAGATAATTATCGCCTCGTGGGCACAGTGAATGCCGGCGAGGAAGTCACCCTGTTGCAGACCAACGCGGAGACCAATTACGGTCAGGTTCGCGACAGTTCCGGCCGTACCTCCTGGATCCCAATGAAAGAGCTGAGCACCGTGCCAAGCCTGCGCACCCGCGTGCCGGATCTGGAAAACCAGGTGAAGACACTGACCGACAAGCTGAACAACATCGACGGGACCTGGAACCAGCGCACCGCTGAAATGCAGCAGAAAGTGGCGCAGAGCGACGGCGTGATCAACGGTCTGAAAGAAGAGAATCAAAAGCTCAAAAACGAGCTGATCGTCGCGCAGAAAAAAGTGAACGCCGCGAACCTGCAGCTTGATGACAAACAGCGCACCATTATCATGCAGTGGTTTATGTATGGTGGCGGCGTGCTGGGCGTTGGTCTGGTGCTGGGTCTGGTTCTGCCACATCTGATCCCAAGCCGTAAGCGTAAAGATCGCTGGATGAACTAATTCGTCTTCTCTGCCAGACTTACGTATCATTCTGGAAAAGAGAAAACGGGAGAGTTGGGCGTGAAGAGTTATCTGGTCGGTGGTGCGGTACGTGATGCGTTGTTAGGTCTGCCGGTCAAAGATAAAGACTGGGTGGTGGTGGGCGCCACCCCGGAAGAGATGCTCGACGCGGGCTACCAGCAGGTAGGCCGCGATTTTCCCGTGTTCCTGCATCCGAAAAGCCGGGAAGAGTACGCCCTGGCGCGTACCGAACGGAAATCCGGTTCCGGTTATACCGGCTTCACCTGCTACGCCGCGCCGGATGTGACGCTGGAGCAGGATCTGCTGCGCCGCGATCTCACCATTAACGCCCTGGCCCAGGACGAAAACGGCCATATCATCGACGCCTACGGCGGGCAGGACGACCTGCGCGATCGTCTTTTGCGTCACGTCTCCCCGGCATTTTCTGAAGATCCGCTCCGCGTGCTGCGCGTGGCGCGTTTTGCCGCGCGTTACGCGCATCTGAGCTTCCGTATTGCGGATGAGACGATGGCGTTGATGACGGCCATGACCGAGGCGGGCGAGCTGGAACACCTGACGCCGGAGCGCGTCTGGAAAGAGACGGAAAATGCCCTCACCACCCGCAACCCGCAGGTCTTTTTCCAGGTTCTTCGCGACTGCGGCGCGCTGAAGGTGCTGTTCCCGGAAATCGACGCGCTGTTTGGCGTGCCCGCACCGGCGAAATGGCATCCCGAAATTGATACCGGCGTGCACACGCTGATGACGCTGAGCATGGCCGCCATGCTCAGCCCTGAGGTGGACGTACGTTTTTCCACCCTGTGCCACGATCTCGGCAAAGGCTTAACGCCGAAAGAGTTCTGGCCGCGCCATCACGGGCACGGTCCGGCGGGGGTAAAGCTGGTTGACGGGCTCTGCCAGCGTCTGCGCGTGCCGAATGACATCCGCGATCTGGCAAAGCTGGTCGCCGAGTTCCACGACCTGATTCATACCTTCCCGATCCTGAAGCCCGCCACCATCGTGAAGCTGTTCGATAATATCGACGCCTGGCGCAAGCCGCAGCGCGTGGAGCAGATTGCGCTCACCAGCGAAGCGGACGTGCGCGGTCGCACCGGGTTTGAAGCGTCCGATTATCCCCAGGGGCGTTTGCTGCGCGAAGTGTGGGAAGTCGCAAAAGCGGTGCCAACGAAAGACGTGGTTGAGGCAGGATTTAAAGGCCCGGAGATTCGCGAGGAGCTAACCAAACGGCGGATTGACGCGGTTACCGCGTGGAAGGAAAAGCGTTGCCCTCAGCCGAAAGAGTGAGGGCAATCGGTTATCAGAAGAAGACCACGTACACCGCAGCCGCGACGATAAAGCGGTAGATCGCGAACGGAATAAACGAGATACGCTTAATCAGCTGCAGGAAGGTTTTGATGGCAATCAGCGCCACGATAAAGGCGGTGATAAAGCCCACGGCAAACATCGGAATATCGCCTGTGGTCAGGAAGCCAATGCTTTTGTAAAGGTCCAGCGCGGTGGCGCCCATCATCATCGGCACCGCCAGCAGGAACGAGAACTCGGACGCCGCGTAGCGGCTCACGCCCATCAGCATCCCGCCTGAAATGGTCGCACCTGAACGGGAGAAGCCCGGCCACAGCGCCAGACACTGGAAGCAGCCAATGATAAACGCCTGACGATAGGTCATATCGTCCAGGCCTTCCGCACGCGGGACTTTTGGCTTCAGCACTTCCGCGGCAATCAGCAGGAAACCGCCCACCACCAGCGCGTACATGACGTTAATCGGGTTAAACAGCGATTTAATGGTGTCGTGGAATACCAGCCCCAATACCACCGCCGGGATCATCCCGAGCAGGATGTGAATCAGCGTCAGGCGGCCTTTGCCCTCTCCTTCACGCTGCGGCAGACGGCCAAAATGGATGCCGATCAGGCCAAACAGGCGACGCCAGAACATCACCACCACCGCCAGAATCGAGCCCAGCTGAATTACCACCTCAAACGTCTTTGCGGTATCGCCTTCGAAGCCCAGCAGATGGCCAACGATAATCATATGGCCCGTACTGGAAACCGGTAAAAACTCCGTCAATCCTTCGACCACACCCAGAATTGCCGCCACCAGCAGCGAGTGCATATCGCTCATCTATAAACCCCTAAAAAAAGATATAAAAAAACGGTCGCCCCTAACGGCTACCGTGAAAGATACAGCCTTAAGACCGATATAACCTAAAATGGTTTAGCAATTATGACGTTAATTGTTTCCTTTCAGATTTGTGCCACGCTCGATAATCACGCCCACGTTGGCCGCGCGCGCCACTGCCCCCGGCTTGCTCAGCTTGATGCGTACCCACGGTGAGTTGAATTTGGTCAGCAGCAGATCCGCCACCTCTTCCGCCACCCGTTCCACCAGCGCAAAACGCTGTCCTTCCACGTGGCCGATCACCGCTTCGCTGATGTCGGCATAGCTCAGACAGTCATTCACGTCATCGCTTTTTGCCGATTTGCGGTTATCCCATCCCATTTCGATATCGAACACCAGTTTCTGCTCGATGGTCTGTTCCCAGTCGTAAACACCAATTGTGGTGATTACCGAAAGTTGCTCTATAAATACAATATCCATCACGACCTGCCTGCTTTTTGGCTAAACCGGATACCACTTCCGGCGAATTATGCGTATTATCCACAGATGCTGAGAATACAGATACATTTTCAAAACGGAACAGCGTTATGAGTGCAATCGCGCCTGGAATGATCCTCCTCGCCTATCTTTGCGGCTCAATCTCCAGCGCCATTCTGGTCTGCCGCATTGCCGGGTTACCTGACCCGCGTGAAAGTGGTTCCGGGAATCCGGGAGCGACCAACGTGCTTCGAATTGGCGGCAAGGGAGCAGCCGTAGCGGTTTTGATTTTTGATGTTCTGAAGGGGATGCTACCCGTCTGGGGCGCGTATGCGCTGGGCGTCACGCCGTTCTGGCTGGGGCTCATCGCCATCGCCGCCTGCGTCGGCCATATCTGGCCCGTATTCTTCGGCTTTAAAGGCGGCAAAGGGGTGGCGACCGCCTTTGGTGCCATCGCGCCCATCGGATGGGACTTAACCGGCGTCATGGCCGGGACCTGGCTGCTGACCATTCTGCTGAGCGGCTATTCGTCGCTGGGTGCCATCGTCAGCGCGCTGATCGCCCCGTTTTACGTCTGGTGGTTTAAACCCCAATTCACCTTCCCGGTATCGATGCTCTCCTGCCTGATCCTGCTGCGTCATCACGACAATATCCAGCGCCTGTGGCGACGCCAGGAAACGAAGATCTGGACGAAGCTCAAGCGAAAGAAAAAAGATCCCGAGTAGGCGGTTAGTTATGCCTTATAACCAAATGTGATTTTTGTCACCTTCTGCCTGTGGTAACTGTTAGAGACACAACACAACCACACAAAAAGAAAATGGCAGAAATCACAGACACCACTCCCCTTTCAACGGCAGGAATTCCCCCTGATGGCGACATTCAGTGGGTGCGCAGTGCATCGGACGTTTCACGTCTCGTTAATGACGGCTCACAGGGCCGGGCTAACGCCCGGATCGTGGTCGGTATCGCTCTGGGCGGGATTTTCCTCGATGCCTACGATCTAGGCGCGCTGGCGTTCGGCATTAAAGACATTACCCGCGAATTTAACCTGACGCCCGCCGGTACCGGCATGGTGGCCTCGGCGATTACCTTTGGTGCGATTGTCGGGGCGCTGCTCGGCGGTTACCTCACGGATAAAATCGGGCGCTACCGCGTCTTTATGGCCGACATGGTATTCTTTGTCGTCGCCGCTATCGCCTGCGCGCTGGCCCCGAATGAATATGTGCTGGCGGGCGCGCGCTTTGTGATGGGCCTTGGCGTGGGGATCGACCTTCCCGTGGCGATGGCGTTCCTGAGCGAGTTTGCCAGGCTGAAAGGGCCGGGCAATAAGGCCTCCAGCGTCGCGATGTGGTGCCCTACCTGGTATGCGGCGATCAGCATCTCTTACCTTCTGGTTCTCTTTTTCTACGCCGTGCTGCCGGAAAGCCACAGCGACTGGCTCTGGCGTTTGATTCTCGGCTTTGGTGCAGTACCCGCGCTGGTGATTATCGCCATCCGCAGCCGCTATATGAGCGAATCGCCGGTCTGGGCGGCGAATCAGGGCAACCTGAAAGAGGCGGCGTCCATTTTACGCCAGTCGTACAATATTAACGCCCACGTCCCGCAGGATGCGCTCACCCAGCCTGCGCCTGTCGTGAATAAAGCCAAATGGTCGAACTATCTGAACCTGTTCCGCGGCATCTATCTGCGGCGCACCACGCTCGCCACGCTGCTGTCTGTCGTCTCCTCGTTCGCCTATAACGCCGTGGCCTTTGGCCTGCCGGTGATTATTTCAAGCTTCTTCGTGCAGTCTATGCTGACCACTATTGTGATCTCGCTGGCGCTGAACCTGCTTTTTGCGTTTATCGGCGGATTACTGGCGGTGCGCTATGTGCCGCGCTTCGGCGCGTGGCGGATGTCGCTGGCGGGTTACGCCTGTCAGCTTGTGGCGCTGCTGGGGCTGGCGCTGATTGGTCGACCGGACGGTGCTTTTGAAGGGGTGCTTGCCGTGGCGATGCTGGCGCTTTTCCTGTTCGGTCAGGGATTTGGCCCGGGCGCGCATACCATGACGTTCGCCTCGCTGAGCTACCCGACCTCGCTGCGCGGCGTGGGCGTGGGTCTCAACCAGACGCTGATGCGCAGCAGCTCCACGCTGTCGCTGTTCCTGTTCCCGCTGCTGGTCGCGTCTCTCGACACCGCCGTGTTCTGGGTGATTGCGCTGGCGCCGTTTATCGGTCTGGCGTCATTGCTGGCGATCCGCTGGGAGCCGTCCGGGTATGATGTGGATGCGGAGGACTACCGGTAACGACACATCGCTTCGGTGGGTTCACCCCCACCGAAGTGCGCTTACAAATCTTCCAGCAGCGTTCGGGAGAGTTTTTTTAGCATTTCCAGCTCATCATCATTCATCCGCATGCTGCAGCGAATCTGGTCCGGCAGCGCCATCACCTGCTTTTTCAGTTCTTTCGCTTTATCGGTCAATACGACATTTTTCATCCTTTCATCCCCCACAACCGCGATACGGTTGAGAAAACCTTTTGCCTCAAGCTTCTGAACCAGCGGGGTCAATGTGCCTGAATCAAAATAGGTTTTATCGCTGAGATCGCGAAGCGGGATGTTGTCTTTCTCATAAAGCGCCATCAAAACAACAAATTGCGGATAGGTCAGATCCATCTCCTGCAGCAGGGGGCGATACTGGCGCACGAACGCATTGGTGACCGAGTACAGCGAGAAGCACAATAAATCATCTAGTGTTTTGTTTTCTTTCATTTTTCTATCAACCCTGAATCTGTTGTCTAAAAAAAATTATAAATAATGTTTGACTAAAAGTATCTTGCGCGCAAGTATTACATCAACAACTAAGTAGCGCACTATTTAGTTATCCAATCAAATACGTTAAAAGGGGTACCACCATGAAAACATTAACCGCCATCCTGATTTCTTCCGTCTTCGCGTCAGCCGCGGCATCCGCTCAAACCACCAATACTCCAGCCCCGACCGCAGGCGTACAGGCATTTCTTGATGTCCTGAATGCTGGCAAAGGGAAACCGATGGAACAGATGACCCCGCAGGAGGCCCGCCAGGTACTGATCGGCGCACAGCAAGGAGCAAAATTGCCGCCCGCTCAGGTGACTGAAAAAACGATCCAGGTCAATGGCCAGACGATCGCGCTTAAAATTGTGAAGCCTGAACATGCTGCCGGTACGCTCCCGGTATTTATGTTCTTCCACGGTGGCGGTTGGGTGCTGGGTGATTTTCCAACCCACGAACGTTTAATCCGCGATCTGGTTCGCGCATCAGGCGCCGCAGCGGTTTACGTTGATTACACACCGTCACCTGAAGCCCATTTCCCGGTGGCAATCAATCAGGCCTATGAAGCGACAAAATGGGTAGCCGAGCACGGCCAGGAAATTGGCGTGGACGGCAGCCGTCTGGGCCTGGTAGGTAACAGCGTGGGCGGCAACATGGTGGCTTCAGTGGCGTTGCAGGCCAAACAGTTTAATGGGCCAAAAATTCGCTACAACGTGATGCTCTGGCCAGTGACGGACGCCAGCTTTGATACGGCTTCCTATCACCAGTTCGAAAATGGCTACTTCCTGTCAAAAAACATGATGAAATGGTTCTGGGATAACTACACCACCAGCGCTGCCGATCGTAACAATATCCTTGCCTCTCCGCTTCGCGCCAGCACTGCACAGTTGAAAGGCTTCCCGGAGACGCTGATTCAGACAGCTGAGCTGGACGTTCTGCGGGATGAAGGTGAAGCATTCGGGCGTAAACTGGATGCGGCTGGCGTCCCGGTGACCGTCACGCGCTATAACGGCATGATCCACGATTACGGCCTGCTTAACCCGCTGAGCCAGGAGCCAACGGTTAAAGTCGCCCTTGAGCAGGCAGGTGCAGCATTGCATGACCACCTGAAATAGGATCGTCATGCTTCATACAGAGCACGGCCCCGGGCCGTGCTTTTTAATTTCCTCTATCCATAAGCGACTCATATGACAGCCTTCATTTCCGCCAGGGCATACTGAAACGACCCCGATGATGCGCAGATGGAAGCAGCATGTTAGCAGCTCAGGTCACTGATAATACGTATAAAGGCTGGCAGGCGTCGCTTGCCCTGCAGTTTTGTCACGCCCCTGAGAAAACCCTCCTGCGTTCCGCGCGCCACGTCGGGCCGCTCACCGTACAACGTCCGTTTTACCCCGAAGGAAAAACCTGCCACCTTTATCTGCTGCACCCGCCCGGCGGCGTTGTGGGCGGCGATTCGCTGGATATTTCCGTTCGGCTCGATGCCAAAAGCCACGCGCTTATCACCATGCCCGGCGCCAGCAAGTTCTACCGCAGCAGCGGCCCGCAGGCGCGTCTGAGCCAGCACTTTTATCTTGATGAAAACGCCACGCTGGAGTGGCTGCCGCAGGACACCATTATCTTTCCCGGCGCGAACGCCGCGCTGCGTTCCATCTTCCACCTTAAGGCCTCCAGCACGCTGCTGGCGTGGGAGCTGTACTGCCTGGGCCGCCCGGTAATCGGTGAGACCTTCAGCCACGGCACGCTGGAGAGCCGCCTTGAAGTGTGGGTGGATGACGAACCGCGCCTGATAGAGCGCCAGCACCTCGGCGACGGCGATCTCACGCCCGTTGCCGGACACCCGTGGATCGGCACACTGCTGTTCTATCCGGCCCGGGAAGATCATCTCGACACGGTGCGCGCGCTGCTCGCGCCTCTGGGCCATTTTGCGGGGGCAACGCTCACCGACGATCTGCTGTCGGTGCGTTTTCTCTCCCACGACAACCTGATTTGCCAGCGGGCGATGCGCGACATCTGGCAGTCGCTTCGCCCGCTTCTTACTACCAAAACCGCCTGTTCGCCGCGCATCTGGCAGACATAAGAGAAACGTTATGGAACTGACCCCCAGAGAAAAAGACAAGCTGTTGCTGTTTACCGCCGCGCTGGTTGCCGAACGCCGCCTTGCGCGCGGGGTAAAGCTCAACTACCCGGAATCGGTCGCGCTGATCAGCGCCTTCATCATGGAAGGCGCGCGCGATGGCGAAACCGTCGCCTCGCTGATGGAGGCGGGCCGCCACGTCCTGACGCGCGATCAGGTGATGGAGGGCGTGCCGGAGATGATCCCGGATATTCAGGTGGAAGCCACCTTCCCGGACGGCTCCAAGCTCGTCACCGTCCACAACCCGATCGTGTAAGGAGCACGTGATGATCCCAGGTGAATACCAGATTCAGCCCGGCACTATTGCGATCAACGTCGGGCGTGAAGCCCAAAGTGTTGTTGTTGAAAATCACGGCGACAGGCCGATCCAGGTCGGATCGCACTACCACTTTTACGAGGTCAACCCGGCACTGAAGTTTGACCGGGAAGCCACCAGGGGCTACCGGCTGAACATTCCGGCGGGCACCGCCGTGCGCTTCGAGCCAGGCCAGAAGCGAGAGGTGACGCTGGTACAGGTGACGGGCGCGCAACGCATTTTTGGCTTTCGCGGCGAGGTCATGGGCGAGGTGAAACATGGCTGAAATTTCACGTCAGGCGTATGCCGACATGTTCGGCCCCACCACCGGGGATAAGGTGCGGCTGGCGGACAGCGAGCTGTGGATCGAAGTGGAAGACGATCTCACGGTCTACGGCGAAGAGGTCAAGTTCGGCGGCGGGAAGGTGATCCGCGACGGCATGGGCCAGGGGCAGATGACCGCTGACGGCTGCGTGGATCTGGTTCTCACCAACGCGCTGATCGTCGACCACTGGGGGATCGTGAAGGCCGATATCGGCGTGAAGAACGGGCGGATCTTCGCCGTCGGCAAAGCCGGGAACCCGGACATTCAGCCCGGCGTGACGATCCCGATCGGCGCCGCGACGGAAGTGATTGCCGCCGAGGGGAAGATCGTCACCGCTGGCGGGATCGACACCCACATCCACTGGATCTGCCCGCAGCAGGCGGAAGAGGCGCTGGTCTCCGGCATCACCACCATGATTGGCGGCGGCACCGGTCCGGCGGCGGGCACCAACGCCACCACCTGCTCGCCGGGGCCGTGGTATATCGCCCGCATGCTGCAGGCCGCTGATACGCTGCCGGTGAATATTGGCCTGCTCGGCAAGGGTAACGGCTCCAACCCGAACGCCCTGCGCGAGCAGATCGCCGCCGGCGCCATCGGGCTGAAGATCCACGAAGACTGGGGCGCGACGCCCGCGGCGATTAACTGCTCGCTGGAGGTGGCCGAAGAGATGGATATTCAGGTGGCGCTGCACAGCGACACGCTGAACGAGTCCGGGTTTGTCGAAGACACGCTGGCGGCCATCGGCGGGCGCACGATCCACACCTTCCACACCGAAGGCGCGGGCGGCGGCCACGCGCCGGATATCATCACCGCCTGCGCGCACCCGAATATTCTGCCCTCTTCCACCAATCCTACCTTGCCCTACACGGTGAACACCCTCGACGAGCACCTCGACATGCTGATGGTTTGCCATCACCTCGACCCGGATATCGCCGAGGACGTAGCGTTTGCCGAATCCCGCATTCGTCGGGAGACCATCGCCGCGGAAGACGTGCTGCACGATATCGGCGCGTTCTCGCTCACCTCGTCAGATTCGCAGGCCATGGGCCGCGTCGGGGAAGTGATTATCCGCACCTGGCAGGTGGCGCACCGCATGAAGGTCCAGCGCGGCGCGCTGCCGGAAGAGACGGGCGATAACGACAACCTCCGCGTGAAGCGCTATGTCGCCAAATACACCATTAACCCGGCGCTGACCCACGGCATCGCCCATGAAGTGGGCTCGATTGAGGCGGGCAAGCTGGCGGATCTGGTGGTCTGGTCCCCCGCCTTCTTTGGCGTAAAACCGGCCACCATCGTCAAAGGCGGGATGATCGCCTGCGCGCCGATGGGCGACATCAACGCCTCGATCCCCACGCCGCAGCCAGTGCATTACCGCCCGATGTTTGGCGCGCTGGGCGCCGCACGTCACGCCACGCGGCTGACGTTTGTTTCTCAGGCGGCCCACGCGAACGGCATCCCGCAGCAGCTCAGCCTGCAGAGCGCCACGGCGGTGGTAAAAGGCTGCCGGACGGTGAAAAAGGCCGACATGATCCATAACGCTCTGCAACCGAACATCACCGTCGATTCGCAAACCTACGAGGTGCGCGTCGACGGTGAACTGATAACCAGCGAACCGGCTGACGTTCTGCCGATGGCGCAACGCTATTTCCTGTTTTAAGGAGTGAAGATGATCTACTTAACACAACGTCTGGACCACGCGCACCCGATCACCGCCAGCGTCACGCTGCCGATTGACGTGCGGGTGAAAAGCCGCGCCCGCGTATCGCTGAACGACGGTCGTGAAGCCGGACTGATGCTGCCGCGCGGCCTGCTGCTGCGCGGGGGCGACCTGCTCTGTAACGAAGACGGCAGCGAGGTGATTGAGGTGATCGCCGCCCCGGAGTCGGTTTCCGTGGTGCGCTGCGCCGATCCGTTCCTACTCGCCCGCGCCTGCTACCACCTGGGCAACCGCCACGTACCGCTGCAGGTCATGCCCGGCGAGCTGCGTTATCACCACGATCACGTTCTCGACGATATGCTGCGCCAGTTCGGGCTGGAGGTAACCTTCGCCAGCCTGCCGTTTGAACCGGAAGCGGGCGCTTACGCCAGCGATACCCACAGCCATAGCCATTCTCACGCCCATTCACATTAAGGATCAATCATGCGTAAGTATTTACCGCTGTTACTGCTGGCTTTTTCCGTTCCCGCGCTCGCGCATCCCGGCCACGGCGCCGACAGCTTTCAGGCCGGTTTTCTCCACCCGCTGACCGGGCTGGATCACCTGCTGATGCTGACCGGGGCTGGCGTGCTATCTGCCCTGAGCGGCCGCAAGCTCCTGCTGCCGTTTGCCACCCTCGGCATGATGCTTGTCGGCGCCGTTGCGGGCAGCCTGCTCGGCGGCTTTAGCGGCATGGAGATGCTGATTATCGCCTCGCTGGCGGTCTGCGGCGTGATGATGTTTAAAACCGAAAACCGCCTGCTGCTGGCGGTGCCTGCCCTGGCGATGTTCCACGGCTGGGCGCACGGCGTGGAGATGTCTGGCCACAGCTTCTGGCTGTTCACCAGCGGTTTTATGCTGGCCAGCGCGACGGTGCTGGGCGCCAGTTTCGCCGCAGGCTTGCTGCTGCGCCGCCACGACGGTCTGCGTAAAACCTTCGGCGGCGGGCTGATCGTCTCCGCCCTGCTGGCGCTGATGAGCTGATGGAGCATGCCCGCCAGCGGCTGCGCCTGATGCAGCTCTCCAGCAGCAGCCTGCCGGTCGGGTCGTTTACCTGGTCGCAGGGGCTGGAGTGGGCCGTTGAGGCGGGCTGGGTTACGAGCACCGACGCCTTCAGGCGCTGGCAGATCCAGCAGATGGAGCAGAGCTTTTTCTGCGTCGATCTGCCGATGTTTATCCGGCTGTTCCGGGCCTGCGAACAGCAGGACGTCGCGGCAGCAAAACGCTGGACGACATATCTGCTCGCCTGCCGGGAAACGCGCGAGCTGCGCGAAGAGGAGCGCAACCGTGGGGCGGCCTTTACGCGCCTGATTAAAAGCTGGGAGCCGAACTGCCCGGCAGAGTGGCTGCCGCTGTTTGCGCAGAGCCAGCTCTGCGGCATGGCGTGGCTCGGCGTGCGCTGGGGCATTGGCGCGCGCGAGCTGGCGCTGAGCCTCGGCTACAGCTGGATAGAGAGCGCGGTGATGGCGGGCGTCAAGCTCGTCCCCTTCGGACAGCAGGCGGCGCAGCAGTTGATTATCGAGCTGAGCGACCATTTTGCCGCCGGGTTTGAACAGGCATTTTTACGTGGCGACGACGCGCTGGGGGCAGCTACGCCACTGTCGGCCATCGCCTCCGCGCGCCACGAAACACAATATTCACGACTATTCCGTTCCTGAGGAGTCAACATGGCTGATTACAAACATCCCCTGCGCGTGGGCGTGGGCGGTCCGGTAGGATCGGGCAAAACCGCGCTGCTGGAAGCGCTCTGCAAGGCGATGCGCGACACGTACCATCTGGCGGTGGTCACTAACGATATCTACACCAAAGAGGATCAGCGCATCCTCACCGAGGCGGGCGCGCTTGAGCCGGAGCGCATCGTGGGCGTGGAGACGGGCGGCTGCCCACATACCGCCATCCGCGAAGATGCCTCAATGAACCTCGCGGCGGTAGAAGCACTCAGCGAGAAGTTCGGTAATCTGGATCTGATCTTCGTTGAAAGCGGCGGCGACAACCTGAGCGCGACCTTCAGCCCGGAGCTGGCGGACCTGACCATTTACGTGATCGACGTGGCCGAAGGGGAAAAAATCCCGCGCAAGGGCGGGCCGGGGATCACCAAATCCGATTTTCTGGTGATCAACAAAACCGATCTTGCGCCATACGTGGGGGCGTCGCTGGAGGTGATGGAGCGTGATACCAACCGCATGCGCGGCGAGCGCCCGTGGACCTTTACCAACCTGAAGGCGGGTGACGGCCTGGGGACGATTATTGCGTTTCTGGAAGAGAAAGGGATGCTGCGGGTGTAGTCGTAAATTTTCCTCTCCCTGTGGGGAGAGGGTTAGGGTGAGGGGGTTACGCCTCAGGCAGTT
This sequence comes from Enterobacter cloacae complex sp. P27C, assembly GCF_014895705.1. Classification (NCBI taxonomy): domain Bacteria; kingdom Pseudomonadati; phylum Pseudomonadota; class Gammaproteobacteria; order Enterobacterales; family Enterobacteriaceae; genus Enterobacter; species Enterobacter cloacae complex sp. P27C. The sequence continues at coordinate 42,541 of NZ_JADBQB010000011.1, forward strand.
CCGCCAGCGGCCAGCGCGGACGCACGGACACGCTCAGGTCGGACGTTGCCCCCGCATTCAGGCGCACCATACCGGCGTAGGCGATCATCGCCCCGTTATCGGTACAGAATTCCGGACGCGCGTAGAACACTTCCCCACGACGCTTTTGCATCATTTCGGCGAGCTTCGCACGCAGCGTACGGTTGGCGCTGACGCCGCCCGCCATCACCAGGCGCTTAAACCCGGTCTGATCCAGCGCGCGCTTGCACTTGATCATCAGCGTATCCACCACCGCATCTTCGAACGCGCGGGCGATATCGGCGCGGGTCTGCTCGTCGTTGTCGTTATTGCGGATAGTATTCGCCGCGAAGGTTTTCAGCCCGGAGAAGCTGAAGTCCAGCCCCGGACGGTCGGTCATCGGGCGCGGGAAAACAAAGCGCCCTTCCGTTCCCTGCGACGCCATTTTAGAGAGCATCGGGCCACCCGGATAATCCAGGCCCAGCAGCTTGGCGGTTTTGTCGAACGCTTCACCGGCGGCGTCGTCGATCGACTCGCCCAGCAGCTCGTACTTGCCAATACCCGTTACGCTAATCAGCTGGGTATGCCCACCGGAGACCAGCAGCGCCACGAACGGGAACTCAGGCGGATTGTCTTCCAGCATCGGTGCCAGAAGATGCCCTTCCATGTGGTGAACCGGAATGGCGGGAACGTCCCACGCGAAGGCCAGCGAACGCCCCACCGTTGCGCCGACCAGCAGCGCACCGACCAGACCCGGCCCTGCGGTATAGGCTACGGCGTCAATATCGGTTGAGCTTAATCCGGCCTCTTTCAGCGCCGCCTGAATCAGGGGAACCGTTTTACGCACGTGGTCACGAGAGGCCAGTTCAGGTACGACGCCGCCGTAGTCAGCGTGCAATTTCACCTGACTATACAGCTGGTTGGCCAGAAGCCCTTTTTCGTCGTCGTAAATGGCGATGCCGGTTTCATCGCAGGATGTTTCAATACCCAGTACACGCATGACTTGTTTTACCTCGTTTCAATACCGCGCAGTGTAGAGCCTGGGCGGGTTGATGTAAAACTTTGTTCGCCCCAGGAAGAAGGCTCGTGTATACTCCTCACCCTTATTAAAGTCCCTTTCAAAATCGCATCGGTGCTTTACAAAGCAGCAGCATTTGCAGTAAAATTCCGCACCATTTTGAAATAAGCTGGCGTTGATGCCAGCGGCAAACCGAATTTATTAAAGGTGAGAGTTACATGCCGGTAATTAAAGTACGTGAAAACGAGCCGTTCGACGTAGCACTGCGTCGCTTCAAACGTTCATGCGAGAAAGCAGGTGTTCTGGCTGAAGTTCGTCGTCGTGAGTTTTATGAAAAACCAACGACCGAACGTAAGCGCGCTAAAGCTTCCGCTGTGAAACGTCACGCGAAGAAACTGGCTCGCGAAAACGCACGCCGTACTCGTCTGTACTAATCTGTTGAGGGCCAACGCCCTCAATTGACAGACAGAGTAGTAGTCGTAAGGCCGTGCTTCCGGAAGGAATGCGCGGCTTGTTTTCGTTTATAAGTCGCTTAAATTTTTGGGGCATATGGCCGGAAGAATCCCACGCGTTTTCATCAATGACCTGCTCGCCAGAACCGACATCGTCGATCTCATCGACGCGCGGGTAAAGCTGAAAAAGCAGGGCAAGAACTACCATGCGTGCTGTCCGTTCCATAACGAAAAAACCCCCTCCTTCACCGTAAACGGTGAAAAGCAGTTTTACCATTGCTTCGGCTGTGGCGCACACGGTAATGCCGTCGATTTTTTAATGAACTACGACAAGCTCGAGTTCGTTGAAACCGTCGAAGAACTGGCGGCGATGCATAATCTTGAAGTGCCGTATGAAGCAGGCAGTGGGCCAAGTCAGATCGAGCGCCATCAGCGGCAAACGCTGTATCAACTGATGGATGGCCTGAATTCGTTTTACCAACAGTCTCTTAAGCACTCTGCGGCTGAGCCTGCGCGTCAGTATCTGAACAAGCGCGGACTGAGCGACGATGTGATTGCGCGTTTCGCTATTGGTTACGCCCCGCCCGGCTGGGACAACGTGTTAAAGCGTTTTGGCGGCAATAGCGAAGATCGTAAATCCCTCATCGACGCAGGCATGCTGGTCACTAACGACCAGGGACGAAGCTACGACCGCTTCCGTGAACGGGTGATGTTCCCGATCCGCGACAAGCGTGGCCGGGTAATTGGTTTTGGTGGTCGCGTGCTGGGTGATGCCCTGCCGAAATACCTCAACTCTCCGGAAACCGATATTTTCCATAAGGGCCGCCAGTTGTACGGTCTTTATGAGGCGCAGCAGGACAATGCGGAACCTCCGCGTCTGCTGGTCGTCGAAGGCTATATGGACGTCGTTGCGCTGGCGCAGTACGACATTAACTACGCGGTTGCGTCGTTAGGTACGTCCACCACTGCCGATCATATTCAACTGCTGTTCAGGGTGACCAACAACGTCATCTGCTGTTACGACGGTGACCGAGCCGGACGCGACGCCGCCTGGCGAGCGCTGGAAACCGCGCTGCCGTATATGACCGACGGACGTCAGCTACGCTTTATGTTCCTGCCCGACGGTGAAGACCCGGATACGCTGGTGCGTAAAGAGGGCAAAGCGGCATTCGAAGCGCGGATGGAGCAGGCACAGCCGCTCTCCACGTTTCTGTTTAACAGCCTGATGCCGCAGGTGGATTTGAGTACCCCTGACGGGCGCGCGCAGCTCAGTACTCTGGCGCTGCCGTTAATCAGCCAGGTGCCCGGCGAAACGCTGCGCATCTACCTGCGTCAGGAGTTAGGCAACAAGCTCGGTATCCTGGATGACAGCCAGCTTGAACGTTTAATGCCTAAACAGGCTGAAAACGGCACGGTTCGCCCCGCGCCTCAGCTAAAACGCACAACCATGCGTATACTGATAGGGTTACTGGTGCAAAACCCCGAACTTGCTCCGCAAGTGCCGTCGCTGGCGGGTTTGAACCACGAAAAGTTGCCCGGACTTGGCTTATTTTCAGAACTGGTCAACACTTGTTTGTCTCAGCCAGGTCTGACCACCGGACAACTTTTAGAGCATTATCGCGGCACAAAAGAGGCCGCTACCCTTGAAAAACTGTCGATGTGGGACGATATAGCAGATAAGGAAATTGCAGAAAAAACGTTCACCGACTCGCTCAACCATATGTTTGATTCGATGCTTGAGTTGCGCCAGGAAGAGTTGATAGCTCGCGAGCGCACCCATGGCTTAAGCAGCGAAGAACGCCGGGAGCTCTGGATGATTAACCAGGAACTGGCGAAGAAATAAAAAATTTAACGGCTTAAGTGCCGAATATCGATCGGGAAGCCCCCGGCAGCCGCACTGAGAGGCAGCGGCAAAAATATAAGTACGCCCTCGCTTTAAAGGTTGGCAGCACCATCGCCGACACCAATCAAACGAATTAAGTGTGGATACCGTCTTATGGAGCAAAACCCGCAGTCACAGCTGAAACTTCTTGTCCAACGCGGTAAGGAGCAAGGCTATCTGACCTATGCCGAGGTCAATGACCATCTGCCGGAAGATATCGTCGATTCAGACCAGATCGAAGACATCATCCAAATGATCAATGACATGGGCATTCAGGTGATGGAAGAAGCACCGGATGCCGATGATCTGTTGCTGGCTGAAACCTCCAACAACACTGACGAAGATGCGGAAGAAGCTGCTGCACAGGTCCTGTCCAGCGTGGAATCTGAAATCGGGCGTACCACTGACCCGGTCCGCATGTACATGCGCGAAATGGGTACCGTTGAACTGTTGACCCGCGAAGGCGAAATTGACATCGCAAAACGCATCGAAGACGGGATCAACCAGGTTCAGTGCTCTGTTGCCGAATACCCGGAAGCGATTACCTATCTGCTGGAGCAGTACGATCGCGTTGAAGCGGAAGAAGCGCGCCTGTCTGACCTGATCACCGGTTTTGTCGACCCGAACGCTGAAGAAGATATGGCGCCTACCGCCACTCACGTCGGTTCTGAGCTGTCTCAGGAAGAGATGGATGACGACGAAGATGAAGATGAGGAAGAAGACGACGACAGCGCGGACGATGACAACAGCATCGACCCGGAACTGGCGCGCGAGAAGTTTGCCGAGCTGCGTACCCAGTACGAAGTAACGCGTGACACCATCAAAGCGAAAGGCCGCAGCCATGCCGCCGCTCAGGAAGAGATCCTGAAGCTGTCTGAAGTATTCAAACAGTTCCGCCTGGTGCCAAAACAGTTCGACTACCTGGTAAACAGCATGCGCGTGATGATGGATCGCGTACGCACCCAGGAACGCATCATCATGAAGCTGTGCGTTGAGCAGTGCAAAATGCCGAAGAAGAACTTCATCACCCTCTTCACCGGCAACGAAACCAGCGAAACCTGGTTCAACGCGGCTATCGCGATGAACAAACCGTGGTCTGAAAAACTGCACGACGTGAAGGACGATGTCTATCGCGGTCTGCAGAAGCTGCAGCAAATTGAAGAAGAGACCGGCCTGACCATCGAGCAGGTCAAAGACATCAACCGTCGCATGTCCATCGGTGAAGCGAAAGCCCGCCGTGCGAAGAAAGAGATGGTTGAGGCGAACTTGCGTCTGGTTATCTCTATCGCCAAGAAATACACCAACCGCGGTCTGCAGTTCCTGGATCTGATTCAGGAAGGCAACATCGGTCTGATGAAAGCGGTAGATAAGTTTGAATACCGTCGTGGTTACAAGTTCTCCACCTACGCAACCTGGTGGATCCGTCAGGCGATCACCCGCTCTATCGCGGACCAGGCACGCACCATCCGTATTCCGGTTCATATGATTGAGACCATCAACAAGCTCAACCGTATCTCCCGCCAGATGCTGCAGGAGATGGGCCGCGAGCCGACGCCGGAAGAGCTGGCCGAGCGCATGCTGATGCCGGAAGACAAGATCCGTAAAGTGCTGAAGATCGCCAAAGAGCCAATCTCCATGGAAACACCGATCGGTGATGATGAAGATTCGCATCTGGGGGATTTCATCGAGGATACCACCCTTGAGCTGCCGCTGGACTCGGCTACTACCGAGAGCCTGCGTGCCGCCACGCACGACGTTCTGGCTGGACTGACCGCCCGTGAAGCAAAAGTGCTGCGTATGCGTTTCGGTATCGACATGAATACCGACCACACGCTGGAAGAAGTGGGTAAACAGTTCGACGTGACCCGCGAACGTATCCGTCAGATCGAAGCGAAGGCGCTGCGTAAGCTGCGTCATCCAAGCCGCTCTGAAGTGCTGCGTAGCTTCCTGGACGACTAATCCTGGTAAACAGCAAAAAGCTCCCAATCGGGAGCTTTTTTTGTTTATTCCCTCTCCCCGTGGGAGAGGGCCAGGGTGAGGGCATCAGGCCGCAAAGGAGCTAAAGCCCCCGCACCATCAGCGCCTCATCCAGCTCCCTGTAGGCCTCCACCAGCTTATCCAGCGTCGCTCTGTTGAGCCCGCTAGGATTCGGCAACACCCACACCTGCGTAACGCCGATGGTGATGTTCTGCTTACCCCACTTAGCCCCGCGCTGGCTAAACGCCTGCTCGTAGGCCTGCTTACCGAGGATCGCCAGCGCGGCGGGCTGATAGTCTTCAATCTTCTTTACCAGTTCCCGCCCGCCGCTGCGCAGCTCATGCAGGTTGACCTCGCTTGCCTGTACCGTCGGCCTCTCGACCAACATGGTAATTCCGCAGCCCGTGTCCAGCAGGTGCTGCTCCTCTTCCGGCTTGAGTAACCTGTCGGTAAACCCGGCCTGATAGATCACCTTCCAGAAGCGATTGCCCGGATGGGCGAAGTGAAAGCCGGTGTGCGCCGAGGACTTTCCTGGATTGATTCCGCAAAACACCACCCGCAGGCCAGGGGCCAGAATGTCGTTGATCATCTTTACTCCCGCTGATACGTCGTAATGGAAGTATAAAGGATTGATAATGCGTTGTTTATAAAAACAGCAGGCAGGTGTGAATGGCTGGATTGCTGCGGGGAGTTACTTTATAATTCACCGCCACGGCCCCTTAGCTCAGTGGTTAGAGCAGGCGACTCATAATCGCTTGGTCGCTGGTTCAAGTCCAGCAGGGGCCACCAAATTTTAGTGTTAGAATCATATGATTAAGCCACTCTAGCGAGTGGCTTTTTTGTTGGCTGAATAACGGGTACCATCTTGTTGTCCCCTGAGTTTTCCCCCAAGCATTCGCCAGGCTGTATCCCTCCTTTGATTTTGCTGCCCCCTATGCAAGCACATACGGAATCAATCACACGTAGCCCGGCCTGCCGCTCACCCTCACAAACTGCAAAACTAAAGAAATCCCCCATCGCGCCGATCATCATCCGTGTGTATTATTTCCTGTAGCTTTTACAACAACTACCCTTAACTCAAATACTTAAGCGCCAAAGCGAAAGGCATCATGAGCACACCGATCAAACGGCTAGAAATCATTAAAAATGCCATTGAACTGGAAGATGACGACATCATCCAGAGCCAGCTGACACGCCTGAAAAATGAAGCGTTTGACGATGAGCTACAGGCAATCGTCGTGGCGCTTGAGGAAAAGAACTACACCGCGGCCATGGCGGCCATAACCGCCTGGCTGCAGGGCCAACGCGCCGTGACCCAGTGGCGTGACCCACAGGTAGCCGCCAGCAAGCTGGAGCTGAAGGCGCTGGAAGAGCGTCTGCGCGATCTGATTGACCGCCGCAACGCGCGCGTGCAGCAGCTTGATGAGTTCAACGATCTCTATTTCTCCCGACTCGGACCGCTGATGCAGCAGATCCTCGCCCTGCGTAAAACGCTGGCGGAGCTGAACCTGCGTCGTCAGCAGGCAGAGGCACGTCGTCGCGAGGAGGATTACCGCCGCTGTCAGCGCTATATGGCGCAGGCGGTGGAGGTGCTGGCGACGCTTACCCAGCGCTGGCGCGATCTCCCGGCTGACTCCGTCCAGGCCGCTCAGGCGCGTAAGCATCTTGAGCAGCAAAGCAATCTGATTGCCAACCTGCTGGCCGAAGCGCTCGAACTGGAAAGCGGCTTAACGCGCGAAGAAGATCCCGCGCGTCAGGCGCGCGACGAGGCCAACGAAGAGTACGAGAAGTATCGCGAACAGCATCACGATGCCGAAGTGCGGCTGCGCAAGGGCAAGCATCTCTCGGAAGAAGATCAGAACGAACTCAAGCGCCTCTGGCGGCAGGCGAGCAAGCTCTGCCATCCGGATTTAGTCGCAGACGATCTGAAAGAGGAAGCCAACGCGATGATGGTGCAGCTCAACCAGGCCAAACAGCGCGGCGACGTCAAAACCATTCGCTCGCTGGTGGCCCGCCTGCAGCAGGGGTTCGAGCCATTGATGGCGAGCGACAGGCTGAACGATCTGGAGCGTATCCGCAAAAAAATGGCGCAGGTCCGCGAGCAAATCGACACCTTAGTGAACGAGCTGGCGGAGCTGGAAAAAGAGGAGTCCTGGCTGCTGGTCTCGTCGCTGAGCAATATGGAAGCGTACTTTGCTCAGCAGGAGAAAGCGCTAAAAGAGGTATGCGCCTCGCTCGAACATCAGGTTAACGAAGCGCAGATGGATTCGGCAGCCTGATTATTTAGCGTGCCAGTATGCGCTGGCACGCACCAGATGCTGGTCAATCGCGTTGGTTTCAAACTGGCGGCTCAGGCTTTTTACCACCTTCCCTTCTCCGGTCAGCCAGATAAAGTAATCTTCCGCCGGCACGGCCAGCGCCGCCAGACGGTCAGCCACCGCCTGCTCGCTGTGGCCCACCACCCAGGTGATGTTGAAATCACTCAGGTGCGCCAGATAGTCCTTATAAGATTCATCACCTACGGTCACCACCGCGTGAATCTCCGGACAAACCGGCAGTTTAGCAATGCTCTCTAAACGTCGACGCAGCGCCGGCATGCCGGACTCGTCGCACACGTACAGCTGCCAGGCGTAATCCTCCGGCACTACCAGCGAACCGCGCGGGCCGCCGATGGTCAACCTGTCGCCCACCTTCGCCTCGACTGCCCAGCCGCTGGCAATCCCGCCGTCATGAATGAAGAAATCGAGCGCCAGCTCATGATTTGCCTCATCGTACAGCGGCGTATAGTCGCGCGCCTGTGGACGTACGCCGTCGCCCCAGTCGATGCCTTCATCGGTAACCTTCGGCGGGACAAACGTGGTGCCAGGTGCAGGGAAAAAGACTTTGTTGTGGTCGTCGAAGCCGCGGGAGCTAAAGCCCTCCAGCGCCTCGCCGCCTAAAACAATGCGCTGAAAGCCTGCGCTAACGCGTTCAACGCGGCGCACCGTCAGCTCGCGAAAGCGCAGGTCATTACGCACGCGCTGTGGGTAACGGGTAGATGCCATTTTTAGCCTCTTCTCTGGTGAATACGATATATCGGAATTGAATTTTAAATGATAATGATTACTAATCAGTAAAAAAGCAAGATTTTTTAGATTGCATCTGAATATATCTTAGATATAGTTTAGATATATCAAATTAAGAGACATAACATGCGACATGAACACGACGGCGGTGGACGCCGACCGCGCTTTTTCGGCCACGGCGACCTGCGACTGGTGATTCTGGATATCCTGACCCGCAGCGCCAGCCACGGCTATGAGCTGATCAAAGAGATCGAGAACCTGACCCAGGGGAACTACACGCCGAGCCCCGGTGTGATCTACCCGACGCTGGATTATCTGCAAGATCAAACCCTTATCACCATTACGGAAGAAGAGAGCGGTCGTAAGAAGATTGCGATTACCGCTGAAGGACAACGCTGGCTGGACGAAAACCGGGAACAGCTGGAACAGATCCAGGTGCGTATTAAGGCGCGCAGCGTCGGCTTTGAGCTGCGCAAAAACCCGCAGATGAAGCGGGCGCTGGATAACTTTAAAGCGGTGTTAGACCTGAAGGTAAATCAGGGAGAGTTCAGCGACGCGCAGCTCAAGCAGATTATCGGCATAATCGACCGCGCGGCGCTGGAGATCTCCCAGCTGGATTAAGCCGGCGCGTGCTCGCTCACTCGGAATACGCGAACCAGCTCTTTCAGGTGCATCGCCTGCTCGTTAAGGGATGCCGCCGCCGCGACGGACTCCTCCACCAGCGCAGAGTTCTGCTGGGTGGTGGCATCAATCAGGCCAATCGCGCTGTTGATCTGCGAGATCCCCTCCGTCTGCTCGTGGCTGGCCTGGCGGATCTCGCGCAGGATCGTGTCCATCTCCTCCACGTTGCCGACCATGCCGTTGATCAACGCGCTCGCTTTTTCCACCAGATTCATCCCGTCCTGGGTCTGGCTGGTGGAGCTCTCGATCAGCTCGCGAATTTCACTGGCAGACGACGCGCTCTTCTGGGCAAGCTGGCGAACCTCACCGGCAACCACCGCGAAGCCGCGGCCGTGCTCGCCCGCACGCGCCGCTTCCACCGCCGCGTTCAGCGCCAGAATGTTGGTCTGGAACGCAATAGCGTCGATCAGGTCGATAATGTCGGACATCCGGTTCGACGTCTCGTTAATCAGGCGCATTTTGCTGGTCACCTGCTTCATCATCTCCCCGTTGTTTTTGACCACCGTGGCGGCATCTGCCGAGAGATTAGTCGCTTCTCCGGTGTGCGAGGCGGTGTTTTTCACCGTCGCGGTGATCTGCTCCATCGAGGCGGCGGTCTGTTCAACCGAACTTGCCTGCTCCTCGGTGCGCGCGGCAAGATCCTGGTTACCGGCGACAATCTGCGCGGCTGCGCTGGAGATATTCTCCGAGCCTGTTTGCACCTGCTGCACAATATCCAGCAGGCGGTTTTTCATCTCCATCAGCGCGTGCAGCAATAGGCCCGTTTCGTCTTTGCCGTGCGGCGTGATGCTGCCCGTCAGGTCGCCCTCTGAAATGGCATTGGCAAAATTCACCGCCTCGCCGAGTGGGCGGGTAATAGCGCGCACGATAAACCAGCCAATCAGGCTGCCAGCGGCGACGCTAAAGAGGGTGATCAGGATCAGCAGCAGTCGGCTGGACCTGAAGTCTCCTTCCACCTGCGCCCCCGCGCTCTGCATCTCATGGTTCTGAATCGCAATCAGCTCCTGCACTTTAGCTTTATAGGCCTGCTGCACGGTGAGGGTATGGGTCATCATCTCCTGGATAGCACCCGCACGGTCATTATTCTGCACCGCCTGCAAAATGCGATAGCGCGAGTCCAGATACTGCTGACGAACGTCGCGGATCTCGGCAAGGACCTGCTGCGATTTCGGGTCCTGCAACACCGTATTCAGCTCGCCCAAAATCACCGTGATATGCTCGCTGATCTCTTTAAGATGCTGCTGCGACTGTGCCTTGTACGTTCCCTGTTCATCCAGCAGCATGAGCTGCTGAGTGCTAATAAATTCCTGGAAGTTGTCGATTAACTGGTTCGCTTTTACCGTGGTGGGATAATCATGGGTAATGATGGATTGCATCCCGTTGTTAGCCCGGTTCAGGCTCAGTAAGGACATACTGGCGCTGATCACCATCAGGACAATAAAGAATCCAAACGCCAGAAATAATTTCGTGCCGATCTTTACGTCATGTAAGAACATATTTACTCCATCGATGTGATTATTTCTCAGACGATCGCTGTTATCGGTAACGAATCCGCTAACTTTATGACTTTGATCGTTTTTTTATTTCATAACCATCACAATGGATAGGTAGAGGCTATTAATTCCGCCCCATCGATCGTTACCAGACCACCAGAACAGGGTTTTGCAAAATAGCATCGGGGAAAACTGACTTAGGCAGGGATAAATAACTGAGGCACTTTCTTTAGTTATTTAATATCTCATTAACAATAAAAAACATTAATAGTCACAACCACAAATAAAAAAGCCGTTTATTCCTTACGGTATAAACGACTTTTCCGGAACATTACTGGCTCAATGGAGCACCGTCACCGCATCCTTAAGACGCCCGGCGCGGTGTTTCACCATGGCAGAGATGTGCGCGCTCTCCTCGACCAGGTCGGCATTTTTTTGCGTAATGCTGTCCAGTTCCGCCACCGCGCGGGTTAGCTCTGACAACCCGGTCGCCTGTTCGGACGTCGAGTGGCTGATCTGCGCGATGAGCTGCGTGACGTTTTTCACCTGCTCGACAATGTCATCCATCGTGCGGCCTGCGGCGTGCACCTGCTCCGAGCCGGACTGTACCCTGCTGGCGCTGGCATCAATCAGCTTGCGGATATCGTTAGCCGCATTCGCGCTGCGGCTGGCAAGGTGGCGCACTTCCCCCGCGACCACGGCAAAGCCTTTCCCCTGCTCGCCGGCTCTTGCCGCTTCAACGGCCGCATTCAGCGCCAGGATATTGGTCTGGAAAGCGATGTCGTTAATCAGGGAGGTAATCGAGCCGATGCGCTGCGTGCTATCGGCGATGTCATCCATCGTTTTCACCACGGTCTGCATCGCGTTGCCGCCTTTCGTCGCCGCGCTGCTCGCGGCGACGGAGAGTTTGTCCACTTCGGCGGCGGTTTCTGAGTTGCTCTGAACGGAAGCGGCCATCTGGTTCATCGTTGCGACGGTCTGCTGCACGTTCGCCACGGTCTGACGCGTACGATCGTTCAGCGCTTCGTTCCCCTGCGCCAGCCTGTCGCTGCCGTCACGGACGCTCATCACCTGACTTGAGACGTCATTGATGAGCCAGCGGCACATCAGCCCCAGTTGTCCTACCGCGCGCAGGGTCAGCCCCAGCTCGTCGCTGCGGTTCAGATGCTGCACGCTGTTGCGCTCGCCGGTCGCCACCTTCAGCGCCTGATGCGCGACGTTTTCGATCGGGCGGACAATTTGCTGCTCAAACAGCAGCGTTCCCAGCAGCGTTACCACGGCGGCCGCGGCGAGCGGCATCCAGCCTGCGGAGGTGGTCTCCAGGGTAGCGGCAAGCGCGGCAAAGAGCGCCGCCATCACGCTGCGTACGCGCCAGCGTAGCGGCATGGAAGGAAGTTTACCCAACCAGCCCTTACGCACCACCAGTCCTTTTTGGATGCGTTTTTTACAGCTCCCGTTATTCAGCGCCCGGTAGAGCGGCTCTACGGCAGCGATCTCTTCCTCCGTGGCTTTGGTGCGGATCGACATATACCCCGTCACCTGCCCATTCCGCACCATCGGTACCGCATTCGCGCGCACCCAGTAATGATCGCCATTTTTACGCCGGTTTTTGACAATGCCGCTCCACGGCTCACCCTGCTGCAGGGTGTACCACATATCGGCAAACGCCGCTTTTGGCATGTCGGGATGGCGCACCAGATTGTGCGGCTGGCCCATCAGCTCATCAAGCTGATAGCCACTCACCTGCACAAAGGTGTCGTTTGCATGGGTCATATAGCTGTGGACGTCGGTGGTCGACATTAAGGTGGTGTCATCGTCCAGAGGATAATTATTCTGGGTGACACAGGAAGAAGAAGACATGACGGGCATTCCTTGCAGGTTATTCGAATGTTAATTTTGTGGTTTATTGTTTTTTCGGCGGTAAACAATTTATCTTTAGTTGTTAAACTTGATGGAGATCGCAGATTTCACTTAAACCGCACTTTTTGTGAGATTTTATAATTCATTGATTCCAAATACTTTCGTAAAGAAATTACCTTTAAAGCATGACCTGTTAACGCCCACTTAAGCCGCAAGCCATGCACTCCTTTAGTGCAATTGCCTTTTTGTGCACCTGAGAATGCGGGTTGCCCTGTCCCCCCTAAATCCCGTTTCGATTGCTCCGGCATGATTAAATATTGCGCAACATAATTTTAACCTGGCGTTTATCCCGATTTTCGTTAAGTCATCTGAAGTGGCGTAATCCCTGCAATACTTAACTCAGTATCATGTGATACGCGATCCCCGGGAGCATATTTTGAACAGGTTACCTTCCAGCGCCTCGGCTCTTGCCTGTACCGCGCACGCACTGAATCTCATTGAGAAGCGAACGCTCGATCATGAGGAGATGAAACAACTTAACCGAGAGGTCATCGATTATTTTAAAGAGCATGTGAATCCTGGTTTTCTGGAGTATCGCAAATCTGTTACCGCCGGCGGGGATTACGGAGCCGTAGAGTGGCAAGCGGGAAGTCTCAACACGCTTGTCGACACCCAGGGACAGGAGTTTATAGATTGCCTGGGTGGTTTCGGTATCTTTAACGTGGGGCACCGTAATCCAGTAGTGGTTTCCGCCGTACAGAATCAACTTGCGAAACAACCTCTCCATAGTCAGGAACTGCTCGACCCTCTTCGCGCCATGCTCGCGAAAACGCTGGCGGCCTTAACGCCCGGCAAGCTGAAATACAGCTTCTTCAGCAACAGCGGCACCGAGTCGGTCGAGGCGGCGATCAAGCTCGCCAAGGCGTACCAGTCGCCACGCGGGAAATTCACCTTTATCGCCACCAGCGGCGCGTTCCACGGGAAATCCCTGGGGGCACTGTCTGCGACCGCCAAATCCACCTTCCGCAAACCGTTTATGCCGCTGCTGCCGGGCTTCCGCCACGTGCCGTTCGGCGACATTAACGCCATGCGCACCGTACTAAGCGAATGCCGTAAAACCGGCGATGACGTGGCGGCGGTGATTCTCGAGCCGATTCAGGGTGAAGGCGGCGTGATTTTGCCTCCACAGGGCTACCTGCCCGCCGTGCGTCAGCTGTGCGATGAGTTTGGCGCGCTGCTGATCCTCGACGAAGTGCAGACCGGGATGGGGCGCACCGGCAGGATGTTTGCCTGCGAGCACGAGAACGTTCAGCCGGACATACTGTGTCTTGCGAAGGCGCTCGGCGGCGGCGTGATGCCGATTGGTGCAACGGTTGCCACCGAGGAGGTGTTCTCGGTGCTGTTCGACAATCCGTTCCTGCACACCACCACCTTTGGCGGTAACCCGCTGGCCTGTGCGGCGGCGCTGGCCACCATCAACGTGCTGCTGGAGCAAAACCTGCCTGCGCAGGCGGAGCAGAAAGGCGACATGCTGCTGGATGGCTTCCGCCAGCTGGGGCGTGAGTACCCGGATCTGGTGCAGGAGGCGCGCGGCAAAGGGATGCTGATGGCAATCGAGTTTGTCGACAATGAAATCGGCTATAGCTTCGCGAGCGAGATGTTCCGCCAGCGGGTGCTGGTAGCCGGCACGCTCAACAACTCGAAAACCATCCGCATTGAGCCACCGCTGACGCTGACCATAGAGCAGTGTGAGCAGGTGCTGAAGGCGGCGCGCAAGGCGCTGGCAGCGCTGCGGGTAAGAGTAGAAGAAGTATGATTTAATCCCTCCTCTTATGGAGGAGGGAGTTATATCCACTCTAATTTCATTTCAATTTGTAATTAAACATGGCATATTGAAAATCACTCTTACATTGCCCTAAAGAACAATTCCCGTTTTAAATTAATATTTAATTTTAATAAAAGGATAGCGTTCAATAACAATGCAGAAATATCACTCTCGGCGATTGCACCTTACTGAATCAGGCTAAATAGCGCATCAAACATACCCTCCCATTCTAAAAACTAATAAATTTTTAATTAAAACCCATTTAAGAATTTCTAAGCAAAAATCAACCAGCAATAGATTGATATAATATGTCTCGCCTCATAAAATACGCTTTCGGAACATCACGAGAATGTGCAAAACACAGCGTACTGTATGATTCTGTATATTCATGATTTTTAATCTGAATAGTCTTGTATTAAGTCACCTTTAATTTTGTTTCAACTTGACAGAAAACTGTTTATTTAAAAGGATTTGTATGAAAAAGCATGTTTTAGCAATGGTTGTTGCTGCATCTATGGCAAGCGGCGTGATGATGAACGCACAGGCAGACACCACCACAGTAAGCGGCGGTACCGTTAATTTCGTCGGTCAGGTTGTTAACGCTGCCTGTTCAGTTGCTGCCGATTCTGTTGACCAGACCGTTATCCTGAGCCAGGTTCGTACCGTGAAGCTGACTCAAAGCGGAATGCTGGCGAATCAGAAAGAAGATTTCAACATTAAACTGGAAGATTGCGACACCACTGTCAGCCAGAACGCAGCGGTTATTTTCAACGCGCAGCAGGATGCAACTCAGCCGGGCGCTATGGCGAATACCGCAGGTGCAGGTTCCGCACAGAACGTGGCTCTGCAGCTGTTTGGACCGGACGGTAAAAACCTGGATCTGGGTACCACCTCTTCTGCAATCGGCCTGATCAACGGTGAAAACATTATCCCACTGAGCGTTGACTACATCGCTACAGGCGCAGCAACACCAGGTAACGTAGCATCCACCGCTACCTTCCAGATGGTTTATTCCTAATCGAATTAGGATGCTGTCATCCCTCCTTCGTACGCCTGTACGAAGGAGGGATTTTTAATATAACCGACCGTTTTATATAGATTAAATACATAGGCTTAAACGGCATGTTTTATTCTATGTATTTGATTATGTATTCAATGAAGTGATATATAAATGAAACGAATTAATACTGTATCTTTGATAACGAAGCTGATTACGCATTCTTTTTTATTCGCAGCTACGGTGCTGACTACGGCTCACGCTGGGGGGATAGGCCTGGGCGCAACGCGTATTATTTACCCTCAGGGTGATAAACAGATTTCGTTACCTATTACGAACTCGTCTCAAAGCAATGCTTTCCTGGTGCAATCGTGGGTTGCGAACGCCGATCAATCGAAGTCCACAGACTTTATTGTTACGCCTCCACTTTTTGTTATGCATCCTAAAAAAGAAAACACCATCCGGATTATGTACGCTGGCCCAGATTTGCCGAAAGACAGAGAAAGCGTTTTTTATTTCAACAGCAAAGCTATCCCCGCCGTGGATAAAAGTAAGTTGCAGGGAAATACATTGCAGATTGCGACGCAGAGCGTCATTAAGCTTTTTATTCGCCCAAAAAAATTGCCTACCCCGTCAATTGACGCGCCAAAGGCGCTGCGCTGCACGGTCAGTAACGGCAAGTTGACCATCAAAAACGCGTCGCCTTATTACGTGTCGCTGGTGCAATTCAAAGCGGGAAACGCAAAGTTAACCAATAACATGGTTCCGCCAATGAACAGCCTGGTCGTTGATCTACCTGCCGGTAGCGGGAGCCAGGTGACGTTCCAGACCGTTAACGATTTCGGTGCTACCACCCCTGTTCAGACATGCCCTGGAGCATAATTTTCCCGGAAAAATACCGAACATAGCGCGTTGAAGCAGGCAGAGAAAAATGAAGTTTCGCAAGTATCAGACAAGGATAGTCAATCATCGTTTGGCCCCTCTCACGCTGGCCATGCTCGGCGCATTCGCATCCGTTAATGCGGATGCGGGCTATTATTTCAACCCTGCCTTTCTTTCAAGCGATCCTGCGGCGGTTGCTGATTTATCACGTTTTAGTAATGCTGGTCAGGCGCCAGGGGTCTATCGCGTGGACGTATGGCTGAATGACAATTTTTTAGCCACGCGCGACGTCACGTTTAACGTGCGCAAAAATTCAACACCTACGGATGACGATACGGGGCTGACGCCCTGCCTCTCGCGTAAGTCACTTGATGCGATGGGGGTAAATGTCGATGTCTTACCCGGTCTTAAGGACGAAAAAGCGGGCAACTGTGTCGATTTGCCGGCAGCCATTCCCGCTGCCACCACATTTTTTGATTTTGAACACCAGCGCCTGAATATCAGTATTCCGCAAGCGGCGCTGCGTAATAACGCGCGCGGGTACATTCCCCCTGAGCAATGGGACGAAGGCATTAACGCCCTGTTGCTGAATTATGACTTTTCGGGTTCGCATAGTCACAATAGCGGTGATTATGGTTCGACGACAGACAACTATTTTCTGGGACTTAACAGTGGATTAAACCTGGGGCCGTGGCGGCTGCGGGATTTCTCTACATGGAGCTACAACAGCAGCGGCTCAGAGACCTACACCAACTGGGAACACATTAAAACCTATGTTGAACGTGCCGTTATCCCGCTAAAAAGCAAGCTAACAATCGGCGAGAACTATACCACTTCGGATGTCTTCGACAGCCTGCCATTCCGCGGGGTGCAGATCAATTCTGATGACAACATGCTGCCTGATAGTATGAAAGGTTTTGCGCCAACCATTCATGGGATCGCTAAATCTAACGCCCAGGTCACCATCAAACAAAACGGTTACACCATTTATCAAAGCTATGTGCCGCCCGGGGCGTTTGCCATTAACGATCTGTACCCCACCTCCTCCAGCGGTGACCTGAATGTGGAGGTCAAAGAATCTGACGGAACGATCAGCAGCTACTCTGTGCCCTATTCCGCGGTTCCGGTTTTACAGCGTGAAGGCACCGTAAAATATGCCGCCACCGCGGCCCGCTATCGCAGTAACAGCGACCAGCAGGAGGACACAAACTTTGTCCAGGGAACGCTTATCTGGGGGTTACCAAAAGGATTTACCGTCTACGGTGGTACGCAGCTGACGGAAAAATACTCTGCCTTTGCGTTGGGTACCGGGGTGAACCTGGGGAATTTTGGCGCCGTATCGGCCGATCTCACCTCCGCACAAAGCGAACTGAGCGACGGTAGCTCACATAACGGGCAGTCAATACGTTTCTTATATGCAAAATCGTTGAACGGCATGGGCACCAATTTCCAGCTGTTAGGCTATCGCTATTCCACATCCGGTTTTTATACCCTGGATGAAACCACCTATAAGCAAATGAAAGGTTATGTCGGCCAAGACGATCCCAACGACCACACCGACGACAATCAGCCCGTGTGGACCGATTATTACAATTTGTACTACACCAAACGCGGCAAGCTGCAGGCCAATATTTCCCAACAGCTGGGCACTGCCGGGTCGATTTTCCTCAACGGCAGCCAGCAAACGTACTGGCATACCGATGAAAAAAATACGCTTATTCAGCTGGGTTATAGCGGAACGGTTGCGGGCGTAACCTATAACCTGACCTACAACTACAATAAATCCCCTGGCATGAGTGAAAGCGATCGTATTTATTCTTTAACGCTCTCCTTCCCGCTCAATCTGTGGCTTCATCCAGGTGGAGATGTGACCAAACGTTTAAACAGCATTTACGCCACATACGGCATGAGCACCGATAACGACGGCAGGGTCAATAATACTGCCGGCATCAACGGAACACTGCTTGAAGACAATAACCTCAGCTACAGCGTTCAGCAGGGGTATCAGAACCAACACACTGGCGCCAGCGGAAGCATCAGCACGGAATATGATAGCGCCTACGGTAATGCGAGCCTGGGGTACAACTACAGTAACAATGGCGATTATCAACAGATCAACTACGGCCTCAGCGGCGGTATCGTCGCGCATCGCAACGGCATCACCTTAAGCCAGCCGTTGGGGGATACCAATGTCCTGATCGCCGCGCCGGGCGCAAGCAACGTGAAGGTCGAAGACGGCCCAGGGATCCATACCGACTGGCGTGGTTATGCGGTTGTGCCGTATGCCAGCGCATACCACCGTAACCGCATGGCGCTGAACACCAACTCGCTCAGCGACGATCTGGACATTGACGAGGCTGTAACCCACGTTGTTCCAACCCAGGGCGCCCTGGTTCGCGCCACCTTTAAGGCGCGCTCCGGAACGCGCGCGATGATTGCACTCATGCATAACGGGCGCCCTGTGCCCTTTGGCGCGGTTGTTACGCGCAGCGATGAAGGTGGGGACACCATCGTAGGCGATAACGGCGAAGCGTATCTGTCTGGGCTGGGCGAGACAGGGAGTCTGACAGCGCAATGGGGCGACACAGATGATAAAAAATGTGTTGCCGTTTACAAGCTAAGTGAAACAAAGCAGTCCCTCGTGCGTTTAAAAGCGGAGTGCCGATAAGTGAAAGTACGCATTATTTTTTTATTACTCAGCCTTACGGCTTCTACGCAAAGTCTGGCAGCGGTCTGCCATAACTTTGATCACAGCATTACTAACGTTAATTACGATCTGACGGCCTCGCTGACAAAAGAACAAAACCAGCTGGGGCAGGCAGTTGAACTGGTTAAATCACAGGATGTGGGCGTAAACGCCATATGTGACTATCATCCAGATGGCGATTCTCGTACCTATCGCTCATACAGGAATACCTACCCGGTGATTTTCACGGAAGACCAGTGGCAGTATATGAATCTTGACCCGATCTATATTGCAGGGGCGATGCGGATAACCGATTCCGAAATTGGTGAATATTTTCCGCCTGGAGACTATATCCATATGGGTAAAGATTACAGGGTGGATAAAGAGGATATGAACATACCTTTCCCGGTATATGACTCCAACCTGGTATTCCGGTTAAAAATTATCAAACCTTTTATCGGCACGGTCATTATCCCCAGTAAAGTGATGTTTAATGTTTATATCACCACCGAAAATACCGACCCGTTGAATGATATTGTTTATCAAATAACTTACAGCGGCGCGGTCACGGTGCCGCAAAACTGCATCATAAATGCAGGGCAAATCATTACGGTTGACCTGGGAAAACTCAACAGTTCTTCATTCACGAAAGCGGGTGAGAAACCTTCTAATGCGCCGGTAAAAACCTTTAATGTTCCCATCGAGTGTAATGCGGACGTGATTTCGCCTGCGCATCTTACGCTTCGACTGGTCGCCAACGCAGACAGCAACGTCGGCCAGGCGATCGCTACGGATAATAAAGATGTCGGCGTGGTGGTAACCAACGAAAATGGCACCGTCATGATACCTAACGACGCCTCCAGCACCGCTGATTTTATTACTGATAGTTCGGGCCATGCTGATGTCACGTTAAAAACCTACCCCATCAGCACGACAGGGAAGGCTCCGGCAGAAGGTCTGTTTACTGCGTTGGCCTGTTTACGTATCGATTTTGCGTAAGGGTGAAAAATGAGAGTCTTGTATTTTGTCGCCCTGGCGACGCTGTTCTCTGGCATAGCAACAACGTACGCCGATGAGGGTTTTACAGTTAACCTCCAGATATACGGCACAATTATCGGCGAATCGTGTGAAGTTGATGTGAACAGTAAAGAACAAACGGTTGATTTAGGCGCATTCGATATATCTGAATTTCCCGCAACCGGAACAACGACACCGGAAAAAGCGTTCACGATCGATCTTAAAAATTGTTCACGCGCCATTCAGGGGACAAAAATCTGGTTCAGCGGTATGCCGGATACCAATAACTCGGACCTGCTGGCGCTCAGCGACACGGGTAAAGGAACGGCTGGCGAAATGGCGACGGGCATTGGCGTGGAGCTTCTCAATGCCGGAATGAATCCGATTAAAATAAATAATACGGAATCCGAAATTTATCCCTTAAAGCAGGGAGATAATAGCCTGACGTTTAATTTACGGTACAAATCGACCCTGCCCGAGGTTACGACAGGGAATGCTACGGCCATCATGTATTTTGATCTGCTCTATCAGTAGGATGCGGAAATGAAAAAGTTTTTCACAATAATATTCACCGCGCTTTTTCTGGTGCCATTTTTTTCAGCGCGTACACTGGCGCACGACGGTACAATTTATATCACTGGCGTGATCCATAAAAAGACGTGCAGTATCGCGCCTGATTCTCAGAACCTGACCGTCACAATGGACAGCGTGCAAAGTAAATATTTCACCCAGTCAGGTATGGGCGCTGATTATCATCCGTTTGCTATTAATGTGGAAAACTGTGCCGGAACAGAAGGCTCAGTAAGTATTACCTTTGACGGCACACCCGATACAGCAAACCCGGATTTACTGACGCTCATCGGCGGTGAAGGCTACGCAACCGGTATCGGCGTAGGAATTTACAACCAGGACAAGTCGCTCATCTCTATGGGAAGTAAAAGCCAGAAGACGATGATTATTCCTAATCAAAGCGACGCGACTCTCCAGTTTTACGCCCGCTATGTTGCCACCGCAAACAAGGTCACCACGGGAACGGCAAATGCGACGACAACCTTTATTCTCAATTATGCGTAAGTGTGTTTATCCGGCGAAGATCCTGCTTCTCTTTTTTCTCTCCACCATCATGCTTCAGGCGCAAGCTGGCGTGGTGATCGGCGGAACGCGGTTTGTCTATCCGGAACGTGAGAAATCGATCAGCTTTTCCGTGCGTAACCCTTCTGACGAATCGTATCTGATCTACACCAAAGTCGAGCCGGGTGGCCTGTGGACTGGGGCGGATGCCCCACACGGGGTTCAATCCGCATTTGTCGCCACGCCGCAGCTGTTCTCGTTGCGTCCGCAACGCGAAAACACGATTCGGCTGATATTTACGGGGGGAACGTTGCCCAGAAATCGTGAAACGCTGTTCACGTTAAACGTTGCGGCGATCCCTTCCGCTAACCCGCACACCACGGGTGTGCAAACGGCGGTACGTTCACGCTTTAAACTTTTTTATCGACCCACCGGGCTCACCGGCAATCCCGATGATGCTTATCAGGCCTTACGCTGGTCACGAAACAAAAAAAACGTCATTGTGAATAATCCGACGCCTTACTACATCACGCTTTATCAGCTCAGCCTCGGCGGTAAGCACATCGCTGATGGCGGCCTTGTCGCCCCTTTTAGCGAGCGAGCGCTCGAGGGTTGTCCAGACCCAGGGGTATGCCAGGTGCGCTGGCAAGCGATTAATGACTATGGACGCATTATGCCTGTTCGTACACAGGCACTGGCGTCCTAGTCCCGTCTCTCTCTTTTACGGAATAACATCAATGGAAGTTTCAACCTCCCTTCGTCGCCTTTCGCTTCTGCTGGCTGCGACCCTGACTTTCTCAGCCGCAGCGCTGGCAGAGCAAGCGACGCCACAGCAGATTGAACAAACAGGAAAAGCCGCCGAAGCGTATTTCGCCGCCCATCCTGAAAAAATGGGTGAAATTGTCTCTACCTATCTCGCTGAACATCCTGAATTTTTAGTTGCGGCAGGGGAAAGCCTTCGCCAGCGTCAGGAGATAGCGCAGCAACAGGCCATGGTGCAAAATGTCATCCTCCATCGCGAGCAGCTGCTTGCTGGCGGCGATCCTGTTGTCGGGCCCGCCAACGCAAAAGTCGCCGTGGTGTCTTTTGTGGATGAGCAATGCGTGAACTGCAACGTCACAGAAACGCTTATCCATGCCAACCCGGATATCCGTTTTATCTTTAAAAAATTGCCTTCGGCCGGGTCGGCAAACAAAGTGTTACAGGACAATGTGAAGCTCGTGAAGCAGATCGGTTTTGCCAACGCGCCGGCGTTTGTGGTTTTACCTCAGGAAAAAGATCCGGTCATTCAGCGCATTAGCGTGATGTCAGGAAACGTCTCTTCCGATGCATTAATCATGGCGATCCAGAAAGCCAAAGGATAAGCCAGGATGCCCGATAACGCGCATGAGTGCGTCATCGGGCATCGAATTACTCCGGCAACAGCCCCACAAAACTGCGTTTTTTGCGCGGCTCCGACATCAGCTCCTCAAGCTTGTCCACGCACGCCAGATAGTGCGGGGTTTGCTTATGCGCCAGCACCGCCGCTTCGTCTTTGTAGGCCTCGTAGATAAAGAACCGGGTTTTCACCCTCGGGTCCTGCAACACGTCAAAGCGCAGGTTTCCCGGCTCCCTGATGGCCCCCTCGTGGTTGGCGCGAAACACCTCCAGAAACTCGTCCACCCGCTCGGGCTTGATGTTAATCTCAACCAGCGTCACGTTCATTTTGCTTCTCCCTGTTTCTCTTCCTGCCAGAACTGGAACGCCTCCCGGGCGCTCACGTTCTCGTGAACCACTTTTTTCACCGCTTTCAGCATGGCGAGCGGCGCGCTGGACTGGAAGATATTGCGTCCCATGTCCACGCCGGACGCCCCCTGATCAATCGCCCGCCAGCACATCTCCAGCGCCTCGAGCTCCGGCAGCTTTTTGCCCCCGGCGATCACAATAGGCACCGGGCAGCTGGCGGTCACTTTTTCAAAGCCCTCGTCCACGTAGTAGGTTTTGACGAACTGCGCCCCCATTTCGGCGGCGATGCGGCTGGCGAGCGAGAAGTAGCGCGCGTCGCGGGCCATCTCCTTGCCGACGCCCGTTACCGCCAGCGTTGGCATGCCGTAGCGTGCCCCTGCATCGACAAGCTTGATGATGTTGTTGATAGACTGATGCTCAAACTCGCTTCCGATATACACCTGCGCCGCCACCGCGCAGACGTTCAGGCGCAGGGCATCCTCCATTGCCACCGCCACGCACTCGTTCGAGAGTTCCCCCAGAATGGAGTTACCGCCGGAGGCGCGCAGCACCACCGGTTTGTTTGTCGCGGCGGGCACCTGGCTCCTGAGAATGCCGCGGGTACACATCAGCACGTCTGTTTCACCGAACAGCGGCGCAATGGAGAGATCGATACGCTCAAGGCCGGTGGTCGGCCCCTGAAAGTAGCCGTGGTCAAAGGCCAGCATCACCGTGCGGTTGCTCTGCGGGTTAAAGATGCGCGCCAGGCGGGACTGCATGCCCCAGTCCAGCGAGCCGCAGCCCTTCAGCGTGAACGGCACATTCTGCTGCGGCGTGCCAATGCCAAAATCCTTGCCGTCTTTTATGTCGTCTAAATCAGCCATTTGCTCCCCCGTCAGAAATCGTATTTGCTGATGTTCTCTTTGGTGAACACCACCCGCTCCGGCAGCAGCACGATGCCGTTGCCCTTCGCCTCATACTGATAGCCCTGCACGCTGTTCGGCTCCACCTTCAGCGCGCCGATACCTTTTACGTCCACGCTGTCGCCAGGGTTAAGATCGCCTTTTTTCAGCAGACGATCGGCGACATTGACCGCAATTTTGCCCTGTTGTACGACATCCCACAGGCCGAAGGCTTTCACCGTCCCGCGCTCAACGTACGGGCGCATAACATTCGGCGTGCTGAAGCCGACAATCGCCACCCCTTCCCGCTTCAGGTTTTCCGCCGCCTGCGCCGCCGCCGGCAGGGCGTTGGCGTCCGGCGCGATGATCGCGTCCAGATCCGGATACGCTTTTAAGATCCCCTCGGCGGTCTGCAGAGATTTGGTGGCGTCGTTATAGCCAAACTGGGTGGTCACGACCTGCCACTGGGGGTGATCTTTCTCGATTTTGGCCTTCGCCTCTTTCACCCACTGGTTCTGGTCGGTGACGGTGGGGCTGGAGTAGAAGAACGCCACTTTGGCATTCGGTTTGGTGACCTGCTTGCCCGCCATCTCTACCAGCAGGCCGCCCAGCTGTTCCGGCGTCCCCTGGTTGATATAAATGCTGCGGCACTCCGGTTTGGTGTCGGAATCCCAGGTCAGCACCTTCACGCCGCGCTGCATCGCGCGCTTCAGCGCCGGGCAGAGGCCGTCCGGCGACACGGCGGAGACGATAATGGCGTTATAGCCCTGGTTGACGAAGTTATTGATGAGCTGCACCTGGCCGGAAACGCTCGGCTCTGTCGGGCCGTCGTAGGTCACGTCCACGCCAAGATCTTTCCCCGCCTCTTTCGCGCCGTTGCCGCCGCTGGTGAAGAAACCCACGCCCACCAGCTTGGGGATAAAGGCAATGCGGTCCGCCGCCTGCGCCGAAGCGAAGCTGAGGGCCATTGCCAGGACGAGCAGTTTTGTTTTCATCTTACGCTCCGGATAGTTTTCTGAAGAGAGATCGCACCCATTCGCGGTGCAGACTTAGCGAACGTCCCATCACCACCACAACCAGCAGCGCCCCCGACAGCGCGCTCGACACCTGGTTGGGGATGCCGACCATCTGTAATCCCTGCTGGAGATACCCCACCAGCAGCGCCGCCAGCGCCGTACCCAGCACCGACCCTGAACCCCCGTAAATATTTGCCCCGCCGAGTACGGCGGCGGTGAGCGCGGGCATCAGCAAATCGCGCCCCAGATCCGAACGCGCAGAGCCGAAATAGGAGACCATCACCAGCGCGGCCACCGCCGACGCCACGCCGACCAGACCGTACAGCGCGTAGGGCATGCCGTTCACCGACAGCGCCGCATAGCGCGCCGCGCGCGGATTCTGGCCGATTAAAAACAGATGGCGGCCAAAGCGCCCGCGATGGGTAATCAGCCAGAAAAAGGCGGTAATCACCGCGAACAGCACCAGCGGGATTGGCAGCCCCAGCACGGTGAGGTTAGCGAACGCGGTAAAGCTGTCCGGGAAGCCGCCGATGCCCTCGTAGCCCGTCGCCCCCGCCATGCCGGAGAGCAGCAGCGCGCCGCCGCCGTAGAGGTAGAGCGTGCCGAGGGTAATGACTAAAGGGCTAATGCCGGTGTAGTGGATCAGCGCCGCATTCACCAGCCCACACAGCAGGCCAAGCAGCAGCGTCAGAGGAATAGCGACCGCCATCGGCCACCCGGCCTGCATCATCACCCCCAGCGCAATCGCGCACAGGCCGATGGTGGAGCCCAGCGAAATGTCGATCCCGCCACTGATAATCACCAGCGTCAGCGGCAGCGCCACGATGCCGATGCAGATGAAATCGCTGGTGCTGAACAGCAACATGTTAACGTCGAGCATGCGCGGGTTAATGGCGCCGAAGAGCAGGATCTCCAGCACCAGCAATATCAGTAGCGCGCTTTCCCAGTTGAGCCTCATTTACGCCACCTCTTTGTTGCGTTTGGTAAAGGGGGTGACGTGCTTTCCCCCTCGGTTGCCCGGCTGGAAGCGACCGTACTTGAGCGCCCGCTGATGACGCGCCAGCGCCTGGCGCAGCCGCCCGTCGAGCACCAGCACGCCCAGCAGCACCAGCCCGGCAATAAAGTCGTTCCACCACGCCGGTAGCCTGAACAGCACCAGCACGGTGTCGATTTGAGTAAGGAAAAACGCGCCGAGGAACGCACCGACCAGCGTGCCGGTGCCGCCCAGCAGCGAAATACCGCCGAGCACACAGGCGGCGATGGCCTTCATCTCCAGCCCGCTGCCGGTCTGGTTGGGCACAAAGCCAATCTGCGCGGCAAAAACAATCCCGGCGCTGGCCGCCAGCACGCCGTTGAGGGTGAAGGCGATCATGCGGGTGCGGTTCACCGCCACGCCCAGCTGACGCGCGGCGGCGAGGTTATCCCCCACGGCGTAGAAATCACGCCCGAACGCGGTGCGCGATAGCCCCCACGCGCCAACGACAACGAGAATCAACACTCCCACGCCGAGCGGTGAAATGCCGATGGCGGCGGGTTCAGAGAGGGATTTCAGCCCCGGCGGCAGCCCCTCAATCCACTTTCCGCCCGTCCAGAGCAGCATCGCCCCGCGATACAGCCCCAGCGTGCCGAGGGTGGCGACAATCGCCGGAATGCGCAGCCCCACCACCAGCAACCCGTTGAACGCCCCGGCCAGCGCGCCAATCGACAGCGCAAAAAGTATCGATACCGGCAGGCTGTAGCCACCGTTGAGCGCCACGCCGACGGCGATGGCGGACAGCCCGACGGTAGACCCCACGGAAACGTCGATATTGCGGGTCAGCATCACCAGCGCCGCGCCGATGGCCAGCAGGATCAGGATCTGCGCGCTGGCGAAGATCATCCCCAGCGTTTGCAGGCTGAAGTAGGACGGATTCAGCGCCACCAGCACGGCGAACAGCGCCAGAATGGCAAGAAACGCGCTCAGCTCGCGGTTTTTGAGTAAGATCTTCATGATTGTCCTCCAAACGCCAGCGCCATCATCCGATCGAGGCTGACGGCGTGGCGCGGCAGCTCGCCGCTGAGTACGCCCTGATGCATCACCAGCACGCGGTCCGCGAGGCCGGGAAACTCATCGAGATCGCTTGAGATCATCAGCACCGCAACATTCTGCGCCGCCACGCTTTTAATGAGCTGGTAGATATCGGCACGCGCCGACACGTCCACGCCGCGCGTCGGCTCATCGACGATCAGCAATAAAGGATTGGCCTCCAGACAGCGCGCCAGCAGCACCTTCTGCTGGTTGCCGCCGGAGAGCGTGCGCACGGTTTGATCCGCATGATTGAGCTTGATCCCCAGCGCCCGGTGATAGCGCTCCACCACCGCAGACTCCCGCTTTCGCTGCTGCCAGAGCGACGGCTCGTTCAGCGCCACCGTGTTCCAGCGGACAGGCGCGTCGAGAAACAGGCCGGACACCTGCCTGTCTTCCGGCAGATAAACCAGCCCTTTTTCCAGACGTAAACCCACCGGATCGGAGGTGATCTCCCGGCTCTCCAGCCACACCCGCCCGCCGCGTACGGGACGCAGGCCATAGAGCGTTTCGGCAAACTCGGTGCGCCCGGATCCGACCAGTCCGGCAAGGCCGACGATCTCCCCGGCGTAAATCTCCAGGCTGAGATCGATAAAGCCCTCTCCGGTGAGATCTTCCACGCGCAGCACCGGAAAATCCTGCGGCTGGGTGCGGCGGTTTCCCGGCAGCGCCAGCCACAGCTTTTGCGCATCGCTTAAGCCTTTCTCGCGGCTGACCGGCGTCATGGCGGCGATCAGGGCGCTATCGTCGAACTGTCTGGTTTCATCGCTCAGCACCACCGCGCCGTCGCGCATCACCGAGACGTGGCTCGACAGCGTGCGGATTTCCGGCAGCTTATGCGAGATAAAGACAATCCCGACG
Source organism: Enterobacter cloacae complex sp. P27C (assembly GCF_014895705.1). Lineage (NCBI taxonomy): Bacteria > Pseudomonadati > Pseudomonadota > Gammaproteobacteria > Enterobacterales > Enterobacteriaceae > Enterobacter > Enterobacter cloacae complex sp. P27C. The sequence continues at coordinate 69,992 of NZ_JADBQB010000011.1, forward strand.
CCGAACGCCTGTAAGGCGCGGATCTGGCGAAACAGCCGTTCGGTTTCGCCGGGCGTCAGCGAGGCCGTGGGCTCGTCTAGGATCAGAATTCTGGCGTTGCGCATCAGCCCGCGCAGGATCTCCACCATCTGCTGGTCCGCCACTTCCAGGGTGCTGGCCGTTGCGTCGAGATTAAGCTGACATTGCAGCTGCTGGAGTTTCTCCGCCAGCCGCTTTTCCCGATCGCGCTCGCGCGGCAGGCGGAACAGGATGTTTTCCCTCACGGTCAGGTTGGGGAAAAGCAGAGGCTCCTGCGGCACCAGATAAATGCCTAACCGGTGCGCCTGCGCCGGGGTAAGCCGTGCAAAAGACTCGCCCGCTACCGAAAGTTCACCGCCGTCCGGCGTCTCGACCCCGGCGATGATCTTCATCAGCGTCGATTTTCCCGCGCCGTTCCCGCCCATCAGCGCGTGCACCTGCCCCGCAAGCAGCGTGAAATCAATGCCTTTTAGAACCGGCACGCCTGAGAACTGCTTGCTGATATTTCGCGCGTTGAGAAGTGGTGTCATCATCACTCCGCTATTGAACAAATGATTTTTAGATTTAATAATGTTCAAAAGCGTAGACGGTGAACTATATTTACAACCGTGCAGGGATCACAGTTTTATCGATTGAGATTCAGATTAACCAGAAACGATCTAAAAGATCCGTTTTGCCGCGTGGCTCACATTTTCACGCCGCGCCATTACGAACATATGATCTAAATTTTTATAAGAGTTCAATTATGAGCGATAAACGCACTGCGGAAGAAGGACGGTTTGCCGGGCTGGCACTGGCGGAAGAGGAGCTGGTGGCGCGCGTCGCCTGGTGCTACTACCACGACGGGCTGACCCAGAATGATATCGGCGAACGGCTCGGTCTGCCGCGCCTGAAGATCTCCCGCCTGCTGGAGAAAGGCCGCCAGTCGGGGGTGATCCGCGTGCAGATCAACTCCCGCTACGAGGGCTGCCTGTCGCTGGAAACCGAGCTACAGCAGCGCTTTGGCCTGAAGCTGGTGCGCGTGATGCCTGCCCTAAATACCCCGCCGATGAACGTGCGGCTGGGCATTGGCGCGGCGCAGTCGCTGATGGGCGTGCTGGAGCCCGGCCAGCTGCTGGCGGTGGGGTTCGGTGAAACCACCATGAGCAGCCTGCAACACTTAAGCGGCTTTATCAGCTCGCAGCAGATCCGCCTCGTGACGCTGTCCGGCGGCGTCGGGCCGTATATGACCGGTATCGGCCAGCTGGATGCGGCCTGTAGCGTCAGCATGATCCCCGCCCCGCTTCGCGTCTCATCTGCGGAAGTCGCCGGGATCTTAAAACGTGAAACCAGCGTGCGGGACGTGATCCTCGCCGCGACCGCCGCTGACGTGGCGGTGGTCGGCATTGGTTCCGTGAACCAGCGCCGTGACGCGACGATACTGCGCTCCGGCTATATCAGCGAAGGTGAACAGCTGATGTACGCCCGCAAAGGGGCGGTCGGCGACATTCTCGGCTATTTCCTCAATGCCGAAGGGGAGTGCGTCGAGGAGCTGGAGATCCATAAAGAATTACTGGGCGTCACGCTCGATGAACTGGCGCAACTGCCCACCATCGTCGGCGTGGCCGGAGGGGAAGAGAAAGCCGATGCGATTTATGCCGCACTGAAAGGTCGCCGTATTAATGGCCTGGTGACGGAAGAGACGACAGCCCGCGCGGTGCTGGCTCTGGCCGAATAAGAGTCGCCCTGCGCTAATAGCGAGGCAAGCTCATGAGTTACCTTTTAGCGTTAGATGCAGGGACAGGCAGCGTTCGCGCCGTGATTTTCGATTTACAGGGCAACCAGATTGCCGTCGGCCAGGCCGAGTGGAAGCACCTGAGCGTGGAGAACGTGCCGGGGTCGATGGAGTTCGATCTCGACACCAACTGGCAGCTGGCCTGCCGGTGCATTCAGCAGGCGCTGGAGCGCGCGCGCCTGAGCGCGGCGGATATTCAGTCCGTCGCCTGCTGTTCGATGCGCGAAGGGATCGTGCTGTACGACCGCAGCGGCGAGGCCATCTGGGCCTGCGCCAACGTCGACGCCCGCGCCAGCCGCGAGGTGGCTGAACTCAAAGAGATCCACGACTACCGTTTTGAATCCGAAGTGTATGACGTTTCCGGCCAGACGCTTGCCCTTAGCGCCATGCCGCGCCTGCTCTGGCTGGCGCATCATCGCCCGGATATTTATCGTAAGGCCGCCACTATCACCATGATCAGCGACTGGCTGGCGGCAAAGCTCTCCGGCGAGCTGGCGGTCGATCCGTCTAACGCGGGCACCACCGGCATGCTGGATCTCTTTTCACGCGACTGGCGTCCGGCGCTGCTCGACATGGCCGGGCTGCGCGCCGATATTCTCTCGCCGGTAAAAGAGACCGGCACCGTGCTGGGGGCCATCACGAAAGAAGCCGCACAGCAGAGCGGTTTACGCGAGGGCACGCCGGTAGTGATGGGCGGCGGCGACGTGCAGCTGGGCTGCCTGGGGCTGGGCGTTGTCCGCGCCGGACAAACGGCGGTGCTGGGCGGCACCTTCTGGCAGCAGGTGGTTAACCTGCCGCAGGTGCGCACCGACCCTGAGATGAACATCCGCGTGAACCCGCACGTTATCCCCGGCATGGCACAGGCGGAGTCGATCAGCTTCTTTACCGGGCTGACCATGCGCTGGTTCCGCGACGCCTTTTGCGCCGAAGAGAAGCTGATTGCCGAGCGGATGGGGATGGACACCTATTCCCTGCTGGAAGAGATGGCGGGCCGCGTACCCGCTGGCTCCCACGGCGTAATGCCAATCTTCTCCGACGCGATGCATTTCAAGCAGTGGTACCACGCCGCGCCGTCGTTTATTAACCTCTCTATCGACCCGGAAAAGTGCAACAAAGCGACGCTGTTCCGCGCCCTGGAGGAGAACGCGGCAATCGTCTCGGCCTGCAACCTGGCGCAGATTTCGCGCTTCTCCGGCGTGACGTTTGATAGCCTGGTGTTTGCGGGCGGTGGCGCAAAAGGCGCCCTGTGGAGCCAGATTTTAAGCGACGTCACCGGCCTGCCGGTGCGCGTGCCGGAAGTCAAAGAGGCAACGGCGCTCGGCTGCGCCATTGCCGCCGGAACGGGTGCGGGGCTGTTTGCGGATATGGCCTCGACGGGCGAGCGGCTGGTGAAGTGGAGCCGCGAGTTTACGCCAAACCCGCAGCACCGGGAGCTGTACGACGGCATGATGGAGAAGTGGCAGGCGGTGTACGCGGATCAGCTCGGGCTGGTGGACAGCGGGCTGACCACGTCGATGTGGCAGGCGCCGGGGTTAGCGCGGGCAGCGACGCCGTAAATAACGCCGGATGGCGCTGCGCTTATCCGTCCTGGGGTTTTGTAGCCCCGGTAAGCGTAGCGCCACCGGGGAAGTTCTTTGAGATCTATCACAATCATTCGATCCCGCTTTTACCTTTCTGCTGCCGCTGGCTAAATTAGTAACTCATCCGACCACATAACAATAATTTTACACTGGAAGAGACTATGAGCCGCTACCCGTCGCTATTCGCCCCCCTCGATCTGGGGTTTACCACCCTCAAAAACCGCGTGTTGATGGGCTCGATGCACACCGGGCTGGAAGAGCGTCCGGACGGAGCCGAGCACCTGGCAGCCTTCTATGCCGAACGCGCCCGCCACGGGGTGGCGCTGATTGTCACCGGCGGCGTAGCCCCTGCCCCTTCAGGCGTGACGATGGAGGGCGGCGCAGTTCTGAATGATGCGACACAGCTGCCGCATCACCGCATTGTCACGGACGCGGTGCATAACGAAGGCGGCAAAATCGCCCTGCAAATTCTGCATACCGGGCGCTACAGCTATCAGCCAAAACTGGTTGCGCCATCGGCTATTCAGGCGCCGATTAACCGCTATACTCCTCACGCCCTCAGCCACGACGAGATCCTGGCGCTGATCGACGATTTTGCCCGCTGCGCCGCGCTGGCGCGTGAGGCGGGTTACGACGGCGTGGAGGTGATGGGCTCTGAAGGCTATCTGATTAACGAGTTCCTCGCCGCCCGCACCAACCAGCGCGACGATGAATGGGGCGGCGACTATGCCCGCCGGATGCGCTTTGCCGTGGAGGTGGTGCGTGCGGTGCGTGAACGTGCGGGTGCGGATTTTATTATTATCTTCCGCCTGTCGATGCTCGACCTGGTGGAGGGCGGCGGCACGTTCGACGAAACCGTGCAGCTGGCGCAGGCGATTGAAGCCGCAGGCGCCACGATTATCAACACCGGGATTGGCTGGCACGAAGCGCGCATCCCGACCATCGCCACGCCGGTGCCGCGCGCGGCGTTCAGTTGGGTAACGCGCAAGCTGAAAGGCAAAGTCTCCGTTCCGCTGGTAACGACGAATCGCATTAACGACCCGCAGGTGGCGGACGATGTGATCTCACGCGGCGACGCCGATATGGTATCGATGGCGCGTCCGTTCCTCGCGGACTCCGAACTGCTCTCCAAAGCGCAAAGCGGCCGTGCGGATGAGATCAACACCTGCATCGGCTGTAACCAGGCCTGTCTGGATCAAATCTTCGCCGGCAAAGTAACCTCATGCCTGGTGAACCCCCGCGCCTGCCATGAAACCAAAATGCCGGTGGTTGCGACGGTCAATAAAAAACGCCTGGCCGTGGTGGGCGCTGGCCCCGCTGGGCTGGCGTTTGCGGTGAATGCCGCCTCGCGCGGGCACAGCGTGACGCTGTTTGATGCCGCCGGTGAAATTGGCGGGCAGTTTAATATCGCCAAACAGATCCCCGGCAAAGAGGAGTTCTATGAAACCCTGCGCTACTACCGCCGGATGATCGATCTGACGGGTGTTGATCTGCGGCTTAACCAGCTTGTCAGCGCGGCGGATCTGATCGGTTTCGACGAGGTGATCCTGGCGAGCGGGATCGCACCGCGCACGCCTGCAATCGAGGGTATCGATCATCCGAAGGTGTTGAGCTATCTGGACGTATTGCGTGACAAAGCGCCCGTTGGCGAGAAGGTGGCGATTATCGGCTGCGGCGGGATCGGCTTTGATACCGCGATGTATTTAAGCCAGCCGGGCGAGGCCACCAGCCAGAACATCGCCGAGTTTTGCGTAGAATGGGGCATTGATACCAGCCTGAGTCAGTCCGGCGGATTACGGCCGGAAGGACCGCAGCTGCCGAAAAGCCCGCGCCAGATCGTGATGCTCCAGCGTAAGGCCAGCAAGCCGGGTGAAGGGCTGGGCAAAACCACGGGCTGGATCCACCGCGCCACCCTGCTCTCGCGCGGGGTGAAGATGATCCCGGGGGTGAGCTACCAGAAGATCGACGACGACGGGCTGCATGTGCTGATCGGTGGTGAACCGCAGCTGCTGCGCGTGGATCATGTGATTTTGTGCGCCGGACAGGAGCCAAAGCGCGATCTGGCCGATCCGCTGCGCGAAGCGGGTAAAACGGTGCATTTGATCGGCGGGTGCGACGTGGCGATGGAGCTGGATGCGCGGCGGGCGATTGCGCAGGGCACCCAGCTTGCACTGGTTATTTAGCGACGACGCCCCAGCTTCACCGCTTTCAGCACCACAAACTTGTTATTGGTCGCAATGGTGACGCAGTTGCCGAAAATCTTCTTCAGCTTGTGGAAGTAGTCCAGGTGGCGGTTCGCCACGATATACAGCTCGCCGTTGATTTTCAGGCAGCGGCGCGCGTGGTGGAACATCTCCCACGCGACGTTATCCGTCAGGGCGTGCTTCTGGTGGAACGGCGGGTTGCAGAACACGGCGTTGAAGCGGAAAGGCTCAACGCCGGAGAGCGCGTTGTTGATCATAAATTCGCAGCGATCCACCGCTTCCGGCATGTTGGTTTCTACGTTCAGACGGCTGGAGGCCACCGCCATCGGCGACTCGTCGCTGAACACCACGCTGGCTTCCGGATTCTTCGCCAGCAGCGTCAGGCCAATCACGCCATTGCCGCAGCCCAGATCGACAATCTCCCCTTCCAGGTTTTCCGGCAGGTGCTCCATAAAGAAACGCGCCCCAATATCCAGCCCGGTGCGGGAGAAAACGTTCGCATGGTTATGGATGGTCCAGTCGGTGCCTTCCAGTTTCCAGCTCAGCGTCTCCGGCGCGTCGGCCAGCTCCGGTGCGCTGAAGGTGCAGTTGATCAGGCGCGCTTTTTTCCAGGCAAGCGTGGTAGTGGTCGGGCCGAGCACTTTCTCGAACAGCTCCAGCGTTGAGGTGTGAATATCGCGCGCTTTGGCACCCGCAATGATGCGGGTTTCCGGCGTGACGACTTTACGCAGCGCGCGCAGCTGCTGCTCCAGCAACGCCATGGTTTTTGGCACCTTGATCAATACCACGCCCGGCGCCTGCGGGTAGTCCGCGGTGCTGTCGAGGAACTTCACGCTGGACTCGTCGATGTCGTTATGGCGCAGGTTTTCACGCGTCGCCAGTTCGCTCAGGTAGGAATCGCCAATGCTGTAAGGCGTGTGCTCTGCCAGGGCGCAGCCCAGGGCACCAAACGCGTCATTCAGGATCAGAACCGGGCCGCGGATTTCAGTCTCATCCAACTGCTGCAGCAGATATTCATCCGCCGCTTCCCACGCCTGAAGCGGGTTAACGTCGTCCGTTTCCGGGAAACGTTTAAGGTTGAGTGAACGGAAACCGTTGTCTAAGTGGCTCATCGGCCCTCCTGAATGGTAAAATTTGGCGTATCCCTGAAAAGGGTGCGTGAGTATACCCGTTTTCGCATTAATTTGGGCTTTTGATGAACCAACTTACTTATCTCCAGGGCTACCCGGAGCATTTACTGACTCAGGTTCGCAGCCTGATTGCCGAGCAGAAGCTCGGCGCGGTGCTGGAAAAACGCTACCCCGGCACGCACGATTTCGCGACCGATAAGGCCCTCTGGCAGTATACGCAGGATCTGAAAAGCCGATATCTGAAGAGCGCGCCGCCGATCAACAAGGTGATGTACGACAACAAGATCCACGTGCTGAAAAACGCGCTCGGCCTGCACACCGCCATCTCCCGCGTGCAGGGCGGCAAGCTGAAGGCTAAGGCGGAGATCCGCGTGGCGACGGTGTTTCGTAACGCGCCGGAAGCCTTTCTGCGGATGATCGTGGTGCATGAGCTGGCGCACCTGAAAGAGAAAGAGCACGACAAAGCGTTCTATTCCCTGTGCTGCCACATGGAGCCGCAGTATCACCAGCTGGAGTTTGATACCCGCCTGTGGCTTACGCATTTATCGTTAAATGGTAATGCGGAATAGCGCACTGGTTTTGCAATAATCCCGTGCTACAGTGGCTAAAGGTTCCCCGCTACGGAGTACGTAAACGTTTATGATACGTTTCGCAGTCATTGGAACGAACTGGATCACGCGCCAGTTCGTCGACGCCGCCCACGAAACCGGCAAACTTAAACTCACCGCAGTCTATTCCCGCAGCCTTGAGCAGGCGCAGAGCTTTGCTAACGACTACCTCGTCGAGCATCTCTTCACCTCCCTGGATGAAATGGCGCAAAGCGACGCCATTGACGCGGTCTATATCGCCAGCCCGAACTCCCTGCACTTCCCGCAAACGGCGCTGTTTCTCGGCCACAAAAAGCACGTGATTTGCGAGAAGCCGCTGGCCTCGAATATTGAGGAAGTGGAAGCGGCCATTGCGCTTGCCCGCGAAAACCAGGTGGTGCTGTTCGAAGCGTTCAAAACCGCCAGCCTGCCGAATTTCCTTCTGCTGCAGCAGTCCCTGCCGAAAATTGGCAAAGTGCGAAAAGCCTTTATCAACTACTGCCAGTATTCGTCGCGCTATCAGCGCTATCTGGACGGCGAGAATCCGAATACCTTTAACCCGGCGTTCTCAAACGGCTCGATTATGGATATCGGTTTTTACTGCCTGGCCTCTGCCGTAGCGCTGTGGGGCGAGCCGCACGGCGTTACGGCCACCGCCAGCCTGCTGGAGAGCGGCGTGGATGCACACGGTTTGGTGGTGCTGGATTACGGTGATTTCAGCGTCACGCTGCAGCACTCCAAGGTGAGCGATTCCGTGTTGCCGAGCGAAATTCAGGGCGAAGCCGGGTCGCTGGTCATCGAGAAGATCTCCGAATGCCAGAAGGTGAGCTTCGTGCCGCGCGGCGGCAAAGCGCAAGAACTGACGCAGCCTCAGCATATTAACACTATGCTCTATGAGGCAGAGGTCTTCGCCCGTCTGGTGGAAGACAACGAAGTGAATCACCCAGGCCTTGCGGTAAGCCGCACCACGGCGAAGCTGCAAACCGAGATCCGCCGCCAGACCGGCGTGGTGTTCCCGGCAGACGGCATAGGCGCGGAAGCGATCGCGTAAAGCTGTGTAATGAAACGGCGCAGGCCATTGACGAAACCGATGGTCTGACATATTTTGTTACCTGCAAAGGGGAGTAACTTCTTCGCCGGTGGATCGTCATTACGATGCGTAAAATATGCATCCGGTCGCCGGGCAACCTTCGTGGTTGTAAGTGAGACCTTGCCGGAAGGCGAGGTCTATGCATAAAAAGCTAACGGCTATCGTCTTCTGACCATGGCCGTTTTTGTTTTTTATGTGTAAGGAAAATAGTATGCATTCTGTCGGCACTCCAATGCTGTGGGGCGGATTCGCGGTTGTCGTGCTCATCATGCTGGCGATCGACCTCTTTTTGCAGGGTCGTCGCGGCGAGCACGGCATGAGCGTTAAGCAGGCCGCCGTCTGGTCGCTGGTCTGGGTTACCCTCTCGCTCCTCTTTTGCGCCGCCTTCTGGTGGTATCTGGCCTCGACTGAAGGCCGTGCGGTGGCCGATCCTCAGGCGCTCGCCTTCCTCACCGGTTATCTGATTGAAAAAGCCCTGGCGGTTGATAACGTCTTCGTCTGGCTGATGCTGTTCAGCTACTTTGCTGTGCCTGCAGCATTGCAGCGCCGCGTGCTGGTCTACGGCGTGCTGGGTGCCATTGTCCTGCGTACCATCATGATCTTCGCCGGCAGCTGGCTAATTACCCAGTTCGAATGGCTGCTGTACGTGTTCGGCGCGTTCCTGCTGTTTACCGGGGTCAAAATGGCGCTGGCGAAAGAAGACGATACCGGTATCGGTGATAAGCCGCTGGTGAAGTGGATCCGTGGTCATCTGCGCATGACGGACAAGATCGAGAGCGAGCACTTCTTCGTGCGTAAGAACGGCCTGCTGTTTGCTACCCCGCTGCTGCTGGTGCTGATTCTTGTCGAGCTGAGCGATGTGATTTTCGCGGTAGACAGCATCCCGGCAATCTTCGCGGTGACGACCGATCCGTTCATCGTGCTGACCTCTAACCTGTTTGCGATCCTCGGCCTGCGCGCCATGTATTTCCTGCTGGCAGGCGCGGCAGAGCGCTTCTCGATGCTGAAGTACGGCCTGTCGGTGATCCTGGTGTTTATCGGTATCAAAATGCTGATCGTCGATTTCTACCACATCCCGATCGCCATTTCGCTCGGCGTGGTGTTCGGCATTCTGCTGGTGACGCTGGTTATCAATACCTGGGTTAACCGCCAGCACGATAAGAAGCAGCAGGCTTAGTGCTTTTTGCCCGGTGGCGTTGCGCTTACCGGGCATTTTTCGTTAATCAATAGTTAAAAAACATGACGCAACACGTAAAATTCAGCATTTTACGCTTCCCTCCGCAGACACTTTCCCTATACTCGACCAGGCAAACATTTACTTACATCCGGACATAAATGTGACTAAGAGCACAGCCGGGATGGAACGCAATTTCACTTAAGGAACACTCATGACGATATCCTCATCGGGCCTGCTTGCGCGCCTGTCGCGCGGCAGCCTTGTTAAGCAAATACTGATTGGACTGGTGTTCGGCGTCGCGCTGGCACTGATCTCAAAACCTGCCGCCGAAGCCACTGGCCTGCTGGGCACGCTGTTCGTCGGCGCGCTGAAAGCGGTCGCGCCGGTTCTGGTTTTAACGCTGGTGATGGCCTCAATCGCCAACCACCAGCAGGGGCAGAAAACCAATATTCGCCCGATTCTGTGGATGTATCTGCTGGGTACGTTCTCAGCCGCGCTGACGGCGGTTGTCGTTAGCTTTATCTTCCCGTCTACGCTGCAGTTGACCACCGGCGCCACCGACATCACGCCGCCCGCGGGTATTGTTGAGGTGATGCACGGCCTGCTGATGAGTATTGTCGCCAACCCGATCCATGCCCTGATTAACGCGAACTACATCGGGATCCTGGTATGGGCCGTCGGCCTCGGCTTCGCTCTGCGCCACAGCAACGACACGACCAAAAACCTGGTTAACGATCTTTCTCACGCCGTCACGTTTATCGTGACGGTGGTCATCCGCTTTGCGCCGATTGGTATTTTCGGTCTGGTAGCATCCACGCTGGCAACCACCGGTTTCGGCGCGCTGTGGGGCTATGCGCAGCTGCTGCTGGTGCTGATTGGCTGTATGGCCGTCGTGGCACTGGTGATTAACCCGCTGCTGGTGTTCCTGCAGACCCGACGTAATCCTTACCCGCTGGTGCTGATGTGCCTGCGCGAAAGCGGCGTGACCGCTTTCTTCACCCGCAGCTCGGCGGCAAACATTCCGGTCAACATGTCCCTGTGTGAGAAGCTGAATCTGGACCGCGATACTTACTCCGTATCCATTCCGCTGGGCGCGACCGTCAACATGGCGGGAGCGGCCATCACCATCACGGTGCTGACGCTGGCCGCGGTGAATACGCTGGGTATTCCGGTGGATCTGCCCACCGCGCTGCTGCTGAGCGTGGTGGCCTCGCTGTGTGCCTGCGGCGCATCCGGCGTGGCGGGCGGTTCCCTGCTGCTTATCCCGCTGGCGTGTAATATGTTCGGCATCCCGAACGAGATCGCCATGCAGGTGGTTGCGGTGGGCTTTATCATCGGCGTATTGCAGGACTCCTGCGAAACCGCGATCAACTCCTCCACCGACGTGATGTTTACCGCCGCCGTGTGCCAGGCGGAAGACGCGCGTTTAGCGAAGAACGCCCTGCGAGGTTAAAAAGAAAAAGCCCGGTGGCGGCTACGCCTTACCGGGCCTACAGGGTTCAGTAGGTCGGGTAAGCGCTAGCGCCACCCGACAAAACACTTAAAGCGTCACACCACTCTTAAAGATCGCCAGCTCGCGGAAGTCGTTCTTCTCGTTACAGGTCTGCCTGCCGTTAGCAAACTCCACGATAGTATCCACGAACTCCGTCAGCAGCTGCGGCATCGCTTTGCCGTGGATCAGCTGGCCTGCGTCGAAATCGATCCAGTGCTTTTTCTTCGCCGCCAGCTCGCTGTTGGTGGCGATTTTGACCGTCGGCACAAAACCGCCGTACGGCGTACCGCGACCGGTGCTGAACAACACCATGTGACAACCCGCCCCCGCCAGCGCGCTGGTGGCGACCGCATCGTTGCCCGGTGCGCTCAGCAGGTTCAGGCCGTGGGTTTTCAGGCGTTCACCGTAGCGCAGAACGTCCACCACCTGGCTGGCCCCCGCTTTCTGGGTGCAGCCGAGGGATTTCTCCTCCAGCGTGGTGATTCCGCCCGCCTTGTTCCCCGGCGACGGGTTCTCGTAAATCGGCTGATTGTGGGCAATGAAGTACTGTTTGAAGTCGTTCACCATGGTGACGGTCTTCTCAAACGTCTCTTCGTCGCGGCAGTGGCTCATCAGAATGCGCTCCGCGCCAAACATCTCCGGCACTTCGGTCAGCACCGTCGTGCCGCCGTTGGCAATCACGTAATCCGAGAAGCGGCCCAGCATTGGGTTAGCGGTAATGCCGGAAAGACCGTCAGACCCGCCGCACTCCAGGCCAAACTTCAGCTCGCTCAGCCTGCCCGGCTCGCGCCTGTCGTGGCGCATCACCTCATAAAGCTGATGCAGCTGCTCAACGCCCGCTTCCACTTCGTCGTCCTGATGCTGGCACACCATGAAGTGAACGCGCTCAGGGTCGAATTCTCCCAGCGTCTCGCGGAAGGCGTCGACCTGGTTGTTCTCGCAGCCGAGGCCGATCACCAGCACCGCGCCCGCATTCGGGTGGCGCACCATGTTTTGCAGCATGGTGCGGGTGTTGATGTGGTCGTCACCCAGTTGGGAGCAGCCGTAGGTGTGGCTGAACAGATGTACCCCGTCGATACCCTCGGCATCGTGGGTCTCCTTCAGAAAGCGGGTCTGGATCTGACGCGCAATGCCGTTCACGCAGCCGACGGTCGGCAGGATCCACAGCTCGTTGCGGATCCCCACATCGCCGTTTGCGCGACGGTAGATTTGCACCTCACGATCCCCCGCCTGCACGCCTGCCTTCGGTAGTTCAGGCTGATAGCTGTACTCGTCCAGATCGCTGAGATTGGTGCGGGTATTGTGGGAATGAATATATTCACCCGGCGCAATATCCGCCAGCGCATGGCCGATGGGCAAACCGTACTTCACCACGTTCTCCCCTTTTGCAATGGGGATCAGGGCAAACTTGTGTCCACGTCCAATGGCCTGGCGCAACGTGACCGACTGGTTATCGAAGGCTACTTCCGTGCCTTCGGTTAAATCTGCCAGCGCGACGGCCAAGTTATCCAGCGAATGGATTTTGATGTATTGCATATCAACCTCAGACGGCCTTAGTTCAGTTCAATGGCGAAGTAGTCACGCGCATTGTTAAAGCAGATGTTTTTCACCATTTCGCCCAGCAGCTGGATATCCGCTGGCGCTTCACCCGCGTGCACCCAGCGGCCAATCATCTGGCACAGGATGCGGCGGAAATATTCATGACGGGTATAGGACAGGAAGCTGCGGCTGTCGGTCAGCATACCCACGAAACGGCTTAACAGACCGAGCTGCGCCAGCTGCGTCATCTGACGCTCCATGCCGTCTTTCTGATCGTTGAACCACCAGCCGGATCCGAACTGCATCTTGCCCGGCATACCTTCGCCCTGGAAGTTGCCCACCATGGTGCCCAGCACTTCGTTATCGCGCGGGTTCAGGCAGTAGAGAATGGTTTTCGGCAGCAGGTTTTGCTCGTTCTGTTTGCTCAGCAGTTTTGACAGCTCTTCCGCCAGCGGGCGGTCGTTGATGGAGTCAAAGCCCACGTCCGCGCCCAGCAGTTTGAACTGGCGCTGGTTGTTATTGCGCAGCGCGCCGATGTGGTACTGCTGTACCCAGCCGCGACGGGCGTATTCCGCACCGAGGAACACCAGCACCGCCGTTTTGAACTGCGCTACTTCATGCTGGCTAAGCGATTCACCGGAGAGGCGACGCGCCAGGATGCTGTCCAGTTCAGCTTCGTTGGATTCCGCGAACAGCACCACGTCCAGCGCGTGGTCAGAGACTTTACAGCCGTGCGCCGCGAAGTGGTCCAGGCGTTTGGTCAGCGCGGTTTGCAGGTCAGCGAAACGACGGATGTCGGTATCGGACACTTCCGCCAGCTTCGCCATGTAGTCGGTGAAGGTGGCCTGTTCGATGTTGAAGGCTTTGTCCGGGCGCCAGCTTGGCAGCACTTTAATGTCAAAAGAGGCGTCTTTGGCGACAACGGCATGATGCTCCAGGGAGTCAATCGGATCGTCGGTGGTGCCCACCATCTTCACGTTCATCTGCTTCATGATGCCGCGCGCGGAGAAGTTATCCTGCGCCAGCAGCGCATTGCACTGGTCCCAGATCTCATCCGCCGTAGCGGGAGAAAGCAGCTTGCCGGTGATGCCAAACGGACGGCGTAGTTCGAGGTGCGTCCAGTGGTATAGCGGGTTACCGATGGTGTGCGGCACGGTAGCGGCCCAGGCGTCGAACTTCTCGCGATCGGTCGCGTCGCCGGTACACAGGCGCTCGGCCACGCCGTTGGTGCGCATTGCGCGCCATTTATAGTGGTCACCCTTCAGCCAGATATCATACAGGTTTTTGAAACGGTAATTTTCGGCAACCTGCTGCGGCGGTAAGTGGCAGTGGTAGTCGAAAATCGGCTGGTCTTTAGCGTAGTCGTGGTACAGGCGGCGGGCAAATTCGGTATCTAACAGAAAATCGTCGGTCATAAACGGCGTCATTATCGTCTTCCTCATTACGGGAGCGTCAGAAAGCGTATGTTCATATGCTGCAAAGTTATCACACCAATTTCCACCCACCGAAGCTTTTTTCGTGAGTGAGATCAATAAACGCTAACAAATAAATTACCCTCAATGGGGTAAACCCTTCTACAGGCCGCGCCATTTCTGGCTTTGCGCGCAGCGATTAATGTCCCTACAAAGAATCATACATTTGTGATGTCACTCACCTTTTAAAGTTGTATGACAAGTTATCGTTTCGCCGTCGCAAACACTAAGCCGACGGAATGCGTTACCGGTGTGAGACACATCGGATTTAACGGTACGGATACCGACTTATGCACGCTTACTTATGGCAAGGTTCGGGCCGTTCCGGGACATTCTCCCGGCTACGCCCCTCCCGTTACACAACTGCTCCCGGCAACGGTTGAGAGGTTGCCGTGCTCTGGCGCGGAAATAACATAACGATGAGGTTTTAGATGCGTAAAATTAAAGGGTTACGTTGGTATATGATCGCGCTGGTGACGCTGGGCACCGTGCTGGGCTACCTGACACGTAACACCGTGGCAGCCGCGGCGCCGACGTTGATGGAAGAGCTGCATATCTCCACGCAGCAATACTCTTACATCATCGCGGCCTATTCTGCCGCTTACACCGTCATGCAGCCTGTTGCTGGGTATGTTCTCGATATTCTGGGTACCAAAATCGGCTATGCCTTCTTCGCCATCGCCTGGGCGGTATTCTGCGGTGCAACCGCACTGGCAGGCAGCTGGGGCGGTCTGGCGCTGGCCCGTGGCGCGGTCGGTGCGGCAGAAGCCGCAATGATCCCGGCGGGGCTGAAAGCCAGCTCTGAGTGGTTCCCGGCAAAAGAACGTTCCATCGCGGTGGGCTACTTCAACGTGGGCTCGTCCATCGGCGCAATGATTGCGCCACCGCTGGTGGTGTGGGCCATCGTGATGCACAGCTGGCAGATGGCATTCATTATCTCTGGCGTGCTGAGCTTTGCCTGGGCAATGGCGTGGCTGGTTTTCTATAAACACCCGCGCGATCAGAAAAAACTCTCCGAGGAAGAACGCGAATACATTATTGGTGGTCAGGAAGCGCAGCATCAGACCAACAATGGCAAGAAGATGTCCGTCTGGCAGATCCTGGGCACCCGTCAGTTCTGGGGTATCGCCCTGCCGCGCTTCCTGGCTGAACCGGCCTGGGGCACCTTCAACGCGTGGATCCCACTGTTTATGTTTAAAGTCTACGGCTTTAACCTGAAAGAGATCGCGATGTTCGCCTGGATGCCGATGCTGTTCGCTGACCTGGGCTGTATCGTGGGCGGCTACCTGCCACCGCTGTTCCAGCGCTGGTTTGGGGTGAACCTGATTGTTTCCCGTAAGATGGTGGTGACCATGGGCGCCCTGCTGATGATTGGCCCGGGCATGATCGGCCTGTTCACCAGTCCGTATGTGGCTATCGCCCTGCTGTGCATCGGTGGGTTTGCGCACCAGTCCCTGTCCGGCGCGCTGATTACGCTCTCCTCTGACGTCTTCGGTCGCAACGAAGTGGCCACCGCCAACGGCCTGACCGGGATGGCCGCCTGGACCGCAAGTACGATGTTTGCGCTGGTCGTCGGCGCACTGGCGGATACCATCGGCTTCAGCCCGCTGTTCGCGGTACTGGCTATCTTCGACCTGATGGGCGCGGTGGTTATCTGGACGGTGCTGAAAAGCAAATCCGCAGAGGAGCTGGCGAAAGAGTCTCTCGGGCGACCGGCTACGCAGAGTTAGCGAAAATGCGTTTTACCGAAGCCGCCCCCGGGCGGCTTTTTTAATGGCAAAATCTGGAGAGTATCCCGTGAAAGTGGTATAACAAATCATCTGCCGTACCCTGCCTGGAGCGCATATGGAAATCACCGAACCACGTCGTTTATATCAACAACTTGCTGCCGAGCTGAAAGATCGCATCGAGCAAGGGGTCTATCTTGTCGGTGATAAACTTCCCGCCGAGCGCTTTATCGCGGATGAAAAAAGCGTAAGCCGAACCGTGGTGCGCGAAGCGATTATCATGCTGGAAGTGGAAGGCTACGTTGAGGTACGTAAAGGTTCCGGCATTCACGTTATTTCTAATCAGCCTAAACACTCTCCGGTGGCGGATGAAAGTCTAGAATTCGCCAGCTACGGTCCGTTTGAGCTGCTCCAGGCTCGCCAGCTGATCGAAAGCAATATTGCCGAATTTGCCGCCACGCAGGTGACCAAGCAGGACATCATGAAGCTGATGGAGATCCAGGAGAACGCTCGCAAGGAAAAATGTTTCCGTGATTCCGAGTGGGACCTGCAGTTTCACGTTCAGGTCGCCCTGGCAACCCAGAATACAGCGCTGGCGGCAATCGTTGAGAAAATGTGGACTCAGCGCGTTCACAACCCGTACTGGAAAAAACTTCACGATCATATTGATTCCCGTACCGTGGACAACTGGTGTGACGACCACGATCAAATTCTTAAAGCGCTGATTCGTAAAGACCCCCACGCCGCGAAGCTCGCCATGTGGCAGCACCTGGAAAACACCAAGCAGATGCTCTTCAATGAAACCAGCGACGACTTCGAATTTAACGCTGACCGTTATCTTTTTGCCGATAATCCTGTCGTTCATCTCGATACGGCCCCGAGCGGCGCAAAATAGGCGACCTTTCTACCGGCAGGCGCTTCGCTGCGCCTCCCCGCCTGAATGGGTAAGCAAAACATATATAGTGTCAGCCTTTGTAAAATCCCTCGCTCACTTTCAGGGCTTACGCCAAAATCACCTCACCCTGCAAATTCTGTGACGCAGAACGTTGGGCTTTGTTACAATTGGATTCACTTCGTTATTTTGAAAGTTAGTGCTTGCTAACCAGCCAATTAACAGGGAACAGTGTTGGCCACACCGCAATGTGTCCGCGAGCGACCATAATGAAATCACAACAATGTCGCCGTGCTGTTTGTCCCGGATAACAGGCGAGACGTTAACCGATTTCCAGGAACACTGAATGGAACTTTTGACCCAACTGCTGCATGCCCTTTGGGCGCAGGATTTTGAAACGCTGGCCAACCCTTCCATGATTGGCATGCTCTATTTTGTCTTGTTTATGATTCTGTTCCTTGAGAATGGTTTGCTGCCTGCAGCCTTCTTGCCGGGTGACAGTTTGCTGGTGCTTGTCGGCGTGCTGTGTGCTAAAGGCGCAATGGCGTTCCCGCAAACCATTTTATTACTGACCGTCGCGGCCAGCCTTGGCTGCTGGGTGAGCTATATCCAGGGAAGATGGCTGGGCAATACCCGAATAGTACAGAACTGGCTTTCCCATCTGCCTGCGCACTATCACCAGCGGGCACACCACCTGTTCCATAAGCATGGGCTTTCCGCGCTGCTGATTGGCCGCTTTATCGCCTTTGTGCGCACCCTGCTGCCCACCATTGCCGGGCTGTCCGGGTTGAGCAGCGCACGCTTCCAGTTCTTCAACTGGATGAGCGGCCTGTTATGGGTTCTGATCCTGACGACGCTGGGCTATGCGCTGGGTAAGACACCGGTCTTCATGAAATATGAAGATCAGCTGATGTCCTGCCTGATGCTGCTGCCTGTTGTTCTGCTGGTCTTCGGCCTGATCGGCTCGCTGGTTGTCCTGTGGAAGAAAAAATACGGAGCGCGAGGTTAACGATGGTTATCTCACCGCTCGCCATGCGCCGCTTTGCCTGTGCCTTTATTGCACTGGTGATGCTTAGCGCCGTACTGCTGGCCTGGAACACGCTTTCACATCAGGAGGCTACGCTGGCCATTCGCCCGGTAAACCAGGGGGGCGGTGTGCCTGACGGTTTTTCTGTCTGGCATCATCTGGATGCAAACGGCATCCGCTTTAAAAGCATCACCCCTCAGGACGATGTTTTACTGATTAAGTTTGATTCCCGTGCGCAGAGCGCTGCCGCGAAAGCGGTTCTTGACCGTACGCTGCCGCACGGCTATATCATTGCCCAGCAGGAAGATGACAACCCGCCAGCCGCGTGGTTATCATTGATTCGCGATACGTCGCATCGGTTTGGATAACTTCCTGGATTCCGAATCTTTTCACTCACTTTGGTGAATCCCCCGTTTACTTACTATGCTTAAGTACGCGGAGCACCCCTCGAATGTACTCCGCATCATTTTGGATAGCGGCTAACCCCGCAGCACAATGGAAGGTTTCGATAATGAAATTCCGCATGACCCTGGCTCTGGCCCTTTTTTCTTTAAGCACAACGACCTTCGCAAACTCTCTCTGTCAGGAGAAAGAACAGGATATTCAGCGTGAGATCGGTTATGCCGAAAAGCATAACAATCAGCACCGTGTTGATGGTCTCAAAAAAGCGCTGAGCGAAGTGAAAGCGAACTGTTCAGACAGCAAGCTGCGTGCCGATCACCAAAAGAAAATCGCTGAACAGAAGGACGAGATAGCCGAGCGCCGTCAAGACCTGCAGGAAGCGAAAGAGAAAGGGGATGCGGAAAAAATTGCTAAGCGCGAGAAGAAGTTGA
The DNA here is from genome assembly GCF_014895705.1 of Enterobacter cloacae complex sp. P27C. NCBI lineage: Bacteria > Pseudomonadati > Pseudomonadota > Gammaproteobacteria > Enterobacterales > Enterobacteriaceae > Enterobacter > Enterobacter cloacae complex sp. P27C. Next base: position 88,534 of record NZ_JADBQB010000011.1, read on the forward strand.
AAGAGGCGCAGGACGACCTGAAAGCGCTGGAAGCTCGCGATTATTGAGTTAACGGAAATCTCAACAGGAGAGAATCATGTCAAAAGATACGACGTCTGAACATCTGCGCGCTGAACTGAAATCCCTGGCCGATACCCTTGAAGAGGTGCTGAACTCCTCTGCCGATAAGTCGAAAGAAGAAGTAAGCAAGCTGCGCAGCAAAGCGGAGCAGGCGCTGAAAGAGAGCCGCTACCGCCTGGGTGAAACCGGTGATGCACTGGCGAAACAGACCCGTGAAGCGGCTGCGCGTGCAGATGAATATGTGCGCGACAATCCATGGACGGGAGTTGGTATTGGTGCCGCAGTGGGTGTGGTACTGGGTGTCCTGCTGACGCGTCGTTGATATGGAAGATCCTCGTCACGCACAAGGGCCTGCTAATAACGTCCTCGGCATCGGCCAGCGTATTTTAACGACGCTGGTTGGGATTGCCGAAACGCGCGTCCGGCTGGCAGTGGTCGAACTGGAAGAGGAGAAAGCGAACCTCTTCCAGATGCTGCTGATGCTCGGGCTGACCATGCTCTTCGCCGCGTTTGGTCTGATGAGCCTGATGGTGTTAATCATCTGGGCCATTGACCCGCAGTATCGACTTAACGCGATGATTGCCACGACCGTCGTTCTGCTGGTCGCGGCGCTGATTGGCGGCATATGGACGATGCGTAAAGCGCGCAGGTCCACTTTCCTGCGCCACACGCGCCAGGAACTGGCTAACGATCGCGCCCTGCTGGAGGATGACAAGCCGTGAGCGATAAAGCGGAACGTCAGAAGCGAAAAGCGTACCTGTTGAGTCAGATCCAGCAGCAGCGGCTGGATCTGTCTGCCAGCCGCCGTGACTGGATCGACGCGACGCGACGGTTTGACCGTGGCTGGAATACCTTCCTGAGCCTGCGTTCGTGGGCGCTGGTCGGCAGCAGCGTGATGGCTATCTGGACGGTTCGTCATCCGAATATGCTCATCCGCTGGGCCCGACGCGGTTTTGGTGCCTGGAGCGCCTGGCGTCTGGTCAAAGCAACGTTGCGGCAACAACAGCTGCGGTGATAAACGCAAAACGGTAACTCAGGTTACCGTTTTTTGTTTTTGCCCTTCTCCCCGTGGGCTGAGGGCACCAGCGCGCACCTGCCCTTACTCAATATCTTTGAAGAAGATTGACAGTTTTCCTTGCTAACAATTGCTACCCGCCCCGTTTACACTCCTCTCCATCGACAGCAGAGCCGCGGTATCTACCCGGAATTGCAGACAAATAATGTTTAGCCGCTTATGTGGTTTCCTGGAGAGTAAAATGAAAAAATTAGAAGATGTTGGTGTACTGGTCGCGCGTATTCTGATGCCAATTCTGTTTATCGTGGCAGGCTGGGGCAAAATCACCGGATATGCGGGTACCCAGCAGTATATGGAAGCCATGGGCGTTCCGGGGTTCCTGCTGCCGCTGACCATTCTGCTTGAGTTTGGCGGCGGCCTGGCGGTTCTGTTCGGCTTCCTGACCCGCACCACCGCGCTGTTTACCGCAGGCTTCACCCTGCTGACCGCGTTCATCTTCCACAGCAACTTTGCGGAAGGCGTGAACTCACTGATGTTTATGAAAAACCTGACCATCGCGGGTGGCTTCCTGCTGCTGGCGATCACCGGCCCAGGCGCATACAGCATCGACCGCGTTCTGAATAAGAAATGGTAAGCACGCTATACTGAATAAACACAAAGCGAGGAGACATCTCCTCGCTTTTGCTATCTGACGGAGGAGTAAAAAATGGGACAACTCGTAGACGGCGTCTGGCAGGATGTCTGGTATGACACCAAATCCACCGGTGGACGCTTTAAGCGCTCTGTTTCGGCCTTCCGTAACTGGCTGACCGCCGACGGCGCACCTGGCCCGAGTGGCGAAGGGGGCTTCGCGGCTGAGAAAGATCGTTATCATCTTTATGTTTCCCTCGCCTGCCCGTGGGCGCACCGCACGCTGATCGTGCGCAAGCTAAAAGGCCTCGAATCCTTCATTCCGGTTTCAGTCGTCAACCCGTTGATGCTGGAAAACGGCTGGACGTTCGACAGTGATTTCCCCGCCGCGACCGGTGATGACCTGTATCACCACGATTTCCTCTACCAGCTCTACCTGCGCGCCGATCCGCACTACACCGGGCGCGTGACCGTGCCGGTGCTGTGGGACAAGAAAAACCAGACGATCGTCAGCAATGAGTCCGCGGAAATCATCCGCATGTTCAATACCGCGTTTGATGCGCACGGCGCCCGCGCCGGGGATTACTACCCGGTCGAGCTACGCGAGAAAATTGACGAGCTGAACAGCTGGATTTACGACAACGTCAACAACGGCGTCTATAAGGCCGGTTTCGCCACCAGCCAGGAAGCCTATGACGAAGCGGTCGGAAAGGTGTTTGAATCGCTGGAGCGCCTGGAGCAGATCCTGGGCCAGCATCGCTACCTGACGGGCGATCGCCTGACGGAAGCGGACATTCGCCTGTGGACCACGCTGGTTCGCTTTGACCCGGTCTATGTCACCCACTTTAAGTGCGATAAACACCGCATCAGCGACTACCTGAACCTGTATGGTTTCCTGCGAGACATCTACCAGATGCCGGGGATCGCGGAGACGGTCGATTTTGACCATATTCGCACTCACTATTTCCGCAGCCATAAGACCATCAACCCAACGGGCATCATCTCCATTGGCCCGTGGCAGGATCTGGATGAACCGCACGGGCGCGACGTGCGTTTCGGATAATTATTTAGGGAATCAAGTGATTCCCTTTTTTAATTCACAGCATACATCTATCCTTACCTCGATCGCTTAGAAAACAAGTGATTGACTGATTAAGAGGCAAGGAAAATGGACTGGTATTTAAAAGTACTGCGCAACTACGTTGGATTTGGTGGCCGCGCCCGCCGCAAAGAGTACTGGATGTTCGTTCTGGTGAACTTCGTCCTGATTATGGTGCTGGGCATCGTGGATAAAATCCTCGGCTGGGAGCGCGCCGGCGGTGAAGGCGTACTCACTACGATTTATGGCTTGCTGGTTTTGCTGCCTTCATGGGCCGTGCTGTTTCGTCGTCTCCACGACACCGATCGTTCGGCGTGGTGGCTGCTGTTGCTGTTGATCCCGCTTGTCGGCTGGATCGTGATTTTAATTTTCAACTGTCAGAGCGGGACGCCGGGCGAAAACCGCTTTGGTCCGGATCCTAAGATCGGCGCGTAAATTACTGCCCGGTGGCGCTTACGCTTACCGGGCCTGCTCGCTTATTTGTTGTGATGCGCAAAGAGCTTTGGAATTTCGCGCAGGCACCACGATTTGGCTTCGCCCATGCTGTCGCGGCGCCACGCCATAATAATGTCCACTTCGCTGGTGTACTCCGGGCTCACCACCCTTAGTCGCCCTTCCGCAATATCTTTTTCCACAAACGGGTAAGGCATCGTCGCCACGCCCAAACCGGCCAGCAGCGCCTGCCGCTTGTCTTCCAGTGACGTGACCGTCAGACGCGGCTGTTTATCCAGCAGCTGGACCGTCAGCACCGGACGCTCGCGCGCGGTATCCGCCACCGCCACGCCGCGGTACTTCACGCGCGTCACTTCAGAGAGCGGCTCCGGCTCCTGGTGAATCGGGTGATCCGGCGCGGCGACGTAGACGTTCATGACGCTGTAGAGCTTGCGCGAGTTGATTTCTGACGATGAGCGGAAATGCATGTCAGGCGCAATGACGATATCCGCCCTGCCCGTCTCCAGACGCTCCCACGCCCCGGCCAGCACCTCGGTGATGATCGACAGCTGCGTATTGGCCTTCGCCGCCAGGCGGTCTACCAGCGGGAACAGCGCTTCGGTCGGCACCAGCGCTTCGGTGACTAACGTCAGGTGGGTTTCCCAGCCTCGCGCCAGCGCTTCGGCGTCCGTGGTGAGCTTGTCCGCCGCTTCCAGCAGCACGCGACCTCGCTCCAGCAGCATCCGCCCCACGTTGGTGAATTTTGTTCGATGACCGGAGCGATCGAAGAGCACGACGTCCAGCTCTTCCTCCAGTTTTTGCATGGTGTAGCTTAGCGCAGACGGAACGCGCCCCAGTTCATCTGCCGCCGCGGCAAAGCTGCCGCGCCGGTCAATCGCGTCCATGACGCGAAGCGCCTCAAGCGTCAATGCTCTCTCTTTAGCCATCTCGTTCTCATTCAGGAAATTTGAACATACCAGGCAGAATATCTGGCTAACAATGCAGCGTCCATACCTTTACCATTGTTTTAGTGTAAAGAGAGGTCAAGTTTATGATTACGACAAGAACAGCGAAACAGTGCGGACAAGCCGATTTCGGTTGGCTGCAGGCCCGCTACACCTTTTCCTTTGGACACTACTTTGACCCTAAACTCCTCGGTTACGCTTCACTGCGCGTGTTGAACCAGGAAGTGCTCGCCCCGGGCGCCTCCTTCCAGCCGCGTACGTATCCGAAAGTCGATATCCTGAACCTGATCCTGGAAGGCGAGGCAGAATACCGCGATAGCGAGGGCAATCATGTCCAGGCAAAGGCTGGCGAAGCGTTGTTAATTTCCACGCAGCCGGGCATCAGCTACAGCGAGCATAACCTCAGCAAAGACAAAACGCTGACGCGCATGCAGCTGTGGCTCGACGCCTGCCCTGAGCGAGAAAACCCGCTGGTGCAGAAAATAGATCTGAAGGGCGATAAACAGCAGCTGATTGCCTCGCCTGACGGCAGCAAGGGCAGCTTGCAGCTGCGACAGCAGGTATGGCTACACCATATCGAACTGAAAAAAGGTGAACAGGCAAGCTTCCAGCTGCACGGCCCGCGCGCCTATTTGCAGTCCATTCACGGTACGGTGCATGCGGTAACGCACGCGGAAGAGAAAGAAGCGCTCACCTGCGGCGACGGGGCGTTTATTCGTGACGAAGCGAATATCACCCTGGTGGCGGATACGCCGCTGCGCGCGCTGCTGATTGATTTGCCGGTGTAAGAGTTGCTCGATCGGTCCCTCTCCCCTTTGGGAAGAGGGACGAATGCCAATCGCTACACCTTACTCGCCATAATCTCAATAATCTGCCGGTCCGTTGCCTGCATTGAGCGGCACGCCAGGGCGCACAGGTTAGAGATAGACTGTTCCACGTCGTGGGCCACAATCCCCTCGTTGCCCGTCACGCCCGACTCATCCAGCGCCATCATCACGGCTTTCCAGGCGCTGGTGACGCTGGTCGAGACTTTCATGGCGCAGCTGTTAGACGCCCCGTCGCAGATCATCCCGCTGACGTCACCGATCATACTGCCGATGGCCATTGCTATCGTCTGATAGCTTCCGCCCATCAGCCACGCCATCCCTGAGGCGGCCCCCATACCGGCCGTTGTCGCCGCACACAGCGCGGACAAACGCGGAAGCTGGTAATGGATGTAGATAGCCGACAGATGCGAGAGCATCAGCGCCCGCGCCAGCCGTTCGTCATCGGCCTGAACATGTTCAGCGACCACGACAACCGGCATGGTGGCTGTAATTCCCTGATTCCCGGAGCCCGAGTTGCTCATCGCCGGCAGCGTCGCGCCGCCCATGCGGGCATCCGAGGCCGCGCTGGTGCGGATAACGATGTCTGAACCCAGATCCTGCGCCATCCATCCGCGTGCGCGCTGCTTATTGAGGGTGGCGCCAATGTGTAGCCCCCACTTCCCGCTAAGCCCTTCACGAGAGAGCGCGTCGTTCAGTTGCCCTGCTTCCAGGATAAAGCGGATCGCCTCGAACGGAACCTGTTCGACAAACTCCAGGATCTGCGAGAGCGTGGTGTTTGACAGTACCGCCAGCGGATCGTTACTTACCTCGGCCTGCCGCTCGTCAAGACTGAAGCACGTTTCGCCGTGACAAACCACCTCCACCACGCGGGTATGTCCGCCCGCAATGGTCACCATGGCCGAGGCCTCACCGGCGTAGACGCAGGCACGTGAATAGAGGATCTCATCGCACGGCTCCTGCAATTTCACCTGCACCAGACCGGCGTTAAGCATTGCTTTGGCCCGCGCCAGCGCATCGGCGGTGACATCTTTCAGCACCTCCAGCCCCGCCTGCGCATTGCCACCGATGGCACCCAGCGCCGCCGCAATGGGCAGCCCGACCATGCCGGTGCCCGGCACCGTTACGCCAAGCCCGTTCTTCATCAGATTCGGCGATACCCACGCCTCAATCTTCGTGACGTCGCCGGGCAGTTGCTCTGCGGCAATCGCACAGGCAAGAGCCAGAGAAACGGGCTCGGTGCACCCCAGCGCAGGCTTAACTTCTTCCTGCACTACGCGAATAAATTGATTCCATAAAGGATGAGTTTGCTCAGACATCGTTACGACCTTATTTGCCCTCAGGAAAATGCGAGGAAAGGAGAAACACAAAGCAGCAGCCCGGTGATAACAATAATCACCAGCGATACGCCCTTATATTTATGCAGCGCCGGTACCTTGTAGACCAGCCATGCAGGGATCAGGCAGCCCACCATGCCGAAGATGGGGCTACAGATAGAGGTGAAGCTCAGTACCGGCGCGTTTAACACGATCGCGCTCCAGGCCAGCAGGATAGCGAACAGCATGATCCCGCGCTGGACGATGCTTTCATTAATACGTTCAGCCGGCATTTTACGGCGCAGGATATTCATCACGATCCCCTGCGTGGCTTCGCGGAAGCCGAGATAGACACCGAAGAAGGCGGTCATCACGGCAAAAATATTGAGGATCACGCTGACGATTTTGACCCAGCCCGCGCCGTCGCCGCTGATAAACTGCGCCGCAATCGCCAGGGCGGAAATGTTCTGCTCGTAGGCTTTCACCGCTTCGTCGTGTCCCATCGCCAGGGTGAAAGAGACGGCGTAGAAGAAGACCGTGACAAACAGTATGCCAAAGGCGATATTCATCGCCCGCAGCGCCTTATGACGCGCCACCTCAACGGATTTTTCCCGTGAACGATAGGAAATCACCATCGGGCTTAATGTCTGGATAAACAGAATGGAGGTTAAGGTAAAGGGCAGCGTAATAATTGCATTTTTTATCAGCAACCCCATTGGCGGCAGCATGCCCACGTTGGCTAAATGCCAGAGGCCGATCATCGAAAGCCCCAGCGCCGCCACCACAAATAATTTGGTCAGCACCATCAGACTGGAGACTTTAAACAGCAGCTTTTCACCGCGCGAAGAGATGGCGACCAGAATACAGATCAGGAATAAGCCGTAGAAGGGATTTTCCGACAGCAACCCCTCGGTGACACCGAAAGTGTGCAAATAGGATGCGCTGTCGTTGGTGATAGCCGTGGAATAGACAAACATCCAGATGACCAGCATCACGAAATAAAGTGCACCTAATAAGATGCCCCAGTTTTTACCTAAATAACCGCTAATCACGCTCGGGTAGTCTTTACATTCCGGGGATTCCGCCAGCGTATTAATAAATAATCGCTGGAAGAGGTACATGGCCGGATAGCCAATTATCGATGAGAGCAAAAAGACCCACAGCCCCATTAATCCAACCTGCACCGGAAGAAAAACGATTCCCGCGCCGATAGCCATCCCGATACTCATGATGACCCAGCCCGTGTCGGTGCTGTCGAATTTGATCGCCTCTCGCCATTCGCTTTCGCTCATTCCCGCCCGCCTTGCCGCAGGGAAACACTCACAATCACACTGCTGTTTGTTGCCATATTCATTGGGCACTCGCTTATTTTGTAGGGTAAACAATTGTTTTTATTAGGTTCCGATCGCCAGCGATTGCGAGTCAGAGAGCAGCAGGTGTTTGTTATTGGTGTGAGAAAATCATAGCCGGAGCAAGGGAGAAAAAAGTCACAAGTTTTATAGGGATTTCCTGACGCTGGAGGAAAAATTGCTACTGAAGATGTAAATGATGAGGGTATTTTCTAAATGTGACAACATTCACGAAATTAAAAGCCTCCTCTAGGGAGGAGGCACAATGGCAATTGGAATTACATCGCCTGCGTAAACGTCCTCGAAATCACGTCCTGCTGCTGCTCGCGCGTCAGAGCGTTAAACCGTACCGCATAGCCGGATACGCGAATTGTCAGGTTCGGGTAGTTCTCCGGATGGGCAATGGCATCCAGCAGCATCTCCCGGTTCATGACGTTGACGTTCAGGTGCTGCCCGCCCTCAATAGACGCTTCGTGATGGAAGTACCCATCCAGCAGCCCCACCAGGTTGGTTTTGCGCACCAGTTCATCCTTGCCCAGCGCCTGCGGCACAATGGAGAAGGTATAGGAGATCCCGTCTTTGGCGTAGGTAAACGGCAGCTTGGCGACCGACGTTAGCGAAGCCACCGCCCCTTTCCTGTCGCGACCGTGCATCGGGTTGGCGCCAGGCGCAAACGGCGTGCCGCCGCGGCGTCCGTCCGGCGTGTTGCCCGTTTTCTGGCCGTAGACCACGTTGGAGGTAATAGTCAGGATCGACTGAGTCGGCACCGCGTTGCGATACGTCGGCAGCGCCTGGATCTTCTTCATAAATCGCTCCACCAGGTCGCAGGCGATGCTGTCCACGCGGTCGTCGTTGTTGCCGTACTGCGGATAGTCCCCTTCGATGACGAAGTCCACCGCCAGGCCGGTATGGTCGCGCACGGGTTTCACCGTGGCGTACTTAATCGCCGACAGGGAATCCGCCGCCACCGACAGCCCGGCAATGCCGCAGGCCATGGTGCGATAGACGTCACGATCGTGCAGCGCCATCAGCGAGGCTTCGTAGCTGTACTTATCATGCATGTAGTGAATGAGATTCAGCGCGCTGATGTACTGCACCCCCAGCCAGTCCATAAAGTGGTCGAGGCTCGCCATCACGGTGTCGTAATCCAGCACCTCATCCAGCAGCGGCTCGGTTTTCGGGCCGACCTGGATCTTCAGCTTCTCGTCCACCCCGCCGTTAATCGCGTACAGCAGCGTTTTGGCGAGGTTGGCGCGAGCGCCAAAGAACTGCATCTGCTTGCCGATCACCATTGGGCTGACGCAGCAGGCAATGGCGTAGTCGTCGCTGTTGAAGTCGGCGCGCATAAGATCGTCGTTCTCATACTGCAGCGACGAGGTGACGATCGACACCTGCGCGGCGTATTTCTTAAACGCGATCGGCAGCTGTTCAGACCAGAGGATCGTCAGGTTCGGCTCCGGCGCGGGCCCCATGGTGTGCAGGGTATGCAGGTAGCGGAAGCTGTTTTTTGTCACCAGCGTACGGCCATCCAGCCCCATGCCGCCGATCACTTCCGTGGCCCAGATCGGATCGCCGGAGAAGAGCGTGTCGAACTCCGGCGTGCGCAGGAAGCGCACCATGCGGATCTTCATGATGAAGTGGTCGATCAGCTCCTGGGCTTGCACCTCGTTCAGCCGCCCCGCCTGCATGTCGCGTTCAATGTAGATATCAAGGAACGAGGCCGTGCGCCCCAGCGACATCGCCCCGCCGTTCTGGGATTTCACTGCGGCAAGGTAGGCAAAGTAGACCCACTGCACCGCTTCCTGCGCGTTCATCGCCGGACGTGAAATATCAAAGCCATAGTTCGCCGCCATCTGCTGGATCTGCAGCAGCGCGCGCCTGTGCTCCGCCAGCTCCTCGCGCAGGCGGATCGTTGCCTCCAGATCTTCGCCGCGCTCTAGCCTCCCCTGCAGATCGGCAAACTGCAGTTCACGCTCGCGCACCAGATAGCTGATGCCGTACAGCGCCACACGGCGGTAATCGCCGATAATGCGCCCGCGCCCGTAGCCGTCCGGCAGACCGGTCAGCACGCCAGATTTACGGCAGCGCATCATCTCCGGGGAGTAAACGTCAAACACGCCCTGGTTGTGGGTTTTACGCAGGTCGGTAAACAGGTATTCGAACTGCGGATCCATTTCCCGCCCGTAGGCTTCGAACGAGCTGCGGATCATATTGATCCCGCCGTACGGATGCAGGGCGCGCTTGAGCGGCTTGTCGGTTTGCAGGCCGACGATCGTCTCAAGATCCTGGTCGATATAGCCCGGTCCGTGGGCGGTAATGGTCGTGGAAATGTTGGTGTCGAAATCCACCGGGGCGTGGGTGGCATTCTCCTGGCGAATGCCGACCATCACCTTCTGCCACAGCGCCGTCGTTGCTGGCGTCGCCTGCGCGAGGAAAGCTTCATCGCCTTCATAAGGGGTGTAGTTATGCTGAATAAAATCGCGGACGTTAACGGCGTTTTTCCATTCTTCACCGCGAAACCCGGCCCATGCGTCGCTGTAGGGCGCGACGCCCGTATCGATTGTTACTTTCATGTGATTCTCGCTTTATCAGGCGTAAGCCGCGGCCGGGATAACCTTTCCAAGACGGAGGGCGTCCAGCGCGATCATTTTTTCTTCGTTGGTAGGGATAACCGCGCAGGTCACGCGGGACGACTCGGTGGAGATGACGCGCGCACCCGCGCTGCCCGGCAGAGCGTTTTTCGCCTCGTCGAGCGCGATGCCAAACACCTTCAGATGTTCCGCCACCAGCGCGCGGATCAGCGTGGAGTTTTCACCGATGCCGCCAGTGAAGATCACGCCATCCAGACGGTGCAGAGACGCGGCGTGACCGGCGATATGCCGCGCTATGCGGTGGACAAAGGTCTTTATCGCCAACTGCGCCCGGTCATTGCCGTCATGCCAGGCTTTCTCCAGCGCGCGTAAATCGGAGGAGATACCGGAGATGCCAAGCAACCCGGACTCTTTGTTGACCACGCGCTCCAGATCCTCGAACGACTGGCCGGTCTGCTGGGCAATCCACGCCATTGCGCCGAAGTCCACGTCGCCGCAGCGCGTGCCCATCACCAGCCCTTCCAGCGGCGTCATCCCCATTGAGGTATCGACGCTTTTACCGTTGCGCACCGCGCAGATGGACGCCCCGTTGCCGAGATGGGCAATCACCAGGCCGCTGTCATCGGGGGACAGCCCGAGGAGCGCGTGCGCCTGCCCGGACACGTAGCGGTGAGAGGTGCCGTGGAAACCGTAGCGGCGCACGCCCAGCTCTTCAAAATAGCGGTACGGCAGACCGTACAGATACGCCTGCGGCGCCATGGTCTGATGGAAACTGGTGTCAAATACCGCCACCTGCTGCACGCCGGGGAACAGGCGCTCTGCGGCTTCCACGCCGCTCAGGTTGGCGTAGTTATGCAGCGGCGCCAGCGGGGAAACCAGGCGGATCTGCTCAATGACCTCTTCCGTGATGAGGGTCGACTCGCTGAAGAGATCGCCGCCGTGAGCGATGCGGTGGCCAATCAGGGCCACGCTGCTCATCAGGTCGCGCTTCTCCAGCTCGAGGGCGATGGCGGCCAGCGCCCCTTCGTAGTCCTGGTGAGCCAGTCTGACTGGCTCACCCCCGTTCACGGAAATAAAGGCTTTTTCAGTGTTGATGCCATCCGCAATGCCCGTCAGCAGGGCATCGCAGCCTGCTGCGTCCAGCACCGAAAACTTAACGGAGGACGATCCGCAGTTAATAACCAGTACTACCGGAAATTCAGTCATGTGTTACTCCGCTCTTCCTGAGCTTTGGGTTAGAACAGTTTGTAAACGATGTTCAAAATGGTCAGCAGGCCGACCACGGTCACGAAGATGTTCTCGGTCCGGCCTTTGTATTTCGCCAGCGCGGGCGCTTTACGAATGGCGTACATCGGCAGCAGACACAGCAGAGAAGCGATAATTGGCGCCCCCATAGCTTCGATAAGGTCGAGAATGTTCGGGTTGGCGTAGGCCACAATCCAGGTGGAGCCCATGATGAAAATCATGCTGATGGTGTTCAGCTTGCCGACGGAGACGTTCTTCTTATCGCCCTTGTAGCCGAACTTGAGGATCAGGCCGTTCAGCCCCTCCAGCGTGCCCAGGTAGTGGCCGAAGAAGGATTTAAAGATAGCGACCAGCGCGATGATGGAGGCGCCGTATTCCAGCACCGTGGCGAACGTGGATTTACTGCCCGACATCGAGGCAAAGTGGTTCGCCAGGTAAGAGAGCACCGGAATGTTCTGCGCTTTGGCATCCGCCATGTTCTGCGGAGAGAGCGTAAACAGGCAGCTAAAGGCGAAGAACATCACCACCGCCACCATCAGCAGGCTGGCGCGACCGATGATTTTGGAACATTTCTGCTCGGTGAATGCTTTCCCGAACTCCGGCTCGTACTCTTCGCGCTTGGAGACCACGAACGAGGAGACGATGGGCGAGAAGTTAAAGGAGAAGACCATGATGGAGATCCCCAGCCACACCGTGACCAGAATGCCGTCATGACCGGTAAAGGCGATATCGCTCAGGTTGACCTGGTCGATTACCGCCGAGTTCCAGTACGGGATCAGCGACAGGGAAATCAACACCAGGCTGGCAATGAACGGAAACACCAGGTAGCTCATCACCTTCACCATCAGGTCTTTCCCGAACCAGATCACAAAGGCCATCAGCAGCAGCAGGAACAGCGCCACCACGCCGCGGTTCAGCGCAGGCATCTGGAGCTGGTTTTCCCAGAAGGTCATAAAGGTGTTAGTAATGGTGACGCCGTAAATCCACAGCAGCGGGCAAATGGCGAAGAAGTAGAGGAAGGTGATCACCACCCCACCGGTTTTCCCGAAGTGCTCTTCCACCGTCTCGGTGATGTTGCCGGAGACGTTGCTGCCGGACAAACAGAGGCGCGCCAGCGCGCGGTGGCAGTAAAACGCAATCGGGAAGGCGAGTACCAGCATCAGCAGGATGGGGATCAGTCCGCCAAAGCCTGCGCGAATGGGGAAGAACAGCACGCCTGCGCCAATGGCGGTACCAAACAGGCCGAGCGTCCATGTGGTGTCAGACTTACGCCAGGAGGACGTTTTTGTCTGGCCAACGATAATGCTTTCTGTGTTGCTCATAGGTCACCTTTATGCGTCAACGAAGCCGGTAATTTGGGAAACACGGGAGAGATCGATATTGCCGCCGGAAATAATGCAGACGGTTTTACGGCCCTGAATATAGTGGTCAAGCTTGCCGCTTAATAACGCCGCGCAGGCCAGCGCGCCCGCACCTTCCGTCACCACTTTATTTCGCTGAATAAGGGCAATCATGCTGTTGCGAATATCGTCTTCACTCACCAGCACAATGTCATCGACCAGTTCACGAACAATTTCGAAGGTTAATTTACCCGGACGAGACACGTCGCAGCCGTCGGCTAATGTGCCGGTAACGCGATGGTTGGTTATTTCTCCGGCCTGCCAGGAAGCCGCCATTCCGTGAACGTTTTCAGACTGTACGCCGATAATATTGATTGTCGGGTTGATGGATTTAATTGCTGTCGCAATACCGGCAATTAAGCCGCCGCCGCCGATAGGGACAATCACGTTATCCACGTCGTAAAGATCTTCGAGAATTTCGAGGCCGATGGTGCCCTGCCCGGCAATGACTTTCGCATCGTCATAAGGCGGAATAAATATGCGCCCCTCCATCTCGACGATTTCGCTCACCTTAGCGATGGTGTCGTTAAAGTTCTCGCCGTGCAGCACCACTTCCGCCGAATAGTCGCGGGTAGCGGCGACCTTGGATTTTGGCGCGCCCATCGGCATCACCACTTTGCCGTCGATACCGAGCATGGCGCAGGAGAGCGACACCCCCTGAGCGTGGTTTCCTGCGGAGCAGGCCACTACCCCTTTGCGTTTTTCTGCGTCCGTCAACGAACTTAACTTATTAAACGCCCCGCGTATTTTAAACGAACCGGTACGCTGCATATTTTCAAACTTAAGAAATATCTCACCCTTACAGCGTTCGCTGAGATAATTTGAGCGCGGCATGCCGGTTTTATAAATTTTTCCCGCCAGGCGTTTTCTGGCGTCCTGAATATCTTCAATGGTCACCGGGAGATCGTAGGTAATGTGCATAATATCCTCGTTATAATAATTCATTGTTTTCAGGCAAAGTCAGGGTATCAGAGCGTTAAAAAGCGTCGCTCCGGGTGTTTTAAAACTTAATTATTTTTATCGTCGTTTATCGATATCCATCGACGAATATTGTTTTGCCAGTTCAACTAATACTGACGCCGATTTTTTAATACTGTAATTTTTCGACCACACGGCGGCATAGCGCGCCACGGGTAATTCATCTTCCACCGGCAGGACGATAAACTGGTCCGAACCGAACGGCGCAATCATGTCACGGGGGATCACCGTCAGGTAATCGGCATTAAGGACAAGGTTATAGATAGTGACGACGGAATCGGTCTGGACGATGTTTTCAATGCTGATGCGGTTGTCTTGCAGGGTGGTCAGGAGTTCGTTGTAGTAGCCCATATCGGTTTGCGGCATCACCCACTGCTCATGCGTAAGTGATGCCAATCTGGTCGGGCCGGTGCACGTTCGTGATTTACTCGCCACCAGCACAAACTCGGATTCAAACAGTGGCTCAACGTGAAGATCCTGAAGCAACATTCCGTCGCTCAGCGTGCCGATGGCAAAATCCAGCCGACCGTCGCGAATGGCGGGCAGGAATGAAGAGAGCTGCGCTTCATACATGGAGACGCGCGCTTTCGGGAACACTTCCCTGAATTTTTTGATCATCTCAGACAGGAAGGTGAAGCCAATCAGCGACGGATAGCCAAAGGAGACGTCCATGACGGTACTGAAACTGAGGCTGTTGATTTCGCTCACCATGTTTTTCATTTCGCGGGTGATCGACTCAGCGTATGACAGCAGCACCTGACCAGCAGCAGTGAGTTTTACGCCGGTGTTTTTACGCACCATCACTTCCACCCCGAAGTAGGATTCGATGTCGCTGATGATTTTGCTGACGGCGGGTTGCGTCAGGCCTAGTTGTCTTGCGGCAGAACCTATGGAGCCACTTTTAATGACTTCCTGAAATACCACGAGGTGCTGAGTTTTCGGTAGAATAATAGTATTCATAATATTCTGCGCTTATTTCCCTATGACGCAGCGGATTCTACCCAATAATGTTTCAGGGGGTATGTGCTGTTACTCACAATTTGCTTCCCCGCGCATTTTACGGGCACAACAAGAACCTAAAAAACACTTTACAATCAATATTATACAAAATTAAAAGCACACCATTACGCTGATATCGATCAATAAAATCAGCAGTAATAAATTTATTTTATGGCGATAACCTTGATAAATTTCTCTACGTTAAATAAATCAATAAAGATGAACTTTCAGACAATTAAAGGCCAATAAATAACCGTTATTCCTTTTAAACATTCTTTCAAATTATCAAATTTTGCAGAGGATTTTTGGACAGCTTTTTATAAACAGTGGAATACGTCACACATTCATAGCCTGAATGTTTTTAATTTCAATATGTTTATATCAAATAAGAAAATATTTGCGATCGTTCAGTTAACATTCGCAACAAATTAACAATACTGTAAATTCACCATTTTTTAGGGTGAAATTTTGTGATAACGATCGTTTGCGGTAGGCATGGCGATGCCCGAAAGGGTCATGCAGTGAAATGTGCTTAATGTCGCAAATATGAGAATTGATGTCGTTTGTGCGAGTTGCCGGGTGGCGATGCACTTACCCTGCCTACAACCCCCAGAAAGCAAAAAACCCCGCCGAAGCGGGGTTTTTTAAGAAGTTGAAGCTGACCGATAAGGCGGCTTCGTTCGACTGTACGTCAGGCAACTACAGCGCTGAAGTTGTCTTGTGGCGCAGACTGTATCTCACTTTGTGTGACAGATAAAGCTGGTTACCAGACAAAAGAAAGGCCGGGAAAAATCCCAGTCGTCCAACTCACAGATTAAATCCTCCAAAGCAGGGTTACCCTACCTTTCGGCCTTGTCGGAATGCTTCGCGCGCTTCGTTCAAGCTCATGATATTAGCTCCACCAGCATAATCAGGATCACCGCTCTGAACTGAATCATTTTCCCAGTTACAGACAGGGCATAATTCATAACTTCTCTCTCCGCTAAACTCGAACTGCCCACAACAGGGGCATAACATCTTGGCCTCAAAAATTTGCGACTTATTCATCTCGAAAGCCGGGTTTTCCATTGGCTTTACGCCATTCTTTTATTTCTTGGATAATCGCTAGCGGTCCGCTTTTCCCTTCCTCCGGGTAGTACAACAAATCTGAGCCAGAAGGATGTTCGCAAAGCCTTTCAAACTCAGCTACAGCAGCCATATGAGCGTTTTCAGAGGGATAGGTATCTTGGTAGATGCCCTCAACAAAAGCGAGGAAATCAGCCTCGCTAAAATCAGTAATCTCTTTACCCATTCCCATTTTGTGCTCCTCGGTGAATTTCGATATGACGCTTAGGTGTTGCTACCCCTAAATTATCGACACCATAAACAGCGCCACCATTTTGAATTTCTTCAATATGATGAAGCTCATGCTTGCCCCTTAACCCAACCCTTTCCGATTTCCTGACGTAAGGCGCTCGACCATTCTTCATGGTAGCTAAACTACCTAGATCAAATTGTCTTGATGAAAGGCTGGGACAAACCGTTTACGAATGGAGCTTACTCTCCACGAAAGCCTGGCTTGCCGTTGGCTTTACGCCATTTCTGAACTTTTTCCGCAATAGCTTCAGGTGTTGCTTGTTCACCTGGTTCAGGATAGTAGATTAAATCAGAACCCGAGGGATGCTCTGATAGCTCAATGAACTGTTCCAAAAGCTCGTCTTGATGACTTTCGCCCCCTTCAGCACTAATAATTTCTGCAATTAACTCGATGAACTCGTTTCTTGACAATTCGCTTACACTTTTCAAGTTATGCTCCTTTATGGATATCAATGTGGCGTTTGGGGGTCGTGATACCCATATTATCCACATTGTACACATCACCGCCTTGGCTTACAGGCTTGATATGGTGAATTTCAAAAGCACGCCTTTTCCCAACAGTTTCTACAAACATTGTTCGTGGAGACATACCATATTTCATTCGGGCTAAATTGCTGGGGATAAATTTCTCTGATAGTTCAGGATCTTTACTGACCTCCTGCCAGAATGCTTCCCTGAAGTCGTCAAAGCTGGAGAAGGTACGCCCACGCAGTTTATCGGCTATCTGAGACGGGATCGGAGAGCCATTCCCCTGATTCGCATCACCTAACCATGTGCCAGTAACCTTCTGGCCTTTGCCTGTGACTTGTCCCGGATTGTTGCGAATATAGATATAAATTGGCGGGATGTCTGATACGGGCAGGATCAGAATGTAATCCGCGAAATTTTTTTCATCCGGTGCCGGAGTTGTTGTGCTGGTACTCTGAGTTCCATCCGGTAACGGGTTAACAAGGATGCTTTCCGGTAGCTTTGGAGGTGTCTGATTACCTGTGTTTGACGGAGCGTTAATACCGGAATGATCCGGGGTCCAGATAAGG
>NZ_JADBQB010000012.1:0-96741 GCF_014895705.1 Enterobacter cloacae complex sp. P27C
AAACGGGTTCTTATGCCTCAGTTGTAAGTGTCTACCATGTCCCCGAACAAGTGTTCACTATGTCCCCGGACCGTACACGTATCCATCGCGGGGAGGTTCAAAAACGCACCAGTAAATTCCGCATTCATGTAAATGAATCGGGTTAGAGCCCGCATGAATAAAGCCATGTCTTATTCTGAATATCCCTTCAAGTAACGCGAACTTTTTAGAACAAGAAGTCGAAATGAGTATAGTAAGCCAGTCGTTTCAGAAGAAACGGCGTAGGTGAATCCGAACTTAAGGACAGCGTTATGGATACGAAATTTATCGACTGGCATACGGCAGATATCATTGCGGCACTGCGCAAAAGAGGTACGTCACTTGCAGCAGAGTCCCGCCGCCATGGTCTGAGTTCTTCCACCCTGGCCAACGCCCTGACCCGCCCCTGGCCAAAGGGAGAATTGATTATCGCGACGGCGCTGGAAACGCACCCGTGGGTGATCTGGCCTTCACGTTATCACGATCCTGTTACTCATGAATTTATCGACAGAACGCGCATGATGCGCCAGAGAAAAGCAAAAACAGAACCGCAGGGATAACGGTTTTTTGACAGGAATAGCAACCCCCCGGTCATTTCTGGCAGGGGGCTGCCGGAACGATTACTCGCCCTTCACACGCTCGATATTGGCACCCAGCGCGCGCAGTTTGTCTTCAATACGTTCATAGCCACGATCGATGTGATAAATACGATCCACCACCGTTGTGCCTTCCGCGATACAGCCCGCCAGCACCAGGCTTGCAGACGCACGCAGATCCGTTGCCATTACCTGAGCACCGGACAGTTTCTCAACGCCATGGCAAATCACGGTATTACTTTCGATCTCAGCATGTGCACCCATACGGATCAGTTCCGGTACGTGCATAAAACGGTTTTCGAAAATCGTCTCGGTAATCACACCGGTTCCTTCGGCAACCAGGTTCAGCAGAGTGAACTGTGCCTGCATATCGGTCGGGAATGCCGGATGCGGAGCCGTACGCACGGTCACCGCTTTAGGACGCTTGCCGTGCATGTCGAGGCTGATCCAGTCTTCACCGGTTTCAACATCGGCACCCGCTTCACGCAGCTTCGCCAGAACGGCATCCAGAGTGTCTGGCTGTGCATTACGGCAGACAATCTTACCGCCGGAAATGGCCGCAGCCACCAGGAAGGTGCCGGTTTCGATACGGTCCGGCAGAACGCGATACACACCACCGCCCAGACGCTCAACGCCTTCAATGGTGATGCGGTCAGTACCCTGGCCGGAAATCTTCGCGCCCAGCGCCACGAGGAAATTGGCGGTATCCACGATCTCCGGTTCACGCGCGGCGTTTTCGATGATGGTGGTACCTTCTGCCAGCGTTGCCGCAGACATGATGGTAACGGTAGCGCCTACGCTCACTTTGTCCATGACAATGTGTGCGCCTTTCAGACGACCGTTGACGGAGGCCTTAACGTAACCCTCTTCCAGCTTGATCTCTGCGCCCAGTTTCTCCAGGCCAAAGATATGCAGGTCAACCGGACGCGCGCCGATGGCGCAACCGCCCGGCAGCGAAACCTGACCCTGACCGAAACGTGCCACCAGCGGGCCAAGCGCCCAGATAGATGCACGCATGGTTTTAACCAGATCGTAAGGCGCAGAGAAGTTGTTCACGTTGCTGGCGTCGATCCAGACGGAACCGTTGCGCTCAACTTTAGTGCCCAACTGGGTGAGCAACTTCATGGTCGTGTCGATATCTTTCAGCTTCGGTACGTTCTGAATTTCTACCGGCTCTTCCGCGAGCAGCGCAGCAAAGAGGATTGGTAGCGCGGCGTTCTTCGCGCCAGAAATTGTGACTTCGCCCTGGAGACGCGTTGGCCCCTGTACACGAAATTTATCCATTGTGTGCTCTCTTATAAATTCAACCGTGCTGCGGGCCTGTCGCCCTCAGCTCAAAAACCGTTTAGTTTGCGATCGCGTGCCCACTCTTGCGGGGTGAACGCTTTAATCGACAGGGCGTGGATGCGGTTATCCGCAATATATTCCATCAGCGGCGCGTACACAGCCTGCTGCTTCTTCACACGGCTCATACCGTCGAACATCTCACCCACAGCAATAACCTGGAAGTGACTGCCATCGCCAGTGACGTGGGCTTCCTGAAGGGAGAGTGCATTCATCAGCACTGTCTGGATTTCATGATTTTCCATGGGCTCTTAATCATCTGATAGTGAAAACAAGCCCAACATCTTAGAGCAAAGTGGCGTCGTCTTAAACAAGCAAAAAGCCCCGACGATGAAACTGTCAGGGCTTTCGGAAGTAACGCACTGAAAATATTAACGAGGCAGTACGTCCTGAGGCAGATTGTAGAGTTGCGCAAGGGTAACGACATTGTCACTTGCGCCATGAAGCATGACGCTTGTTCCCTGCTTTTTGCCCACGGCAACCAGATGGGCGAGCAGCGCAACGCCTGCCGTATCCACCCGCGTGACGTCGGTTAAGTCGATAAGCGTCACGCCCTGCATCGCTTCCTGGCGTTTATCCCACAGTGGGTTCAGCAGATCCTGGTCCAGCTCACCGGACAGCCTTAACGTCTCACCTTCACGCGACCAGCGGAGTTGCTGCGACATTACTTCTTCTCGTCCAGGGTAATTTTCTGACGAGCAATGGACTGCAACTGTGCGGTCAGGCCATCAATGCCCTTGGTGCGCAGCAGGTCGCTCCACTCGTTTTGTTTAGTGGTGATCATGCTCACCCCTTCGGCGATCATGTCATACGCCTGCCAGTGGCCGGTCTGGCTATTTTTACGCCACTGGAAATCCAGGCGCACCGGCGGACGGCCGTTAGGATCGATGATCGTTACGCGAATAGGCACGATGGTCGCATCACCCAGCGGCTGCTCCGGGGCGATCTGATAGGTCTGACCGTGGTACATCGCCAGCGCCTGACCATACGCTTGCTTCAGGTATTCACGGAATGCGGCAAAATAGGCCTCACGCTGCGCCGGGGTGGCGTCTTTGTAATAGCGGCCCAGCACCAGCGCTCCCGCATATTTGATCTGCACATACGGCAGCAGTTCCTGGTCAACCACGTCACGCAGATAGTCAGGATTCGCGCGAATTTTTGGCTGTTCGTTTTTGAGACGGTCGAAGGTTTTCTTCGCAGCTTCGTCCATCAGTTTGTACGGGTTGCTCTGATCCGCAGCATGTGCCGCAGTGAGAGGGGCAATGACCAGCATGGCAACCATTAACAGTCGTTTAAACATGAATGACTTCTCCTGAATTAATTCGCAGCACCAGGGGTCGGCGCAACGTTGGTATGGTCTTCACTCTGCGCAGGGACATCGTCAGACTTTTTATCATCCCCTTTACTGTTGTAAAGGAACTGACCAATCATGTCCTCCAGCACCATCGCGGACTTCGTATCCTGGATAACGCTACCGTCTTTAAGGATAGTCGTTCCCAGCTCGGGATCTTCAAAGCCGACGTTAAGTGCCAGATATTGTTCACCCAGCAGGCCGGAAGTACGGATAGAAAGGGAGCTGGTGTCCGGAATGTGGTTGTAACGTTCTTCGATATCCATCGCAACGCGCGGCAGATACGTTTTCTCATCGAGCGTAATGT
The DNA here is from genome assembly GCF_014895705.1 of Enterobacter cloacae complex sp. P27C. Taxonomy (NCBI): domain Bacteria; kingdom Pseudomonadati; phylum Pseudomonadota; class Gammaproteobacteria; order Enterobacterales; family Enterobacteriaceae; genus Enterobacter; species Enterobacter cloacae complex sp. P27C. Next base: position 3,617 of record NZ_JADBQB010000012.1, read on the forward strand.
CAGATACGCGGCCGATCACCACGCCGCCAATGCGGACCGGTGAACGCGCCTTCAGCCCGCCGATGTTATCGAACGTGGCATAGATGCGATACGTCGGCTCGGTGCGCACAGACGTAATATCTGCCGCTCTCAGGCAGATAAACAGCGCCGCCAGCAGCGCCAGCAGCAGGAAAACGCCGACCCAAATTTCATTTTTTCTCGTTTGCATGAACTCAATTCCCAAACATCAGTGCGGTGAGCACAAAATCCAGGCCCAGTACGGCCAGCGACGAATGTACGACAGTACGTGTAGTTGCACGGCTAATGCCCGCCGACGTCGGGATAGCATCGTAACCATTGAACAATGCAATCCAGGTGACCGTAATGGCAAACACCACGCTTTTAATCAGGCAGTTAACCAGATCCATTCGCAGGTCTATGGCGTCCTGCATCGCGGACCAGAAGAAGCCGGCATCGATGCCTTTCCAGTGGACCCCAACCAGCGAACCGCCCCAGATCCCCACGGCGACAAACAGAATAGTCAGTAGCGGGAGCGAGATCACCCCCGCCCAGAAACGCGGCGAGATCACGCGACGCAGCGGATCGACCGCCATCATCTCCATGCTGGAGAGCTGCTCGGTCGCACGCATCAGGCCAATCTCAGCCGTTAATGCCGACCCAGCGCGTCCGGCAAACAGCAGTGCCGCCACAACCGGACCCAATTCGCGCAGCAGCGAAAGCGCCACCAGCATTCCGAGGCTGGTTTCCGCACTGTAGGTTGTCAGAACAAGGTAGCCCTGCAGCCCCAGCACCATGCCGATAAACAGACCGGAAACAATAATGATGAGCATCGACAGCACGCCGACATTATAAAGCTGACGCACCAGCAGAGGGGCGTGCTTACTAAACTCCGGCTTGCCGACCAGCGCGTTGAATAACATCAATCCGGCACGCCCGAACGTCCTGATGGTTTTTATGCCACGGTGTCCGAGAGCGGCCAACGCATTTAACAGCATGAGTGGCTTAACTCCCTATTCCCAGTAAATCGTCACGATAATCGCCCGCCGGGTAGCGGAACGGTACGGGTCCGTCAGCAATACCGTCGAGGAACTGCCGCACGCGCGGATCGCAATTTTCCTGCAGCGCCTGGGCGCTGCCGTGTGCAACGATCTTTTTGTCCGCCACGATATAGGCGTAATCGGCAATGCTCAACACTTCCGGTACATCGTGAGACACCACGATACAGGTGACGCCGAGCGCGCTGTTCAGTTCAGAGATGAGCTTTACCAGCACGCCCATCGTGATGGGATCCTGCCCGACGAACGGTTCGTCGAACATGATTAAATCGGGCTCTAATGCAATGGCTCGCGCCAGCGCGGCGCGGCGCGCCATCCCGCCGGACAGCTCCGAAGGCATTAGCTTCGCGGCTCCCCGCAACCCCACAGCTTCAAGCTTCATCATCACCGTGCTTTTCAGCAGCTCAGGCGGCAGGCTGGTATGCTCACGCAGCGGATAGGCCACGTTATCAAAGACGTTCATGTCGGTGAACAACGCCCCCGACTGAAAGAGCATACTCATACGTTTGCGGACAGTATACAGGCGCGAGCGCGACATCTCCGGGACGTTTTCGCCATCGAAGAGGATTTCACCGCTATCCGGTGGGATCTGACCACCAATAAGGCGCAGGAGGGTCGTTTTACCGATCCCGGACGGCCCCATGATGGCGGTGATTTTGCCACGCGGTACGGTCAACGAAATATCATCGAATATCAGTCGATTGCCGCGAGAAAAACTCACACCGCGGACATCGACGATATTCGCCATCGTTTGGCTCATTTATAGTTCCTTTCTTACCCTGCTCACGTTAAGACGTGCAGCCTGAATCAGCCCTTAACCCCGCATTTTTACAGAATATTAGCCGTTGAGGTTAGCGAAAGCTGGCATTTGTTTTACTTTTCCGGCGCATAAAGTCAAAATTAGGAATTCGTTACGCCTCAGACCGTATGCAGTCCAGCCATTCCCGCGCGATGGACCGACAAGTATACCTGAAGAAAGGACTTTTGATGCTTTTAGCAACAGCACTGTTAATCATTGGTTTACTGTTAGTGGTCTACAGTGCTGACCGTTTAGTCTTTGCTGCATCTATCCTGTGTCGCCTGACGGGTGTACCGCCTGTAGTCATCGGGATGACCGTGGTCAGCGTTGGCACGTCACTTCCTGAAATCATCGTCTCCGTCTCGGCGTCGTTGCATGGTCAGTTAGACCTGGCAATTGGCACCGCGATTGGCTCTAACATCGTCAATATATTACTGATTTTAGGCCTTGCGGCACTGCTCCATCCATTTCGCGTGCATTCTGATGTTCTGCGCCGTGAATTGCCGCTAATGTTAGTCGTAAGCCTGCTGGCAGGGTGCGTATTTTATGATGGCGTACTGAGCTATAGCGACGGCATTTTCCTGCTGGCGCTGGCCGTCATCTGGTTACTGTATAGTGTTAAGATTGCCCGCCAGGCGGAAAAACAGGGTCAGGATAGCCTGACGCGTGAACAGGTTGCCGAACTCCCGCGGGAAGGCACGCTGCCGGTCGCCCTCCTCTGGCTTGGCGTTGCGCTGATCATCATGCCGATGGCAACGCGCATGGTCGTGGATAACGCGACGGTACTGGCGAACTATTTCGCCATGAGCGAACTGACGATTGGCCTGACGGTTATTGCTATCGGCACCAGCCTGCCGGAGCTGGCCACCGCCATTGCGGGGGCACGTAAAGGGGAAGATGACATCGCCATTGGTAATATCATCGGCTCCAACATATTTAATATCGCGATTGTCATGGGCCTGCCGGCTCTGATTACGCCGGGGCCGTTTAATCCTATGGCGTTTTCACGCGATTACGGGGTGATGTTGCTGGTCAGCGTGATATTTGCCCTGCTCTGCTGGCGGCGGCAACGCCAGATCGGCAAAGGCGCAGGCGCGCTGCTGACGGGTGGATTTATCGTATGGATGGCGATGCTGTACTGGCTCTCGCCTCTTCTCTCTGGGTAAACGGAAACGCATTATGTCGCAAATAGAATTGCAGCCGGGTTTTGACTTTCAGAAAGCAGGCAAAGAGGTTCTGGAGATTGAACGTGAAGGTCTGGCGCAGTTAGATCAGTACATTAATCAGGATTTTAGTCTGGCATGTGAGAAGATATTCTACTGTGCCGGGAAAGTCGTGGTGATGGGGATGGGCAAGTCCGGCCACATTGGGCGCAAAATGGCGGCAACGTTTGCCAGCACCGGAACCTCGTCCTTCTTTGTACACCCGGGGGAAGCCGCGCACGGCGACCTGGGGATGGTCACGCCGCAGGATGTCGTTATCGCGCTGTCCAACTCCGGTGAATCCAATGAAATTCTGGCATTGATCCCCGTACTGAAGCGTCTGCAGGTGCCGCTGATTTGCATGACCAGCCGTCCGGAAAGTAGCATGGCGCGTGCAGCCGATATTCATCTGTGCGTTAAAGTACCGAAAGAGGCCTGCCCGCTCGGCCTGGCGCCAACATCCAGCACCACCGCCGCGCTGGTCATGGGTGATGCGCTTGCCGTCGCGCTGCTTGAAGCCCGCGGTTTTACGCCGGAAGATTTCGCGCTCTCCCATCCGGGCGGCGCGCTGGGGCGCAAGCTGCTGCTGCGGGTAAACGATATTATGCACACCGGGGATGAGATCCCTCACGTCAGCAAAGAAGCCTCCCTGCGTGATGCGCTGCTGGAAATAACCCGTAAGAATCTGGGTATGACGGTCGTGTGCGACGATCTGATGAAAATTCAGGGGATCTTCACCGATGGCGACCTGCGTCGCGTGTTCGACATGGGTGTAGATGTCCGCACGCTCGGCATTGCCGATGTGATGACGCCCGGCGGCATTCGCGTGCGTCCGGGAACGCTGGCCGTGGATGTGCTGAACCTGATGCAGTCCCGCCATATCACCTCCGTTATGGTTGCCGATGGCGACCAGTTGCTGGGTGTGGTACATATGCATGATCTGCTGCGCGCTGGCGTAGTGTAATAAAGGATAAGACAATGAGTAATGCGGGTGCATCCCTTGCAACCTGTTATGGTCCGGTCAGTACCCAGATGATGGCAAAGGCGGAAAATATTCGTCTGCTCATTCTGGATGTGGATGGCGTACTTTCCGATGGCCTGATTTACATGGGCAATAATGGTGAAGAGCTGAAAGCGTTTAACGTTCGCGACGGCTACGGTATCCGCTGTGCGCTCACCTCGGGTATTGAGGTTGCTATCATCACCGGACGAAAAGCTAAACTGGTAGAAGACCGCTGTGAAACCTTAGGCATTACCCATCTTTACCAGGGTCAATCCGATAAGATGGCAGCGTTCAATGATTTACTGGGTAAACTGGCTATCGCACCGGAAAACGTGGCCTACGTCGGGGACGACCTGATTGACTGGCCGGTGATGGCTGAAGTCGGTCTCAGCATCGCGGTTGCTGATGCTCATCCGCTGTTGATCCCGCGCGCTGACTACGTTACCCACATCAACGGTGGCCGGGGTGCCGTCCGTGAAGTCTGCGATCTGCTTCTGCTGGCGCAGGGCAAGCTTGATGAAGCCAAAGGGCAATCGATATGAGTAAAACCAGACGTTGGGTTATCATTCTGCTTTCGCTTGTCGCACTGGTATTGATTGGCGTGAACCTTGCCGATCGCGACGATACGCAAACGGAAGTCGTCAACAATAACGATCCAACCTATAAAAGCGATCACAGTGACACCGTGGTCTATAGCCCGGAAGGTGCGCTGAATTATCGCTTGATTGCCCAGCACGTTGAATACTTTTCCGATGACGGCGTTTCGTGGTTTACCCAACCTGTCATGACCACTTTCGATAAAGACAAAGTGCCGACGTGGTCAATTAAGTCAGATCGGGCCAAACTGACAAATGATCGTATGCTTTATCTGTATGGCCACGTTGAAGTCAACGCCCTGACCGCTGACTCGCAACTGCGAAAAATTACGACGGATAATGCCCAGATCAACCTGGTAACCCAGGACGTGACGTCGCAGGATCTGGTCACACTGTATGGCACAACATTTAATTCCAGCGGTTTAAGAATGCGCGGGAACTTACGCAGCAAGAACGCCGAGCTGATTGAAAAGGTTAGAACCTCCTATGAAATTCAAAACAAACAAACTCAGCCTTAAAGTAATTATCGCCAGCGCGATGCTGGCGGCCAGTCTCCCCGCGCTTGCTGTAACGGGCGATACCGACCAGCCGATCCATATCGAGTCCGACACTCAGTCTCTCGATATGCAGGGTAACGTCGTCACCTTCACGGGTAACGTCGTCATGACTCAGGGGACCATCAAAATTAACGCCGATAAAGTGGTCGTTACCCGTCCGGGCGGCGAGCAGGGCAAAGAGATCATTGATGGTTACGGCAACCCGGCCACCTTCTACCAGATGCAGGACAACGGCAAGCCGGTGAAGGGCCACGCCTCGCATATGCACTATGAGCTGGCGAAGGACCTGGTCATCCTGACCGGAAACGCGTATCTGGAACAGCTGGACAGCAATATTACCGGTGACCAGATTACCTATCTGGTGAAAGAGCAAAAAATGCAGGCCTCCAGCGAGAAAGGCAAACGCGTAACCACCGTGCTGGTTCCGTCGCAGCTGCAGGACAAAGGCAAGGGCCAGGCCCCGGCACAGAAGAAGAGTAACTAATTCGCTATGGCAACATTAACTGCAAAAAATCTCGCGAAGGCCTATAAGGGCCGCCGTGTCGTAGAAGATGTCAGTCTGACCGTCAACTCCGGCGAAATTGTGGGCCTGCTTGGCCCGAACGGTGCGGGTAAAACCACCACCTTCTACATGGTGGTTGGCATTGTGCCGCGCGATGCCGGCAACATTATTATTGACGATGAAGATATCAGCCTGCTGCCGCTGCACGCGCGCGCGCGCCGTGGCATCGGCTATCTGCCGCAGGAAGCCTCTATTTTCCGTCGTCTGAGCGTCTTTGATAACCTGATGGCAGTCCTGCAAATTCGCGACGACCTGACCAACGAACAGCGTCAGGATCGCGCCAACGAGCTGATGGAAGAGTTTCATATCGAACACCTGCGCGACAGCCTGGGCCAGGCCTTGTCCGGGGGGGAACGCCGTCGTGTTGAGATTGCGCGCGCGCTGGCCGCCAATCCGAAGTTTATCCTTCTGGATGAACCGTTTGCGGGCGTTGACCCGATCTCCGTTATCGACATTAAACGCATTATCGAGCATCTGCGTGACAGCGGACTTGGCGTGCTGATCACCGACCACAACGTTCGTGAAACGCTGGCGGTATGTGAACGTGCGTATATCGTGAGCCAGGGCAATCTGATCGCTCACGGTACGCCGCAGCAGATCCTCGAAGACGATCATGTTAAGCGCGTCTATCTTGGGGAAGACTTCAGACTCTGATAGGGTAGAGGTAACGTAACGCCGAACCGGAGAAAAATGCTCTGAACATGAAGCAAGGTTTGCAATTAAGGCTCAGCCAACAGCTGGCGATGACGCCGCAGTTACAGCAGGCAATTCGTCTGTTGCAACTGTCCACCTTAGAACTCCAGCAGGAGCTCCAGCAGGCGCTGGACAGCAATCCCCTGCTGGAGCAAGCCGATCTTCATGACGAGGTAGATACCCAGCAGTCACAGGACACAGAAGCGCTCGACACCGCGGATGCACTCGAACAAAAAGAGATGCCGGACGAGCTTCCGCTGGATGCCAGCTGGGATGAAATCTATACCGCCGGGACCCCTTCCGGCACGCGTGCAGACTACCAGGACGACGAGCTACCGGTCTACCAGGGCGAAACCACCCAGTCGCTGCAGGATTACCTGATGTGGCAGGTAGAGCTTACCCCCTTCTCCGATACCGACCGCGCTATTGCCACGTCGATTGTCGACGCCGTTGATGACACCGGTTATTTGACCGTCACGCTGGACGACATTCTGGAAAGCATGGGCGATGAAGAGATTGAGATTGAGGAGATTGAAGCGGTACTGAAACGCATTCAGCGCTTCGATCCGGTCGGGGTGGCCGCGAAGGACCTGCGTGACTGTCTGCTGATCCAGCTTTCTCAGTTCAGCAAAGAGACGCCGTGGCTCGACGAGGCACGCTTAATCATCAGCGATCATCTGGATCTTCTGGCTAACCACGATTTCCGCACCCTGATGCGCGTGACGCGCCTGAAGGAAGAGGTGCTGAAAGAGGCGGTAAATCTGATCCAGTCCCTCGATCCGCGTCCCGGTCAGTCGATCCAGACCAGCGAACCCGAGTACGTTATCCCGGACGTGCTGGTCAGAAAACACAATGACCGCTGGGTCGTTGAACTGAACTCTGACAGCATCCCTCGCCTGCAAATCAACCAGCAGTACGCCTCCATGTGTACCAGCGCGCGCAACGACTCCGACAATCAATATATTCGCAGCAATCTTCAGGAAGCGCGATGGTTGATCAAGAGCCTGGAGAGCCGGAATGATACCCTGCTTCGCGTGAGCCGCTGCATCGTCGAACAGCAGCAGGCCTTCTTTGAGCAGGGCGAAGAGTATATGAAGCCGATGGTGCTGGCGGATATCGCCCAGGCCGTTGAGATGCATGAATCCACTATTTCCCGCGTTACTACGCAGAAGTATCTGCACAGTCCGCGCGGTATTTTTGAGCTTAAGTATTTCTTCTCCAGCCACGTGAACACCGAGGGTGGCGGCGAAGCCTCCTCAACGGCGATTCGCGCCCTGGTGAAGAAGTTGATCGCCGCGGAGAACCCCGCGAAGCCACTAAGTGACAGTAAGTTGACCACCATGCTGTCCGATCAGGGTATTATGGTGGCACGTCGTACTGTTGCGAAGTATCGAGAGTCTTTATCCATTCCGCCGTCTAACCAGCGTAAACAGCTGGTCTGACACAACCGATAAGGAAGACACTATGCAGCTCAATATCACAGGACATAACGTCGAGATTACTGAGGCTTTACGTGACTTCGTGAACGCTAAGTTCGCGAAACTCGAGCAGTATTTCGAAAGGATCAATCAGGTCTACGTTGTGTTAAAAGTGGAGAAAGTGACTCATATCTCGGATGCAACCCTGCATGTTAACGGGGGTGAACTCCATGCCAGTGCGGAAGGGCAAGACATGTACGCGGCTATCGACGGCTTGATTGACAAGCTTGCGCGACAGCTCAATAAACATAAAGATAAACTGAAACAACACTAATTGTCCGGGCAGTTAACGGGTGCAGGACGGCCTGTTGTGAAACACAACGGGCCATTTGTACAGTTAGCGCTTAGGTGAAATTATGATGAACAACGATTCCGCTCTTCAACTGAGCAATGTCCTTAACCAGGAATGTACCCGCAGTGCCGTTCACTGCCAGAGCAAAAAACGTGCGCTGGAGATCATCAGTGAATTGGCTGCAAAACAGCTGGGCCTGCCGCCGCAGGTGGTGTTCGAAGCCATTCTGACCCGTGAAAAGATGGGCAGTACCGGTATCGGCAACGGCATCGCGATCCCGCACGGCAAGCTGGAAGAGGACACCCTGCGTGCCGTCGGTGTGTTTGTGCAACTGGAAACCCCAATCGCTTTTGACGCCATTGATAACCAGCCCGTCGATCTCCTCTTCGCGCTGTTGGTGCCTGCCGACCAGACCAAGACCCACCTGCATACGCTTTCGCTGGTTGCTAAACGTCTGGCGGATAAAACCATCTGCCGTCGACTGCGCTCAGCCCAAAGTGATGAAGAGCTTTATCAAATTATCACTGAAGCAGAAGGCAATCAGGATGACGCATAACCAGGTGATGGCCTTCACATCTGTTGTCCTGAGGAGAAACGGAACATGGTGCTGATGATTGTCAGCGGTCGTTCAGGGTCGGGGAAATCCGTTGCCCTGCGCGCGCTGGAAGACATGGGTTTTTACTGCGTCGATAACCTGCCGGTCGTGTTATTGCCCGATCTGGCACGCACGTTAGCGGAGAGACAAACCTCCGCCGCCGTCAGTATCGACGTTCGTAACATGCCGGAATCGCCAGAGATCTTCGAACAGGCAATGAGTAACCTGCCTGACGCGTTCTCGCCTCAGCTGCTGTTCCTTGATGCCGACCGCAATACCCTGATCCGCCGCTACAGCGACACCCGTCGTCTGCACCCGCTTTCCAGCAAGAATCTCTCGCTGGAGAGCGCCATCGACGAAGAGAGCGATCTGCTTGAGCCGCTGCGCTCACGTGCCGATCTGATTGTCGACACCTCAGAGATGTCCGTTCACGAGCTGGCGGAAATGCTGCGAACCCGGCTGCTGGGTAAACGCGAGCGCGAGCTGACGATGGTGTTCGAATCCTTCGGCTTTAAGCACGGTATTCCGATTGATGCGGACTATGTTTTCGACGTGCGCTTCCTGCCGAACCCGCACTGGGATCCCAAACTGCGTCCAATGACCGGCCTGGATAAGCCCGTGGCGGCGTTCCTTGACCGACACACAGAAGTTCACAATTTTATCTACCAGACGCGAAGCTACCTTGAGCTATGGTTACCTATGCTGGAGACAAACAATCGTAGCTACCTGACGGTGGCGATTGGCTGTACCGGCGGTAAACATCGTTCGGTCTACATCGCCGAACAGCTGGCCGACTATTTCCGCTCGCGCGGTAAGAACGTTCAGTCCCGTCATCGCACGCTGGAAAAACGTAAAACATGACCGTAAAACAAACCGTTGAGATCACCAATAAGCTGGGCATGCATGCACGCCCGGCGATGAAGCTGTTTGAGCTGATGCAGGGTTTCGATGCAGAAGTGCTGCTGCGTAATGACGAAGGCACCGAAGCGGAAGCCAACAGCGTGATTGCGCTGCTGATGCTGGACTCCGCCAAAGGGCGTCAGATTGAGGTTGAAGCCACCGGTCCTCAGGAAGAGGAAGCTCTGGCAGCGGTAGTTGCGCTGTTTAACGCCGGGTTCGACGAAGATTAGGCCTGCTATTCTGGCGGGTGGCGCTGCGCTTACCCGCCCTACATTAACGCATTTCTCTCCATAAACCCTTCCCCACCCAGCTGGCGCATCTGGCGCATGATCCACGCCTGACGGCTTCGCACATACCCTGACGGGGCGCTGGCCTTGAAGCGGACAGGATTAGGCAGAACAGCCGCGAGCAGCGCCGCTTCCGACATGCTCAGCCTGCTGGCAGGTTTATTAAAATAGCGTTGTGATGCAGCTTCGACACCAAATACCCCGTCGCCGAACTCGGCGATATTAAGGTAAACGGTCAGAATACGCTTTTTGCTCCAGACCGTTTCCATTCCCAGGGTCAGGCCCGCTTCCAGCCCTTTTCGCACCCAGCTTCGGCCATCCCACAGGAACAGGTTTTTAGCCGTCTGCTGCGACAGCGTTGACGCACCGCGCACGCGGTTTTCGTGACGTTCGTTATGGGCCAGCGCCTTTTCGATCGCGGCCACATCGAACCCCCAGTGCTCCGGGAATTTTTGATCTTCCGCCGCGATAACCGCCAGCCCCATGAACGGAGAAATTTCATCCATGCTCACCCAGTCAGAATGGGCAACATAGCCGAAATCACCGGAGAACCACGCGCTAAGCTGGCGCTCAACCATGACCGCTGAAAACGGTACCGGCAAAATGCTGAACACGGCCAGGCCGCCCCCCCAGAACACCGCCAGGACGAGAACGATGCGTAAAAGAAGGCGTTTCAACCATGCGCCTGCGGAAGACTGACGCCTCATTCCGTCAGCACCAGCACCCGGGCGACCAGCTTTTCAATGCCCACGGCGGCTTCCGCAATATTCTTCGCCAGCATATACGCGGGCGTGGTGACAACTTTGTTGTCTTCATCCACCACAATGTCATCGACCGGGCACGGAACGTGTTCACCCCCCATATCCTCGACGACCTCTGCGGTATCAATATCGGTTCCGATCGTCAGCCGTAACGGAAAATCGAAAATATTTGGCAGCATGGCCGGTGCAATACAGATAAAGCCCAGCGGCTTGCCCGCGGCATGCATCGCCAGCGTCAGCGCTTTGAGATCAGGGTCCACCGTGCATGCGGCACCCTCGGCAGCAAAGGTGCTGAGATTTTTCGCGGCGCCGAAGCCGCCCGGCACAATGAGCGCATCCAGTTCAGCGGCATCTGCCTGCGCCAGCGGATGAATCTCTCCCCGGGCAATACGCGCGGCTTCAATCAGCACGTTACGCGTTTCGGCCATCGGCTCGCCGGTCAGATGGTTAATCACATCCGACTGATTTTTGTCGGGCGCAAAACAGATAACCTCTGCTCCCTGTTTTGTCAGGGCCAGCAGCGTGATTACGGCTTCATGTATTTCTGAACCATCAAAAACACCGCATCCGCTCAGGACAACACCAATTTTTTTCATCTTGACGATCCTTCTTTGCAACTCGCTGAAGCACATTAATAATTTTGATTAAAACGCTATGCTTCACACATTTCACTGATTCATGTAACAAACCATTTAAGATTTGCTATCTTATCTGCGTGCGGCCTAAATTTTTACGGCGGCGCCCATTAGAAAATTACTTTAAAAAACAGGCGCAGCCACGATTTCCCTGGTGTTGGCGCAGTATTCGCGCACCCCGGTCTAGCCGGGGTCATTTTTTTCTGGCATCCACCCAGGCTTTAAGCACCGCAACATCGTTCTGCCACTCTTGTTTCATCTCTTCAACCCAATCACCAACGTTATCTTCCCAAGCTGGTAAATCAGGCGACTGAATCTGTTGACCCAACTGCTGCAGGTGGCGTAACCCGACCGAGCCGGCTGCGCCTTTGATTTTATGCCCTTCTTCCACGATGCCCTTCTGGTCACGCGCCGTCAGGTTTGACTCCAGCACGCTCAGATAACCCGGCATCATTTTTTCAAACACCGCCAGGCCGTCGGTAATCAGTTTCGGGCCGACCAGATCGATATACTGCTCCAGCATCGCGGTATCGAGTATCGTTTGGGCTTTTGCGCTATCAACAGACGTCATGGTGCTCTCCTCTTCATCGTGGGTATCCCAGAACTTCTTGATCATGGCGGTCAGAGCAGGCACCGCCAGAGGCTTGCTGAGTACATCGTCCATACCGGCGTCGAGATACTCTTTTTTATCTTTCAGCACGTTTGCCGTCAGCGCCACCAGCGGCGGCAGTTCATCAGCCGCGTACTGACGCGTCAGTTCACGCGAGATATCCAGCCCGGTCATATCCGGCAACTGAATATCCAGCAGAACGAGGTCATATTCACCCGGTGTAAACATCTCCAGCGCGGCTTTACCGGTCATCGCGACATCCACGCTGTTGCCCAGTTTTTCCAGCACCGAGCGCGCTACAATCACGTTAAGCTCAATATCCTCCACCAGCAGGACGTGCAGCGCAGGCAGCGGCATATCGTCATTTTCAAAGGTATCCTCTACCTCTTCCGCCACCGCCGGCGCATGCACCGTCAGCGTGAAGGTTGACCCTTTGCCCGCCTGGCTGGCAACGGTGATGTCACCACCCATGCTCTTCGCCAGCCGCTTAGACACCGCCAGGCCGATTCCGGTACCAGTGGCCGGTTTTCCACCGTTGCTGTCCTTCACCTGGTAGTACATCGCGAAAATCTTGTCCTGCTCCTCCTGCGGAATACCAATCCCGGAGTCCTCTACCTCGAAATGCAGCATGTCCCCGTCGTCATAGCGAATACGCACCGCCACCTGCCCCTTCTGGGTAAATTTCACCGCGTTGCTGATGAGATTCCACAGGATCTGACGCAGGCGCGTGCCGTCGGTAATCACTTTATGCGGCAGCGGCAGGGTGGGATCCATGACAAAATTCAGCCCCTTCTGCTGGGCCTGCAGACCAGACAAGTTTTCCAGATCGGCAAGGAAGCTGGTGAAATCAACCGGCTGGTTATCAAGCTGAACCTTTCGGCGCTCCATTTTATCCATGTCAATAATATCGTTGAAGATATTACCCAGCGTGACCGCCGAGACATGAATCGTTTTGAGGTATTTTTCCTGTTCTGCGGTCAGGTCGGTATCCAGCAGAATACGGCTCAGCCCCACAATGCCGTTAAGCGGGGTACGAAGCTCATGGCTGATGGTGGAGATGAAGGTGGTCTTGTCGCGGCTGGCGCGCTCCAGCGCATCCTGATAGCGCTTACGCTCGGTAATATCACGGCCGAAGCCCATCAGGCCGTGGCGCTTCCCGACGCGGTCATAGTACGGCACCTTACGGATCTCAAAGCAGGCTTTGCGCCCGTCCGGGTAATCCAGCCACTGTTCGTAGGTCAGCGAGACGTTATGGCGGAACACTTTTTCATCCGTCTCCATGACCTTGGCGGCCGCCTCTTCGGAGTAAACGTCCTGCGGCTTGAGGTGAATCAGCTGCTTCTCGCTTTTCCCGGTCAGGAGCTCCATCGCGCGGTTACAGCCTGAAAATTCTTTATCTTCGTTACGGTAGAATACCAGATCCGGTGAAGCGTCCAGGAACGAACGCAGGAAGGAGGATTGCTGCTCAAGCTGGATCTGCGTCACCTCGCGCTCTTTCATTTCGATTTTCAGCTGTTCCAGCGTGGCCTGACGCTCTGCCTCCGCCTTCTCACGATCTGAAATTTCCTGATTCAACTGAGCAATGTTGTCTTTAAGCTGAACGTTGAGCTTCAGGTCGCGCTCGCGCATCTCCTCCAGCTTATCGACCAGTTTTGATAAGCGCTGACGGGACTCCTCAAGCTGTTCGACCACCACGGAAAGGAAATAGACCGCCCACGGGGTAATGAGCAGGCCGAAGAAGATAGAGCGGATAACGTCGATACTCTCGACCTGACCATGCAGAACCATCGTAACGGCCATCTGCACGACAATCGCCAGAACGACCAGCGCCAGCGCCAGCAGCATGGAGAAACGCACCAGCCCAAGCTTCATCATCAGGTCGACGTAGTACTGGGCTAGCATTCGAATTTGCTTCATAGAGGATCCCTTCACGACTTTATCGCTCAATAATACTCAAATTCGAGGCGGGACGTTGAAGGTTGTGAGAAAAAGTGCGGGGTGAAACAGGAGATTAGCCTCGCCTCCGTTTCACCGGAAGCGAGGAGAGGTCAATCAGGAGCGTTTCAGCAGCAGCCAGAGGCTGATCAGGAAGAAGCTGGCGCTCGGCAGCAGCGCACCGATAATCGGCGGGATGCCATAAACCAGCGTCAGCGGACCGAAGATCTGATCGAGTACATAGAAGACAAAGCCGAAGCTAATACCGGTCACGACGCGCACGCCCATCGGCACGCTACGCAGCGGGCCGAAGATAAACGACAGCGCCATCAGCATCATCACCGCCACGGACATCGGCTGGAAGATTTTGCTCCACATGTTGAGCTGATAGCGTCCGGCATCCTGCCCGCTCGACTTCAGGTACTTCACATAGTTGTGCAAGCCGCTGATAGAGAGCGCGTCAGGATCCAGCGCAACAACCCCGAGCTTATCCGGCGTGAGGTTGGTCTTCCAGGTGCCGGTCACCGTCTGTGACCCGGTAATCTGTTTTGGATCCGTCAGGTCAGATTCATCAACCTGCGACAAACGCCACTGCTTATGTTCAGCGTCAAACTTCGCGGAAGAGGCGTGTCGGACAGACTCCAGACGGCGCTGGTCGTTGAACGCGTAGATGCTCACCCCGCCCAGTTCATCATTACCCTTTACCCGTTCGATGTAGACGAAGTTTTTCCCGTCTTTCGCCCATAAACCTTGCTGAGTCGAGAGCAGTGAACCACCGTACATTGCCTGAGCACGATAGTTACGCGCCATCTGCTCGCCCTGCGGTGCCACCCACTCGCCAATCGCCATGGTCAACAGCACCAGCGGGATTGCGGTTTTCATTACCGACAGCGCAACCTGCATACGGGTAAAGCCTGAGGCCTGCATCACCACCAGCTCGCTGCGCTGAGCCAGCATCCCCAGCCCCAGCAGCGCGCCCAGCAGAGCCGCCATCGGGAAGAAGATCTGCACATCTTTTGGCACGCTGAGCAGGGTGTACATCCCCGCCCCCATCGCGTCATAGCTGCCCTGTCCGGCTTTTTTCAGCTGATCGACAAATTTGATAATGCCGGAGAGCGACACCAGCATGAACAACGTCATCATGATGGTAGTGAAAATGGTTTTACCGATATAGCGATCAAGAACGCCAAACGCCTGCATTAGATGGCTCCTTTACGCGAGAATCGGGCACGTATGCGGCGCACAGGCACCGTATCCCACAGGTTTAATCCCAGCGCCAGTAAGATGTACAGGCTGTTAACGAACCACGTCCAGACCATCGGATCCAGTTTACCCTTCGCGCCGTTAGAGCGAATCGAGGTTTGCAGCAGGAAGTAGATCAGGTAAAGCAGCATCGCTGGCAGCATAGAGAGCACGCGGCCCTGGCGCGGGTTCACCACGCTCAGCGGCACGACAATCAGTGCCATCATAAACACGGTGAATACGAGCGTAATACGCCAGTGGAACTCAGCCCGCGCTCTGTCGGTATCGGTATTCCACAGCGTGCGCATATCCATTTGCTCGGTATCCGTCGGATCGAGCGCCACCGCCTGATGACCAATAATGGCCTGATAGTTCTGGAAATCCGTAATACGGAAGTCACGCAGCATCGCGGTGCCTTCGAAACGGGTGCCTTTATTCAGCGTGACGACCTGAGAACCGTCTTTGCGCTGAGAAAGCTTGCCAGAATCGGCAACCACCACTGACGGACGCGCGTTACCTTTAGGACGCAGCTGCGCCAGAAATACATCGTTGAATTTACTGCCGTCAACGCTCTCAATAAACAGCACGGAGTTTCCGTCAGTCGCCTGCTGGAACTGCCCCTGCGCGAGCGCCGCCAAGCCGGGGTTTGCTTTCGCCTCGGCCAGCACTTCGTCCTGATGACGGGAAGACATAGGGCCCGCCCACATCACATTCACCGCCGCAACAATGCCCGTGAACAGCGCCAGTATCATCGCCGCTTTCACCAGTACAGCTTTACTCAGGCCGCAGGCATGCATCACCGTAATTTCACTCTCGGTGTACAGCTTACCGAGGGTCATCAGCAGGCCGAGGAATAGACTCAGCGGCAGAATAAGCTGCGCCATTTCCGGGATCCCCAGCCCAAGCAGGGAAAGCACCAGATTCGTTGGAATTTCGCCGTCAACGGCCGCACCGAGGATCTTCACCAGCTTCTGACAGAAAAAAATCAGCAGCAGGATGAAGAGGATCGCCAGTTGGCTTTTGAGCGTCTCCCGCACCAGATATCTTATGATTATCACTTTAAATACGCCCGTAAAAACCCGTCTCTTTGCTGGAAAATCGCTTGTTTCATGGCTTAAACGTCATTTATTCTCTTGAGTCGTCGAAATCGTCGCTAAGATTAAAACATCCGGCGGATTCACGCTTCAGGACTTTTTCTGACGTGTCGAAACCGTAGTAACGTAAGATTAACACGAAGTCACCACAACAGCGGACATGAGTTACGAAAGGTTTCAATTCTATCCGTAGCAGCCGCCGTTGTCTTTAAGATTCAGGAGCGTAGTGCATGGAGTTCAGTGTAAAAAGCGGTAGCCCGGAGAAACAGCGGAGTGCCTGCATCGTTGTGGGCGTCTTTGAACCGCGCCGACTCTCCCCGATCGCCGAGCAACTCGATAAAATCAGTGACGGCTATATCAGCGCCCTGCTGCGCCGTGGCGAACTGGAAGGCAAACCTGGGCAGACGCTGTTACTGCACCATGTTCCGAACGTCCTGTCAGAGCGTATTCTGCTGATTGGCTGCGGCAAAGAGCGCGAGCTGGATGAACGTCAGTATAAGCAGGTTATTCAGAAAACCATTAATACGCTGAATGACACCGGTTCAATGGAAGCCGTCTGCTTCCTGACCGAGCTGCACGTCAAAGGCCGTAACACCTACTGGAAAGTGCGTCAGGCCGTCGAAACGGCAAAAGAGAGCCTTTACAGCTTCGAGCAGCTTAAGACCAACAAAAGCGAGCCGCGTCGCCCGCTGCGCAAAATGGTCTTTAACGTGCCAACCCGTCGCGAACTGACCAGCGGCGAGCGCGCCATCCAGCATGGTCTGGCGATTGCCGCCGGTATCAAAGCGGCAAAAGATCTCGGCAACATGCCGCCAAACATCTGTAACGCCGCCTACCTCGCCTCTCAGGCGCGCCAGCTGGCTGACTCCTACAGCAAAAACGTCATCACCCGCGTCATCGGCGAACAGCAGATGAAAGAGCTGGGGATGCACTCTTATCTGGCGGTGGGTAACGGCTCGCAGAACGAATCCCTGATGTCGGTCATCGAATACAAAGGCAACCCGTCTGAAGACGCGCGTCCGATCGTGCTCGTCGGTAAAGGGCTGACCTTTGACTCCGGCGGTATCTCCATCAAGCCTTCAGAAGGCATGGACGAGATGAAGTACGACATGTGCGGCGCGGCGGCGGTTTACGGCGTCATGCGCATGGTTGCGGAGCTTCAGCTGCCCATCAACGTAATCGGCGTGCTGGCAGGCTGCGAAAACATGCCTGGCGGTCGCGCGTATCGTCCGGGCGACGTCCTGACCACCATGTCCGGCCAGACCGTTGAGGTGCTCAATACCGACGCCGAAGGCCGTCTGGTACTCTGTGACGTGTTGACCTACGTTGAGCGCTTCGAGCCAGAAGCGGTTATCGACGTGGCCACCCTGACCGGTGCCTGCGTGATTGCCCTGGGCCATCACATCACCGGCCTGATGTCGAACCACAACCCGCTGGCGCACGAGCTTATCGGTGCGTCCGAGCAGGCCGGTGACCGCGCATGGCGTCTGCCGCTGGGTGACGAGTATCAGGAACAGCTGGAGTCTAACTTTGCGGACATGGCTAACATCGGCGGTCGTCCTGGCGGAGCAATTACCGCAGGCTGCTTCCTGGCGCGCTTCACCCGTAAATATAACTGGGCGCACCTGGATATCGCGGGGACCGCATGGCGCTCCGGTAAAGCCAAAGGCGCTACCGGACGTCCGGTGGCCCTGCTGTCGCAGTTCCTGCTTAATCGTGCGGGTTTTAACGGCGACGAGTAAGTCAAAACGGCAGTAAACCGTAGGCCGGGTAAGGCGAAGCCGCCACCCGGCTTAAGCATTTAAAGTGAGCACAAGAAGCCCCATATATGAAAAATGCAACGTTCTACCTTCTGGACAACGACACCCATCAGGATGGCCTCAGCGCCGTTGAACAGCTGGTGTGTGAAATTGCCGCAGAACGTTGGCGCGCAGGTAAACGCGTACTGATTGCCTGTGAAGATGAGCAGCAGGCGATTCGCCTGGATGAAGCGCTATGGGCGCGCCCGCCGGAAAGTTTTGTTCCGCATAACCTGTCGGGCGAAGGTCCACGCGGCGGGGCACCGGTCGAAATTGCCTGGCCGCAAAAGCGCAACAGCAGCGCGCGCGATATTCTCATTAGCCTGCGGACAGACTTTGCAGATTTTGCCACCGCTTTCACAGAAGTGGTAGACTTTGTCCCTTACGAAGAATCCTTGAAACAACTGGCGCGCGAACGCTATAAAGCGTACCGCCTGGCCGGTTTTAACCTGAATACGGCAACCTGGAAATAATGGAAAAGACATATAACCCACGCGATATCGAACAGCCGCTTTACGAGCACTGGGAACAGCAGGGCTATTTCAAGCCTAACGGCGACGAAAGCAAAGAGTCCTTCTGCATCATGATCCCGCCGCCGAACGTCACCGGCAGTTTGCATATGGGGCATGCTTTCCAGCAGACCATCATGGACACCATGATCCGCTACCAGCGCATGCAGGGCAAAAACACCCTGTGGCAGGCGGGGACTGACCACGCGGGTATCGCGACCCAGATGGTGGTTGAGCGTAAAATTGCCGCTGAAGAAGGTAAAACTCGTCACGACTACGGTCGCGATGCGTTCATCGACAAAATCTGGCAGTGGAAGGCAGAATCCGGCGGCACCATTACCCGTCAGATGCGCCGTCTCGGCAACTCCGTGGACTGGGAGCGCGAGCGCTTCACCATGGACGAAGGCCTGTCCAACGCCGTAAAAGAAGTGTTCGTCCGTCTGTACAAAGAAGACCTGATTTACCGCGGCAAACGCCTGGTAAACTGGGACCCGAAACTGCGCACCGCAATTTCTGACCTGGAAGTGGAAAACCGCGAGTCTAAAGGCTCCATGTGGCACATCCGCTATCCGCTGGCCGACGGCGCAAAAACCGCAGACGGTAAAGATTACCTGGTGGTGGCGACCACCCGTCCGGAAACCCTGCTGGGCGATACCGGCGTGGCCGTTAACCCGGAAGATCCGCGCTATAAAGATCTGATCGGCAAATTTGTGGTGCTGCCGCTGGTGAACCGCCGCATTCCGATTGTGGGCGACGAACACGCCGACATGGAAAAAGGCACCGGCTGCGTGAAAATCACCCCGGCGCACGACTTCAACGACTATGAAGTGGGTCGTCGTCACGCCCTGCCGATGATCAACATTCTGACCTTCGACGGCGATATCCGCGAAAGCGCAGAGGTGTACGACACCAAAGGCAACGAATCCGACGTTTACTCCAGCGAGATCCCGGCGGAGTTCCAGAAGCTGGAGCGCTTTGCCGCACGTAAAGCCATCGTAGCCGCCGTTGATGCCCTCGGCCTGCTGGAAGAGATTAAGCCTCACGATCTGACCGTGCCGTACGGCGACCGTGGCGGCGTGGTTATTGAGCCAATGCTGACCGACCAGTGGTACGTCCGTGCCGACGTGCTGGCAAAACCGGCTGTGGAAGCGGTTGAGAACGGCAGCATTCAGTTCGTGCCGAAGCAGTACGAAAACATGTACTTCTCCTGGATGCGCGACATTCAGGACTGGTGTATCTCCCGTCAGCTGTGGTGGGGTCACCGCATCCCGGCATGGTACGACAACGAAGGCAACGTCTACGTTGGCCGTAGCGAAGACGAAGTGCGTCAGGAAAACAACCTGAGCGCTGACGTGGCCCTGCGCCAGGATGAAGACGTTCTGGATACCTGGTTCTCCTCCGCGCTGTGGACCTTCTCTACCCTCGGCTGGCCGGAAAACACCGACGCGCTGCGTCAGTTCCACCCTACCAGCGTAATGGTGTCCGGCTTCGACATCATCTTCTTCTGGATTGCCCGCATGATCATGATGACCATGCACTTCATCAAAGACGAAGACGGCAAGCCGCAGGTTCCGTTCCATACCGTCTACATGACCGGCCTTATCCGCGACGACGAAGGGCAGAAGATGTCCAAGTCCAAGGGCAACGTGATTGACCCGCTGGACATGGTTGACGGGATCTCCCTGGAAGACCTGTTGGAAAAACGTACCGGCAACATGATGCAGCCGCAGCTGGCTGAGAAAATCCGCAAGCGTACCGAGAAGCAGTTCCCGAACGGGATCGAATCTCACGGTACCGACGCCCTGCGCTTCACCCTGGCGGCGCTGGCCTCGACCGGCCGCGACATCAACTGGGACATGAAGCGTCTGGAAGGTTACCGTAACTTCTGTAACAAGCTGTGGAACGCCAGCCGCTTCGTGCTGATGAACACCGAAGATCAGGATTGCGGCTTCAACGGCGGCGAGATGACCCTGTCTCTGGCGGACCGCTGGATCCTGGCGGAATTTAACCAGACGGTGAAAGCCTTCCGCGAGGCGCTGGACAGCTACCGCTTCGATATTGCAGCGGGCATTCTGTATGAATTCACCTGGAACCAGTTCTGTGACTGGTATCTGGAGCTGGCGAAGCCGGTCATGAACGGCGGTTCTGAAGCAGAGCTGCGCGGCACGCGCAACACGCTGATTACCGTCCTGGAAGGCCTGCTGCGCCTGGCGCATCCGGTTATTCCATTCATCACCGAGACCATCTGGCAGCGCGTGAAGGTCATTGCGGGCATCAGCGCCGATACCATCATGCTGCAGCCGTTCCCGGAATTCGATGCGGCTAAGGTTGATGAAGCCGCGTCAGCGGATACCGAGTGGCTGAAGCAGGCGATCGTTGCGGTACGTAACATCCGTGCCGAAATGAACATCGCCCCGGGTAAACCACTGGAGCTGCTGCTGCGCGGCTGCAGCGACGCTGCCGTTCGTCGCGTCACCGAGAACAACACCTTCCTGAAAACCATGGCGCGTCTGGAAAGCATCACCGTGCTGCCTGCCGATGACAAGGGTCCGGTTTCCGTGACTAAAATTATCGACGGTGCGGAGCTGCTGATCCCGATGGCGGGCCTGGTCGACAAAGACGCAGAGCTGGCGCGTCTGGCGAAAGAAGTGGCGAAGGTCGACGTGGAAATTGGCAAAATCGAAAGTAAGCTGGCGAACGAAGGCTTTGTTGCCCGCGCGCCGGAAGCTGTCATTGCCAAAGAGCGTGAGCGTCTGGTTGCCTTCGCCGATGCGAAGACCAAACTGATCGAGCAGCAGGCCGTTATCGCGGCCCTGTAATGCTTTTACCCCTTACGCTTCAGGGCGTAAGGGGTAACCTTCCTGAAAACTCCTCGCTTGCACTCCCTTTTCTGCGGTGCTATTAACAGCAACTGTGTGTCAATTTTTGTAATGAGTAATGCTATGAGCGTGATTACCCCCGTCGCGACGACGATGCGTCGGATCACTGAGCAGGACAATCCGGCTATCGCCGCCGTTATCCGCACCGTTTCTGCAGAGTTTGGGCTGACGGCGGATAAAGGTTACACCGTTGCCGACCCGAATCTTGACGAACTGTTTAAGCTGTACAGCCAGCCGGGCCACGCCTACTGGGTCATTGAGCAGGACGGCCAGGTTGTGGGCGGCGGCGGTGTTGCACCGCTGAGCTGCAGCGAGCCGGATATCTGTGAGCTGCAGAAAATGTATTTCTTGCCGTCGGTTCGTGGACAGGGTCTGGCGAAAAAGCTGGCGCTGGTCGCCCTGGAGCACGCGCGCAATCAGGGTTTTAAACGCTGTTACCTCGAAACCACCGCCTTCCTCAAAGAGGCCATCGGCCTGTATGAACATCTGGGCTTTGAGCATATCGATGCGCCGCTGGGCTGCACGGGCCACGTCGACTGCGAAGTCAGAATGCTGAAAAGTCTGTAAGTTTCGTTCCTGCCCCCTTCTGTTAAGCGGCTGTAAACTGAATGCTCTACACTCTCAGTTCACACCACAACGGGGGAAACACGATGTCGAAGATAAAAAGCTACGCCGCACCGCAGGCGGGTGCAGAACTTGAGCTGTACGAGTACGATGCGGGCGAACTAAAAGCAGAAGACGTCGAAGTACAGGTTGATTACTGCGGGGTCTGCCACTCAGATCTCTCGATGATCGACAACGAATGGGGCTTCTCCAGCTATCCGCTGGTTGCCGGGCACGAAGTGATTGGCCGCGTCGTCGCGCTCGGCAGCGCCGCGCAGGACAAAGGGCTGAAGGTTGGCCAGCGCGTGGGCATTGGCTGGACAGCACGCAGCTGCGGCCACTGCGACGCCTGTATCAGCGGCAACCAGATCAACTGCCTAGAAGGCGCAGTGCCCACCATCCTGAACAAGGGCGGTTTCGCCGATAAGCTGCGCGCCGACTGGCAATGGGTCATCCCGCTGCCGGACAGCATTGATATTGAATCTGCTGGTCCACTGCTGTGCGGCGGGATCACCGTCTTTAAACCGCTGCTGATGCACCACGTCACCGCCACCAGCCGCGTGGGCGTGATCGGTATCGGCGGTCTGGGCCATATCGCCATCAAGCTGCTGCACGCGATGGGCTGTGAAGTGACGGCGTTTAGCTCGAACCCGGCGAAGGAGAAAGAAGTGCTGGCAATGGGCGCGGACAAAGTCGTGAACAGCCGCGATCCGGACGCGCTGAACGCGCTGGCTGGGCAGTTTGACCTGATCATCAACACCGTGAACGTCGATCTCAACTGGCAGCCTTACTTTGAAGCGCTGGCCTACGGCGGTAACTTCCACACCGTGGGTGCGGTGATGAAGCCGCTGCCGGTTCCGGCCTTTACCCTGATCGGCGGGGATCGCAGCGTGTCAGGCTCCGCGACCGGTACGCCATACGAGCTGCGCAAGCTGATGAAGTTTGCCGGCCGCACCAAAGTGACGCCGACCACCGAGCTGTATCCAATGTCGAAAATTAACGAAGCCATCCAGCACGTGCGCGACGGCAAAGCCCGTTATCGCGTGGTGTTGAAAGCGGATTTCTGATGTGAGTTTGCCGGGTGGCGGCTTCGCCTGACCCGGCCTACTTTTGCTACTGCGCCAATGTATTAAACACTTCCGCCACCGCGACCGCCCCCGGGTCCATTACCCCATCCAGATTCTCTTTATTCACATACGATGAGCGCCCTGCTCCGGCTTTCGCCATTTTCGCCGTTGCCTCCGCCCCCTGCTGCGCAGCCTGCGCGGCCGCCTGAAGATCTTTTTTCTTCAAGGCTTCCAGCGCCGGTTGCAGCGCATCGATCAGCGTACGATCGCCGAGATCTGCCCCGCCATACTGCTTCATCTGCGCCAGTCCGCTCAGCAATGCTTCAGGTAGCGGCTGTCCATCGTGAAGCTTTTGCCCCGCCGCCGTGAAGAAGATCGACATGAGTACACCGCTCGATCCGCCCATCACCGTGGCCAGTCGTTCCCCCACCAGCAACAGCAGCTTAGGCACGTCATTCAGCGGGAGAGTGTTTTCTTCCAGGCGCTGCGCAATATCCCGTGCACCTTGCGCAAACGTAGAGCCGGTATCGCCATCGCCCACTTTGGCATCCAGCGCATTCAGGCGGTTTTCAAGCTGTATGAGCGTCTTCGTCACCTGTGAAACAGACTCCTTCACCTGCGGATTGTCGGACGCGGCATATTCCACGCTATCGTGAATAGCGCTTTGCGGAACGGTACGCAGAGGGGCAAACGCCACAGGCTTCTGCCAGCCCAGCGTCTCGACCTCGGCGTGAATCGCCTTTTCAAAGTAATCGTTGAGCTTTAGCAGCGTCAGAGAAAAGCCCTTCATATCCAGCGCGCTCACCAGCGGCGCAGGGCCAATCAGGTACGCAATATTCTCTTTCAGCGCTGAATGTGCCAGCTCTTTGGTGAGCAGAGCCATCTCCAGCGCGGACACGCCGCCGAGGTTGTTGATCAGCACCGCGAAACGCCCCTCGCCCGCCTGCGCTTTGAGCGGCGACACCAGCGTGTCGATAATCGCTTTGCTGTTTTGCGTATCAACCACCGAGGCACCCGGCTCCCCGTGGATCCCCAGCCCCAGCTCGACATGGCCCTGCTTGATGCGCCCCTCTTCATCGTCGCTGCCCGGCAGGTTGCAGGTTTGCATCGCAACGCCCAGGCTCCAGAGGTTATCGCAGGCCTGCTGCGCAATATCCCGCACCTCGCTCAGCGATTTTCCGTGCTCCGCTGCATAGCCCGCAATCTTGTGCACCAGCGCCGTGCCGGCAATGCCGCGCGGCTGCTTGTTGTCGGGCAGCGCGATATCGTCTGCCACAATCACCATCTCGACCTTCAGGCCGTAGCGTTTGGCCTTTTCTGCCGCCAGGCCAAAGTTAAGCCGGTCACCGGTATAGTTTTTGACGATGAGCAGGCAGCCGCGATCGCCCGTCACCGCCACAATAGCGTTCAGCACCGCATCCACGCTCGGGGAGGCGAACAGATCGCCACACACTGCCGCCGTCAGCATGCCTTTACCGACAAATCCGGCGTGCGCCGGTTCGTGCCCGGAGCCACCGCCGGAGATCACCGCCACGCGGCTTTTATCCCAGTCGCCGCGGGCGACAACCCTGATAGCTGGATCGATATCAAGTTTGACGAGATTCGCATGTGGCGCAGAAAGCAGTATGCCTTCAATGGCGTCGTTGACCAGCTGTTTGCGATCGTTAAAGAAGAATCTGGACATTGTTTTCCACTATTTTATGAACCGTATGCAAAAGCATAGTCCGCGCTGGACAATGCGCCGCAAAGTCAGCAATTTACTCAACCATTTTGCCGTCAGGTTGCCTATACTCCACCCAGGACTAAGAGAGGAAGCGCATCATGAGTACACCATTGTTAATTGCCCGGACGCTGGAAAAAGAGCTGTATTTACTGCCCGCGATGGCGAACCGCCACGGTCTGATTACCGGCGCCACCGGCACAGGGAAAACAGTCACTCTTCAGAAGCTGGCGGAGTCACTTTCAGAGATTGGCGTGCCGGTCTTTATGGCTGACGTGAAGGGCGATTTAACCGGTGTGGCTCAGGAGGGTACCGCTTCTGAAAAACTGCTCGAACGACTGAAGAATATTGGCATTACGGACTGGACGCCGCACGGCAACCCGGTGGTGGTCTGGGACATCTTCGGTGAGAAAGGCCACCCGGTACGCGCCACCGTTTCCGATCTCGGCCCGCTGCTGCTGGCCCGCCTGCTCAACCTCAACGACGTGCAGTCCGGCGTGCTGAATATTATCTTCCGTATCGCCGACGATCAGGGGCTGCTGCTGCTCGATTTCAAAGATCTGCGCGCCATTACCCAGTATATCGGCGATAACGCCAAATCTTTCCAGAACCAGTACGGCAATATCAGCAGCGCCTCTGTCGGTGCCATTCAGCGTGGGCTACTGACGCTGGAGCAGCAGGGCGCCGAACACTTCTTCGGCGAGCCGATGCTGGATATTAAAGACTGGATGCGCACCGACAGCAGCGGCAAAGGCATCATCAACATTCTGAGTTCAGAGAAGCTCTACCAGATGCCAAAGCTTTACGCCGCCAGCCTGCTGTGGATGCTCTCCGAACTGTACGAGCAGTTACCGGAAGCGGGCGATCTGGAAAAACCCAAACTGGTCTTCTTCTTTGACGAAGCACACCTGCTGTTTAACGACGCGCCGCAGGTACTGCTGGATAAAATTGAACAGGTTATACGCCTGATCCGCTCCAAAGGGGTCGGCGTCTGGTTTGTGTCGCAAAACCCGTCGGATATTCCTGACAATGTGCTGGGCCAGCTGGGTAACCGCGTGCAGCACGCCCTGCGCGCCTTTACGCCGAAGGATCAGAAAGCGGTGAAAGCCGCCGCGCAAACCATGCGTGCCAATCCGGCCTTTGATACCGAAGCCGCGATTCAGGCGCTGGGCACCGGTGAAGCACTGATCTCGTTCCTGGATGCCAAGGGCAGCCCGTCCGTGGTGGAACGCGCAATGGTGATCGCGCCCTGCTCGCGCATGGGGCCGGTTACCGACGATGAACGTAACAGCCTGATTAATCACTCCCCGGTGTACGGCAAGTATGAAGACGAGGTGGATCGGGAGTCTGCGTTCGAGATGCTGCAAAAAGGGGTACAGGCAAACACCGAATCGCAGGATGCTCCACCCGCTAAGGGCCAGTCAGTCGCAGTGGATGACGGCATTCTCGGCGGGCTAAAAGACATTTTGTTTGGCACAACCGGACCGCGCGGCGGCAAGCGCGACGGCGTGGTACAGACTATGGCGAAAAGCGCCGCGCGGCAGGTCACCAATCAGATTGTGCGCGGCATGCTGGGGAGTCTGCTAGGCGGCCGCCGTCGATAGGCGGGGAACCCACGGGCGGCCCAGCGCCGAACCCTGTACGCCGTTTTCCTGAAGATAGCGGTCGATTTCCACCATCCCCGTCCACCGGTTCTCGCACCAGAGCGGTGCCAGAAGCGTTGGACGGCGGGCGCTGGCGGAGATGCGGTGGTAGACAATCTCCGGCGGCGTGTGGCGAATCATCTCCCCCGCCGTCACCGTATAGTCCTCAAGCTCGATACCGCTTAACCGCCCGGCCTCCCAGGCTTTCGCCATAATGCTGCCCTTCACGATATGCAGCGGATGAAGCTTGATGCCGTCCACGCCGGTTTCAACGACTTTTTCCAGCGTTTCAAGGGCATGCTGTTGACCTTCGCCGGGCAGACCGACAATCAGATGTGAACAGACCTTCAGCCCGCGCTCGCGTGCCAGCCGCGTGGTGCGCTGGTAGCAGGCGAAATCATGGCCACGGTTGATACGGTGCAGCGTTTTATCATGTGCCGTTTGCAAGCCCAGCTCCAGCCAGATCTCGTAGCCTTGTTCTTTGTACTCGCTGAGCAGGTCCAGCACCGCGTCCGGTACGCAGTCCGGGCGGGTTCCCACGCACAGCCCAACGATGTTGGCCTGGCTGACGGCCTGCTGATACATCGATCGCAATACCTGCACCTCCGCCCACGTGCTGGTGTAAGCCTGAAAATAGGCCAGATACTGCTTCGCACGGTTCACCAGGCTGGCCTGATGAGCAAGCTGTTCAGCGATAGAGTTATGTTGCTGTGCTTCATCGGCAAACGACGCAACGTTACAGAAGGTGCAGCCTCCGCGCCCGATGGTGCCGTCGCGATTCGGGCAGCTAAACCCGCCGTGCAGCGTCAGCTTATGCACCTTTTGACCGTACCGCTGCAAAAGATCCCCACCAAACATATTGACTAATTTCTGTAACTGCATAATCTGATAGACCGTCCCGAAGAAAGGGGACAAGCCTGCCATTTTTAGCCTCTGTCGGCGATGACCTGGATCAATCGCCCTGGACGGCCTTTATCCATTTGAATAAATAATCACGATTACCGAGATTTCATTCACCCGCCACGTAATTACTTTTCCTTATGTTCTGATGGTTTTTTTCATTTATAGCGCCAGGACTGAAAAACAGTGATTTTATGCGGGTTCGAAGACTGCGCCAGATTATTATTCTGTCATAAAACCGCATTTCAGCACGCTGCATCAATAATACCGCTTTCATATAGTGAGTCAGATCACACTCCCCTGCACCTTCCTGGCGCTTTCAGTGGTTGTAAAATTAGCCAAATAACCAATAAAAACAAAATGATAATTACGCTTTAGCACATTTTTGTATAAATAAGATTGCCATTTGACCTGTGTACCAATTCCCGATAAGTTGGAAATCCGCTGGAAGCTTTCTGGATGAGCGGCCTGCTCATCATATTTATGCAGTAATTGAGATTCCCTCTGAAGCAAGTCCTCAAACTTGTTTACCTGCGCGAAAGGATGAAAAAGAGGGCGAATGCGAGGTCCGCGTATGAAACGCTAACCCCGTCGCCATGCTCTTTCTGCGCCTGTGCGCCACGGTAAAGTTCAGTGGGAAGCCCGACGAGCCTGGGGAGGTTCACTGATATGTTGTACGATAAATCCCTTGAGAAGGATAACTGTGGTTTCGGCCTGATCGCCCACATAGAAGGCGAACCTAGCCACAAGGTAGTGCGTACCGCTATTCACGCACTGGCCCGTATGCAGCACCGTGGCGCCATCCTGGCCGATGGTAAAACCGGCGACGGTTGCGGCCTGCTGCTGCAAAAACCGGATCGTTTCTTCCGCATCGTGGCGGAAGAGCGCGGCTGGCGTTTAGCCAAAAACTACGCTGTCGGCATGCTGTTCCTGAATCAGGATCCTGAAAAGGCTGCCGCCTCACGCCGCATCGTTGAAGAAGAACTTCAGCGCGAAACCCTGTCGATTGTCGGCTGGCGCGATGTGCCAACCAACGAAGGGGTACTCGGTGAAATCGCCCTCTCCTCGCTGCCTCGTATTGAGCAGATTTTCGTTAACGCGCCTGCGGGCTGGCGTCCGCGCGATATGGAACGCCGTCTGTTTATCGCCCGTCGCCGCATTGAAAAACGTCTTCAGGACGATAAAGAGTTCTACGTCTGTAGCCTCTCTAACCTGGTGAACATCTATAAAGGTCTGTGTATGCCGGCTGACCTGCCGCGCTTCTACCTGGACCTGGCGGACCTGCGTCTGGAATCGGCCATTTGCCTGTTCCACCAGCGCTTCTCCACCAACACCGTACCGCGCTGGCCGCTGGCTCAGCCGTTCCGCTACCTGGCGCACAACGGCGAGATCAACACCATCACCGGCAACCGCCAGTGGGCGCGTGCTCGTACCTATAAGTTCCAGACCCCGCTGATCCCTGACCTGCACGATGCCGCGCCGTTCGTGAACGAAACCGGCTCTGACTCCAGCTCCATGGACAACATGCTGGAGCTGCTGCTGGCGGGCGGGATGGATATCGTGCGCGCCATGCGTCTGCTCGTGCCGCCGGCCTGGCAGAACAACCCGGATATGGATCCGGAGCTGCGCGCATTCTTCGACTTTAACTCCATGCACATGGAGCCGTGGGACGGTCCGGCAGGTATCGTGATGTCCGACGGTCGCTTCGCTGCCTGTAACCTGGACCGTAACGGTCTGCGTCCGGCGCGCTACGTCATCACCAAAGACAAGCTCATCACCTGCGCCTCTGAAGTGGGGATCTGGGATTACCAGCCTGACGAAGTGGTCGAGAAAGGCCGCGTCGGTCCGGGCGAGCTGATGGTGATCGATACCCGCGGCGGCCGTATTCTGCACTCTGCGGAAACCGATAACGATCTGAAAAGCCGCCATCCGTATAAAGAGTGGATGGCGAAAAACGTCCGTCGCCTGGTGCCGTTCGAAGATCTGTCTGACGACGAAGTGGGCAGCCGCGAGATGGACGACGATACCCTCGCGAGCTTCCAGAAGCAGTTTAACTACAGCGCGGAAGAGCTGGACTCGGTTATTCGCGTGCTCGGCGAAAACGGCCAGGAAGCGGTCGGCTCGATGGGTGACGATACCCCGTTCGCCGTGCTCTCCAGCCAGCCGCGCATTATTTACGACTACTTCCGTCAGCAGTTTGCGCAGGTGACCAACCCGCCAATCGATCCGCTGCGTGAAGCCCACGTGATGTCGCTAGCCACCAGCATCGGCCGTGAGATGAACGTCTTCTGCGAAGCCGAAGGCCAGGCGCACCGTCTGACCTTTAAATCGCCGATCCTGCTGTACTCTGATTTTAAACAGCTCACCACCATGACCGAGGAGCACTACCGCGCCGACACGCTCGATATCACCTTCGACGTGACCGAAACGAGCCTCGAAGAGACGGTGAATGCGCTGTGTGACAAAGCCGAGCAGATGGTGCGTAACGGCACCGTTCTGCTGGTGCTGTCTGACCGTAACATTGCGAAAAACCGTCTGCCGGTGCCTGCGCCAATGGCGGTGGGAGCTATCCAGACGCGTCTGGTCGACAAGAGCCTGCGCTGCGACGCCAACATCATTGTGGAAACCGCGAGCGCCCGCGATCCGCACCACTTTGCCGTGCTGTTAGGCTTTGGTGCGACGGCGATCTACCCGTACCTGGCCTACGAAACGCTGGCCCGCCTGGTAGACACCCGCGCCATCGACAAAGATTACCGCACGGTGATGCTGAACTACCGTAACGGCATCAACAAAGGCCTGTATAAGATCATGTCCAAAATGGGCATCTCGACCATTGCCTCTTACCGCTGCTCGAAGCTGTTTGAAGCGGTCGGCCTGCACGACGACGTCGCCAACCTCTGCTTCCAGGGCGTGGTCAGCCGCATCGGCGGGGCCGGTTTTGCTGACTTCCAGCAGGATCTGGTGAACCTGTCGAAGCGCGCCTGGCTGGCACGTAAGCCGCTGGAACAGGGCGGCCTGCTGAAATACGTTCACGGCGGCGAATATCACGCCTACAACCCGGACGTGGTGCGCACGCTGCAACAGGCGGTACAGAGCGGCGAATACAGCGATTATCAGCAGTATGCCGAGCTGGTGAACAACCGTCCGGCAGCGACGCTGCGAGACCTTATTGCCCTCAATCCGGGCGATGAAGCGGTCAGCGTTGACGAAGTTGAGCCTGCATCCGAACTGTTCAAACGCTTCGATACCGCGGCGATGTCCATCGGCGCGCTGAGCCCGGAAGCGCACGAAGCGCTGGCGGAAGCCATGAACAGCATCGGCGGCAACTCCAACTCCGGCGAGGGCGGTGAAGATCCGGCCCGTTACGGCACCAACAAAGTGTCGCGCATCAAGCAGGTGGCGTCCGGCCGCTTTGGCGTAACCCCTGCCTACCTGGTTAACGCCGACGTGATCCAGATTAAGGTCGCTCAGGGTGCAAAACCGGGCGAAGGCGGTCAGCTGCCGGGTGATAAAGTCACCCCGTACATCGCCAAACTGCGCTACTCGGTGCCGGGCGTGACGCTGATTTCCCCGCCGCCGCACCACGATATCTACTCTATCGAGGATCTGGCGCAGCTCATTTTCGACCTGAAGCAGGTCAACCCGAAAGCGATGATCTCCGTGAAGCTGGTTTCCGAGCCGGGCGTCGGCACCATCGCCACCGGCGTGGCGAAAGCCTATGCGGATCTGATCACCATTGCCGGCTACGACGGCGGTACCGGCGCAAGCCCGCTCTCCTCCGTGAAATACGCGGGCTGCCCGTGGGAGCTTGGCCTGGTGGAAACCCAGCAGGCGCTGGTGGCTAACGGTCTGCGTCACAAGATCCGTCTGCAGGTGGACGGCGGTCTGAAAACCGGCCTCGACATCATCAAAGCGGCGATTCTGGGTGCGGAAAGCTTCGGCTTCGGTACCGGCCCGATGGTTGCGCTCGGCTGTAAATACCTGCGTATTTGCCACCTGAACAACTGCGCAACCGGCGTTGCGACCCAGGACGAGAAGCTGCGTAAGAATCACTATCATGGCCTGCCGTTCAAGGTGACTAACTACTTTGACTTCATCGCCCGTGAAACCCGCGAGCTGATGGCGCAGCTGGGCGTGAAGCGTCTGGTGGATCTGATTGGCCGTACCGACCTGCTGAAAGAGCTGGAAGGCTTCACCGCCAAGCAGCAGAAGCTGGAGCTGTCTAAGCTGCTGGAAACGGCTGAGCCGCATCCTGGCAAAGCGGTTTACTGCACCGAGAACAACCCGCCGTTCGACAACGGCGTGCTGAACGCGCAGCTGCTGCAACAGGCGAAGCCGTACGTGGACGAGAAGCAGAGCAAAACGTTCTGGTTTGATATTCGCAATACCGACCGTTCTGTCGGCGCGTCCCTCTCCGGTTATATCGCGCAAACGCACGGCGATCAGGGGCTGGCGTCGGATCCGATTACCGCGCACTTCAGCGGTACCGCGGGCCAGAGCTTCGGCGTGTGGAACGCCGGCGGCGTTGAGTTATACCTGACCGGCGATGCCAACGACTACGTCGGCAAAGGCATGGCGGGCGGTCTGCTGGCGGTGCGTCCTCCGGTCGGTTCAGCCTTCCGCAGCCATGAAGCCAGCATCATCGGCAACACCTGTCTGTACGGTGCGACCGGCGGTCGTCTGTTTGCCGCGGGCCGTGCGGGCGAACGTTTTGCGGTGCGTAACTCCGGTGCCATCACCGTGGTGGAAGGCATCGGCGATAACGGCTGCGAATACATGACGGGCGGAATTGTGTGCGTCCTGGGTAAAACCGGCGTGAACTTTGGCGCCGGCATGACGGGCGGTTTTGCCTACGTGCTGGATGAAGACGGTGAGTTCCGCAAACGCGTGAACCCGGAACTGGTGGAAGTGCTGGACGTTGATTCGCTGGCCATTCACGAAGAACACCTGCGCGGTTTGATTACCGAACACGTGCAGCATACCGGTTCTTCGCGCGGCGAAGAGATCCTGGCGAACTGGCCAGCGTTCTCTGCGAAATTCGCGCTGGTTAAGCCGAAGTCCAGCGATGTTAAAGCCCTGTTGGGTCACCGTAGTCGTAGCGCAGCAGAGCTGCGCGTGCAGGCGCAGTAAGGAATTCAGATGAGCCAGAACGTATACCAGTTTATCGACCTGCAGCGTGTTGATCCGCCAAAGAAACCGCTAAAGATCCGTAAAATTGAATTTGTTGAAATCTATGAGCCGTTTTCAGAAGGCCAGGCCAAAGCACAGGCAGACCGCTGCCTGTCCTGCGGTAACCCTTACTGCGAATGGAAATGTCCGGTCCATAACTACATTCCGAACTGGCTGAAGCTGGCCAACGAAGGGCGTATTTTTGAAGCCGCCGAGCTGTCTCACCAGACCAACACCCTGCCGGAAGTGTGCGGCCGCGTGTGTCCTCAGGATCGCCTGTGCGAAGGCTCCTGTACGCTGAACGACGAGTTTGGCGCGGTGACCATCGGCAACATCGAACGCTATATCAACGATAAAGCGTTCGAGATGGGCTGGCGTCCGGATATGACCGGCGTGAAGCAAACCGACAAGCGCGTGGCGATCGTCGGCGCGGGTCCGGCAGGCCTGGCCTGTGCGGACGTGCTGACACGCAACGGCGTGAAGGCGGTGGTTTTTGACCGTCACCCGGAAATCGGCGGTCTGCTGACCTTCGGTATCCCGGCATTCAAGCTGGAAAAAGAGGTAATGACCCGCCGCCGTGAAATCTTCACCGGCATGGGCATTGAGTTCAAACTCAACACCGAAGTGGGCCGCGACGTGCAGCTCGACGATCTGCTGAAGGATTACGACGCCGTGTTCCTGGGCGTGGGTACCTATCAGTCCATGCGCGGTGGTCTGGAAAACGAAGACGCGCCGGGCGTTTACGACGCGCTGCCGTTCCTGATTGCTAATACCAAACAGCTGATGGGCTACGGCGAAACTGCCGACGAGCCGTTTGTCAGCATGGAAGGTAAACGCGTTGTCGTGCTGGGCGGCGGTGATACCGCGATGGACTGCGTGCGTACGTCCATTCGTCAGAACGCGGCGCACGTCATCTGTGCTTACCGTCGTGACGAAGAAAACATGCCGGGCTCTAAGCGCGAAGTGAAAAACGCGCGTGAAGAGGGCGTGGAGTTCCAGTTCAACATCCAGCCTCTGGGCATTGAAGTGAACGCCAACGGTAAGGTAAGCGGCGTGAAGATGGCGCGTACGGAGATGGGTGCGCCGGATGCGAAAGGCCGTCGTCGTGCGGAGATTGTGGCTGGCTCTGAGCACGTGATCCCGGCCGACGCCGTGGTGATGGCGTTTGGTTTCCGCCCTCACAGCATGGAGTGGCTGGCGAAGCACAGCGTAGAGCTGGACTCACAGGGCCGCGTGATTGCGCCGGAAGGCAGCGACAACGCCTTCCAGACCAGCAACCCGAAAATCTTCGCCGGTGGCGATATCGTTCGCGGTTCAGACCTGGTGGTTACCGCGATTGCCGAAGGACGTAAAGCGGCTGACGGGATCATGAACTTCCTGGAAGTGTAAGCCCCTCTGACTCCCCGGCAGAAGCATAAAGCGGAACGCCGGGGAGCCTGTTTTCAGTAACCTCCCCTTCAGTTAACGATACCCATTTCCCCACAAATGCAGCGTAAACCCCGGACGTAAACGTTTGCATTGTCGAAAAAAATGGATATTATGCGGCGGATTTTTTGGCCAAAATTCAAGGAGGCGTTGTGTCGCAAGATAACAATTATAGCCAGGGCCCCGTCCCTCTGACGGCGCGGAAAGGCGTGGTTCCACTCACTTTTGTGATGTTAGGGTTAACGTTTTTTTCCGCCAGTATGTGGACCGGAGGCACGCTCGGTACCGGTCTTTCCTATAATGATTTCTTCCTCGCAGTTCTCTTCGGCAATCTCCTCCTCGGTATTTACACTGCTTTTCTTGGCTACATTGGCGCAAAAACCGGCCTCTCAACCCATCTTCTTGCGCGTTACTCGTTCGGTATAAAAGGTTCCTGGCTTCCCTCCATGCTTTTAGGCGGTACGCAGGTAGGATGGTTTGGCGTCGGCGTAGCGATGTTTGCCATCCCGGTTAGTAAAGCCACGGGCATCGACGTGAACATCCTGATTGCGGTTTCCGGCCTGCTGATGACGTTGACCATTTTTTTTGGCATCTCGGCACTGACGATTTTATCCATCATCGCCGTACCCGCTATCGTCATCCTGGGTAGCTACTCCGTCTGGCTGGCGGTGGACGGCGTGGGAGGGTTGGACCACCTCAAATCCATTGTGCCGCAGACGCCGCTCAACTTTTCCAGCGCGCTGGCGCTGGTTGTAGGTTCGTTTATCAGCGCAGGCACGCTGACCGCCGACTTCGTCCGCTTTGGCCGCAATGCTAAAGGTGCCGTTCTGGTGGCGATGGTGGCATTTTTCCTTGGCAACTCGCTGATGTTTATCTTCGGTGCGGCAGGCGCTGCTGCCGTAGGACAGGCCGATATTTCTGACGTGATGATCGCCCAGGGACTGCTGCTGCCGGCGATTGTCGTTCTCGGCCTGAATATCTGGACCACCAATGACAACGCGCTGTACGCCTCTGGTCTGGGTTTCGCCAATATTACTGGCCTTTCCAGCCGTACGCTGTCGGTGGTGAATGGCATTATCGGTACGCTGTGCGCGCTGTGGCTATACAACAACTTCGTTGGCTGGCTGACCTTTCTGTCGGCAGCGATTCCGCCGATTGGCGGGGTGATTATCGCCGACTATCTGATTAATCGCCGCCGCTATGCCAGCTTCGACCACGCAAAATTTGTGTCCGTTAACTGGATTGCCATTTTCTCGGTCGCACTGGGCGTTGCTGCCGGGCACTACATTCCGGGAATTGTCCCCGTTAACGCAGTATTGGGTGGCGTCTTCAGCTATTTGGTGTTAAACCCATTCGCCAAACGTACCCTTGTCAATCCTTCGGAGGCTTCCCATGCAGAATAATTCCCTCACTATCCGTCAGGCCCGTTTGCAGGGGCAGGAGGGTTTATGGCAGATCACGATTGAGGACGGACGCTTCAGCCGTATCGATCCTCAGGAAACCGCCTCTGCGCCAGTCGGTCAGGTGCTGGACGCCGAATGCGGGCTGGTTATCCCTCCTTTCATCGAACCGCATATCCATCTGGATACAACGCAAACGGCGGGTGAACCGAGCTGGAACCAGTCAGGCACCCTTTTCGAAGGCATCGAGCGCTGGGCCGAACGTAAGGCGATGCTCACCCACGAAGACGTTAAAGCTCGCGCGATGCAAACCCTGAAGTGGCAGATCGCCAACGGCATTCAGTACGTACGTACTCACGTTGACGTCTCGGACCCTACCCTTACGGCACTGAAAGCCATGCTGGAGGTGAAGCAGGAAGTCGCCCCGTGGGTCGATATGCAAATTGTGGCATTCCCGCAGGAAGGCATTCTTTCTTATCCGAACGGTGAAGCACTGCTTGAGGAAGCAGTGCGTTTAGGGGCGGATGTCATCGGCGCAATCCCGCACTTTGAATTTACGCGTGAATATGGCGTGGAGTCGCTGCATAAAACGTTTTCCCTGGCCAGAAAGTACGACCGCCTGATCGATGTCCACTGTGACGAAATTGATGATGAACAATCGCGCTTCGTTGAAACCGTTGCAGCCCTGGCACATCGTGACGGAATGGGTTCGCGCGTGACCGCCAGCCATACCACGGCGATGCACTCCTATAATGGCGCGTATACGTCCCGGCTGTTCCGCCTGTTAAAAATGTCAGACATTAACTTCGTGGCAAACCCGCTGGTTAACACGCATTTGCAGGGCCGTTTCGATACCTATCCCAAACGCCGCGGCATTACACGCGTCAAAGAAATGCTGGAAGCGGAGATCAACGTCTGCTTCGGTCATGACGACGTTTTCGATCCGTGGTATCCGCTGGGAACCGCGAATATGCTTCAGGTTCTGCATATGGGACTGCACGTTTGCCAACTGATGGGTTACGGGCAAATAAACGATGGGCTTAACCTGATCACTACCCACAGCGCGAAAACGCTTAATTTGCAGGACTATGGCGTGCGCGTTGGGAATTCAGCAAACCTGGTGATCCTCCCGGCAGAGAATGGGTTTGATGCCGTTCGTCGCCAGACGCCGGCACGATACTCTGTTCGCCACGGCAAGGTGATTGCCGAGACGGTGCCCAGCCAGACAACCTTGCATCTGACGCAGCCGGAAGCGGTGACGTTTAAGCGCTAATTCAGGGTTGGTAACCGCGTGGCAAACGTCATCGCGTACATAAAGATATCCTCACGGCGGAGCTAACGCCCTGCCGCTTTTTCCAGCGGATTAACTTTTGCTTTTGGCTAAAGCGCTTTTATCGCCGCCAAACGGGACGGCTCCGCTGAAAGGTTTACCGTCGATGGCGTCGTGAGTTCGAATCGCCTCCGGCCGCAGCCAGCGCTGAACGCGGGACGGCATATCCAGCCCAATCAGCAGGATCACCACAAAGGTCAGGCCGAAGGAGAGCGATCCCAGGGCTGTGCCCAGCGCCATATTCTGCGACAGCAGTGCGCCAATCACCGGGGCGATCGCTCCGCCCAGCGCCCCGACGTTATAGGTAAAGCCCAGACCCGCCGCACGCTGGTCGGTGTCGAAATAACCGCCGATGAGTTTCGGTAAGATCCCCGAGATCCCCTGCCCCAGCATCTGCTGGAAAAAGAGCAGCAGGCCCAGCACCCAGACATTTGCGCCACCGATCGCAAAGACGGGAACGATCAGCAGCTGTGAGGCCAGCAGGCTACAGACGTAGGCCTTCCGGGTGCCCAACCAGTCGCCGAGAAAACCACCCACGCAGCAGCCTACAGCCGCGCCGAAGCCGCTAAAGAACAGCACCTTCGCCACCGTCGACGGGTCATAGGCCAGGTCGGTTTTCAGATACGTGGGTAACAGCGCCTGAATCGGCCAGGAGTAGAGGAACGCGAAGAGCACGACAACCATCAGCGTGACGCCCGTAGGCCAGCGTTTACCGCTGCTTTGCACCATAAAGCTGATAAACACAATGGCGCA
Source organism: Enterobacter cloacae complex sp. P27C (assembly GCF_014895705.1). Lineage (NCBI taxonomy): Bacteria > Pseudomonadati > Pseudomonadota > Gammaproteobacteria > Enterobacterales > Enterobacteriaceae > Enterobacter > Enterobacter cloacae complex sp. P27C. Next base: position 41,110 of record NZ_JADBQB010000012.1, read on the forward strand.
CAGCAGGCCGAGAATAACCACCAGCCCGGCGTTGTTGAGTTCGCCGGCAAAGCAGAACCACAGCGCCGTGCCAGCAAACAGCGTCATCGCCATATTGATCAGACGGTATTTGCCGCGATAAAGAATATCAACCATTGTACGTACCGGCGCCTGACCTTCGTGCTTCGCTTTCCAGTCTTCAGCCTCCGGAATATTTTTCCGCAGCCACAGGGCAAAGACGATGGGCAGGATGCCGATAAAGAACAGCGCTCGCCAGCCCCAGACGGGCACGACAAGGCTGTAGACCTGGGCCGCAACCACGGCACCGATGGAGAAGCCAGAAATCAGAAAACCACTCGCCTTATTGCGCAGATGTTTCGGCCAGCTTTCGATGACGTAGGTTGCGCTGGAGCCGTATTCCCCCGCCATCCCCATACCAATCACCATGCGGGCGATAAACAGGATGACGTAACCCGGCGCAAAACCGCAGGCCAGCGTACCGCAGGAGAAGAGTACGATGCTGGTTATCATTGCCAGCTTGCGGCCATAGCGGTCGCCCATGGCGCCCAGCAGCAGGCCGCCGAACCAGCGCGAAATAAAGGCCGCCGAAATGAGGCTCGCCGCTTCCACGGTCGTCAGGCCAAATTCACTTTTAATTTCTGTCAGGACTAAGGCAATCAGGACAAAATCGAAGCCATCAAGCAGATATCCCAGCCAGGCGGCAGAGAAGGCGCGCCACTGAGGGCGGCTTAGATGGCGGTACCACGGGATGCTTTGGGTAGACTTACTCATTTCACTCTCCCGACGATTTCTCTGTCGTTTTACCGAATGGCGCGTCGCTTATCCGGCAGTACGTTAGCGTTTTTCCGCCATTAACTGCTCCGCCAGCGCCTTCAGCGCCGGCACGAATTTCTCGTCTACAGGGGCAAACGGTTTACGGCACAGCGGCACGGACACCACGTCCATGTAGTGCAGAACCGTTTTCAGACCACGGAAGACCCCGGTTTTGATCAGCAGGTCGATGACCTTGTTGCATTCGCTTTGCAGGCGCTGTGCGGTGGCGTTATCCCCCTCACGAACCGCGTTGGCGATAGCCCGGTAGCGCCAGCCCATAATGTTGTAGGTGCTGCCGATCCCCCCGTCCGCGCCGGCCAGCAGGCCGGAGGCAAAGATTTCGTCATAGCCGTTGTAGAGCACCAGATCCGGATGCTCACGGCGGATCTGCTCCATCTGGAAGAGATCGCCGGAGGTTTGTTTTAACGCGCCGACGCCGGGCAGCGTCACCAGACTGTTGATCTGATCCAGGCTTAGCTTCACGCCGCTTAACGCCGGGATGTTGTAGACCACCATCGGCAGACCATCCGCCGAATCAATAATTGCACGGTAGTGATCGCAATGTTCTTCAAAGCTAAAGGGGTAATAAAACGGCGTGACGGCGGACACGGCGTCAAAGCCCAGGCGGACAGCGGCGGTGGCCAGCTGCTGGCTTTCCGCAGTGCTCACGCAGCCAACGTGGGCAATAAGCGTGATTTTTCCTTTCGCCTCCTCCGCCACGATCTCCATCACCTGCTCGCGTTCAGAAAGGCTTTGGACAAAGGCTTCCCCCGTTGAACCGCCGACATAAAGCCCGTCGATGCCCTGCGCAATATTGAATTGCACCAGACGGCGCAGGCTCTCCTTATCCAGCGCCTGCTGTTGGGTAAACGGAGTCAGAAGTGCGGCCATTACGCCGCGGAGTTGCGTTGCCATAGATACCTCAATCATTCGTGTGTTTGTTATAACGATATACCTTTATACCTGTTATACCAGATCAATTAAGCAGCAGTGGGATACAGAACGCTTATATTGCGATCTGCTTCACTAAAGGATCGTTACTTTTTAGCTTTTGAATGCTGGCCGAAGGCGTGCCAGGTAGCGGAAACGCTGTTGAGGTGAGTTTGCAACGCCCGATCGGCTTCATCGGGATCGCGGCGGCGGATCGCGTCAACGATCGCGATATGCTGGCGATAGCTGGCTGCGTTATGTTGATAAAGCTCTGCATCCGGCACTTTAGGACGCGCCGCGATTAGCCAGTCGAGCAGCGCAACGTGGATCGCGTTGAAGATTGGGTTGCCGGGGATCTCCGCCAGCACGCGGTGAAAATCGACGTCGGATCGAATGAACAGCGCGTTGTCATCCAGGGACTGGCTGTTGATCTCCAGCGCTTTCGTCAGCCGCGCAATCTGATCGTCCGTGGCGTACTCTGCGGCATAACGCACGAGGCTGGATTCAAAGAACAGACGGAGCTGCTCAAAATGGGCAATACCGCCGGGCTGGGTCAGAAAATCTTTCGCCATCCCCGACAGCTCGCTGATGATGGTATCGGCAGACGGCAGGGTGACGCGGGCGCGTTCACCGTTGTTAATCTGTACCAGACCTTTACGCTTCAGCGCCGCCAGCGCTTCGCGCACCGAGGGGCGGCCCACGTTGAAGAACGCCATCAGCTCGCGCTCGGAGGGCAGTTGCTCTCCCTGGGCAAATTCCTTCCGGCGGATCATCTGCTCTAGCTCTTCTTCCACCATATCCGACAGCTTTTTGCGCGTCAGCGGTCGGCGACGCAGGCTGCGGCCAAGGGTTACATCTGAGTTTTCAGCGTTACGATCGGTCGGTTTCATTGCAGTCCGGTGCCATTGAAGGAAAACGCTGCATCATAACACAGGAAATTAGAGGGGGCGAAAAGGGGCAGAAAGCAAAACAGGCCCGTCGGGCCTGTTTGTTTATTTCACAACGCGCAGTGCGGGACGACCACCGCGCGGTGGCGGTTCATCATCGGGACCCTCGTCGTCGTCCTGACGATCGGGCTTGTCGCCATCAATCACAGACATTACCGGGTCGCTTTCGCGTTCATCGGATGCCTCATCGTCATTCAGGCTGGCAACCTCTTCATCATACGCCGCTTCCGGCTCGAACATGGTGCCTGCACCGTTTTCACGGGCGTAGATAGCCAGAACCGCAGCCAGCGGAACGGAAACCTGACGCGGCACGCCGCCGAAACGCGCATTAAAGCGCACTTCGTCGTTTGCCAGCTCCAGGTTACCCACTGCACGTGGCGCAATATTCAGTACAATCTGTCCGTCGCGTGCGTATTCCATTGGAACCTGCACGCCCGGCAACGTCACATCCACAACCAGGTGCGGCGTGAGCTGGTTATCCAGCAGCCATTCATAGAAGGCGCGCAGCAGATACGGACGGCGTGGGGTAAGTTGTGACATTTCCACAGTCATTAGCCTCGGCCGAGACGCATTTCACGTTCCGGTTCAGTTAAAGATGCCAGGAAAGAGTCGCGCTCAAATACGCGAGTCATATAGCCTTTCAGCTCTTTTGCGCCAGGGCCGCTGAACTCAACGCCCAGAATTGGCAGACGCCACAGCAGCGGGGCCAGATAGCAATCCACCAGGCTGAACTCGTCGCTCAGGAAGAACGGTTTCTGACCAAACACAGGGGCAATTGCCAGCAGCTCTTCACGCAGTTGCTTACGCGCAGCGTCGGCTTCAGAAGCGGAGCCGCTGGTAATGACGTTCATCAGCGAGTACCAGTCTTTTTCGATACGCTGCATGTACAGGCGGCTTTCACCACGTGCAACAGGGTAAACAGGCATCAGCGGCGGATGCGGGAAACGCTCATCCAGATATTCCATAATGATACGGGATTCCCACAGGGTCAGCTCGCGATCCACCAGCGTCGGTACGCTTTGGCTCGGGTTGAGATCGATCAGATCCTGAGGCGGGTTATCCTTTTCCACATGCTCGATCTCAAAACTGACACCCTTCTCGGCCAGCACGATACGAACCTGATGGCTATAAATGTCAGTAGGACCAGAAAACAGCGTCATTACCGAACGTTTGTTGGCAGCGACAGCCATGAAAACCTCCAGGTATATTCAGAATTTTTACTGCTACCAGCCCAACGGGGCCAGCCAGATGAAGTATCGCCCATCCCAGAGAAGACACATTGTTCAAGAATCGAACAAAAATCGAGTATTCACCGATATTTGGGCAGAAAATTGGATGATAGTTTACCAGATTTTGATGGCTTTGTGGTGAGGGGATGCCGGAAATGTGGAAAAAGAGAAGATATATGAAATGTTACTGTGGATAACCTGCGCATTATCCATAAAAAAACCCGCCGAAGCGGGTTTTTCGCCAATCGTTCTGCGTAAGCAGAATGGATTAACGTTTGGAGAACTGTGGACGACGACGTGCTTTACGCAGACCCACTTTCTTACGTTCAACCTGACGCGCGTCACGAGTAACGAAGCCAGCTTTACGCAGTTCAGAACGCAGGGATTCGTCGTACTCCATCAGAGCGCGGGTGATACCGTGACGGATCGCACCTGCCTGACCGGAGATACCACCACCTTTAACGGTGATGTACAGATCCAGTTTTTCTACCATATCAACCAGTTCCAGCGGCTGGCGAACTACCATGCGGGCAGTTTCGCGACCGAAGTACTGTTCCAGAGAACGCTGGTTGATTACGATTTTACCACTGCCCGGTTTGATGAAAACGCGAGCTGCGGAACTTTTGCGGCGACCAGTGCCGTAGTATTGATTTTCAGCCATTGCCTATAATCCCGATTAGATGTCAAGAACTTGCGGTTGCTGTGCCGCGTGGTTGTGCTCGTTGCCTGCGTAAACTTTCAGTTTACGGAACATAGCACGACCCAGCGGGCCTTTTGGCAGCATGCCTTTAACCGCGATTTCAATCACACGCTCAGGACGGCGGGCAATCATCTCTTCAAAGGTCGCTTCTTTGATACCACCGATGTGGCCGGTGTGGTGGTAGTACACTTTGTCAGTACGCTTGTTGCCGGTAACAGCAACTTTGTCAGCGTTCAGAACGATGATGTAATCACCGGTATCAACGTGCGGAGTGTATTCCGCTTTATGCTTACCGCGCAGGCGACGAGCCAGTTCAGTAGCCAGACGGCCCAGAGTTTTACCGGTCGCGTCAACAACATACCAGTCGCGCTGTACGGTTTCTGGTTTAGCTGTAAAAGTTTTCATTAAAAGCTTACCCAAATAATAAGTTACACGTTGGTGAACACCCAAACGTTTAGTCAGTTGAGGTTCACACGACAAAGTCCGGCAAACCTACCCCTTCGAATAGCACATGCCGACACATAGAAAGTTTCGGGAAAAAAACCTTCTCGTAACGTGGGGTCGCAAGATTATAGAGAAGTTGAGGTCAAAGATCGACCCTTAAATGTGATTTGGAATGGGTTTTTCGGGGGGCGCGTTTGTGCGGTCTGGTGCCCTCACTCCCAGCTCCTCTCCCCGCGGGAGAGAGGCGCATTTATTAGGGCATATGCTCACGCTTGAGATACTCTTCGCTCTGCATCTCTTGCAGGCGCGAGAGGCAGCGCTGGAACTCAAACTTCAGCCGCTCGCCCTGGTAGATCTCATATAAAGGCACCTCGGCGCTGACGGCAAGCTTGACGTGGCGCTCGTAAAACTCGTCCACCAGCGCAATGAAACGCCGCGCTTCGCTCTCCATCAGCCGCGTCATCACCGGCACATCCAGCATCATCACGGTGTGGAACAGGCGCGAAAGCGCAATATAGTCATGCTGGCTGCGGGCATCCACGCAGAGCGTCGCAAAAGAGACCGCCAGCGTCTGGTTTTCTACGCCAAGGGTGGGTAACGGGCGATGGTTAATCTCCAGCGTCGGTGCGTTTTCGCGTTTTGCGCCCGCCAGCGCCAGCCAGAGTTTATCCATCTCGCGAGCGGTATCGGCGTTTAACGGCGAAAGCCACAGGTGCGCCTGCGTTAACGTGCGCAGACGATAATCGACACCGGCATCGACATTCATGATGTCGCAATGCTGTTTGATAGCATCAATAGCCGGCAGGAAACGCGCCCGCTGCAGGCCGTTGCGATAGAGTTCATCCGGCGGGATATTCGACGTGGCAACGAGCGTGATCCCGCGGGCAAACAGCGCTTTCATCAGCCCGCCTAACAGCATGGCGTCGGTAATGTCAGAAACAAAAAACTCATCGAAGCAGAGCACGTCCGTTTCCGCCTTGAACCTGTCAGCCACAATCTCCAGCGGATCGCTTTTGCCCTGCAGCGCTGTCAGCTCTTCATGCACCCGCAGCATAAAGCGATGGAAGTGGAGGCGCTGTTTACGCTCCCCCGGCAGGCTGAGATAAAACAGATCCATCAGCCAGGTTTTTCCGCGACCGACGCCGCCCCACATATATAAACCGCGCACCGGAGCCTGAGCCTGCGGCGCTTTTTTGCCGAGCAGTCGGCCAAACGCCGCTTTGAGCCCACCACTCTGTTCTACTTCAGCAGGTTTTGCCGTGAGCGCCTGATAAATCATCTCCAGACGGTTTACCGCCTCACGTTGAACGTCATCAGGCTGATGAGTACCCTCATTCAGGGCCAGTTGATATCGCGATGCAGGGGACAGGATTTGCATAATCTTATTGTTATTCCTTCAATTAATGCTCATCAGCAGGCGTGACTGATGAAAAAAAGGCCGTTCTACACTACGCGATGATACGTCAGGATTCCACTTCTGCGGAAATAGCGGTTATAGTGGCATTATCAGGCACAGGCAGGAGCCGAGCCAACACCCTACGGAACAACAAGACAACGGGAGAAGTTCATGACCTGGGAATATGCGCTAATCGGTTTAGTCGTCGGCATCGTGATCGGTGCTGTGGCCATGCGTTTCGGCAACCGCAAATTGCGTCAGCAGCAGTCACTGCAGTACGAACTGGAAAAGAATAAAGCAGAGCTGGAAGAGTATCGCGAAGAGCTGGTCAGCCACTTTGCCCGTAGCGCTGAGCTGCTGGACAACATGGCGACCGACTACCGTCAGCTGTATCAGCATATGGCGAAAAGCTCCAGCAGCCTGCTGCCGGAAATGACCGCGGAGACTAACCCGTTCCGCAACCGTCTGGCCGACTCAGAAGCGGGTAACGATCAGGCTCCGGTTCAGATGCCACGCGACTACTCTGACGGCGCGTCCGGCCTGCTGCGCGGTGGCGCAAAACGCGATTAATCGCACAACATAAATATATTTTACGGGCGCATCTCTTGCGCCCGTCCTTTCTTCCCGTCCCCAGCTATTATTTAGTCAAACACCTCATTGTTCAGCGGTATAAAATTCAATAACATCATCATGATTTTGGGCCGTTCTTCTTTCATTCCAGGATACGAGAGTCAGCATCAATGAAGAAAAAAAACCAGCTGTTGAGCGCTATAGCGTTAAGTGTCGGGTTATCTCTCTCGGCGTCCTTCCCTGCCGGTGCGGCGCTGCCTTCGCAGGTGCCGGGACAGGCAGCCACTCCCAGCCTCGCGCCAATGCTGGAAAAAGTGTTGCCCGCGGTCGTGAGCGTTCAGGTAGAAGGCACGGCGGTTCAAAGCCAGCGCGTACCGGAAGAACTGAAAAAATATTTTGGCGATGAGTCCCCCAACCAGCAGGCCCAGCCTTTTGAAGGCCTGGGCTCTGGCGTCATCATTGATGCGGCTAAAGGCTATATCCTGACCAACAATCATGTCATCAGCCAGGCCGATAAAATCAGCGTCCAGCTGAACGATGGTCGTGAATTTGATGCCAAACTGATTGGCGGCGATGATCAGAGCGACATCGCGCTATTGCAGGTGCAGAACCCGAGCAACCTGACCCAGATTGCCATTGCGGATTCCGACAAGCTGCGCGTCGGTGATTTTGCCGTCGCTGTGGGCAACCCCTTTGGTTTAGGTCAAACCGCCACCTCCGGCATAGTCTCGGCGCTGGGACGCAGTGGCCTGAATCTGGAAGGTCTGGAAAACTTCATCCAGACCGATGCCTCAATCAACCGGGGCAACTCCGGCGGGGCATTACTCAACCTTAACGGCGAGCTGATTGGCATTAACACGGCAATTCTGGCTCCGGGCGGCGGCAGCATTGGGATTGGCTTTGCGATCCCGAGCAATATGGCTAAAACGCTGGCGCAGCAGCTAATCCAGTTCGGCGAAGTCAAACGTGGACTGCTGGGTATTAAAGGCATGGAGATGAGCGCTGATATCGCGAAAGCGTTCAATATCAACGTGCAGCGCGGTGCGTTTGTCAGTGAAGTGCTGCCAAACTCCGGCTCGGCAAAAGCAGGCATTAAATCGGGCGACGTGATCGTCAGCCTTAACGACAAGCCGCTGAGCAGCTTTGCTGAACTGCGTTCGCGTATTGCCACTACCGAACCGGGGGCCAAAGTGAAGCTGGGCCTGATCCGTGACGGTAAGCCGCTGAACGTCGAAGTGACGCTGGATAAAAGCACCTCGTCCTCTGCCAGCGCGGAGCTTATCGCCCCGGCGCTGCAGGGAGCAACGCTAAGCGATGGGCAGTTGAAAGACGGTACGAAAGGCATTCGCCTGGATACCGTCGAGAAGAGCAGCCCTGCCGCGCAGGCCGGATTGCATCAGGAAGATGTCATCATTGGCGTGAACCGCAATCGCGTGCAGTCCATTGCCGAACTGCGCAAGGTGCTGGAGAGCAAACCGGCGGTCATTGCCCTGCAGGTCATGCGTGGCAATGAGTCTATCTACATTCTGTTGCGCTAAGCATTTGCGATCCCGGACATCACCGCTGCGTGTGATGTCCGGATAACTCATGTTATGCTGCAAATCGTTCCTTTTTTCACGACACGCGCATCATGCTTTTAAAGCTCTTACGTTCCATTGTCATCGGTTTGATTGTCGCTGGCCTGCTGCTGCTGGCGATGCCGTCTTTGCGTCAGTTTAATAAGCTGTCTGCCCCCCAGTTCGACAGCACGGATGAAACGCCGGCGACCTATAACCAGGCCGTTCGCCGTGCCGCCCCTGCCGTGGTTAACGTTTATAACCGCGGCCTCAACAGCTCAGCACATAACCAGCTTGAGATCCGCACCCTTGGCTCCGGGGTGATTATGGACGAGCGCGGCTACATTATTACGAACAAACACGTGATCAACGATGCCGACCAGATCATCGTCGCCCTGCAGGATGGCCGCGTGTTTGAGGCGTTGCTTGTGGGTTCAGACAGCCTGACCGATCTGGCCGTGCTGAAGATTAACGCCACGGGCGGATTGCCGGTCATTCCGATCAACCGTAAACGTACGCCGCACATCGGCGATGTGGTGCTGGCGATCGGTAACCCGTACAACCTGGGCCAGACCATCACGCAAGGAATTATCAGCGCGACCGGTCGAATCGGCCTCAACCCGTCAGGACGGCAGAACTTCCTGCAGACGGATGCGTCAATCAACCACGGCAACTCCGGCGGCGCGCTGGTCAACTCGCTGGGCGAACTGATGGGCATCAACACCCTCTCGTTCGATAAAAGCAACGACGGCGAGACGCCGGAAGGGATCGGCTTTGCTATTCCGTTCCAGCTGGCGACCAAGATTATGGATAAGCTGATCCGCGACGGACGCGTGATCCGCGGCTATATCGGTATCGGCGGGCGCGAAATTGCGCCAATGCATACTCAGGGCGGCGGTATCGATCAGATTCAGGGCATCGTCGTCAACGAGGTGGCACCGGGTGGCCCGGCGGCTAACGCGGGGATTCAGGTTAATGATGTCATCGTGTCGGTCAACGGCACGCCGGCAGTCTCTGCCCTGGAGACGATGGACCAGGTGGCCGAAATTCGCCCTGGCTCGATCATCCCTGTGGAAATCATGCGCAACGATAAGAAAATGACGCTGCACGTGACGATTCAGGAATACCCGGCAACAAATTAGCCCCATAAAAAAACCGAAGCGCTTACTGGCTTCGGTTTTTTTGCCGGGTGGCGCTAACGCTTACCCGGCCTACGGGAGACACTTCGTTTTACTTGTTAACGAACTCTTCACCCAGAGTGATATCTTTCTTCAGCGTGTCCAGCATGCCTTCCATCGCGTTTTGCTCAAACGCGCTCAGCGTACCGATAGGCTTACGCTCTTCAATACCGTTTTTGCCCAGCAGCAGCGGCTGAGAGAAGAAGCGGGCATGTTCGCCGTCGCCTTCAACGTAAGCACATTCAACAACGCCTTTCTCGCCCTGCAGGGCGCGAACCAGTGACAGACCGAAACGTGCAGCCGCCTGGCCCATAGACAGGGTTGCAGAACCGCCACCCGCCTTCGCTTCCACCACTTCGGTGCCCGCGTTCTGGATTCGTTTGGTCAGATCAGCCACTTCCTGCTCGGTGAAGCTCACGCCCGGGATCTGCGACAGCAGAGGCAGAATAGTCACGCCAGAGTGGCCGCCGATAACCGGCACTTCCACTTCTGTTGGCTGTTTGCCTTTCAGCTCAGCAACGAAGGTGTTGGAACGGATAATATCCAGCGTGGTCACGCCGAACAGTTTGTTTTTGTCGTACACACCCGCTTTCTTCAGCACTTCGGCTGCGATAGCAACGGTGGTGTTCACCGGGTTAGTGATAATACCGATGCATGCTTTCGGGCACACTTCAGCGATCTGCTGCACCAGGTTTTTCACGATGCCCGCGTTGACGTTGAACAGGTCTGAACGATCCATGCCTGGCTTACGCGCCACGCCTGCAGAAATCAGGACCACGTCAGCACCCTGCAGCGCAGGACGCGCATCTTCACCGGAGAAGCCTTTGATTTTTACAGCGGTCGGGATGTGGCTCAGGTCAACCGCCACGCCTGGGGTTACCGGAGCAATATCGTACAGGGAGAGTTCTGAGCCTGAAGGCAGTTGGGTTTTCAGTAGTAGGGCAAGCGCCTGGCCGATACCACCAGCAGCGCCGAGGACTGCGACTTTCATCCTAAACTCCTTATTATGGTTAACTTAAGTATCTGTAAATCCGTTGCCGCGACCTTAAATCAGCATGTCTTTAATTACAATTTTCGAAGCTAAAGAATTTGAGGTCACACGACTTTATCTCTCACCAGAAAGCTATCTGACGACAGATGGCAACGAATTAAGAGGTGGTTACAATACACCCTGCCACGCCACCAAAACAACATCATTTTGATAACATTTAATTTACTTTTAAGCTTATTTGCGCGGCGTGACCCAGGCATGTTTTCTGATAACGAAATCTGATAAAATCACTCCCTTTCATAACATTATTTCAGCCTGCCGTTGAGCAGATAATTTGCATAAAAATTCATCCACATGCATAATAATGTTGTTTCTTTCGTCATATTCCGGGTGACTTATGCGAAGCTCGTCTAAGCAAGAAGAATTGGTAAAAGCGTTTAAGGCGCTACTTAAAGAAGAGAAATTCAGTTCTCAGGGAGAAATTGTTCAGGCGCTGCAGGAACAAGGCTTCGATAACATCAACCAGTCGAAAGTCTCCCGCATGTTAACCAAGTTTGGCGCGGTGCGTACCCGCAACGCCAAGATGGAGATGGTCTATTGCCTGCCGGCTGAACTTGGCGTGCCGACCACCTCCAGCCCGCTCAAGAATTTGGTTCTGGATATCGACTATAACGACGCCGTTGTGGTCATCCACACAAGCCCGGGTGCCGCGCAGCTGATTGCCCGCATGCTGGACTCGTTAGGTAAAACAGAGGGTATCCTTGGCACCATTGCCGGTGATGACACCATCTTTACCACCCCGGCTAGCGGTTTCTCCGTGAAGGATCTCCACGAAGCGATTCTGGTTCTGTTCGAACAGGAACTGTAATGCGCCCTCCCCCGTAGCGCCGCTGCGGGGATCATTCTGCTCTCGCATCATTTCCCCCTTTATTTCACTGCCCTTGCTTTGACGATTAGTGCTTTTTACCACTCATTAACATTCATACAGTGAATAGCAATCCCGCAAATCGCACAAAAAATCAAAAAGCATTATCCCTATGATTTTCTTATAAATACCAACACAAATTGCTCATAAAACACCCAGCATTATGCAATTAGGTTATAAAAAAAAGCGTGTTTAACACGTAATAACAAGGGAAACCATTAGTCTGGTATTAATTTTTTACGTTATTAGTGTATACTTGATTTTGTGATGAGGGTCACGAAACAAGACCCCACTAAAAAATTCGACGAGGTAAGAATCATGAAAATCAAAACTACTGTAGCGGCGCTGAGCGTCCTGTCTGTCCTGTCCTTCGGTGCTTTCGCAGCTGACGCTATTAATGCTGACCAGGCGCAATCCCGTGAGGCAATCGGTACGGTTTCTGTCGGCGCTGTTGGCACGTCTCCAATGGACATGCATGAGATACTGAACAAAAAAGCGGAAGAAAAAGGTGCGTCATCCTATCGCATTATCGAAGCGCGTTCCGGTGACCACTGGCACGCCACCGCCGAGCTGTACAAATAAGTTTAAGTAATCACTGAAGACATAACTCTCCACTCAACGGCACCAGGCATAAAAATAGCAGTTCACCCCTTCTCGCCGTTGAGCAAAAACCTGTTCAGGAGTAAAGACTATGAAAACCAAATTGATCATCGCAACCCTGGGTCTGGCATCCGCTCTCTCTTTCGGCGCAAGCGCAGCCGTACAGCAAGTGAATGCCGATCAGGCACAAAATCTGCAGCCAATGGGCAGCGTCTCCGTGACGTCAGTCACCGGCTCCCCGATGGACATTCGTCAGGAACTTGCCGCCAAAGCTGAAAAAGCAGGCGCCAGCAGCTATCGCGTCACCGAACTGAATCAGGGTGACCACTGGCACGCCACGGCTGAACTGTATAAATAAACCCTCGTCGTATCTCATCATACGACTTGCCCCTGGCCTCGTGGTCAGGGGCTTTTTTCATTTAATGCCGCGCGTTAAAACGAAGCTGTCCTTCAAGCTCTTCCTCCGCTTCATCGAAGAGTAATATCAGCGCGCCGAAACGTCTGCGCAGCTTATCGGGCAGATGGATAAACTCAATCTCCAGCGGTAGCGGCAGCATGCTGCCGGTGACCACGTCCCACAGCGTATCCAGATTGGTCACGCTTTCCCGTTCAAGTTCAAACGCCCGGATAAATTCCCGATAAAAGTCTTCCTGACTGTCGATTTCGTCAAAATCAAAAGTATAGGTTTTCATTGCCAGCCACCCAGTCCAGGCGGGCGGCAGATGCCGCCCAGTCTATTATAATCCCCCGATATGCAGGGTTTTAACTTCCAGATACTCTTCCAGCCCCAGCACGGATCCCTCACGTCCAAGACCGGACTCTTTTACGCCGCCGAAAGGCCCCAGCTCGGTGGAAACGGCGCACTCGTTAATGCCAATCATCCCGCTCTCGATGGCCTGTGAAACGCGGAAAACCCGGGAAAGGTTCTGGGTGTAGAAGTAAGCTGCCAGCCCGTAAGGCGTGTTATTCGCACGCTGGATGACTTCATCTTCCGAGGTGAAGCGGAAACACGCCGCAACCGGACCAAACGTCTCTTCTTCTGCCAGCTTCATGCCTTCGTGACAGTCGCCCAGCACGGTTGGCATCCAGAAATTACCGCCCAGCGGATGGGGTTTGCCGCCTGCCAGCACGGTCGCCCCTCGTGTGACAGCATCTTCAACATGCTCACGGACCTTGTCGACCGCGGCGGATTCAATCAGCGGCCCGACGACGACGCCGTCCTCAAGGCCATTCCCCACCTTAAGGGCATTAACCGCATCTGCGAGCTTATTCACAAACTTGTCGTAGACGGTTTCCTGAATGTAGAAGCGGTTCACGCTGACGCAGACCTGCCCGGCATTGCGGAATTTATTGGCAATTGCGCCTTTTACCGCAGCCTCGATGTCGGCATCCTCAAAGACGATATACGGAGCATTTCCCCCCAGCTCCATCGAGACTTTTTTCATGGTTTCTGCGGCGTTGCGCACCAGCGTTTTGCCGACGGAGGTCGAACCGGTAAAGGAGATTTTACGCACGTCGTGGCTGGCCATGATCGCATCGCTGATTTCATGGGTATTTCCGGCCACCGCGTTGAGCACACCGTCGGGCACGCCCGCCTGTTTTGCCAGCGTCAGCAGCGCAAAGGCGCTGAGCGGCGTGTTATTGGCCGGTTTGATGACACCGGTACACCCGGCTGCCAGCGCCGGGCCTAGCTTGCGGGTGAGCATCGCCATCGGGAAGTTCCACGGCGTGATGGCCGCGACCACGCCGATGGGCTCACGGGTCGCCAGAATGCGCGAGCCGGGCTTGATTGGCGGAATAATTTCACCGTTCGCGCGCTTGGCCTCTTCGGCAAACCACTGGATAAAGCTGGCGGCATACTCCACTTCCCCTTCCGCCTCTTTCAGGGGCTTGCCCTGCTCGGTGGTCATTAGCCGCCCGAGCCAGCTTTTATTTTCAATAATCAGTTCGTACCAGCGGTACAGAATCGCCGAACGCTCTTTCGCGGTTTTGGCACGCCATGCCGGGAAGGCTTTGGTGGCCGCTGCGATCGCTTCTTCGGTTTGCGCTTTACCCGCTTTCGCAACTTTAGCGATGACCTCACCGGTCGCGGGGTTCAGCACATCAAACGTTGTGTCCAGCGTTTTCCAGATGCCGTCGACCAGATAGCCGGTCTGAAAAAGGGTGTTGTCCTGAAGCGCCTGAGTCGTCATGTGTCCTCCCTTCCTGAATGTAAGTACGTGCTGGAATAAGTATAGCCACAAAAAAACCGGCGCTTTTGGCGTCGGTTTTTTTACTTCAGTCAGTTATCCGTGAGGGCATTCTGGTAGCGATGCAGCATAAACACCAGCCGCCCTACCGGCTCGGTCACCTGTGGCGGCGCTTGCCAGTGCTTGAGCTTTTCCTGATAAATATCCAGTTCTTCAAGCAGTTGGGTAAAGTAACGACGGCGTTTGTCGTCACTGCTGGCGGAAAGCACATGGTCGGCGGTACGACGCAGCTGACGGTGGAAGGCCGAGAGATCGTCGTTGATCGGCACCGGCGCGTTGCGCAGACGCTGGTGCGCGATGATCATGGTTAACGCCAGGCGGAACTTCGCTATGTCGCCCGGGAACTTGTTCAGCAGTAAAAACAGCTGCTGGTAGAGCGCGGGCAGGTGGTTCTCTTTACGACGCGCGGTATTGGTAGTCATCGACGACACGGCAGCCGATACAAACTGGTTCAGCAATACGCGCCCCGTCCGCGCCTGCGAGTTATCCCGGACCAGCAGAATCACCATCATCGCCAGGAAGCAGCCCACCAGCTGACCC
The DNA here is from genome assembly GCF_014895705.1 of Enterobacter cloacae complex sp. P27C. Classification (NCBI taxonomy): domain Bacteria; kingdom Pseudomonadati; phylum Pseudomonadota; class Gammaproteobacteria; order Enterobacterales; family Enterobacteriaceae; genus Enterobacter; species Enterobacter cloacae complex sp. P27C. The sequence goes on from NZ_JADBQB010000012.1 coordinate 56,178, forward strand.
AGCGCGCTGTCGAGGAACTGGCTGAAGTGGAAGGTCATCGGGTTATCCAGCACGATGATGTTAATCGTACTCGCCAGCGCCCCCAGCGATCCCAGGCGGCGCTTTTGCACTTCAATGCCGATAAAGAACGCCATCACCGCCAGGCTAATACAGAGCAGCAGCATGCTCTGCTGCGTCGACGGGATGATGACCAGGAAATAGAGCGCGCCTATCGGCAGCGCGGCGATGGTGCCGTAGAGGAAATCAATGGCGACCATGCGCGGGTTAGGCAGACGCATCGCCAGTGCGGTCACGACGGCAATCATCACCATCGCGCCGCTGCCGGACGTCCAGCCCGTCCACAGCCAGAACAGCGTGCCGAGCATACAGGCAAGCGTGGTACGCCAGAAGTTGACCATCGCGTGATGGCGCTCGGCAGACTCCGCCTTGATCACCACTTCGCCCTGGAGCACCTCTTCTTCCGCCGCGCTGATTTTGGTGTTACCGATCACGCCGCGCTTAAGCAGCAGATAACGCGTTGCAGCCCCAACCCAGGTGTAGATCGTCACCGGCGTCTCGCGCTCCCCGGTCCAGGCAATCACCCGGCGCATGCGCTTAAGCTGCTTATGCACGTCCTGCACGGTCTCTACCGGCTCGGCAAACAGCTCACGGAACGTATCGGTGACCGATTCCGGGCGGGTGTTCTGGATAAGATAGGTTTCGCACGCCTGGGTAATCAGCGTTAAGGAGACGGTATTCAGGGCTTTAAGGCGACGATTCGCCCGCGCCCAGCGAGACGACTCCATATTGAGGTTGCTGCGCATCCCTTCCAGCGCCTGCGTACGACGAACCAGCCCGCTCCATGCTTTATCCACCTCTTCGCTATCGCCGTGTTTAATGCACAGCTGCATCAGTTGGTACTGGGCAACGATCAGCGCGTCCAGCTCGCGATCCACCTCTTGCTTGATCGAGCGCGGGGAGAAAAGCAGGTCGGCCACGATCGCGCAGACAATACCAATCACAATCTCGCTGCAGCGCTCCACGGCAAACTGCGGCGCGAGCAGCGGTTCGCTTTGGATGGTGATGACAATGATCAGCGCGGTATAGCCCGCCAGCCCCCAGGCGTAGGAGTTCTCGACTTTTACCAGAGACGAGACCCAGGTGCAGAAGCCCGCCCAGATGCAGCAGACCATTAGCATCAGCAGCGGCGTGCGGATCATCAGAATAATAATGGTCAGCGCCGCGAAACAGCCGATAAACGTCCCGATGATACGTAGCATCCCGCGATAGCGGATCGCACCAGAGTAGGGTTCTCCACCCGCGGCGAAGGCAGGGCCCGCCGCGACAATCGCGGCGGTCAGCACCGCCCAGCGAGGGGTTTCAAGCTGGAAGTGGAAGCCAACGAACAGCGCCAGCACGATGGCGCACGCCAGCTTCACGGCGAAGCGAATGTGCTGACTGGCGATGGAAAAGATACCCATGGCGATTAACCAAACTCGCGCAGGCGATGGGCAATTTTACGGAAGAGGGAGTCCTGGCTGGCATCCCGATCTTTTTCTCCGGTGATCACCACCGTCGCCGTGGTACCCGCTGGCCACAGGTTGCCCTGCTGCTCATCCAGATGAATACGTACCGGCACGCGCTGCGCCAGACGCACCCACTCCAGGTTAGAATCCACCGTCGCCATCCCTTTGGCATCGTTAGAGCTGCTGGAGTTGGTTACCCCTGCGGCGACGCTGTCGACGGTACCTTTAAAGACGCGGTTGCTGCCAAGCGGCGTGACTTCTGCGCGATAACCCGGACGAACGCCCTCCAGCTTGGTCTCTTCCATATAGGCGAGCACGTAGAAGGAGTTCTGTTTAACCAGCGCCACGGCGGTTGAGCCACGGGTGATAAACTCCCCGGCATAGACGTTCAGGTTGGTCACCCAGCCATCGGCCGGCGCGCGGATCACGGTACGCTCCAGGTCGAGCTTCGCCAGATCGCGCGTTGCCTGCGCTTTCGCTAACTGGTGCAGCACGGTTTGCAGCACGTTGTTGGACTGGTCAATCTCTTCGCGGGACATGGCCTGAACGCCCAGCTGGTTACGACGGCCTGCCTCACGGCGTTTCTCTGCGGCCAGCGCCTGGTAATAGGCCACGTCTGCTTCTGCTTCCTCCAGCGCCTTCTGGTAACGAGGCTGGTCGATGGTGAACAGGACCTGATCTTTCTTCACCAGCTGGTTATCGTGAACGTTAACCGCCGTGATAAGGCCGGCCACGTCGGGGGCAATTGCCACCACATCGGCGCTAAAGCGCGCGTCACGCGTCCACGGTGATTCGGTGTAATAAACCCAGGCGCGAAAAATAGCGATGAACGCGAGGATAACCAGCGCCATGGTAATGGCGGTGCGGGAGATTTTTCTTGTTAGCGTTTTCACATCAACCTCAGACAAACATGCGCGATATCAGGTAAAACAGGCAGCAATACAGCGCGGTATTGAACAATGCAGGGTGCCAGACGAAATCGTAGATCCCGGTCGGGACCAGCACCTTGCGCACCAGCCAGAAGATCGCCAGTGATAAAAGAAGCTCGAAAAATATCGGTGGGAACGACAGACCGAACACCACGATAACGGGAAACAGACTCATGTTGACCTTGATAAGAGAGAGTGCAGGCTTCAGAATTTTTTAGCGCACGCCATCGCAGGAGAGCTAGAAACGCAGGGCGAGAATGGCGCAGCCGTTATGTAATTAATAATATATTAACGTAACTGTTATGCTGTTATCTATCATATGTGATCTAAATCACTTTTAAGCCAGAGTGAACAATGGAACGTTTAAAACGCATGTCCGTCTTCGCCAAAGTGGTTGAACTCGGCTCATTTACCGCCGCTGCGCGCCAGCTTCAGATGAGCGTCTCATCCATCAGCCAGACGGTGTCCAAACTGGAAGATGAGCTTCAGGTTAAGCTGCTCAACCGCAGCACCCGCAGCATCGGGTTGACGGAAGCCGGTAAAATTTACTATCAGGGCTGTCGCCGCATGCTGCATGAAGTGCAGGATGTTCACGAACAACTCTATGCCTTTAACAACACGCCCATCGGCACGCTGCGTATAGGGTGTTCTTCAACTATGGCACAAAATGTTCTCGCTGCCATGACGGCGGACATGCTGAAAGAGTACCCTGGGCTTACCGTCAATCTGGTGACGGGCATCCCTGCCCCAGACCTGATCGCCGATGGTTTAGACGTGGTGATCCGCGTTGGCGCGTTGCAGGACTCCAGCCTGTTCTCGCGTCGCCTCGGGAGCATGCCGATGGTGGTCTGTGCCTCGAAGAGCTATCTGGCGCAGTACGGTGTGCCGGAGAAACCTGCCGATCTCGCTAACCACTCCTGGCTGGAGTACAGCGTCCGCCCCGATAATGAATTTGAGCTGATTGCTCCGGAAGGGATCTCCACCAGGCTGCTGCCGGAAGGCCGGTTCGTCACCAACGATCCGATGACCATTTCGCGCTGGCTGGTGGCCGGCGCCGGGATCGCCTACGTGCCGCTGATGTGGGTGATCAATGAGATCAACAGCGGCGTGCTGGAGATCCTCTTCCCGCGCTATCAGTCCGATCCACGCCCGGTCTACGCCCTGTATACCGAGAAGGACAAGCTGCCCCTCAAAGTACAGGTGTGTATTAACTATCTGACCGACTATTTTGTCGACGTAGCAGAGCTGTTTCAGGGAATGCGCGGAAGAAGAAAGGAATAAGTAATTAATTCCTGAAATATCCGCGCCATTAATATTTCAGGATGAAGCCGGCCTTCATCCAGGAATATTCTTTAGCTTCTATCAGGAATAGCGAATTGACACTGCCGCCGCCTGCCCTTTACCTTATAAACAGTCTGGCATTCAGACTGTTATTATTTTGTTGCTGATTTGAATAATAAAATGTATTTCGCAGGATGACGTTAAACAAGGAAACGAAATGAATCTATTTGAACAAACACCGCCGTCACGCAGGCGCTACGGACTCGCCGCGTTCATTGGCTTAATTGCAGGAATTGTCTCCGCGTTTGTCAAATGGGGAGCCGAGGTACCACTCCCGCCACGCAGTCCCACCGATTTATTTACCGGCGCATGCGGCCCTGAGCAATTAATAAGAGCCGCAGGACAAATAGATTGCTCCCGCAATTTTTTAAATCCACCCTATGTTTTTTTACGCGACTGGCTGGGCGTAGTTGATCCTAACGCAGCAGTTTATACCTTTGCCGGACATATATTTAACTGGGTCGGCGTAACGCATATTATTTTCTCAATCGTCTTCGCGGTTGGGTATTGTGTCGTTGCTGAAGTCTTCCCGAAAATTAAACTCTGGCAGGGTTTGCTGGCGGGTGCATTGGCACAGCTTTTTGTTCACATGCTCTCCTTCCCGCTGATGGGGCTGACGCCACCGCTGTTTGATCTGCCCTGGTATGAACACGTGTCAGAGATCGTGGGTCATCTGGTCTGGTTCTGGTCGATCGAAATCATTCGACGTGACTTGCGTAACCGCATTACTCACGAGCCGGATCCGGAGATCCCGCTGGGTAACTTACGTTAAAAAAAAGGCGCTACATTAGTAGCGCCATTTTTTTATGCCGATTCAGGTCAGGCTGTGCCGCCCACCGTCAGGTTGTCCACTTTCAGCGTTGGCTGGCCCACGCCCACCGGCAGGCTCTGGCCCTCTTTACCGCAGACGCCCACGCCGTTATCCAGCTTCAGATCGTTACCGACCATGGAGATCTGCTGCATGGCTTCAATGCCGGAGCCAATCAGGGTTGCGCCCTTCACCGCTTTGGTCACTTTGCCCTTCTCGATCAGATACGCTTCTGAGGTAGAGAAGACAAACTTACCGGAGGTGATATCCACCTGGCCGCCGCCAAAGTTTGGCGCAAAGATACCGTAATCCACGGATTCGATAATCTCCTGCGGCGTGGATTTGCCCGGCAGCATATAGGTGTTGGTCATGCGCGGCATCGGCAGGTGCGCGTAAGATTCACGGCGGCCGTTACCCGTTGGCGCTACGCCCATCAGGCGCGCGTTGAGTTTGTCCTGCATGTAGCCTTTCAGCACGCCGTTTTCGATCAGCACGTTGTACTGGCCTGGCGTACCTTCATCGTCGATAGAAATCGAGCCGCGGCGGTCAAGCATGGTGCCATCATCCACTACGGTGCAAAGTTCAGAGGAGACGAGCTGTCCGATCTGGCCGCTGAACACGGACGTCCCGCGACGGTTAAAATCGCCTTCCAGACCGTGGCCCACCGCTTCGTGCAGCAGCACGCCCGGCCAGCCTGCGCCCAGCACCACCGGGAATGTCCCGGCCGGCGCCGCAACAGCATTAAGATTCACCAGCGCCATGCGCACGGCTTCTTTAGCCCACGCGTCAGCGCGCGCTTCGCCGTCAACATCACCCAGGAACCAGTCATAGCCGAAACGACCGCCGCCGCCGCTTGAGCCGCGCTCGCGTTTGCCGTTGTCATCGACCTGCACGCTGATGGAGAGACGCACCAGCGGACGCACATCGGCCGCCAGCGTACCGTCCGTTGCCGCCACCAGAATCAGTTCATACACACCGCTCAGGCTGGCGGAGACTTCCTGAACACGTTTGTCGGCGGCGCGCGCCACTTTGTCCACGCGGCGCAGGATGTCCAGCTTCTCTTCACGGCTCATGCTCTGCAGCGGGTCGATGCTGGTATAAAGCGCGGAGTGCTGCACTTCACCCAGGGTTTTCACGCGACCGTCGCCGGCATCGCGCACAATGGTACGCGCGGCCTGAGCGCTCTGCTCAAGCGCGGCCAGGCTAATCTGGTCGGCATAGGCAAAACCGGTTTTTTCGCCGCTGATGGCGCGCACGCCGACGCCCTGGTCAATGTTATATGAGCCATCTTTGATGATGCTGTCTTCTAAAACCCAGGATTCGTGATAGCTCGACTGGAAATAGAGATCGCCGTAGTCGAGACGGCGTTCGGTCAGTTGACCAAGAATGGAGAACAGGTCCTGATGGCTCAGGCCGTTCGCTGCGAGCAAATGTTCACTTACCAGGTTCAGACTCATCGTATTGCTACTCGTTCGTTGCCGCCCGTGGCGGTATAAAGATCGTATTTATTGAGAGTGAGGCAATTACCAGCCCACGTCAAATCATTGCTGTGCATCTTTGCGCGGCTGGCGCAGCACCTCGTTAATCTGCGGTTTATCCACCGGACCGGTAATGCGGTAGCGCAGAATGGAGACCTTGCTCCACAGCGGCCCCAGCACTTTACTGGCGGCAAACACCGCCGCACCGACAATCGGGTTAACCACAAAGGCCGCCGCCACGCCCACGCTGGCGGAAATTTCCGGCGCCACCACGGCTTCCATATCCAGCTCGCGACGCACGAGGTTGACCGAGCCTTTCATGGCGATGTCCGCTTCCAGCCCATCCACCAGCGTGTCGTCCGTGTGCAGAACGCCGTCCTTGATCCACGCCGTACTGCGGATGGAATCGTAATAGAAACCTTCGCTGAAGGTGTCGCTGAAATCGAAGCGCAGCTTGCGCAGCAGCGCATCAAAGCTGAGGAGGCGCAGGATCTGCCCGGCGCGCCCCGTGCTCACATCGGCGATTTCACCTTTGCCAAAGTGTGTTTTCAGAATACCGTTCAATGACGCTTCGTCCGGTGTCCACGGCGCGGCACGCCAGTGAAGATCGTAATTAACGTTAAACGAGGAGCCGCGCAGCGGCGTGCTGATGCCAAAGAAGTTGGCTGCCGCATCCAGCTTGTTGCCTTTAATGTCGCCCTTCAGGGACGTGCGCTGCTCGCCCGGGTTATTCACCCACTCTCCACCCGCCGTCATGCGGCCAAAGCCGGTGTCGATCAATCCGCCGGAGAGCTTGAGCGTATTCCCCTGGATGGCAAAATCACCGTCGATACGGCCATATTTTTGCCCCCACAGCCAGCACTCCGCGCAGCGCAGCTGCAGATCGGGCCAGCCGCTAAAATCGACGCGGGTAGTATTACTCAGCGGCGATGTATTCGCCGGTTTATCTTTATTCGCGGCAGCCGGGTTGTAGTAGAGATAGCGGATCGCTGCCTGCCACGGCGCGTTATTGCGCATGGTCAGCGTGCCGTTGATCTCCCGGCCCTGCGCCTCCACTTTTGAGCCGTTAGCGGTTGGCTGGGAGACAATGCTCAGATTGTTCCACTGCTGTCCGCCCAGCATCAGCGACGGCGTGCGTACGGTAATGGTCTGCGGGAACTGGGCGGCCTCATCAACGTTTTGCCCAACGCCTTTCTGGAAGAGCGCCAGCCACTCCGCGCCGTCCATCGGCGGGAGATTCAGCTCAACGCCCGCATGCTCAGGCAACGGCGGCGTGGTTTTGCTGTCCGTCGTCCAGATGGCTCTGTCGAGGGTAAGCTTGCGGTTAAGCAGCCAGCGGCTGTTAAAGTGGTTTGTTCCGCCCGCGCTTCCGGTCAGCGCGAAGCTGTCCAGATTGCCATCCACGTTAAGCTTCACCGGCAGCGGCTGTCCGGCCTGTTTATCCAGCGGCGCAGGCAGCTGGCTTTGAAGATTCTTCAGGTCACCCGTAATGTCGACCTTATAGTGTGCACCCGCGTGATAAGGCAGGTCGATTGCCACTTTGCCCTGCCAGGCGACCGCGCCCGCTACTGACGCCTCAATCGGCTTCGGCAGGACGTCCATACGCGACGGCTGCCAGTTGCCGTCCAGATTAACGGCCACCTGATAAGCCTTTTGCCCCTCGGCTGTTGAGAAGTCGATATTCACCGGCTGATTAAACCAGCTGGCGGTCAGCGGCTCGCTTTTCAAATTACCGTTCACAAAGCTGAACTGTCCGCTGAGGTCTTTCAGGGTGCTATCAAGCGGTTTAATGTACAGGCTGTTGTTCTTCAGACGGACGTCACCTTTGGCGGTGGTCATTTCACCGTCCAGCGGGATATCAAGATGTAAGCGAGCATTCACATCGCCATCGAGCTGGAGCTGCTGAAGGGTCGCCGCCAGCGACTCTTTGAGTGGCGTCTCCTCAAAGTACGGCCCCACCGCTTTCCCCGGGCCGTTGATGTCGGCATCAATCAGCAGCTTCTCTTTTGAGTAGTCCGGGATGTTGGCCGTCAGGTTGCTGGCCGTTACGCCTCCCAGCGCAACGCTGTCCGCCTTCATCCATAATCCATCGTTGAGGAAGTTAAGCTCGATATCCAGGTTTTTCAGCGCGGGCCAGCCCGGCTGGAACGCGAAGGTGGCGTCGTGCAGCGGCACCAGCACCTGGAACTGCCCCTCATTATGTTTGTACGGGAAAAGATGCGGGTTACCGCCGTAGACCAGCGTGGCGTTTTCCGCCTGACCGCCCTGAATTGCGCCGCTCAGATAGTCGACCAGCGCTTTACCCATCAGATTTTCCGGGAAATAGCGCCAGGCCTGAGAACCGTCATCGGTACTGATCCCGGCCAGAATGCCCAGCCACGGTTCGTCACCCTGCGGCTGTAAATAGCGGAAGTCACCCCGCGCGTGTACCGCTTTGGCTTTGACGTCGATATGGCGACCATCAAGCTGGAAGCCCTTATCGTTACGGAGCCAGTTAAGCACCGCGCTGCCCTGTTCAATTTCCAGCGGCGCGCGGAAGACCGTCTCGTAAGGCATTTTAGCGTTGTGCATATCGGCCGTGAGCCTGCCGTTCTCCACGCTGCCTTCCAGCTTGCCGCTGAAATGCTCCGCGCCCGGCAGCATCTTCCACTGCTTCCAGGCAAGATCTTTCCATGTTGCCTGGAAACGGGTTTTTTCCGTCGCCTGAAGCGGGATATCCAGCGCCAGAGAATCAATTTTTCCGCTCGGCTGCGTTGCCAGCCAGATCTCGCCCAGGTCCGGAGAGAGCTTTGCCGCCATGGAGCGCAGGCCTTCAATGGCCGCCAGATCCAGGTTACTGGCGCGGATGCGCAGCTCATCGCTGCGTTTACTCGCCGCGCCGCCCACGTCCTGCTCCGGCATCCAGGCCAGCGTCAACGCACCGCGCGGCCACGGCTTGCCGTCCATCGTGATGCGCGTATCCGGGATGGCGAACTGCCAGCCCTCTTTTTCCTGCGTCACGTGCGCGGTGAGGTTATCGACGGAAAGCTGATGCTGCTGTCTTTCACCCTTCCAGCTCGCGCCCCCTTGCTTCAGCCAGATATCGCCGCTGGCAAATTTCCCTTTCGTCAGGGTCATCCAGCCCTCAAGGCTGAAACGGGCGGTTTCCAGCTGCATGTTTTGCTGCAGCCAGTCACCGAGCCAGGGCTTTACATCCACATCGTCGGCCTGCAGCCAGACTTTGCCGTTGTTTAACAGGCCGTCATCGTCACGCAAGTCCATACGCACCTGCATGACGCCGTGCTGGCCGTTCAGGCTGGAAAGATTGACCTGCCCTTCGGCGCGGTGTCGATCCTTGCCGTTAAGCCAGGTCAGCTGCGGGATCGCCAGTTCGGCGCGCTGGCCAGAAAGGGTAATAAAGCTCACTTCGCTGTCGCGCAGATCGAAATGATCGAACTGGCGGAGGAAGAGATCGCTGAAGCGGTTGGCTTCCAGGCCCTGATTGTTATCACCGCCCGTCAGCGGCGTATTGGTCAGAAACTGGAGTTGATAAAAGGTGAGATCGCGAAACTGCCAGCGCAGATGCAACAGGCTTTGCCAGACGTCCAGCGCCAGGGTTACGCGTTTGATTTTGAGATGACCGCCATCTTTCAGGCTGGCGTTGATGTCACGGACATCCAGCGTCGGGCCAAAATTCTGCCAGCTGGCGCTAACCTGGCTTACGTCGACCGGCACGCCGGTGGTGGATTCGATTTTCGCCAGCAGCTGCGGACGCCAGCTGTCCAGATGCGGTAAAACGAGGCGTAGCCCGCTCACGAGCAACGCGACAATCACGACCAGCGTTGCCCCTGTAAGCACTAAAATCCCCGGCAATCGCCTCACGCATCTCTCCTTGTCAGCTTTCGTCACGCAGCGTACTGCGTTTTACATCATTACGACGTCAAACTGCTCCTGGTTATAGAGCGGTTCAATTTGTACTTTTACCTGTTTGCCGACAAAGATTTCCACTTCCGCCAGCGCGTGCGACTCTTCGCCTTTCAGGGCTTCAGCCACCGCAGGGGAAGCATAGACCAGAAAACGGTCTGAGTCGTAGGCATGATGGACACGGACAATTTCACGCATAATTTCATAGCAGACGGTCTCAACCGTCTTTACCGTTCCGCGTCCATGGCAGGTTGGACACTCATTACACAGGACATGTTCCACGCTTTCGCGGGTCCGTTTCCGGGTCATTTCCACCAGCCCCAGCTGAGAGAAGCCATTGATGCTGGTTTTCACGCGATCTTTACTCAGCGCCTGCTCCAGCGAGTGCAGCACGCGACGACGATGGTCTTCATTACTCATATCGATAAAGTCGATGATGATAATGCCGCCGAGGTTGCGCAGACGAAGCTGACGCGCAATCGCCTGCGTGGCTTCGATGTTGGTGTTGAAGATGGTGTCGTCCAGATTGCGATGACCGACAAACGCGCCGGTGTTGATATCGACGGTGGTCATCGCTTCGGTCTGATCGATGATCAGATAGCCGCCGGACTTCAGTTCGACCTTGCGTTCTAGCGCTCGCTGGATCTCGTTTTCGACATCATAGAGATCGAAGATCGGCTGACGCCCGGTGTAATGCTCCAGCAGGCCCGGCATTTCCGGGATGTATTCAGCGGTAAACTCCAGCAGCGCTTCATACGTCAGGCGAGAGTCCACGCGAATGCGGTCGAGTTGGGCATCGGCAAAGTCACGCAGCACGCGCTGCGCAAGCGCCAGCTCACCGTACAGCTGGTAGCGAGTCTGGTTGCGTTTTTTACGCTCCATCACTTTGGTCCAGACGCGCTTCAGGTAAGCCGCATCCGACGCCAGGTCTTCTTCGCTGATCCCTTCTGCAGCGGTACGGATAATAAACCCGCCCTGTTCATCGCAGTAGGCGCTGACCACTTTCTTCAGCCGCTCGCGCTCGCTTTCGCTCTCAATACGCTGCGAAACGCCCACGTGCGATGCGCCGGGCATAAAGACCAGATAGCGGGAAGGTAAGGTAATGTCGGTGGTCAGACGGGCACCTTTGGTGCCAAGGGGATCTTTCACCACCTGCACCATTAAGTCCTGGCCCTGACGCACCAGCTCGGAAATGTCGCGCACGGCAAACTGCTTTTGCTCTTCGCCCGCGACGCACTCGGTGTGCGGCATGATGTCGGAGGCATGTAAAAATGCCGCCTTATCCAGTCCAATATCTACAAAAGCCGCCTGCATACCCGGCAGTACACGACTGACACGACCTTTGTAGATATTGCCTACTATTCCGCGCCGCGCTTCACGCTCAATATGAATTTCCTGAAGAATGCCACCGTCAATATAGGCCACACGGGTTTCCGATGGCGTTACGTTTACCAACAATTCAGCCGTCATAATTATCCCTTCCCTCACGCAGTGAGTTAAAATTGCTCAGCAACTCATACGTTTCCACCAGCGGTAAGCCGACTACGGCGTGATAGCTGCCATTAATCTTCCTGACAAAACAGCCACCCAACCCTTGAATACCGTATGCACCTGCTTTATCCATCGGTTCACCGCTGGCAATATAAGCGGCGATCTCGTCGTCGGTAATCACTCTGAACGAGACATCCGTAACCACCAGGCAATCCAGCACGTGCTGGCTGTCCGCCAGCGCGACGGCCGTCATCACCTGGTGCGTTTGCCCGGACATCTTGCGCAGCATGCGCGCCGCATGGTCGGCGTCATGCGGTTTCTCGAGGACTTCACCGTTAAGGATAACGATGGTATCTGCTCCCAGCACGGGCAGATCGCGCGGCACACAGGCCACGCCCGCCTGCGCTTTCTCGCGTGCCAGGCGAGACACGTACTGCTGAGCACTTTCGCCCTCAGCACGTTTTTCTTCAATGCCGGTCACGATGCGTTCAAAAGAGACCCCTAACTGCGTCAGGAGTTCCTGACGGCGCGGGGAGCCGGAAGCAAGATACAGAGACGTCATAGAAACCTTTTATTGCACAGCAAACTGCTGGCGAACCTTACGCATCAGCAGGAATAGCCACGGCCAGAGCACACCATTTACTACACTACTCCAGAACACTTCCGGTCGGAAAGAGACGTTGATCACTAAAAACTCTGCCCAGAAAACAACGATATCCGCAGCAAGCGACAACAGCATCACGACCAGGGCCTGTTGCCAGAGCGCGAGGTTACGGAAGAGCTGGAATTTCAGTGCGACGAGGTACGCAATAATGCTCATGGACAGGGCGCGCACGCCCAGCGTAGAGCCACTAATGAGATCCAGTATGGCACCCATCACAAAACCCGTGCCGACATTTACGCGATGCGGCAGGGCAAGGATCCAGTAAAGTAAAATGAGCAAGACCCAGTTTGGCCGGAAAACGAGAATGTTATCCGGCCAGGGCATAATCTGCAGCAACAGTGCAATGAGGAACGAGAGCCAGATGACCCAGCGTCCCTGGCTACGATAGCTTGCCACTACTGCCCTCCCGAAGAGAGTTTAGGCGGTGGCGGCGCATCAGGCTGCGGCTGCGTTAACCCGGTTGCCGGCGCAGGCACGGGCGCAGGCGGCCCCATAGAGTCCGCTGGCGGAAGAACCTGCGGCATCATCTGCATCAGGCGTTCGTTCGCCACGCGATGCACCTCTTCAGGCGTCATCGGGTTAGCACCGTTACGATCGGCACCCCAGAGCAGCAGCAGGTAGCGCAGACGCTGTAAACCGGCGGTTGGACGGGCCTGAATCACGGTGTATGCACGCTGCGTATCCAGCTTAACCGAAGAGACCACCGCAACCGGGTAACCTTCAGGGAAGCGTCCACCGAGACCGGACGTCACCAGCACGTCGCCGACACGGATGTCCGTGTTAGCAGGCAGATGTTCCAGCTGCAGATCGTCCGTGCAGCCGTTACCGGCCGCAATCACGCGGATATCGTTACGCAGGACCTGGATCGGCAGTGCGTGGGTGGCGTCGCAAATCAGCAGCACGCGGCTGGTCAGTTTGGCGACGGCAACGACCTGGCCTACTACGCCCTTATCACTAATGACGGGCTGACCTTCATACACCCCGTTCACGCTCCCTTTGTCGATCACAACCTGATCGCTGTAAGGGTCGTTCACGGTGGAGATCACCTGGGTAACCATCTTCTGCTCGTCCTGACGCAGCGGCGAGCCGAGCAGTTCACGCAGACGCGCGTTTTCCTGCTTGTATTGCCCCAGCATCAGCAGTTCGCTGTTTTTCAGCAGCAGTTCCTGGCGTAATGCCCGGTTTTCAAGTTCGAGCTGGTCTCGTGAAGACAGCGTTTGAGAAACGGAGTCGAGCAGTTCACGGGGACCATTTGATATAAAGTAGAAAGGACTGACGGCGGTATCCATGTACGTTCGGATCTGGCTGAACGTACCGAGGCGGCTATCGGCAATAATGACGCCAAGCGCAACCAGAACCGCCAGAATGAGGCGAAACTGTAGCGATGGGCCACGGCTAAAAATTGGCTTCATAGGCTATGCGTATTCTCGTGTCAGAGAGAAAGGGTAGCGATTCGCTACCCTTTCACCATGACTACTCTTCGCTGAACAAGTCGCCGCCGTGCATGTCGATCATTTCCAGCGCCTTGCCACCACCGCGGGCGACGCAAGTCAGTGGATCTTCTGCAACTACGACAGGAATACCTGTCTCTTCCATCAACAGGCGGTCGAGGTTACGCAGCAGCGCACCACCACCGGTCAGAACCATACCGCGCTCGGAGATGTCGGACGCCAGTTCTGGTGGGCACTGTTCCAGCGCAACCATTACCGCGCTCACGATGCCCGTCAGTGGTTCCTGCAGTGCTTCCAGAATTTCGTTGGAGTTCAGGGTAAAGCCGCGTGGAACACCTTCCGCCAGGTTACGGCCACGCACTTCGATCTCACGCACTTCATCGCCCGGATATGCAGAACCGATTTCGTGTTTGATACGCTCTGCGGTGGCTTCACCGATCAGAGAGCCGTAGTTACGGCGCACGTAATTGATGATGGCTTCATCGAAGCGGTCACCACCGATACGTACGGAGGAGGAGTACACCACGCCGTTCAGTGAGATAACGGCCACTTCAGTGGTACCACCACCGATATCCACCACCATAGAACCGGTGGCTTCAGAAACAGGCAGACCCGCACCGATTGCCGCAGCCATTGGCTCTTCAATCAGGAACACTTCACGTGCGCCTGCACCCTGGGCAGATTCACGGATTGCGCGACGTTCTACCTGGGTTGCGCCAACCGGCACACACACCAGAACACGCGGGCTTGGGCGCATGAAGCTGTTGCTGTGAACCTGCTTGATGAAGTGCTGAAGCATTTTTTCAGTCACGAAGAAATCAGCGATAACGCCGTCTTTCATTGGGCGAATAGCGGCGATGTTGCCAGGGGTACGACCCAGCATCTGCTTCGCGTCATGACCCACTGCGGCCACGCTTTTCGGCGAGCCTGCACGATCCTGACGAATGGCCACAACAGAAGGCTCATTCAATACGATGCCTTGTCCTTTTACATAAATAAGGGTATTCGCGGTACCCAGGTCAATGGACAGGTCATTGGAAAACATGCCACGAAATTTTTTCAACATACTAAGGGATAATCCTGAAAGCTGGGGCGGAAAACAAAATCCGCTTACTTTACCAACCACACGCAGCAGCGACAAGGCGCAAAAATCATCTGCAACGGTGAAAATTTGTGCAGTACGTTTCCTGTTGTTACAAATTTATCCCCTGACTCCCTCAGGGCTGAGTAAACAGTCGTGTTCCTCACTGATATTTGTAACCCATTAAAGGTCGTTCACTGGCTTTTTGCTCGACATACTCAAAGCTACAGGCGCGATATTCTACGTGAAAACAACGTAAACGGCAGGTCAAACAGAGTATCTTTGCAAATATTTTTTCACGTTGGTGTCAAGCGGCTGAGAGGCGGCAAAAAAATCGCCCTGACCGCCCGTCACTCCGCGCTCTGTTAACATCTGCCATTCGCCTCTGGAGCGCACGCCTGCGGCAAATACCTGTGTTCGCGTTCCCTTACACGCTTCAACCAGACTCTGAACCAGCAGCTGGTTTTCCGTGCGCTTCTCAATATTCCTTACCAGCCCCGGATGTAGCTTTAATAGCTCCACATCCAGCTCCTTGATCCAGCTGGTACTGACCAGCGTTAAACCCGCCTGCGTTACCGCGACACGGGCACCGAGCGCGTTGATCAAACGGACCACCGGACGCAACCGGCTGATGTGTTGACCCACATCCGCCTCAGCAAGTTCAAAAATAATGCGTTTGCGTTGCGATTTTTCGCATTGCATTAATGTATCACGCAGCCAGCGCTGAAAACGCGGGCGTATTAATGACTCAACGGTAACCTGTAACGCCAGATTCTCTTCAGGCCAGAATGATAAAAATGGAATCAAGCGTGTAATTTGCTGGCGGTCATACTCTTCGGAGAGCCCAAATTGCAGAACCATCGGCAGATATTCCGCAGAAATAACCTCTTCCGTCCCGTCGAAAATACGACACATCAATTCCCGGTGGTGGACAAAACCGTTCTTCATGACCGCCGGTTTTTGATAAATACGCGGCCCGCCGCGACTCAGCATTTGCTCAATCAAAGTACGCCAGCGCACGTTTCCACGCCCTTTTTCAGGCAGCGAATCATCATAGACCGCCCAACCGTTCGCCCCTTGCAATACCGCGTTGCGGGTGGCCGCTTCCGCATGCTCCATCACCTGCTCTGTCGACTGTCCGCCGCGCCAGGCGCAAATCCCCATATGGACCATATCGTCTCTGTCGAGCATTTTGCTCTGCGGCAGCGCGTCGACGGCCTTAAGTAGCTGGCTGGCAATGCTTTCTGATTCCTTCAACGTGCGATGCGGCAGCAATACGGCAAAGTCGCTGCGGTGGTAGCGGGCCAGCAGCGCCCCCGGATAGCGCATAATAAAGGTGGAGAGCAGGTTGATCAGCGTAAAGAGATTTTCTTCCGCCGCCCGCTGCCCCCATGTGTCGCGCAGCAGATCGAAATCGGGCAGGCGAATCATCATCACCACCCCGTGCGTGCCCACTTTTTCCGGATCGTCGAGCAGCGTGGCGAGTTGATTGTCAAAGAAAAGGCGGTTGTTCAGGCCGGTTTTATTATCCTGCGCGGCATAAGAGCGGATCAGCGTATCCATTCGGCTGCGCTGGTCGCTGGCAAACTGGATCTCTGAGAGCAGCGTATCCAGCGCGCTGCTGGCGCGTGAGGGCCATTCATGGACCGAGCCGCGAACCTGCGGGCCGCGTTCACCGTTCAGGATACGCACGGAGCGGATCTCCAGCAGTTCCTGGCCTGAAAGCTGGCGGCGCAGCCAGCGGACCGCGAGAAAAATCAGCAAAATAATGAAGGCGACGGCAACAGTGAGCGGCGCGGTGGTCATCATAGAACGGAAATAGCTGGCCATCGGATCGAGGTAGACCATGTGTATGGTCATCCCCGGATTTTTGAGGGAGTGCACCGTTACTTCCCGATACTGGCTCACCACGCCCGCAGGTCGATAGCTGTCCTGTCGTTCATGGCTTAAAACCGGGTGCTTTCCCTGCTGGATGTCGACCTGAATAATATCAACCGGCACCATCAACTCATCCAGCTCCCGGGATAGCTCAGGAAGTGGAGTGGTCAGCAGACGCGTATCAATGACCGACGCAACGGACTGCACCCGGTTAACCAGTTTGTCCTGAATGGCGTTATAAAAGCTCAGAGAGCAACCAAGAAGCGTGACAAAGATGGTAAGCCCCGTCAGCAGGGTGATAAAAGCCGAGAACTTCGTCGTTAATCGCATCCTTGAGATTACTCCGTGGGTTGATGGGGTAGCGAGTAAGCGCTAACTTGCATTTCAAATGCGGCATACTACCAAACCTGGCGTATCTGGCAATTTATTGCGTTAAATCGGCATTGCTTTACCCTGAGCGAGTATAGTCTTCAGGAACTCTTTTCCAATCATCTGAGCCGTGAGGACCCCGTATGCAGGCTTTAATCTTAGAACAGCAGGACGGCAAAACGCTTGCCTCAGTACAGGCCGTAGAAGAGACTCGCCTGCCGGAAGGCGACGTCACCGTCGACATCGACTGGTCCAGTTTAAATTATAAAGATGCGCTGGCGATCACCGGCAAGGGTAAAATCATCCGAAATTTCCCTATGGTGCCGGGTATTGATTTTGCTGGCCGGGTTCATAGCAGCGAAGATCCCCGTTTTCATGCGGGCCAGCAGGTGCTGCTCACCGGCTGGGGCGTGGGCGAAAATCACTGGGGCGGGCTGGCAACGCAGGCGCGCGTGAAGGGCGACTGGCTGGTGCCTATGCCGAAAGGCATAGATGGCCGCAAAGCGATGATCGTTGGTACCGCAGGCTTTACCGCCATGCTGTGCGTGATGGCGCTGGAAGAGGCGGGTGTTCGCCCCGAGTCGGGTGAAATTGTTGTGACCGGGGCCAGCGGTGGCGTGGGCAGCACGGCGGTCACGCTGCTGCACAAGCTGGGTTATCAGGTTGCGGCGGTTTCCGGCCGTGAAAGCACGCATGATTATCTGCGCCAGCTCGGCGCCAGCCGCATTCTTGGCCGCGATGAGTTTGCCGAGACCCGCCCGCTGGAAAAACAGGTCTGGGCAGGTGCAGTGGATACCGTCGGTGATAAGGTGCTGGCAAAAGTCCTGGCGCAGATGAACTACGGCGGCTGCGTGGCAGCCTGCGGCCTGGCCGGGGGATTTGCCCTGCCAACGACCGTCATGCCATTTATTCTGCGTAACGTCCGCCTGCAGGGCGTGGATTCCGTGATGACGCCTGCGGCTCGCCGTGCAGAGGCATGGGAGCGTCTGGTGCGCGATTTGCCGGAATCGTTCTATACCCAGAGCGCTACCGAAATTACGCTCAGCCAGGCACCTGAATATGCCAGCAAGATCATGGATAACCAGTTCCACGGCCGCGCGCTGGTGAAAATCGCCTAATCTTCAAATTTTCGTGACATATTCGCGCTAACGCTTCTCCTCCGTCATGCTTAGAAAAACGCATGACGGAGGATGCCATGAAAAACCGAAAACTGACGGAAGCCGACGTAACGTCTGAGTCTGTCTTTATGTTACAGCGCCGCCAGATCCTGAAAATGCTTGGCATCAGCGCCACGGCACTGACGCTCTCTCCAGCGGCACACGCCGACCTGCTCGACTGGTTTAAAGGCAACGATCGCCCTAAGGCGCCTTCCGGTGCCCCGCTTACCTTTACCAAACCCGCCGAATGGCAAAACACGCTGGCGCTCACGCCGGAAGATAAAGTCACCGGCTACAACAACTTCTACGAATTTGGTCTGGATAAAGCCGATCCTGCCGCCAATGCCGGCAGCATGAAAACCGATCCGTGGACGCTGAAAATCGACGGTGAAGTGGCAAAACCTCTGACGCTGGACCATCACGATCTGACCACCCGCTTCCCGCTTGAGGAGCGTATCTATCGCATGCGCTGCGTAGAGGCCTGGTCGATGGTGGTGCCCTGGGTAGGCTTCCCGCTGCATAAGCTGCTGGCGATGGTTGAACCCACCAGCAACGCAAAATACGTCGCCTTCCAGACGCGCTACGCCCCGGACGAGATGCCGGGCCAGAAAGACCGGTTCATCGGCGGCGGGCTGGAGTATCCGTACGTTGAAGGGTTACGTCTTGACGAAGCCATGCATCCCCTTACCCTCCTGACCGTCGGCGTTTACGGCAAGGCGCTTCCGCCGCAGAACGGTGCCCCCATCCGTTTAACCGTGCCGTGGAAATACGGTTTCAAAGGGATTAAATCGATCGTCAGCATTAAGCTGACCCGCGAACGTCCGCCGACGACATGGAACCTGGCGGCGCCGGGTGAATACGGCTTCTTCGCCAACGTGAACCCGCATGTGGATCATCCCCGCTGGTCGCAGGCGACGGAACGCTTTATTGGCTCCGGCGGCGCGCTGGACGTGAAGCGCCAGCCCACGCTGCTGTTTAACGGGTATGCGGATGAAGTGGCGTCCCTTTACCGTGGCCTCAATTTACGGGAGAACTTCTGAGTGCGTTTAACGGCAAAGCAGATTACCTGGCTGAAAGTGCTGCTGCATTTAGCCGGGATACTTCCTTTTATCTGGCTGTTCTGGGCGGCCAGCCAGGGCCTCTTTAGCGCCGATCCGGCAAAGGATATCCAGCATTTTACCGGTCGGATGGCTCTGAAATTTTTGCTGGCCACCTTGCTCGTCTCGCCGCTGGCGCGCTACGCTAAACAGCCATTATTGATACGCACCCGTCGGCTTTTGGGGCTATGGTGTTTTGCCTGGGCGACCCTGCACCTCACCAGTTACGCCCTGCTGGAACTGGGAATTAACAATCTGACACTGCTTGGCCGCGAGCTGGTAACACGCCCTTACCTGATGCTGGGCATTGTTAGCTGGCTGATCCTGCTGGCGTTAGCGCTGACATCCACGCAATATGCGCAGCGAAAGCTGGGCCGACGCTGGCAGTTGCTGCACAACTTCGTCTATCTTGTCGCGATCCTCGCCCCCATTCATTATCTGTGGTCGGTGAAGATCCTCTCTCCGCAGCCGGTCCTTTACGCGCTGGCAGCCGTGGCGCTTTTAGCATGGCGTTACAAGAAGTTCCGCCAGTGGTTGCGATAGTTCGCGAAACTGTGCGTTTTCCCGCAGATTACCTCTCAACCGCAAATCTTTTTTGGATTGCGGTTGATAATCTTCCCTGATAAGACCAGTATTTAGCTGCCAAATGCTACGAAATCGTTATAATGTGCGACCTTGGTTCGCCTGACAGCGGTTTTGAGCCTCTGAAAAGGTGACATTTGCGCTTCGACGGTATATTTTGTTTTTTACCCGAAAATCGCAGGAGATAGCGGCATAATGACTGATAAGTTCCACATCTTAGTTTTAAACGGACCGAACCTGAACATGCTCGGCACCCGTGAGCCAGAGAAGTACGGCACGCTGACATTGAGCGAAATTGTTAACCGTCTGAGCACGGAAGCAGCCTCGCTGAATGTGGATTTGGATCATTTTCAGTCAAACGCGGAGTACGCAATCATCGACCGTATTCATCAGGCTAAAGACACTGTGGACTATATCCTGATCAATCCGGCCGCGTTTACGCACACCAGTGTTGCTATCCGCGACGCACTGCTCGCGGTGAGTATCCCGTTTATCGAGATCCACCTGAGTAACGTGCACGCCCGAGAGCCGTTCCGCCACCATTCGTATCTGTCGGATATCGCTGCTGGCGTTATCTGCGGACTGGGCGCAGACGGCTATTCATACGCTTTACAGACAGCGGTAAAACGCTTGTCACAATCACACTAAACAAGAGTACGGAACCCACTCATGGATATTCGTAAGATTAAAAAACTGATCGAGCTGGTTGAAGAATCAGGCATCTCCGAACTGGAAATTTCTGAAGGCGAAGAGTCTGTACGCATCAGCCGTGCAGCCCCAGCCGCTAGCTTCCCGGTAATGCAGCAAGCTTACGCTGCGCCAGTGCAGCAGCCTGCGCTTTCCGCAGCCGTTGCGCCAGCAGCAGCTGAAGCCGCACCTGCCGCTGCAGCAGAAATCAGTGGTCACATCGTACGTTCCCCAATGGTTGGTACTTTCTACCGCACCCCGAGCCCGGACGCGAAGGCGTTCATCGAAGTGGGTCAGAAAGTCAACGTAGGCGATACCCTGTGCATCGTTGAAGCGATGAAAATGATGAACCAGATCGAAGCTGACAAGTCAGGTACTGTGAAAGCGATTCTGGTCGAAAGTGGTCAGCCGGTTGAATTTGACGAGCCGCTGGTCGTCATCGAGTAACGAGGCGAACATGCTGGATAAAATTGTTATCGCCAACCGTGGCGAGATTGCACTGCGTATTCTTCGTGCCTGTAAAGAACTGGGCATCAAGACCGTGGCCGTGCACTCAAGCGCGGATCGCGATTTAAAACACGTATTGCTGGCGGATGAGACGGTCTGTATTGGCCCGGCTCCGTCCGTAAAAAGCTATCTGAACATCCCGGCTATCATCAGCGCCGCTGAAATCACCGGCGCGGTGGCAATTCATCCGGGTTACGGCTTCCTCTCTGAGAACGCCAACTTTGCTGAGCAGGTTGAACGCTCAGGCTTTATCTTCATCGGTCCGAAAGCCGACACCATTCGCCTGATGGGCGACAAAGTGTCTGCAATCACCGCAATGAAAAAAGCCGGTGTTCCAACCGTGCCAGGCTCTGACGGCCCTCTGACCGACGACATGGATGCTAACCGTGCTCATGCTAAACGCATTGGCTACCCGGTTATCATCAAGGCGTCCGGCGGCGGCGGCGGTCGCGGTATGCGCGTTGTTCGCAGCGATGCTGAACTGGCGCAGTCCATCTCCATGACCAAAGCGGAAGCGAAAGCGGCTTTCAGCAATGACATGGTGTACATGGAAAAATACCTGGAAAACCCACGCCACATCGAAATTCAGGTGCTGGCTGACGGTCAGGGTAACGCGATCTATCTGGCAGAACGTGACTGCTCCATGCAGCGTCGTCACCAGAAAGTGGTCGAAGAAGCGCCAGCGCCGGGCATCACCCCGGAACTGCGTCGCTACATCGGCGAGCGTTGCGCCAAAGCGTGCGTCGATATCGGCTATCGCGGGGCGGGTACCTTTGAGTTCCTGTTCGAAAACGGCGAGTTCTACTTCATTGAGATGAACACCCGTATTCAGGTTGAACACCCGGTTACCGAAATGATCACCGGCGTTGACCTGATCAAAGAGCAGCTGCGTATCGCAGCCGGTCAGCCTCTGTCCATCAAGCAGGAAGAAGTTGTGGTGAAAGGCCATGCGGTAGAGTGCCGTATCAACGCCGAAGACCCGAACACCTTCCTGCCAAGCCCGGGTAAAATCACGCGTTTCCACGCGCCGGGTGGTTTTGGCGTGCGTTGGGAGTCTCATATCTACGCCGGCTACACCGTACCGCCGTACTATGACTCAATGATCGGCAAGCTCATCTGCTACGGCGAAAACCGTGACGTGGCCATTGCCCGCATGAAGAACGCCCTGCAGGAGCTGATCATCGACGGTATTAAAACCAACATTGATCTGCAGATGCGTATCATGAGCGACGAGCACTTCCAGAATGGTGGAACGAATATCCACTACCTGGAGAAAAAACTCGGCCTGAACGAGAAGTAAGAGAGCTGTGTTGCTAAAAGGCCGGATTATCCGGCCTTTTTTTATTTCTGGGGATCGCAAAGCCCCATCATGTACAATCCCCGCTTTCTGCATCCACAAGGGACAAAAAATGGACAAACGTTTTGTTCAGGCCCATAAAGAAGCGCGCTGGGCGCTGTGGCTGACCCTTCTCTATCTTGCTGCATGGTTAGTAACTGCTTACTTACCTGACTCCGCTATTGGCATCACCGGCCTGCCGCACTGGTTCGAAATGGCCTGCCTGCTGGTACCGCTGGTGTTTATCCTGCTGTGCTGGGCAATGGTGAAATTCATCTATCGCGATATTCCGCTGGAGGACGATGATGCAGCTTGAAGTCATTCTGCCGCTTGTCGCATACCTGCTGGTCGTGTTTGGTTTATCCATTTACGCCATGCGCAAAAGAACGACCGGTGCTTTTCTGAACGAGTATTTCCTCGGCAGCCGTTCGATGGGCGGCGTTGTGCTGGCAATGACGCTGACCGCGACCTATATCAGCGCCAGCTCGTTTATTGGCGGCCCCGGTGCGGCCTACAAGTACGGGTTAGGCTGGGTACTGCTGGCGATGATCCAGCTGCCTGCCGTCTGGCTCTCCCTCGGTATTCTTGGTAAGAAATTTGCCATTCTGGCGCGCCGCTATAATGCCGTCACGCTCAACGACATGCTGTTTGCCCGTTACCAGAGCCGCTTACTGGTGTGGCTGGCGAGCTTAAGCCTGCTGGTAGCCTTTATTGGCGCGATGACCGTACAGTTTATCGGCGGGGCACGCCTGCTGGAAACGGCGGCCGGGATCCCTTACGAGACAGGCCTGCTTATCTTCGGGGTAAGCATCGCGCTCTATACCGCGTTTGGCGGGTTCCGCGCCAGCGTGCTGAACGATACGCTGCAGGGAATGGTCATGCTCATCGGCACGATTGTTCTGCTGGTGGGGATTGTTCATGCCGCGGGTGGACTCACTCATGCGGTGGAAACCCTGGAAGCGATTGACCCGAAACTGATTTCACCGCAGGGCGCGGATGATATCCTCTCGCCGACCTTTATGACCTCGTTCTGGGTGTTAGTCTGCTTCGGGGTGATTGGTCTGCCGCATACCGCCGTGCGCTGTATCTCCTATAAAGACAGTAAAGCCGTTCACAAGGGCATCATCATCGGGACGATTGTAGTCGCGGTCCTGATGTTTGGTATGCACCTGGCAGGTGCATTAGGGCGCGCGGTGATTCCCGACCTTACCGTGCCGGATCTGGTGATCCCGACGCTGATGGTTAAAGTGCTGCCGCCCTTCGCCGCCGGCATTTTCCTCGCAGCGCCAATGGCCGCCATTATGTCGACCATTAACGCCCAGTTACTGCAAAGTTCCGCTACGATCATTAAAGATCTCTATCTGAACCTGCGCCCTGAGCAGGTTGAAAATGAACGTCGCCTGAAGCGGATGTCTGCCGTCATTACGCTGGTGTTAGGAGCTTTGCTGATGTTAGCTGCATGGCGTCCGCCGGAGATGATCATCTGGCTGAACCTGCTTGCGTTTGGTGGGCTTGAAGCCGTTTTCCTGTGGCCGCTGGTATTAGGTCTTTACTGGGAACGCGCGAACGCTGCAGGCGCGCTGAGCGCGATGATTGTTGGCGGTGTGCTGTATGCCATCCTTGCGACATTTAAGATTCAGTATCTGGGCTTCCATCCGATTGTGCCTTCGTTACTGCTAAGTTTACTGGCGTTTGTGGTGGGGAACCGTTTCGGTCAGCCCGCCCCACAACCCGCTATGATTTCTACTGATAAATAAAGAGTTTTGCCATGCCGTGGATCCAACTAAAACTGAACACAACCGGCGCGAACGCCGAAGAGCTAAGCGATGCGCTGATGGAAGCCGGCTCTGTCTCCATCACCTTTCAGGACACGCACGACACGCCGGTCTTTGAACCGCTGCCGGGCGAAACGCGCCTGTGGGGTGATACCGACGTGATCGGCCTGTTCGATGCCGAAACCGACATGAAAGAGGTGGTGGCGATTCTGGAAAACCATCCGCTGCTGGGAGCAGGCTTCGCGCATAAAATCGAACAGCTGGAAGACAAAGACTGGGAACGCGAGTGGATGGACAACTTCCACCCGATGCAGTTCGGCAAACGTCTGTGGATCTGCCCAAGCTGGCGCGAGGTTCCCGATGAAAACGCGGTGAACGTGATGCTTGACCCAGGCCTGGCGTTTGGCACCGGCACCCATCCAACCACGTCTCTGTGCCTGCAGTGGCTGGATGGTCTGGATCTGGAAGGTAAGACGGTGATCGACTTCGGCTGCGGTTCCGGGATCCTCGCGATTGCCGCTCTGAAACTGGGCGCGGCGAAAGCCATCGGGATCGATATCGATCCGCAGGCCATTCAGGCCAGCCGCGATAATGCCGAGCGTAACGGCGTCTCCGATCGTCTGGAGCTCTACCTGCCGGAAGCGCAGCCAGAAGCCATGAAAGCCGATGTGGTGGTCGCAAACATTCTCGCGGGCCCACTGCGTGAACTGGCACCATTAATCAGCGTGCTGCCGGTTGAGGGCGGTCTGCTGGGACTTTCAGGCATCCTGGCAAGCCAGGCGGAGAGCGTTTGCGAAGCCTACGCCGATCTCTTTGCGCTCGACCCGGTCGTCGAGAAAGAAGAGTGGTGCCGCATTACCGGTCGTAAAAAATAAGTATTTGGCGTGGTCCTCTGACCACGCCTTTTCTCCTCGAATATTCCTCCCGCACCTGGCCTGCCTCCGGTAAAATAACCCTACAAATCATATTGATAAATTTTGATTTGGATAATAAAAATTCACGGGAAGAATATTATGAAACACGTTTATAGCAAGGCAGCGCTGTTAGCGCTGAGCATGATCTCGGCTTCAGCATGCGCATCACACTGGAGCTACAAAGGAGAAAGTTCACCTGAGCACTGGGGCGAACTGGATGAGGCCTACAAGACCTGCCAAAGCGGGATGAACCAGTCCCCGATTGACATCGATTCCACCGTTAACGCCCATCTTTCCCCGCTGCAAACGCACTACGTTGACGGCCCTGTGACGCTGACAAATAATGGCCATACCATTCAGGCAAGCGAGCAGGCCGACACTCGCGACACTATCACGCTGGATAAGCAAACCTGGGCATTACAGCAGTTCCACTTCCACGCGCCGAGCGAAAACACCGTACACGGCAAGCATTACGCGATGGAAATGCACCTTGTGCATAAAAATGCGAAGGGGGAACTGGCGGTGGTCGCGGTCATGTTCGACAAAGGGGCAGAGAACCGTGAACTTGATAAACTGTGGGACGTTATGCCTCAGCAGGCTGAGCTGAACTTCTCCATCAAGCAGGAGCTCAACCTGAATAAGCTGCTGCCGGAAGATAAAACGTACTGGCGCTTTAGCGGCTCGCTGACAACGCCACCGTGTTCAGAAGGCGTCACCTGGATCGTGCTTAAGCATCCTCTGACGGTCTCCGCCGGGCAGCTTGAGAAATTCACCCACACAATGCATCACGATAATAACCGGCCGGTACAGTCTCTCCATGGTCGTGTTATCCTCGAATAACGTCTATTTTTTGCCCTGAGATCATGTTCTAAAATGCGACGCAGATCGCAAAGAAGTGGGGAAATCTGCTGTTAAAAACAGCAGATTATCCCGCTCATCTGTCGCATTTATTCAGAAATGATGAGAAGTTACGGGAAATTGTAAGCGCACATAAAATAGCCATCAGCGCATAACTCAATGATTTCAATAATGAATAATTTTAAACGAAAAGATTGCGCGGCGATTCCTTGATCTACAACAGTGGATTGTTCAAAGTTTGGCCTTTCATCTCGTGCAAAAAATGCGTAATATACGCCGCCTTGCAGTCACAGTATGGTCATTTCTTAACTCATGCGCATCGGACACCACCAGCTTAGAAATCGCCTGATCGCAGCCCCAATGGCAGGTATTACCGACCGGCCGTTCAGGACGCTGTGCTATGAGATGGGAGCCGGTTTAACCGTATCCGAGATGATGTCGTCTAACCCACAGGTTTGGGAAAGCGATAAATCCCGCCTTCGGATGGTGCACATTGATGAACCAGGTATTCGCACCGTGCAAATTGCCGGAAGCGTGCCTGAAGAGATGGCAGATGCCGCGCGTATTAACGTGGAAAGTGGTGCCCAGATTATTGATATCAATATGGGTTGCCCGGCCAAAAAGGTGAATCGCAAGCTTGCAGGTTCAGCCCTTCTGCAATACCCCGACCAGGTGAAAGCTATCCTGACGGCGGTTGTCAGCGCAGTGGACGTTCCTGTTACGTTGAAGATTCGCACGGGTTGGTCGCCGGAACACCGTAACTGTGTAGAGATTGCCCAACTGGCCGAAGATTGTGGTATTCAGGCCCTGACCATCCACGGACGCACTCGCGCCTGTTTGTTCAATGGTGAAGCTGAATACGACAGCATTCGGGCAGTTAAGCAGAAGGTTTCCATTCCGATTATCGCGAATGGCGACATAACTGACCCGCTTAAAGCCAGGGCTGTACTCGACTATACGGGAGCTGATGCTCTGATGATAGGACGTGCAGCTCAGGGAAGACCCTGGATCTTCCGGGAAATCCAGCATTATCTGGACACTGGGGAGCTGCTTGCCCCACTGCCTCTGGCAGAGGTAAAGCGCTTGCTTTGTTCGCATGTTCGGGAACTGCATGACCACTACGGTCAGGCAAAAGGGTACCGAATTGCGCGTAAACACGTCTCCTGGTATCTCCAGGAGCACGCTCCAGATGACCAGTTTCGGCGCACATTCAACGCCATTGAGGATGCCAGCGAACAGCTGGAGGCGTTGGAGGCATACTTCGAAAATCTTGCGTAATGAAATAAAGAGCTGACAGAACTATGTTCGAACAACGCGTAAATTCTGACGTACTGACCGTTTCTACCGTTAACTCTCAGGATCAGGTAACTCAAAAGCCCCTGCGTGACTCGGTTAAACAGGCACTGAAGAACTATTTTGCTCAACTGAATGGTCAGGATGTTAATGACCTGTATGAGCTGGTACTGGCTGAAGTTGAACAGCCACTGTTGGACATGGTGATGCAATACACCCGCGGTAACCAGACCCGCGCTGCGCTGATGATGGGTATCAACCGTGGTACTCTGCGTAAGAAACTGAAAAAATATGGCATGAACTGATACTAATCAGTTAAATGCTTGTTTAAAAAGGCGCTACCTGGCATGGGGATGCGCCTTTTTTATTGTCTTATTCTTTCACCGTCAACGCTTTGTAAACCTTTGCTTATCCCGCTTTTAAACCGCTTCTTTTCGTGTATATTTCCACCACTTCAGTGGCTCTCTTCTCGCGGAATGACACAATGATTCGTAAATACTGGTGGCTGGTCGTCTTTGCAATCTCCGTTTTCCTTTTCGATGCCCTCCTGATGCAGTGGATTGAACTGATGAGCACCGAAACCGACAAGTGCCGCAATATGAACTCCGTCAATCCGCTGAAATTAGTGAACTGTTCAGAACTCGATTAACACCCTGCCGTCACCAACCTCCCCGTATTACCCACTAAAAACGGGGATTTAAATCCCTTTGAGCCGTTACCTGACGGTGATAATGTCTCGCCCTTCTCAACCTCTCCTGCGTAACGTCATACTCGAGTAGAACCGACCATGCTGGTTAGCCAATATAACCCTATCCTAGTAGCCCTCTCCTTTGCTGTTGCCATCCTTGCTGCTTACACCGCGCTGAATATGGCTGCACGCGTCGCCGGGAGTCAGGGTGTCGCAGCCCGCATCTGGCTGGCGGGAGGCGGTGTTGCGATGGGCATTGGCGTATGGGCCATGCACTTTATCGGCATGCTGGCGATGGATCTCTCCATGAGCATGAGCTACAACGCGACCCTGACGATTTTATCTATGGTCATCGCCGTGGGGTCGTCACTGTTTGCGCTATGGCTCGTCAGCTGTGAACAGCTGCGCATGCGCCGCCTGCTCCCCGGCGCTCTGGTAATGGGAATCGGTATTGTTGCCATGCATTACACCGGTATGGCGGCGCTGGAGGTGAGGCCGGGGATCGTTTGGGATACGCTGTGGGTGGCCATTTCGGTCGTGATTGCGCTTGCCGCTTCGCTTGCAGCATTGTGGCTGACCTTCCGCCTGCGTCACGAAGCCGCTCAGGTGGTGCTGATGCGCCTGGGTGCCGCCATCACGATGGGAATTGCTATCGCCGGTATGCACTACGCCGGGATGAAGGCCGCGCAGTTTCCAATGTCCACCATGGTTCACCATCAGGGTATTAACGGCAGCTGGCTGGCCGTGCTGGTCAGCGTCGTCGCGCTCTCTATTCTTGGGATCACCCTGCTGGTGTCGATGCTGGATGCCCGCCTGCAGGCACGAACCGCCCTTCTGGCCTCGTCGCTGGCAGAAGCGAACCGGGAACTTGCGCAGCTGGCGCTGCACGATACGCTGACGCGTCTGCCCAACCGTATCCTGCTGGAGGACCGGCTCGATCAGGCCATCAGCAAAGCTGACCGTGAAGGTACCCATTTCGCCCTGATGTTCATGGATCTCGACGGTTTTAAAGCCATCAATGACGCCTACGGCCATGATGTCGGTGACAGGCTGCTGGTCGCCGTTACGCAGCGTCTGCTGCATCTCCTGAAGGGCCAGTTTACCCTTGCACGCATTGGCGGCGATGAGTTTGTTCTGCTGGCTGAGGGAGAAGGTCCGGACGATGCGGCCTCGCTGGCAAATTCGCTGGTGCGGGCGATCGATAGCCCGTTCACTCTCGACCCCTACGAACTGGTGGTAACGCTTAGCATTGGTATCGCCCTGTACCCTCACGACGGCAAAACCGAACGTGAGCTGATGTTTAACGCCGACGCGGCGATGTATCACACCAAGCATATGGGCCGAAACGGCTATCACTTTTTCCAGCCCTCCATGAACACTCTGGCGCAGACCCATCTTCAGTTAATGAACGATCTGTGGATGGCCGTCGATCGTAATGAACTGCGCCTGCTTTATCAGCCAAAGTTTCACGCGCCCGCGGGCCCTCTCCTCGGGTTTGAAGCGCTGCTGCGCTGGCAGCATCCGAAGCAGGGTTTACTGACGCCGGATCTTTTCCTGCCGCTGGCGGAAAAAACCGGGCTTATCATCCCTATTGGTAACTGGGTGCTCAATGAAGCCTGTCGCCAGCTGAGAGAATGGCATCTGCAGGGGCATCGAAACTGGTCAATGGCAGTAAACCTGTCGACGCTGCAGTTCGAACAGCCCTCGCTGGTTAAAACAGTGCTCGACTGCCTGGAGCGTCATCACGTCCCGCCGGAAATGTTGATCCTGGAAGTCACGGAAACTACGGCGATGAGCAACCCCGATGAGAGCGTGCGGGTGCTGACAGAGCTGACGGATGCTGGGGTGAAAGCCTCGATTGATGATTTTGGGACCGGATATTCGAGCCTGCTGTATCTCAAGCGTTTACCGGCCTGTGAACTGAAGATAGACAGAGCGTTTGTGAAAGAGTTAAGCGGTGAAAGCGAAGATGCCACCATTGTCTCTGCGATTGTGGCCCTCGCGAAAACGCTCAACCTGAAAGTCGTGGCCGAAGGTGTGGAAACCGAAGCGCAGCAAGTCTTTTTGACGGAGCTGGGCTGTAATACCTTACAGGGTTATCTGTTAGGTAAACCCGCCAGCGTGCAGACCATCGAGGCGCTTTGTGCACGGGGTGAAATGTTGCCAGGCGCTGAGCCGTAATCATTATGAGGCGACACGCGCAAGAGAGGGAGTGTCGCCAGAATACTGTCGACCAGGGCTGGCGCCTGCTGATAAAGATTAAAACTGTCGGTATTCATTAACCAGTTTTTAATGATGCCGCTAAAAAAACCGTGGAATACGATCATGGTCAGCTCAACGTTCACCTGCGACGAAATGATGTTTCGAGAAATACATTTCTCCAGCGTAACGCGCAAAGAATCATAATTGAACCCAATACGTTTCCGAATTTCATCCTCTGAAATCATATCGCTAGTAAATTCACATTTATGATACAAAATTTGTAATAGCGCACATTGACGGGGTTCGCGTGCGATATACTGAAGCGCAGTAATGAATTGCTCACGAAGTATTAACAACGGATCATCATTTTCGGAGAGAGAAAGCCTGTCGCGAATGATGTCACGTAGCGGTAATTGCTGTTCCCAAATGGCATTAAATATCTCTGCTTTACTGGTAAAGTGCCAGTAGATAGCACCACGCGTAACCTTTGCGGCATCGGCGATATCCGTCAGCGTCGTGCTGGCTACGCCTCGCGTCGCAAATTGCCCGATAGCCGCCTCAATCAACTGCTGTCGGGTTTGTTGAGCCTCTTCTTTCTTTTTACGCGCCATTGACAGCTACTCTTTACTCGCAGGGTATATACATAACATCAGGTTCGGATGGCTGGAAGTATTCACTAAAAGCCGTTTTAATTTTGCACAAAAAAAGTCAATTCACTTAATCTATAAACAATCTAAATACACGCCAGTAATTAAATTCACGGAATGAATGAATTTACCGGTTAAGCTCTATTAGCCTGATTTAGCGGGCAGAAGTATAGCCGTATTTTCTACGGGACTGATTCTGATTTTCCTCTCAGGCCTCGTCATTCGCACTTATAAATTAAAAAACATTAAATACCCTCATTATTATACGCAGCTACATTTTATTTTTTCCCTCTGCCCCACTACCGATCTACGGCAAACATCGGTGAATGGGTATTTAAAGGAACAGTCATGACGAATCATTTCAGACGTTTACCCTTAGCCGGTTTCATTGTCTGCGCTGTACTGCTCACTGGATGCGATGGCCAGGAAAATCAACAACAACATGCACAGGCGCCTCAGGTCAGCGTCCATATCGTGAAAAGTGCGCCGCTGGCCGTCACAACTGAACTCCCGGGCAGAACAGATGCGTTCCGCGTTGCGGAGGTTCGTCCACAGGTTAGCGGTATCATTCTGCGTCGCAACTTCACGGAAGGTAGCGATGTAAAAGCTGGGGACTCACTTTATCAAATTGATCCTGCGACCTATCAGGCGGCTTACGACAGCGCGAAAGGCGAGCTGGCAAAGGCGCAGGCGGCGGCCAATATTGCACACCTGACGGTGAAACGTTATCTCCCACTGGTGGGAACACAGTATGTCAGCAAACAAGAGTATGACCAGGCCGTGGCCACGGCCCAGCAGGCAGATGCCAGCGTTGTCGCCGCAAAAGCGGGCGTTGAAAGCGCACGTATCAACCTTGCGTATACCAAAGTAACGTCCCCTGTCGATGGCCGCATCGGCAAATCCAGCGTGACGGAAGGGGCGCTCGTGACGAACGGGCAGGCCGCAGCGCTGGCGACGGTCCAGCAGCTTGATCCGATTTATGTCGATGTGACCCAGTCGAGCAATGAATTTATGCGCCTGAAGCAGACGAGCCTGCAAAAAGGCGACACGGCCAGCAGCGTTGAGCTGCTGATGGAGAATGGTCAGCCCTATCCGCTGAAAGGCACCCTGCAGTTCTCCGACGTTACGGTGGATGAAAGCACCGGCTCAATCACGCTGCGCGCCATTTTCCCGAATCCTCAACACCTACTGTTACCGGGGATGTTCGTTCGCGCCCGCATTGATGAAGGCACACAGCCAGATGCCATTCTGGTTCCGCAGCAGGGCGTGACCCGAACGCCGCGAGGCGACGCAACCGTGCTGGTGGTTAATGATAAAAACCAGGTTGAATCACGTACCGTCGTTGCGCCTCAGGCCATTGGCGACCGCTGGCTGGTGACGGAAGGGCTGAAAAACGGTGACCGCGTGATTGTCAGCGGATTACAGAAAGTCAGACCAGGGGCTACCGTCGTCGCCACGCCAGATACCACCACGACTCCCGCCAGTTAAGGAACGACGACATGGCTAATTTCTTTATTCAAAGGCCGGTTTTCGCCTGGGTACTTGCCATCATTTTGATGATTGCAGGCGGGCTGGCCATTCTCAAACTGCCCGTCGCCCAGTATCCGACGATTGCTCCGCCAGCCGTGGCGATTTCTGCGACCTACCCCGGCGCTGATGCCCAGACGGTGCAGGATACCGTGACCCAGGTTATCGAACAGAACATGAACGGTATCGATAACCTGATGTATATGTCCTCCACCAGCGATTCAGCGGGCAACGTTACCATTACTCTGACCTTCGAATCCGGCACCGATCCGGACATCGCGCAAGTGCAGGTGCAGAACAAGCTGCAGCTCGCCATGCCGCTGCTGCCGCAAGAGGTCCAGCAGCAGGGGATTGGCGTGAAGAAGTCCAGCAGCAGCTTCCTGCTGGTCGCCGGTTTTGTGTCGGACAACAAAAACCTCACTCAGGATGATATCTCCGACTATGTCGCCTCGAACGTCAAAGATGCCATTAGCCGAACGGCGGGCGTGGGTGACGTGCAGCTGTTTGGCGCCCAGTATGCGATGCGCATCTGGCTCGACAGCAACGCGATGAATAAATACCAGCTGACGCCGCTGGATATTATCAACCAGCTGAAAACGCAGAACGACCAGATAGCGGCAGGTCAGTTGGGCGGTACGCCATCGGTTCCTGGACAGCAGTTGAATGCCTCCATCATCGCGCAAACTCGCCTGAAATCACCGGAAGAGTTTGGCCGCGTGACGCTCAAGGTGAACCAGGACGGCTCGATGGTTCACCTGAAGGATGTCGCTCGCATTGAGCTCGGCGGCGAAAACTACAATATGGTGACCAAAATCAACGGGCAGGCAGCCACCGGCCTTGGGATTAAGCTGGCAACCGGGGCAAACGCGCTGGATACCGCGGCAGCCATCAAGAGCAAACTGGCGCAACTGCAACAGTTCTTCCCGCAGGGGTTGAAGGTCGTCTATCCCTATGACACCACACCTTTTGTGAAAATTTCTATTCATGAAGTGGTGAAGACCCTGTTTGAAGCGATCATTCTGGTCTTCCTGGTCATGTATCTGTTCCTGCAAAACCTGCGGGCAACGCTCATCCCGACTATCGCGGTTCCGGTTGTTTTGCTGGGTACCTTCGCAGTTCTGGCGGCGTTCGGTTTTTCCATCAACACCCTGACAATGTTCGGCATGGTGCTGGCGATAGGTCTGCTGGTTGATGACGCCATCGTGGTGGTCGAGAACGTCGAGCGCGTCATGGTCGAGGACCAGCTGCCGCCAAAAGAGGCCACGCAGAAGTCGATGGAGCAGATCCAGGGCGCGCTGGTGGGGATCGCCATGGTGCTCTCGGCGGTCTTTATCCCGATGGCCTTTTTTGGCGGCTCGACGGGCGCCATCTATCGCCAGTTCTCGCTGACTATCGTTTCCGCCATGGCGCTCTCCGTGCTGGTTGCGCTGATCCTGACGCCCGCACTCTGCGCAACGCTGCTTAAGCCCGTTTCTGGCGATCATCATGAGAAGAAAGGGGGGTTCTTTGGCTGGTTTAATGCGCTTTTTGATAAGAGCGTGGAGCACTACAGCAACAGCGTAAGCGGTATTTTGCGTAAGACCGGCCGCTATCTGGTGGTGTACATCATTATTGTCGGTGGGATGGCGGTGCTGTTCCTGCGCTTACCTACCTCCTTCCTGCCTGAAGAGGATCAGGGGGTATTTATGACGATGGTTCAACTCCCGGCGGGTGCGACCCAGACGCGTACTCAGCAGGTTCTCGATCAGGTTCAGGACTACTATCTGAATAAAGAAAAGGCGAATGTTGAATCCGTCTTTACCGTTAACGGCTTTAGCTTTAGCGGCCAGGGCCAAAACGCCGGTATCGCCTTCGTGAGCCTGAAGCCCTGGGAGGAACGTCCGGGCGAGAAAAATAGCGTTGAGGCAATAGTAGGACGTGCAACAAAAGCGTTCAGCCAGATTAAAGACGGCCTTGTATTTCCGTTTAACCTGCCTGCCATTATCGAACTGGGAACCGCAACGGGCTTCGACTTTGAACTTATCGATCAGGCAAACCTGGGGCATACCCAGCTGACGCAGGCACGTAATCAGCTGCTCGGCATGGTGAAAGAGCACCCTGACCTGCTGGTTCGCGTGCGTCCTAACGGCCTGGAGGATACACCGCAGTTCAAACTGGATGTCGATCAGGAGAAAGCGCAGGCGCTGGGTATTAGCATTTCTGACGTCAACCAGACGATATCGACGGCATTGGGTGGTACCTATGTGAATGACTTTATCGATCATGGCCGCGTGAAAAAAGTTTACGTCCAGGCGGATGCGAAATTCCGAATGTTGCCGGGGGACATCAACAATCTCTACGTGCGCAGCGCGAATGGGGAAATGGTGCCGTTCTCATCCTTTAGCAGCGCTCACTGGGTTTACGGTTCTCCTCGTCTGGAACGCTATAACGGCATGCCGTCCATGGAGATCCTCGGTGAGTCAGCCCCAGGGAAAAGTACCGGTGAGGCCATGGTGATGATGGAAAGCCTGGCGGCAAAACTGCCTTCCGGCATCGGCTATGACTGGACGGGAATGTCTTATCAGGAACGCCTTTCCGGTAACCAGGCGCCTGCACTGTACGCCATTTCACTGATCGTGGTGTTCCTGTGCCTGGCTGCACTGTATGAAAGCTGGTCCATACCCTTCTCTGTCATGCTGGTTGTGCCGTTAGGCGTCATCGGGGCTCTTTTCGCAGCGTCGCTGCGCGGGTTAAACAATGACGTATATTTCCAGGTCGGCCTGCTGACAACGATTGGGTTATCGGCGAAAAACGCCATCCTGATCGTCGAATTTGCTAAGGACCTGATGGATAAAGAAGGTAAAGGTATCATTGAGGCCACGCTGGAAGCCTCAAGAATGCGCCTTCGCCCGATCCTGATGACCTCCCTGGCCTTCATTCTTGGCGTCATGCCGCTGGTAATTAGCACCGGAGCCGGGAGCGGCGCGCAAAACGCCGTCGGTACGGGTGTGATGGGAGGCATGCTTTCCGCAACGCTTCTGGCTATTTTCTTTGTACCCGTTTTCTTTGTGGTTGTCCGGAGACGGTTTACCAACCATAAGGATTAACATATCCCTGAAGGCACCGTTTGGTGCCTTTTTTATTTTAATATAAACAATGGATTAGTCATTATTGAATCGCATATAAAAAATTCATGAGTTTGCATTAAGTAAAAGCACCCTCTTGCGACTCCATAATTTCTCCATGAATTTATCCAGAAAACGCTTTTTCTCCATGATTTTTACAAACTACATAATTTGAGATTATTCCACGTGTAACGGGAACTTACCCTGGTGGTAAAATAATCTCCAGTTCGTTAATAGCCCTCCTGGTTTTGTAGCGAATAAGAAATAATACTGAGGTAACATCATGAAAAGATTCATTTCCGTTGCACTTCTCGCTGCGCTGCTTGCTGGTTGCGCGCACGACTCTCCTTGTGTACCGGTTTACGATGATCAGGGCCGACTGGTTCATACCAATACCTGTATGAAAGGCACCACCCAGGACAACTGGGAAACAGCGGGTGCCATCGCCGGCGGCGCTGCCGCTGTGGCGGGTTTAACGTTAGGTATCGTTGCCCTGACGAAGTAACATCTGTTCAGAAAGCGCGGCTCCGGCCGCGCTTTTGCTTTTAATGAGTGCATCATTTTCTAATAAATAAAAAAGTTCCGCATTTATTCTTATATTTCATTTCAACCAACCGCTATCAACACCTTTTTCTTATCTCTGATGATTTTCATACATTAATACTATTGAATACTCTGCCAATATTCACCTCAGAAACTATCTCTCCTTTTTATTTCATCCCGGTTAAAACTTTTGCTCCAATTTGTGGCACAGGTTGTAATTTCGCACTGTTTCGGGGCGCTCATTTTATTTAAGCCTGTCTACACTCTGCATTAAGCGTTCAGTTTTCTCTTATCTCGCTGAACTCAAAACTGGCATTACGTTTGCTTTATAAACGTTGGCCAAAGCCACAGACAGGTAAAGCGTTTAAAAACGCCTCTATAACGATAAATTTCGCCACACAGGATGCATTATGAAAAAGACGATGATAGCCAGCCTGGCCGCTGCCGGCATGATGTTTGCCGTAGCCGGTCAAGCCCATGCGGGAACGACACTGGATGCCGTTAAAAAGAAAGGTTTTGTTCAATGCGGTATCAGTGACGGTTTGCCTGGCTTCTCTTATGCCGATGCGAACGGCAAATTTACCGGTATTGATGTGGATGTCTGCCGTGGCGTCGCAGCAGCGGTTTTTGGTGATGACAGCAAAGTAAAATACACCCCGCTGACGGCGAAAGAGCGCTTTACGGCGCTGCAGTCCGGCGAGGTTGACATGCTTTCCCGTAATACCACCTGGACCTCCTCTCGCGACGCGGGTATGGGGATGTCATTTACGGGCGTGACCTATTATGACGGCATCGGCTTCCTGACCCACAATAAAGCGGGCCTGAAAAGCGCCAAAGAGCTGGATGGTGCGACCGTGTGTATCCAGGCGGGTACCGATACCGAGCTGAACGTCGCGGATTATTTCAAAGCAAATAAGATGAAATACACCCCTGTGACTTTCGACCGCTCGGATGAATCAGCCAAAGCGCTGGAATCCGGTCGCTGCGACACTCTGGCCTCTGACCAGTCACAGCTGTATGCCTTACGCATTAAGCTGAGCAATCCGGCGGAATGGATTGTCCTGCCTGAAGTGATCTCCAAAGAACCTCTCGGACCGGTTGTGCGTCGTGGCGATGAAGACTGGTTCTCTATCGTTCGCTGGACGCTGTTTGCCATGCTGAATGCAGAAGAGATGGGCATCAACTCGAAAAACGTTGATGAGAAAGCGGCGAATCCTTCCACCCCGGATATGGCGCACCTGCTCGGTAAAGAAGGTGATTTCGGCAAGGATCTGAAGCTGGATAACAAGTGGGCTTACAACATCATCAAACAGGTGGGTAACTACGCTGAGATCTTCGAGCGTAACGTGGGATCGGAAAGCCCGCTGAAGATCAAACGCGGCCAGAACAATCTCTGGAATAACGGCGGTATTCAGTACGCGCCACCAGTACGTTAAGTCATAGCTGTAACGGGCACTGCTCGGGCAGTGCCCACTCCAGAGTCATGGTTACTGAGGTTTCTTTATGTCCCATCGCCGCTCAGCCGTAAAAGGATCGCTATCCTTTTCTCATCCCGCGGTCCGCGCCTGGCTATTCCAGATTATTGCTATTGTTGCGGTTGTTCTTATCGCCGTGTATCTCATCCATAACACCATCACTAACCTGAATAATCGCGGTATCACCTCCGGTTTTGCGTTTCTGGATCGCAGCGCGGGCTTTGGGATTGTTCAGCACCTTATCGACTATCAGGAGGGTGACACGTACGGACGCGTGTTTGTGGTCGGTTTACTGAATACGCTGTTGGTATCGGCACTTTGTATTGTCTTCGCGTCCATCCTGGGCTTCTTTATTGGGCTGGCGCGTCTTTCTGAAAACTGGCTGCTGCGAAAGCTTTCCACCATCTATATTGAGACGTTTCGCAACATCCCGCCGCTGCTGCAGATCTTCTTCTGGTATTTCGCGGTGCTGCGTAATCTTCCCGGTCCCCGCCAGGCCGTCGATGCGTTTGAGCTGTTTTTCCTGAGTAATCGTGGGTTATACATTCCCTCTCCGCAGGTGGCCGAAGGGATTTACGCCTTTATCGTCGCCATTATTGTTGCGCTCGCGATTTCCGTCGGCCTGTTCCGCTATAACCGTAAGCATCAGATTAAAACCGGACAGCTTCGTAAAACATGGCCAGTTGCCGCTGCGCTGATTGTTGGCTTACCGCTAGTTGCTCACTGGCTTTTTGGTGCAGCCTTGCACTGGGATATTCCTCACCTACGCGGGTTCAACTTCCAGGGTGGTATGGTGTTAATTCCTGAACTGGCAGCACTCACGCTGGCGCTTTCAATTTATACCTCCTCGTTTATTGCGGAAATCATCCGCTCCGGGATCCAGGCCGTGCCTCACGGGCAGCACGAGGCGGCACGTTCACTCGGTTTGCCGAATACCGTGACGCTTCGCCAGGTCATTATTCCGCAGGCTTTACGGGTGATCATTCCGCCCCTGACCAGCCAGTATCTCAACATTGTCAAAAACTCATCGCTGGCAGCTGCCATTGGTTATCCGGATATGGTGTCTCTCTTCGCCGGAACCGTGCTTAACCAGACCGGACAGGCCATAGAAACCATTGCCATCACCATGTCCGTCTATCTAATCATCAGTCTGGCTATTTCGTTGCTGATGAACCTTTATAACCGTCGTATAGCACTGGTCGAGCGCTAAGGATCTATGATGACAAAAGCGATACTGTCGCACTCCTCGCGCCCTGCCAGCTCGACGGGTGGACGTTTTATTCTCTGGGCACGCAAGAATCTCTTCTCCAGCTGGAGTAATAGCCTGCTGACGATTGTCTGCCTGTGGCTCATGTGGGAATTGCTCCCTCCGCTGCTGAACTGGGCGGTTATACAGGCCAACTGGGTCGGTTCAACCCGAGCAGATTGCACAAAAGCCGGCGCTTGCTGGGTGTTTATTCATGAGCGCTTCGGTCAGTTCATGTATGGATTGTATCCGCATGAACAGCGCTGGCGGATTAATCTGGCGCTGGTTATCGGCCTGCTCTCTGTTGCAGTCATGTTCTGGAAAAAGCTGCCTCACCGTGGACGCTATATTGCCGTTTGGGCGGTGGTTTATCCGATTATTGTCTGGGTGCTGCTGTATGGCGGTTTTCTCGGGCTGGAACGCGTTGAAACACGCCAGTGGGGTGGGCTGACGCTGACGTTGATTATCGCTTCAGTAGGGATCGCCGGCGCGCTACCGTTGGGCATTTTACTCGCCCTGGGTCGCCGTTCAAAAATGCCGGTCGTACGCGTGCTCTCCGTTATCTTTATTGAGTTCTGGCGCGGCGTACCGCTTATCACCGTACTGTTTATGTCGTCGGTCATGCTGCCGCTGTTTATGGCAGAAGGTACAACGATCGACAAACTGATCCGTGCTCTGGTCGGGGTAATTCTCTTCCAGTCCGCCTATGTTGCTGAAGTGGTACGCGGTGGTCTGCAGGCGTTGCCTAAAGGCCAGTACGAAGCGGCAGAATCACTGGCGCTCGGCTACTGGAAAACGCAGGGGCTGGTGATCCTTCCGCAAGCGCTCAAGCTGGTTATCCCTGGGCTGGTCAATACGATCATTGCTCTCTTTAAAGATACCAGCCTGGTGATCATCATCGGATTGTTCGATCTCTTTAGCAGCGTGCAGCAGGCAACCGTTGACCCTGTCTGGCTGGGCATGTCCACCGAAGGATATGTCTTTGCTGCCCTGATCTACTGGATCTTTTGTTTTAGCATGTCGCGCTACAGCCAGCATCTGGAAAAGCGCTTTAACACCGGGCGTACACCGCACTGAGGAAATTATGAGCCAAATAACTATGACACCCGCCGACGCGATGATTACGCTGGAAAACGTGAACAAATGGTACGGACAGTTTCATGTCCTGAAGGATATTAATCTTAAGGTCAAGCAGGGAGAGCGCATCGTCCTGTGTGGCCCTTCTGGATCCGGGAAATCCACAACTATTCGCTGCATTAACCATCTTGAAGAGCATCAACAAGGGCGCATTGTGGTTGATGGTATTGAACTGAATGAAGATATCCGCAATATCGAACGCGTGCGTCAGGAAGTGGGAATGGTATTTCAGCACTTTAATCTGTTTCCACACCTGACCGTTCTGCAGAACTGTACGCTTGCGCCGATTTGGGTCCGAAAGATGCCGAAACAGGAAGCGGAGGCGCTGGCGATGCACTACCTTGAACGCGTACGTATCGCGGAGCATGCCAATAAGTTTCCAGGTCAGATCTCGGGCGGGCAACAGCAGCGCGTGGCTATCGCCCGTTCGCTGTGCATGAAACCCAAAATCATGCTGTTTGACGAACCGACATCTGCGCTGGA
Organism: Enterobacter cloacae complex sp. P27C; assembly: GCF_014895705.1. NCBI lineage: Bacteria > Pseudomonadati > Pseudomonadota > Gammaproteobacteria > Enterobacterales > Enterobacteriaceae > Enterobacter > Enterobacter cloacae complex sp. P27C. The sequence goes on from NZ_JADBQB010000012.1 coordinate 96,334, forward strand.
TCCCGAAATGGTGAAAGAAGTACTGGATACCATGATTGGGCTGGCACAATCCGGCATGACCATGCTGTGCGTCACGCATGAGATGGGATTCGCGAGAACCGTGGCCGACCGGGTGATCTTCATGGACCGCGGCGAGATTGTTGAGCAGGCACCGCCGGGTGAGTTCTTTGCGCATCCGAAGTCAGAACGTACGCGAGCATTTTTATCGCAGGTAATACATTAGTCGTTTGCTCTGCCGGGTGGCGGCTTCGCCTTACCCGGCCTACGGTTTTTCCGGCGCATAAACGCAAAAAGGCCATCCTTGCGGATGGCCTTTTCACTTATTTGATGTCTGGCAGTTCCCTACTCTCACATGGGGAGACCCCACACTACCATCGGCGCTACGGCGTTTCACTTCTGAGTTCGGCA
>NZ_JADBQB010000013.1:0-92952 GCF_014895705.1 Enterobacter cloacae complex sp. P27C
AAACGGGTTCTTATGCCTCAGTTGTAAGTGTCTACCATGTCCCCGAACAAGTGTTCACTATGTCCCCGGACCGTACAGGGGGAGAGGGTCAGGATGAGGGGTTCAACCAAAAATCTCTTCCACCATTGCATCCACCAGCCGTTTTGCCGAACACAGCCTCGGCATACCCAGCGCGACAGTCTGCCAGTTTTGCGTCACCGACCAACTCACCGGGTGTATATCCGCCTGACACCAGTCGCCCAGCCAGCCCAGCATGTCTTTGTGATCGATTAAACCCGCCGAAGCGGGTGTGGTCAGCCATTGATGATAGAAATGGCGCGTTGTGGGAGACGCATTGATGCCCTGCGCGAGGTAGTTGGCGGCCATGCTGCGTAAATTATCCTTGAGCATTGCCGACACATCGTTGTTCGCCAGACGGCAGGCATCGCCAAATGCTCCCCAGCGCAGCTCTTCCAGAACAATGAAGCAGCGCCCGGCCAAAGACCAGCCATCATAGTGACCGGCTCGCCAGCGGGTGAAAATTTGTTCACTGTGCTCGCCCGCCTGTACCGTCAGTCCACGCTGGGTCAGCGCCTTTTCTTTATAGGCGGCACGTTGGGTAAAATGAGAGGAGAGCTCCGCATACTGTTCAAGCAGGCCGGGAGATGGCTGAGCGCGCAGGTGAGCCTGCTGGCACAGTGCAGTCAGTTTATCGGCCATCAGCGTCAGCGCAAGATGGCCCGGATCCAACATGCCGGCGAGTTTTTCCGCCAGCCCCAGGCGCAGGGCCGCGTTCTCGTTAAGCATTCCCGCCATCGCCCAAGGCCGTAGCCGGGTATGCGTCATGATCTCCTGAGTCAAACGTTCACGAAACTGCAGCTGCTGCGGCCCCAGATGGGGATGGCGCGCCGCGTCCACGCCCTGCACAAGATCGACCATAAACCTGGGATGAATACACTCCAGCGTCCGCCCGGGACCGTCCAGTAGCTGTGTTGTCATGGTTGCTCTGCTGCGAATAAAGTTTGAATGTCATCGCGTAACAGTCGGGTATCTTCCTGAATCCACGTCGCAGTCGTAATGCTTTGCTTCAACAGCTGGCTGAGCGCTCGGGTTGAATGCTCATTTTGTTGACGCACTGCGAGGCTATCACGCAAGCTTTCCTGTAACCCGGTCAGGCATAACGAAAATTCTGCAAAGAACGTCGCCATTCCGGCCGTAACAGAGACATCGACCTGCGCGGACAAAGCTTTACGTATTTGTTCACAAAACTGATCAATATGTTGCTTAAATTTGTCATGCAGTTGCGCAATGTCGATAACATAGTGCGTGCGCGTGACCACATACTCATCCCAGCCCCAGCCCGGATTATTGAGCCAACGCGAAACGGTTTCACGCATACTGCTCCCGGCGGAAAGTTGACCTGCCGGGCGGTTATCCTGTGCAATGGCATCGTTAAACAGTGCCCGCGTATTGAAGTCAAGCTGGTTTGCCTGAAAGGCCGGGAAGCTGATCCGCGCCCGGAAGCCGGCATGGCTCAGATGCTCTTTTATACGCGTTTCAATGGGGCGGATAGCGTCATTCAGCGAGCGCGCCAGCGTAGATTCCAGCTGATCGAAGCGTAACGCCAGCTCCCGGGCGATTTTTGCCTGCGCATCCAGCATGATGAGTTCACAGGAGGAGCGAATTTTACTCAGGACGATCTGCGCCTGACCTTCATCATCCAGAACCAGCGGTTCCCGCTCTTGCTGTTTGTCACTGCGGCGATTCAGCCGCTCAATACCTGCCAAATCAAGAATATTTTGAGGGCTGAACACATGGCCCACGGCCTGGTGAAGCGCCGATTTTTCGGCCTCCATAAAGTCCGCGGTCGCGTTCAGCGCCTGGTCAACTTCATGTTTCACCTCATCGCTCACCGCGCTCTGGCGCGTCTGCAGCAGCGCCATATCCTCTTCAAGACGCGCGATGTTCAGTTCCAGCCCCTCAAAGGCCACTGTCAGCCCCTGATAGCGGAAGTCGAGATACTCCCGGGCATTTTGCGCGTAGTTGAGCAGCTTATGCGAGGCCGAGCGCAGCGCGAATAGCGAGGCATTGGCATAGGCGGCGTAAATCAGTTTGCGTATCGGCTGTTCAAACAGCGAATCTTCCCAGAGCAAATCGGCTGCGTGACGGATATGGTTTATATCGTCCAGGTCCGCCGAACGCCAGCGGCGTCCGAGTGCGGCTTCGGCAAAATCCTGCACCCAGGGCTGCTCCTGATGCTCCGGCAGGCGTCCACGGGCATTCATCTCGTTGCGGGCGCGGTTTGCCAGATACGCCCACATAGAGGAAACAGGGTAGATCTGGCCAGGCGAAATAGTGCCTTTCATTAAGGTACCGGAGATCATCGCCCTGACCTGCTCTTCATCGTCGCTATTGCGATCCTTCTGGTCGAATTTATTCACCAGCGCATACAGAGGCACTGATTTCCCCGCAACCGAAATAGCCTGACGGACCTCTTCATCAGAAATAGATTTAAGCTGGGTATAATCCATCACCGCCAGCACCGCCGACGCGCGGGCTAGCTGTTCGCTAAGCATTTTTTGCAGATGCGGTTGTCCGGCCTCATTGGGGCCGGGAGTATCGAGCAGCGTCAGTTGCCCGAGGTGGGCATCAAGACCCGCAAGATGCACGAACTCCACTTCAATCACCGGAATATGTTCGATGGCCGCGTATTCAGAGAACGGAAACGCCACGCCCAGCGCCTGGGAGAGCCTTACCAGATCATTAAGACTTTTCAAGCAATGAAATATTGGCTGCGCCCCGAGATGATGCTTTTCAAAGGCCTCGCCTTTCTCAATACGCTCCAGCAGCGTATTCATGTCCTTATCAATTTCCAGTTGCAGAGCCAGCTTGCCGCGATCGTAATCGCCAAGCTTTTTCTGCAGCAGGTGAATCAAATCATCAATAGGAGAGACATGTGAGAAGTGGAGCACCGGCTCTTTCTGGCCTGGCGTATGACGTATCAGCGTAGGCAGCGCCGTCATTGGGCGGTTGCGGTTCGGCAACACTTCGGTACCCACAATGGCATTAATGGTGGTCGATTTCCCCGCTTTCATCGTGCCAACGATAGCCAGAACCATTTCCAGACGTGTTATTTTGCGTAATTCATTATTCAGCGTTGCCTGCTGCGCTTCGACGCCGCGCGCACTAAAATGCAAAGGCAGCACGTTGTTCTTTTCACCTGTAATAGCAGCCGTCGTGCTCTCCAGCTTCGCTGTCGGCATTGATTTCAGGGTATCGAGATTTTGCAGGGCAAGCTGTAACAAACGCTCAGCTTCCTGACTTAATTCAAAAATGGTCTGTGTGTGCATGATAAAAGCCTTTCCTTAACGCAAATTTATTACTTTTATTAAGCCACTTGTATTAATTATGATGTTCAGGCTTATATGATCACGTGTGGAAAACATGTTCACCAAAATATAACTAATTGAAGATAATCAGAAATAAATGGCTATCCCTGCATGGCGTGTAAAGCTCTCCTCAAGGCCTGAAAGCCAAAAGATAAAAAGCCTGGCCCATTTTAAGAAGCTTCAGGATATATCATCATTATTTACCCACCTAAAAAGAGAGGGATAGGCCGCCAACATAAGAAATGCATGGCAGTAAAGTTCGAAGATAAATAACAATGCGTTGCTTCACCTTATCCGAAATGAAGGTGCGTAGCAATTTGCCGCAATAAAATATTCGATATATTTAGCGACTTCTCTTTCCACCGTGTTAATGACGTTAGCATCGCTTAGCTGACTGACAGTAAGTGTCACTCGCAACACATTTTCTGCGTTTTTTAAATTCACAATAGCACCGACAAAAGTGTGGATTTGCGTTATACTTGCCGCCTTTTTCGGCACTCTGCCGTCATTTAGCTGGCACTTTCCAGCGCGTTAACACTTTTGAGGATACCGACATGCAACTCCCACACTGCCCAAAATGCAATTCTGAATACACATACGAAGATAATGGCATGTTCATCTGCCCGGAATGTGCACACGAATGGAATGATGCCGAGCCAGCGCAGGACGCTGATGCACTGATCGTCAAAGATGCCAACGGTAATCTGCTGGCGGATGGCGACAGCGTCACCGTGGTGAAAGATCTTAAGGTGAAAGGCAGCTCTTCCATGCTGAAGATCGGCACCAAAGTGAAGAATATCCGTCTGGTGGAAGGCGATCATAATATCGATTGCAAAATTGACGGCTTCGGTCCGATGAAACTGAAATCTGAGTTCGTGAAAAAGAACTGATTTAACCCGCCCGGTAGCGCTTCGCTTACTGGGCTTTCGGGAACTACACTTAACGGGCTTTTCTTACGTGAGGTAAAGATTATGCCGTTAAGTCCCTACATCTCTTTTGCCGGCAACTGTGCAGAGGCTACCGCCTTCTATCAGCAAGCCGTCGGCGCAGAACTCCTCTATAAAATCACCTTCGGCGAAATGCCAAAAAGCGATAACAGCGAAGAAGGCTGTCCGTCCGGCATGCAGTTTCCGGATTCGGCTATCGCTCACTCCAACGTTCGCATTGCGGGCAGCGATATCATGATGAGCGACGGGCTGCCGCCGGGCAGCAGCGCACAGTACGCGGGCTTCACGCTGGTGCTCGACACGCAGGATGTGTCAGAAGGCAAGCGCTGGTTCGACAACCTTGCCGATGGCGGGAATATCGACATGGCCTGGCAGGAAACCTTCTGGGCGCACGGCTTTGGTAAGGTCACCGACAAGTACGGCGTGCCGTGGATGATTAACGTCGTTAAGCAGCAGCACTAATTTTCGGGCGGTAGGCGGTCTGCCTCCGCCTGTCATCAAACTCCCCTCAACTCTTCAAACTCCCGCAACCTGCACTTAACCCAAATGTCATATTGATGCGCCAGCATGAGGCCACATTTATCGTGAGGCCCAGCACATGCACACTGTCATCCGCGTCGAGAAACTGAGCAAGACCTTCAATCACAACAAGGCGCTGCATGCCGTTGATCTGACCGTCCAGCAGGGCGAAATGGTGGCGCTGCTGGGGCCGTCCGGTTCAGGAAAATCCACCCTTCTGCGTCACTTAAGTGGCCTTATTACCTGCGATAAAGCGCCGGAAAGCCGCGTCGAGCTGCTGGGTAACACCGTGCAGCATGCGGGCCGTCTGGCGAGCGATATTCGCAAAAGCCGCGCCCGGACGGGCTACATCTTTCAGCAGTTCAACCTGGTGAACCGCCTGACGGTGCTGGAGAACGTGCTGATTGGCGCGCTCGGCAGCACCCCGTTCTGGCGCACCTGCCTGCGCTGGTTCTCCCCATCACAGAAGCAGGAAGCCTTACAGGCGCTGACCCGCGTCGGCATGGCGCACTTCGCCCACCAGCGCGTGTCCACGCTGTCCGGCGGGCAGCAGCAGCGCGTCGCTATCGCCCGCGCCCTGATGCAGAAAGCCAAAATCATTCTGGCCGATGAGCCCATCGCCTCGTTGGATCCGGAGTCGGCCCGCATCGTGATGGAAACCCTGCGCGACATCAACCAGAACGACGGCATCACCGTGGTGGTGACGCTGCATCAGGTGGATTACGCCTTGCGCTACTGCGAGCGCATCGTCGCCCTGCGTCAGGGCCACGTGTTCTTCGATGGCGCCAGCCACCAGTTTGATAACGAACGTTTTGACCATCTCTACCGCAGCGTAAACCGCGTCGAAGAACGCGCGCAGGCTGCTTAACGCCCCGATAACGAGGAATGGAAATGAACTACAAAGCCGTTGCCGCGCTGGCCTTCACCAGCATGTTCAGCATCAGCACCCTGTTAAGCCCGGCGTACGCCGAAGAGCAGGAAAAAGCGTTGAACTTTGGCATCATTTCAACGGAATCACAGCAAAACCTGAAGCCGCAGTGGGAACCGTTCCTGAAAGATATGGAAACCAAACTGGGGATCAAAGTGAACGCCTTCTTCGCCCCGGACTACGCGGGCATCATCCAGGGGATGCGCTTTAACAAAGTGGACATCGCCTGGTACGGCAACCTTTCAGCCATGGAAGCGGTGGACCGCGCCAACGGTCAGGTCTTTGCCCAGACCGTTGCGGCAGATGGTTCTCCAGGATACTGGAGCGTGCTGATCGTCAACAAAGACAGCCCGATCAACAACCTCAACGACATGATCGCCAAACGCAAAGATCTGACCTTTGGCAACGGCGATCCGAACTCCACCTCCGGCTTCCTCGTCCCTGGCTACTACGTCTTCGCGAAAAACAACATCTCCGCCAGCGACTTTAAGCGCACCGTAAACGCCAGCCACGAAACCAACGCGCTGGCCGTGGCGAACAAGCAGGTGGACGTTGCCACCAACAACACCGAAAACCTCGACAAGCTGAAAACCTCCGCGCCTGACAAGCTGAAAGCGCTGAAGGTCATCTGGAAATCCCCGCTGATCCCCGGCGATCCGATCGTCTGGCGCAAAAATCTCTCCGAAAGCACCAAGGACAAGGTCTACGACTTCTTTATGAACTACGGCAAAACGCCGGAAGAGAAAGCGGTTCTGGAACGTCTGGGCTGGGCACCGTTCCGCGCGTCCAGCGATCTGCAGCTGGTCCCGATTCGCCAGCTGGCGCTGTTTAAGCAGATGCAGGTCGTGAAGGACAACAAAGGGCTGAAGGAAGAGGAGAAGACCAGCAAAGTCTCTGAAATCCAGGCCCAGCTGGAAGACCTCGACCGCCTGACCGCCGCGCTGGGTGCGATGACGAGCGTGAATAAAGCGGTGCAGTAACACAAGTCCCCTCTCCCTTAGGGGAGAGGGAGAACAGATTAAGGAGCCAACATGCAAACCATTACTCTCCCGCCGCCGAAGCGCAGCTGGTTCTCGCTCATAAGCTGGGCCATCCTGCTGGCGGTACTCGTTATCTCCTGGAAGGGCGCGGAGATGGATCCGCTGCTGCTCTTCAAAGATTCCGGCAACATGGCGACCTTCGCCGCCGACTTCTTCCCGCCGGATTTCAGCCAGTGGCAGGACTACCTCAGCGAAATGGCGATCACCCTGCAAATCGCCGTCTGGGGCACCGCCCTCGCCGTCGTTCTCTCCATTCCGTTCGGCCTGATGAGCGCCGAGAACATCGTACCGTGGTGGGTTTACCAGCCGATGCGTCGCCTGATGGACGCCTGTCGTGCCATCAACGAAATGGTCTTTGCGATGCTGTTCGTGGTCGCCGTTGGCCTGGGTCCGTTCGCCGGCGTGATGGCACTGTTCATCCACACCACCGGCGTGCTCTCCAAGCTGCTCTCGGAAGCGGTTGAAGCCATCGAGCCCGGCCCGGTGGAAGGTATTCGCGCAACCGGCGCCAACAAAATCGAAGAGATCCTCTACGGCGTCCTGCCGCAGGTGATGCCGCTGCTGATCTCCTACTCGCTGTACCGCTTCGAGTCCAACGTTCGCTCCGCCACCGTGGTCGGTATGGTGGGCGCAGGCGGGATTGGCGTCACCCTGTGGGAAGCGATTCGCGGTTTCCAGTTCCAGCAAACCTGCGCCCTGATGGTGCTCATCATCGTCACCGTCAGCCTGCTGGATTTCCTCTCTCAACGCTTGCGTAAGCACTTCATCTGATTAGCGAGGCTTTGATTGGTATGCACTTATCCAGACATCCGACCAGTTACCCTACCCGCTGGCAAGAAATTGCGGCCAGGCTCGAAGTGGAGCTGCGCACGCATTACCGCTGCGGTGACTACCTGCCCGCCGAGCAGCAGCTTGCCGACCGCTACGAAGTGAACCGCCACACCCTGCGCCGCGCCATTGACCAGCTGGTGGAGCGCGGCTGGGTGCAGCGCCGTCAGGGCGTCGGCGTGCTGGTGCTGATGCGCCCGTTTGACTACCCGCTCAACGCCCAGGCGCGTTTTAGCCAGAATCTGCTGGATCAGGGTAGCCATCCAACCAGCGAAAAGCTGCTCTCGGTTCTGCGCCCGGCCTCCCATCACGTGGCGGATGCGCTCGGGATTCAGGAGGGTGACAACGTCGTACACCTGCGTACGTTGCGCCGGGTCAACGGCGTGGCGGTCTGCCAGATCGACCACTACTTCGCGGACCTCACCCTCTGGCCCGTGCTGCAACATTTCGCCAGCGGTTCCCTGCATGATTTCCTTCAGGACGCGACGGGTATCGCGCTCAAACGCACCCAGACGCGCATCAGCGCCCGCCGCGCGCAGGCGAAAGAGAGCAAGGTGCTGGAGATCCCCAATATGGCCCCGCTGCTCTGCGTGCGCACCCTCAACCACCGTGACGGCGAGATCAACGCGACGGAATACTCCGTCAGCCTGACCCGCGCCGACATGATTGAATTCACCATGGAGCACTGAATGCACTTCGACACCTCCACCCGACAGCGCTGGATGCGCGTGCTGGCCCATAGCCAGCCTGCTGCGCTGGCCGCCCGCATGAACGCACTCGGCCTGACGCCGGACTACGACACGATCCGCGCGCCGGAGATCGGCCTGGTGCAGATCCAGGCACGCATGGGCGGCACCGGCGAGCGCTTCTTCGCCGGCGATGCCACCCTCACCCGCGCGGCTATCCGCCTTAACAGCGGCACGCTGGGTTATAGCTACGTACTTGGGCGAGACAAAACGCACGCCGAGCGCTGCGCGGTGATCGACGCGCTTTTACAGGAACACCCGCATTTCCAGACGTTAATGGAAACCCTTATTGCCCCGCTGGAAGCCGACCGCGCCGCACGCCTTGCCGCGCGTCAGGCCGAAGTGAACACCAGCCGGGTCGACTTCTTTACGCTCGTTCGCGGAGACAACGCATGACGCTTCAACCTGCTTTTACCCTGGCCGTCCAGGATGCCCAACAGAGTTTCCGTCGCCTGCTGAAAGCCATGAGCGAGCCCGGCGTGATCGTCTCGCTGCACCAGCTCTCGCAGGGCTGGCTGCCGCTGAACCTCGCCTCCACCAGCGTGCTGCTGACGCTGGCGGACAACGACACCCCGGTATGGCTGTCAGGCGCATTGCTGAACGATATCGCCAGCCAGAACCTGCGCTTTCACACCAGCGCGCCGCTGGTCGAGCAGCCCCAGCAGGCGGTCTTTGCCGTGGCCGACGAACAGATCAGCCATGAACAGCTTAACGCCCTGAGCGAAGGCAGCGCCGTCGCACCGGAAACCAGCGCCACGCTGATTTTGCAGGTCTCCAGCCTGAGCGGTGGCCGCATGCTTCGCCTGACGGGCGCAGGCATCGCCGACGAGCGGATGGTCGCGCCCCAGCTACCGGAGTGCATCATCCATGAGCTGACCGAGCGCCCGCACCCGTTCCCGCTCGGCATTGACCTGATCCTGACCTGCGGGGAGCGCCTGCTGGCAATCCCGCGGACTACCCACGTGGAGGTGTGCTGATGTACGTAGCCGTCAAAGGAGGCGAAAAGGCGATCGCCGCCGCTCATGCCTTACAGGAGCACAGACGCCGGGGCGATGAACAGCTTCCCGAGCTGAGCGTCGCCCAAATTGAGCAACAGCTTAACCTCACGGTTGACCGCGTGATGACCGAGGGCGGCGTTGCTGACCGCGAGCTTGCAGCGCTGGCGCTCAAGCAGGCCAGCGGCGATAACGTGGAAGCCATCTTCCTGCTGCGCGCCTGGCGCACCACCGTTCCCCGTCTGGCAGTCAGCGAGCCGGTGAACACGGCGGAAATGCGCCTGGAGCGCCGAATCTCTGCCGTTTATAAAGACATTCCCGGCGGCCAGCTGCTTGGCCCGACTTACGACTACACCCATCGTCTACTGGACTTCACGCTGCTGGCGAACGGCGAAGCCCCAACGCTCAGCACTTCAGACGTCGAACAGGAACCGTCTCCGCACGTCTTCAGCCTGCTGGCAAACCAGGGGCTGGCGAAAGCGGAAGAAGACACTGGCGCCACGCCGGACGACGTCACCCGCACGCCGCCGGTCTACCCGTGCTCACGCTCGTCCCGCCTGCAACAGCTGATGCGCGGCGACGAAGGGTATCTGCTGGCGCTGGCCTACTCCACACAGCGCGGCTACGGGCGCAACCACCCGTTCGCGGCAGAGATCCGCAGCGGCTATCTCGACGTCGAAATCGTGCCGGAAGAGCTGGGTTTTGCGGTGAACGTCGGCGAACTGCTGATGACCGAGTGCGAAATGGTCAACGGTTTCGTCGCGCCAGAGAATGAAGACCCGCATTTTACCCGCGGCTACGGGCTGGTGTTTGGCCTCGGCGAGCGCAAGGCGATGGCGATGGCGCTGGTTGACCGCGCCCTGCAGGCGCCGGACTACGGCGAGCACATTGCCGGCCCGGCGCAGGACGAAGAGTTCGTGCTGGCCCACGCGGACAACGTCGAGGCCGCAGGCTTTGTCTCGCACCTCAAGCTGCCGCACTACGTCGATTTCCAGGCCGAACTGGAACTGCTGAAACGCCTGCAACGGGAGCGCGCCAATGGCTAACTTAAGCGGCTACAACTTTGCCTATCTGGATGAGCAAACTAAACGCATGATCCGCCGCGCCATTTTAAAAGCGGTGGCTATTCCGGGCTATCAGGTGCCGTTTGGTGGCCGTGAAATGCCGATGCCGTACGGCTGGGGCACAGGCGGCATTCAGATCACCGCCAGCGTGATTGGCGAAGCGGACGTGCTGAAGGTTATCGACCAGGGCGCGGACGATACCACCAACGCCGTGTCGATCCGCAACTTCTTTAAGCGCGTGACGGGCGTCAATACCACCGAAAAAACCGAAGACGCGACGCTGATCCAGACCCGCCACCGAATTCCGGAGACTCCGCTGACGGAAGATCAGATTCTGATTTTCCAGGTGCCGATCCCGGAGCCGCTGCGCTTTATCGAGCCGCGCGAAACCGAGACCCGCACCATGCACGCGCTGGAAGAGTACGGGATCATGCAGGTCAAACTGTATGAAGACATCGCCCGCTTCGGCCATATCGCCACCACCTACGCCTACCCGGTGAAGGTCAACGGGCGCTACGTCATGGACCCGTCGCCGATCCCAAAATTCGATAACCCGAAGATGGACATGATGCCTGCCCTGCAGCTCTTTGGTGCCGGACGTGAAAAACGCATCTACGCCGTACCGCCGTATACGCGTGTCGAAAGCCTGGATTTCGACGATCACCCGTTTACGGTGCAGGAGTGGGACGAGCCGTGCGCCATCTGCGGTTCAAAGCACAGTTATCTGGATGAAGTGGTGCTGGACGACACGGGCAAACGAATGTTTGTCTGCTCCGACACCGATTACTGCCGCCAACAGAGCGAGGCGAACGGCCAATGAAACCGCTGCTTTCGGTTAATAACCTGACCCACCTTTATGCGCCGGGAAAAGGCTTCAGCGACGTGTCGTTCGAGCTGTGGCCGGGCGAAGTGCTGGGCATTGTCGGCGAGTCCGGCTCCGGCAAAACCACCCTGCTGAAGTCCATCTCCGCGCGCCTGACGCCGCAACACGGCGAGATCCTGTATCAGGGACGCTCCCTCTACGACATAAGCGAGGCCGAGCGCCGTCGCCTGCTGCGCACCGAGTGGGGCGTGGTGCATCAGCACCCGATGGACGGCCTGCGCCGTCAGGTGTCGGCGGGAGGCAATATCGGCGAACGGCTGATGGCCACCGGCGCGCGCCACTACGGCAACATCCGCGCCACCGCACAGCACTGGCTGGAGGAGGTGGAGATCCCCGCCTCGCGCATTGACGACCTGCCAACCACCTTTTCCGGCGGTATGCAGCAGCGTTTGCAAATTGCCCGCAATCTGGTCACCCATCCAAAGCTGGTGTTTATGGATGAACCCACCGGCGGGCTGGACGTCTCCGTGCAGGCCCGCCTGCTCGACCTGCTGCGCGGCCTGGTGGTGGAACTGAACCTGGCGGTGGTGATTGTCACCCACGATCTGGGCGTTGCGCGCCTGCTGGCGGACCGCCTGCTGGTGATGAAGCAGGGTCAGGTGGTGGAAAGTGGGCTGACCGACCGCGTGCTCGACGACCCGCATCATCCGTACACCCAGCTGCTGGTGTCGTCGGTATTACAGAATTGAGAGGCCAACATGATCCACGTTGAAAATGTCAGTAAGACCTTTGTGCTCCACCAGCAAAATGGCGTGCGCCTGCCGGTGCTGCAAAACGCCTCGTTAGAGGTGAGTCAGGGTGAATGCGTGGTGCTGCACGGCCACTCCGGCAGCGGTAAATCGACCCTGCTGCGCTCCCTGTACGCCAACTATTTACCGGACGAAGGCCACATCCATATTCGCCATAACGAAGAGTGGGTAGATCTGGTTCAGGCCCCGGCGCGCAAGGTGCTGGAAGTGCGCCGCTCAACGATCGGCTGGGTCAGCCAGTTCCTGCGGGTGATCCCGCGGATCTCCGCCCTGGACGTGGTGATGCAGCCTCTGCTGGATCTCGGCGTGCCGCGCGAAACCTGCGCCGCCAGGGCCGCCAGCCTGCTGACGCGCCTCAACGTGCCGGAGCGCCTGTGGCACCTCGCCCCGTCGACCTTTTCCGGCGGCGAGCAGCAGCGCGTGAATATCGCGCGCGGGTTTATCGTCGACTATCCGATTTTACTGCTGGATGAACCCACCGCCTCGCTCGACGCTAAAAACAGCGCGGCGGTGATGGATCTGATCGAACAGGCCAAAGCGCGCGGCGCGGCGATCGTCGGGATCTTCCACGACGACGCCGTCCGCACCCGCGTGGCGGACAGGCTGCACCCGATGGGGACAAACGCATGATTATCAATAATGTCAGGCTGGTGCTGGAAAATGAGGTCGTGAAGGGTTCGGTTGAAATCCAGGACGGCGTCATCCGCGCCTTTGCCGAAACCCAAAGCCGTTCTCCTGAAGCGATGGACGGCGACGGCGGCTGGCTGCTGCCGGGGCTGATTGAGCTGCATACCGATAATCTGGATAAATTCTTCACCCCACGCCCGAAGGTGGACTGGCCCGCCCATTCGGCAATGAGCAGCCACGACGCGCTGATGGTCGCCAGCGGCATCACCACGGTGCTGGACGCGGTGGCGATCGGCGACGTGCGCGACGGCGGCGATCGTCTGGAAAATCTGGAAAAGATGATCAACGCCGTGGAGGAGACGCAAAAGCGCGGCCTCAACCGCGCCGAGCACCGCCTGCACCTGCGCTGCGAGCTGCCGCATCACACCACCCTGCCGCTGTTTGAAAAGCTGATCGGGCGCGAGCCGGTCTCGCTGGTCTCCCTGATGGATCACTCCCCGGGGCAGCGCCAGTTCGCCAACATTGAAAAGTACCGTGAATACTATCAGGGCAAATACTCGCTCAACGACGCGGAGATGGCGCGCTACGAAGAAGAGCAGCTGGCGCTTGCGGCACAATGGTCGCAGCCGAACCGTCTCTCCATTGCCGCGATGTGTCGGGACCGGAATATCGCGCTGGCCAGCCATGACGACGCCACGCACGATCACGTGCGCGAATCCCACCAGCTTGGCAGCGTGATCGCCGAATTTCCCACCACGTTCGAGGCGGCAGAGGCATCGCGCAAACACGGCATGAACGTGCTGATGGGCGCGCCGAACATCGTGCGCGGCGGATCGCACTCCGGCAACGTGGCGGCAAGCAAACTCGCTTCCCTCGGCCTGCTGGATATCCTCTCGTCTGACTACTACCCCGCCAGCCTGCTGGACGCGGCCTTCCGCGTCGCGGACGACGAGGACAACCGCTTTACGCTGCCGCAGGCGATTCGACTGGTGACGAAAAACCCGGCCAGCGCGCTCAACCTTCACGACCGCGGTGAGATTGCCGAAGGCAAACGGGCAGACCTGGTGCTGGCGCACCGCAAGGGCGAGCACGTTCATATCGACCACGTCTGGCGTCAGGGAAAAAGGGTGTTCTGATGGGAAGACTCATCTGGTTAATGGGCCCGTCCGGCTCGGGAAAAGACAGCCTGCTGTCGGCGTTACGGCAGCGGGAACATTCACAGCTGCTGGTGGCGCACCGCTACATTACCCGCGCGGCGAACGCTGGCAGTGAAAACCATATCGCCCTGAGCGAGCAGGAGTTTTTTACCCGCGCCGGGCAAAATCTGCTGGCGCTGAGCTGGCACGCGAACGGCTTTTATTACGGCGTCGGCATCGAGATCGACCTCTGGCTGCACGCGGGCTTCGACGTGCTGGTTAACGGCTCGCGCGCGCATCTGCCGCAGGCAAAAGCCCGGTACGAAGCGGCGCTGCTGCCGGTCTGCCTGCAGGTTTCTCCGGATATTCTGCGTAGCCGCCTGCAAAGCCGGGGGCGCGAAAATGCGCGTGAGATCGACCAGCGGCTGGAACGTGCGGCGCGCTACACCCCGTCGGGCTGTCACGTCCTCAATAACGACGGAAGTTTGCTACAGTCAGTCGAGACCTTTTTATCGCTTATTCGCCAGAAGGAGAGACAGCATGCCTGACTGCCAGCTTCGCCCCGCCACCGCCGACGACGCGCAAATTGTTTACGCCCTGATCTGTGAACTGAAGCAGGCAGAGTTCGATCACCAGGCGTTTCACGCCGGATTTCTGGCCAACCTTCAGGATCACAACATGCGCTACCAGCTTGCCGAGCTGGACGGACATGTCGTCGGCATGATCGGCCTGCACATGCAGTTTCACCTGCACCATGCCCGCTGGATCGGCGAGATCCAGGAGCTGGTGGTGATGCCGCAGGCGCGCGGGTTAAAGATTGGCAGCCAGTTGCTGGCATGGGCAGAAGACGTTGCGAGGCAGGCCGGCGCTGAACTGACCGAGCTCTCCACCAGCGTGAAGCGCACGGACGCACACCGTTTTTACGTTCGTGAGGGATATACGCAGAGCCATTTTCGATTCACCAAACCGCTGTAGAGGTGCGTTATGAGTCTGACCATCACGTTAACGGGAACCGGAAGCGCACAGCTGGTGCCGGTCTTTGGCTGCGACTGCGCGGCGTGTCGCAGGGCGCGTTTGCAGGACAACTATCGCCGTCGCCCCTGTAGCGCGGTGGTCAAATTCAACGATGCAGTCACCCTGCTGGATGCGGGCATTCCGCACCTGATGGACGACTGGCCGGCGGGGAGCTTCCAGCAGTTTTTGCTCACGCACTATCATATGGATCACGTCCAGGGGCTATTCCCCCTGCGCTGGGGCGTGGGCGCAACCATCCCGGTCTACGGCCCGCCGGATGACGCAGGCTGTGACGACCTGTTTAAACACCCCGGCATTCTGGATTTCAGCCACACGGTCGAGCCGTTCGTGATGTTTGAGCTGCAGGGGCTGCGGGTCACGCCGCTGCCGCTCAACCATTCAAAACTGACCTTCGGGTATCTGCTGGAATCGGCCCATAGCCGCGTGGCGTGGCTTTCTGATACCGCCGGACTGCCGGATAAAACGGTGACGTTTCTGCTCAACAATCAGCCACAGGCGATAATCATCGACTGCAGCCATGAACCGCGTCCGGAGACGCCGCGCAACCACAGTGATTTAAATACGGTGATTTCCCTGAACGAGGTGATTGGCTGTCCGCAGGTGATCCTGACGCACATTAGCCATCAGTTTGACGCATGGATGATGGATAACCCGCTGCCGGACGGCATTGAAGCGGGATATGACGGGATGGTACTTGTGCTGGATTAGGTTTTCTCCCTCTCCCGTGGGAGAGGGTTGGGGTGAGGGCAACAGGCCGCACTTAGCCGCGATCGTAATCGTCTTCCAACCTGCGCTCGTCCTCTTCTAACCGACGCCTGTCGTCGTCCAGCTGGCGCTGACGCTCGTCTAAGCGGCGGCGTCTGTCTTCGAGCTGCCGACGACGATCGTCGTACTGTCGGCTGTCGATTTGACGGCTGCGGTCGTAACGATCGTCGTCATCGTCATTACGGCTGCTGCTGGGGTTGTAGGCATCGTTGATCGCCTGCTGAATGTTGCCAATGGCGTCATCAATCACATCGGCATGCGCCAGTTGGCTGGTTAAAGTCAGCAGACCAAATAACAGGACGGTAGAGTAACGTTTCATAAGGCCAGTCTCGCAGGTTGACTGGCTTTACGGTAATGAACGGCTGGGAACCGGGGTAGCGGAGGAATCTCAAATTACCATCACCTTCCGCAGCGCCTGCGCCAGCTGCTGGCGGGTAAACGGCTTACGCAGTAACGGAACGTCCGGCAGTTGCGGGTTATGCGCCGGGCGCAAATCCTGCCCGCTGATCAGCAGCACCGGAAGCTGCGGATAATGGCTGCGCACATGGTTAATCACCTCGGCCCCGCTCAGGCTTCCGGGCAACATCAGATCGCTGATAAACATACCAATATCCGGCGACGCCGCCAGCATGTTCAGGGCCTGTTCGCCGCTGTCCGCTTCGAGCGTCAGGTAGCCAAGCTGATGCAGCTGTTCGCACAGGGTCTGGCGAACGTCCGCCTCATCTTCCAGCACCAGTACAAGCCGCTCGTGATCCACGGACGTTGTGGCAGCCAGCGCTTCATCCTCCGAGACGGCGGGCAGCGTCGAGCGCGGGAGGTGGAGCCGCACGGTCGTTCCTTGTCCCGGCGCGCTTTCGATCTCTACCCGCCCCCCGGACTGACGCACAAAACCGTACACCATCGACAGGCCCAGCCCGCTTCCGCTTCCGGTCTGCTTGGTGGTGAAGAACGGTTCAAAAACCCGGGATTTCACCTCCTGCGACATCCCGCTGCCGCGATCGATGACCTCCAGCGCTACCATATCCTGCCTGCGTCCGTCGCTGCGGGTCACGCGCTGGTTCCAGGTGCGAATTTTGATCGCCCCGCTCTGGCCTTCCATCGCATCCCGGGCGTTCATCACCAGGTTGATAATGGCGTTTTCCAGCTGGCTGACGTCAATCCACGCGGGCCATGCCGGGGTTTGCGCTTCAATCTCCAGGGTAAGCGTGGCGGGCAGCGAGTGGCGCATCAGTTCCCGAAGGTTTTCCAGCAGGGGCAGCATCTCTACTGCATGCGGCGTCAGGGACTGTTTGCGGGAAAACGCCAGCAGCCGCTGGGTCAGCAGCGCGCCGCGTTCGGCAGCCTTCAGCGCACGGGTAATGCGCGGCGCGTCGTTTGATTCGGGGTCTGTCAGCTCAAGGCTGCCGATAATTACCGCCAGCAGGTTGTTAAAATCATGCGCCAGCCCGCCGGTCAGCTGTCCGACGGCCTTCATCTTCTGGCTGTGCAGCAGCGCCTCTTCCAGCCCCTGACGCTCGATGCGGTCGATCTCCATCTGCGTGGTTTTCTCTTTCAGCAGACGCGTGGTGTGCTCAAGCGAGGCGGTGTTGCGGGCAAAAACGTTAAACGCGCGCGCCAGCTCGCCCAGCTCGTCGCGCCGCTGCAGCGCAGGAACAGAAACATCCTGTTCACCGTGGGCAAGTCGCGACATCGCCCGGGAGATGGCCGTCAGGTTGGAGCCCAGATTGCGGTAGATATACCAGCAGGCGCAGCCGGTGATGATCAGCGCCAGCACGGCGAAGATGCTGATAAACACGCTGATGGATTGCAACTCGTGATGGCTCTGGGCCGTGCGAAGCCGGGAAGCCTGCGCCACCTGCTCAACGTACTGATTAATATCGCTATTAAGGATCGCCACCAGCGCCTTAATGTGGAACATATACCAGCTGATGGACAGATCGCTCTCCTCCAGTTGCTTCGAGAGCGGGGCAAGCTTGCGCAGCTCGGCGTTAAAATCGGGCAGAACGCCCTCCACGACCGGCTGTATGGCGCTTAGGGGCAGCGTGGCGGTCACGGCGTCCAGCTGCTGAACGGTAGCACGCGGCGAAGGTGTATCAATCGCGGCCGCGATCAGCCGATCCATCTCCATCAGCTGCCGCGCGTCCGGCACGTTGCTGCCGAAGCGGCGGTTGATGTCCTGAAGATGGCGTAAATAGCTCTGGCTTTGATAGAGCGAGCTCAGCAGCGCGTTACGCTCAAGATGCCGCTTTTGCCCACGCTCCAGCATCCCCGTTACGCTTTGCTGTAATTCATTGCTTCTGCGAATAATCCGCGCCACCAGCGCCGGCTCCTGCTGCGCCAGCGGGGCATCCGCCAGCTGTTCCAGCGAGCGGCGCAGCGCCGTTTGCATCTGCTTCAACCGCTCGGCCTCGCCTTTGTACTCCAGCGCCCCCACTACCTGCGAAAGCCGCACCGCCGCCGTTGCCACGTTGGCCGTGTCGCGCGCGAGGTTCATGCTCCCGGTCATGTCGTCCAGGGTTTGCTGTTGGACCTGCTCCTGGATCTGGCTGGCATGACGAAAGCCGAGCACCGCCACGCCGCTCACCATCAGCGTGACGGCGACCACCAGCAGGTTAAATATCAGCAGGCGACCGCGGGCGCTGGAGAAGAACGGGGGGCGTGAAGACATGTTGACTCCGTAACTGTGATCCACATTCGCTATTCATAACTATGACAAATATGAACAGCTTCTGACATTTTGCATTTACGCACCTGTGATGAAGTGCAGATATCGACATTCACAGGAGATCCGCCATGAGCAGAACCCCGGTTTTAGAGATGCGCCACATTGCCAAAACCTTTGGCAATTTCCACGCGCTCAAGGGCGTGGATTTGACGGTCTTCCCCGGTGAGATCCACGCGCTGATGGGGGAAAACGGCGCGGGAAAAAGCACGCTGATGAAGATCCTCGCGGGGGCCTATACCGCCACCGGCGGCGAGATCCTGATCGACGGCCAGCCGTTTCACATCAAAGGGCCGAAGGACGCGCTGGCCGCAGGCATTACCCTGATTTACCAGGAGATGCAGCTCGCCCCCAATCTGACCGTCGCTGAAAATATCTTCCTCGGCAGCGAGCTGTCGCGCGGCGGGCTGGTGCAGCGCAAGGAGATGGCCGCCCAGGCGCAGGCGGTGATTGACCGTCTCGGCGCGCAGTTCAGCGCCACCGACCTGGTGATGAAGCTGACCATCGCTGAGCAGCAGCAGGTGGAAATCGCCCGCGCGCTGCACCGCAACAGCCGCATCCTGGTGATGGACGAACCCACCGCCGCCCTCTCCTCCCGCGAAACCCACCGCCTGTTTGAACTGATTTTGCGCCTGCGTGATGAAGGCATGGCGATTATCTATATCAGCCACCGCATGGCGGAGGTCTATGAACTCTCTGACCGCGTGAGCGTTCTGCGCGACGGGCAGTACGTCGGCAGCCTGACGCGCGACAAGCTGAACGCGTCTGAACTGGTGAAGATGATGGTGGGCCGCCCGCTCAGCGATCTGTTCAACAAAGAGCGCGATATCCCTCTCGGCAGCCCGCGTCTCAACGTGCACCACCTCACCGACGGTAAAAAAGTGCAGCCGTGCAGCCTGCAGGTGCGCTCCGGTGAAATCGTCGGGCTGGCGGGGCTGGTCGGGGCCGGACGCTCCGAGCTGGCGCAGTTGATTTTCGGCGTGCGCAAGGCCACCGGCGGGATGATTGAGGTGGACGGCGAGCCGGTGGTGATCCACTCCCCGCGCGCGGCCATTGAAAACGGGATTGGTTTTCTCACCGAGAACCGCAAGGAGCAGGGGCTGTTTCTGGAGCTGGCGGCGCAGGAGAACATCACCATGGCGACGCTGGAGCGCGACGCCACCTTCGGCATGCTTAACCGCAAAAAAGCCCAGTCCATTTCCGATGACGCTATCGCCCTGCTTAACATCCGCGTGCCCCATTCTCAGGTGCGCGCGGGCGGGCTTTCCGGCGGCAACCAGCAAAAGCTGCTGATCTCGCGCTGGGTGGCGATTGGCCCGCGCATTCTGATTCTCGACGAACCCACGCGCGGGGTGGACGTCGGTGCCAAAAGCGAGATCTACCGCATCATGAACCAGATGGCGCGCAAGGGCGTGGCGATTTTGATGATCTCCAGCGAGCTGCCGGAAGTGGTGGGGATGAGCGACCGGGTGTACGTAATGCGGGAAGGCAGCATTGCGGGTGAACTGCACGGGCGCGACATCTCTCAGGAAAATATTATGACGCTGGCAACCGGCGTGAACGACACACATCATCAGGCGGTGCAATCATGACAACTCCAACCCATCCGCAGCAGGTGGCGAAATCCGCCTCCGCCAAAAAAATGCTGATGAGCGATCTGATGCAAACGGTCGGCATTTTGCCGATTTTAATCCTGATTGTGGCGGTGTTTGGCTTTATCGCCCCGAACTTCTTTACCGAAAGTAACCTGCTCAACATTACCCGTCAGGCGTCGATCAACATCGTTCTGGCGGCGGGAATGACCTTCATCATCCTGACCGGCGGGATTGACCTCTCCGTGGGCTCGATTCTCGGCACCACGGCGGTGGCGGCGATGGTGGTCTCGCTTATTCCTGAATTCGCGATGCTCTCCATACCGGCGGCGCTGATGCTCGGCATGGTGCTGGGGCTGTTCAACGGCGCGCTGGTGGCCTTCGCCGGGCTGCCGCCGTTTATCGTCACGCTCGGCACCTATACGGCGCTGCGAGGCGCGGCGTATCTGCTGGCGGACGGCACCACGGTGATTAACTCCAGCATCAGCTTCGAGTGGATCGGCAATAACTATCTCGGCCCGATTCCGTGGCTCGTCGTCATTGCCCTGGCAGTCATCGCTATCTGCTGGTTCATCCTGCGCCGCACCACGCTCGGCGTTCATATCTACGCGGTCGGCGGCAACATGCAGGCGGCGCGCTTAACCGGCATCAAGGTCTGGCTGGTGCTGCTGTTTGTCTACGGCATGAGCGGCCTGCTCTCCGGCCTCGGCGGGGTGATGAGCGCCTCGCGCCTCTACAGCGCCAACGGCAACCTCGGCACGGGTTACGAGTTGGATGCGATTGCGGCGGTGATCCTCGGCGGCACCAGCTTCGTCGGCGGGATCGGCACGATCACCGGCACGCTGGTGGGGGCGCTGATCATCGCCACCCTCAACAACGGCATGACGCTGATGGGCGTCTCCTACTTCTGGCAGCTGGTGATCAAAGGGGCGGTGATCATCATAGCGGTGCTGATCGACAAATACCGTACCCGACATCATCAAAGTGCATAACAACAATACCCTACAAGCGAGGAAGACAAGATGCGTTTGAAACCCTTAGTGACCGCGCTCTGTGCTGGCGCGCTGCTGGCCGCAACGCCGTTTGCGCAGGCAAAAGATCTGAAGTCCATCGGCGTGACGGTGGGCGACCTGGCTAACCCGTTCTTCGTGCAGATCACCAAAGGTGCCGAGCTGGAAGCGCGCAAGCTGGCTGGCGATAACGTCAAGGTGACGCTGGTTTCCAGCGGGTACGATCTGGGCCAGCAGGTGTCGCAGATCGATAACTTCATCGCCGCGAAGGTGGACATGATCATCCTCAACGCTGCGGATTCCAAAGGGATCGGCCCGGCGGTGAAGCGAGCCAAAGAAGCGGGGATCGTGGTCGTGGCGGTGGACGTGGCGGCGGAAGGGGCCGATGCGACCATCACCTCCGATAATACCCAGGCGGGGGAAATGGCCTGTAAGTACATTACCGACCGCCTGAAAGGCAAAGGCAACGTGGTGATCATCAACGGACCGCCGGTCTCCGCGGTGCAGAACCGCGTGGAAGGCTGCCAGACGGAATTCAAAAAACATCCGGAGATCAAGGTGCTATCGGACAACCAGAATGCCAAAGGCAGTCGTGAAGGCGGGCTGGAAGTGATGACCTCCCTGCTGGCGGCCAATCCGAAGATCGACGGCGTATTCGCGATTAACGATCCGACCGCGATCGGCGCCGATCTGGCGGCGAAACAGGCCCAGCGCAATGAGTTCTTTATCGTCGGCGTGGACGGTTCCCCGGACGGTGAAGAGGCGCTGAAGCGCGAAAACTCCCTGTTTGTGGCGACCCCGGCGCAGGATCCGCAGGTGATGGCGGCGAAGGCGGTGGAGATCGGCTATGACATTCTGCAGGGCAAACCTGCGCCGAAAGAGCCTGTGCTGATCCCGGTGACGATGATCGATAAAAAGAACGTCGGCACGTATAAGGGGTGGACGGTTAAATGATCCTTTTCCCTCTCCCACAGGGAGAGGGAACTGTTTTCAAGGAGTCCCCATGAAACGCTCCGACATTAATGAAATCCTCGGCCACACGCGGCAGTTCTTTTCCATGCACGACGTGCATCTCCCGCCGTTTGCCAGCTTTCCACCCACAAAATGGCAGCAGCTTGATCGGGCCGAGTGGCAGGAAGTGTTTGACCTCAAGCTCGGCTGGGACGTGACCGCTTTCGGCGGCAACAGCTTTTCCGCACAGGGTCTGACGCTGTTTACCCTGCGCAACGGCTCCCCCAACGGCGTGCCGTATGAGAAATGCTACGCCGAAAAAATCATGCACGTGCGCGACGGCCAGGTGACGCCGATGCATTTTCACTGGCGCAAGCGGGAGGACATCATTAACCGGGGCGGCGGGAACCTGATTATTGAGTTATGGAATGCGGGAGCGCATGAAGAGACCGAAAACACCGACGTGACCGTCACGATTGACGGCTGTCGGCAAACCCACGCTCCCGGCAGCCAGCTGCGCCTCACACCAGGGGAAAGCATCTGTCTCACGCCCGGTCTGTATCACAGCTTCTGGGGCGAACGCGGCTTTGGGGACGTGCTGGTGGGCGAAGTGTCGTCGGTGAATGACGACGAGCACGACAACCACTTTTTGCAGCCCGTTGCCCGCTATAACAACATCGAAGAAGACGAACCGGCGGTGCTGGTGTTGTGCAACGAGTACAACCTGTTTCGGAGATAAGGAGTGAATGATGCCACTGATTTCTCTTGCCGACGGTCTTGAGCACGCCAGGAAACATCGCTACGCGCTGGGCGCGTTCAACGTGCTCGACTCCCATTTCCTGCGCGCGCTGTTTGCCGCCGCAAAGCAGGAACGCTCGCCGTTTATCATCAACATCGCCGAAGTGCACTTTAAGTATGTTTCCCTGGATTCGCTGGTCGAAGCGGTCAAGTTCGAAGCCGCCCGTCACGATATTCCCGTGGTGCTGAATCTCGACCACGGTCTGCATTTCGAGGCCGTCGTGCGCGCCCTGCGCCTGGGGTTTAGCTCGGTGATGTTCGACGGCTCGACGCTGAGCTACGAGGAGAACATTCGCCAGACCCGGGAAGTGGTGAAGATGTGCCACGCGGTGGGCGTCTCGGTGGAGGCGGAGCTGGGCGCGGTCGGCGGGGATGAAGGCGGCGCGCTGTACGGACATGCGGATGAAGCGTTCTTTACCGACCCGCAGCTGGCGCGGGAGTTTGTCGATAAGACCGGCATCGACGCGCTGGCGGTCGCCATCGGCAACGCGCACGGCAAATACAAAGGCGAACCGAAGCTCGATTTCCCGCGCCTGGACGCCATTCGTCAGCAGACGGGGCTGCCGCTGGTGCTGCACGGCGGCTCCGGGATTAGCGATGCCGACTTCCGCCGCGCCATCGAGCTGGGCATTCATAAAATCAACTTCTACACCGGCATGTCGCAGGCCGCGCTCGCCGCCGTTGAGCAGCGTATGGCGAACCGCCAGCCGCTGTACGATGAGTTTGCCGAACTGCTGCTGGGGATAGAAGAGGCGATAACCGATACGGTCGCCGAGCAGATGCGCATCTTCGGCAGCGCGGGGCAGGCATAATGGAACGCAAAGGCATCATCGCCGCAGGCAATATGCTGGTGGATCACGTTCACCAGATCGTGCAGTGGCCGGAGCGCGGCTGGCTGGCGGAAATCACCCACAGCGAACGCTCAACCGGCGGCGCGCCGCTCAACGTGCTGCTGACGCTGGCGAAAATGCACGCCGGCCTGCCGCTGCAGGCGGTGGGGCTGATCGGGGAAGACGGCGACGGGGATTACATTCTGGCGATGCTCGACCAGTACCACGTCAACCGCCAGCGCGTACAGCGCACCACCTTTGCGCCAACCTCCATGTCGCAGGTGATGACCGATCCCAGCGGGCAGCGCACCTTTTTCCACTCGCCGGGCGCCAACCGTCTGCTGGATCTTCCCGCCTTCGATCGTCTCGATGGATCGATGAAGATCTTCCATCTCGGCTACCTGCTGCTGCTCGACAGCCTGGATATGCCGGATGACGAGTTTGGCACCCGCAGCGCGCGGCTGCTGGCGCAGATGCGCGAGCAGGGGTATGAAACCTCCCTTGACCTGGTGTCCCGCAAGGGCGACCCGCGCTATCAGCCACTGGTACTCCCTGCCCTGCGCCATCTGGATTATCTGGTGATTAACGAGCTCGAGGCCGGTGAGTTTAGCGGGCTGACAATGCGTGACGAAAACGACGCCCCGCACATTGTCCATATCGCCGACGCCGCGGCGCAGCTGCTGGCGGCCGGGGTACGCCAGCGGGTGGTGATCCACTGTCCGGAAGGCGCATGGGGAGAAGCTCGCGGTGAAGCGGGTTGCTGGATCCCGTCATGGATGCTGGAGCAGGACGAGATTATCGGCAGCGTTGGCGCGGGCGATGCCTTTTGCGCCGGCTTTTTATACGGCTGCCATGAATCGCTGCCGCTGACAGAAAGTATTTATCTGGCGCACGCCTGCGCGCGAGCAAGCCTGCTGGCCGCCAATGCGATTGACGGCGCAAAAACGCTGGCCGAGCTGCAGGCGTTTATTCGCGAGAGCGCTTAGTTTAACAATAATTGCGATTTTTCATTACAGTTCTATGAATTTTATATTCCCGAACTACACTCTCTCCATCTGGCATATTCGGCGTGGGCAGCACTCTGTCCGCACGCTTTTCCGAAATGAGATAGAAAGAGGACAAGGGAAAAATGTTCGCAGCAATCATCATCGGTATTTTCATTATCAGCGTTATTTATGCGCATTCACGCGGCAAAGAAAAACAGACGCTTTCTCGTCAGCTCTTCGACCATTCGACGTTCATGGCCCCCATCAATATGTTTATGACGGCGTTTTCTTCCCTGCCCGCCAGGCAGCCTTTCTTTGAAACAGAGCGCTTCCCGGAATTAAATAAGCTGACGGAAAACTGGCTGGTTATTCGCGAAGAGGCGCTGCGTTTGCAGCATCATATTAAGGCGGCGGAAAATAATAACGACGCTGGCTTTAACACCTTTTTTAAACGCGGCTGGAAACGTTTTTACCTGAAATGGTATGCCGATGCCCATCCCTCCGCGCAGTCTTTATGCCCGGTGACGACCCGGCTGGTGAGTGAAATCCCCTCGGTGAAGGCGGCCATGTTTGCCGAGCTGCCGGCGGGTGCGAAGCTGGGTAAGCACCGGGATCCGTACGCGGGATCGGTTCGTTACCATCTGGGCTTATTCACACCGAATGACGATCGCTGCTTTATTGAAGTCGACAGGCAGCGCCACAGCTGGCGGGATGGCGAAGCCGTTATTTTTGATGAGACCTACGTCCACTGGGCAGAAAATAAATCGGATCAAACGCGCATTATTCTCTTCTGCGATATTGAACGTCCGATGAAGTGGCGCTGGGCGCAGGCGGTTAACCATTGGGTGGGGACCACGCTGATGTCTGCAGCCCGCTCACCGAATGACGAGAATGACAGCACCGGCGGCATTAACCGCATTTTTAAATACGTTCATGCGGGCCGCGAGCGGGGACAGCGTCTGAAAAAAAGAAACCGTAAGGCCTATTACGCCATCAAGTATCTGTGCATCGCTGCAATCTTTGCCGCCATCATTGTTCCGGCGATAACGTAAGCCTTATGCCGCCTGTTCGGGTCGGCTCACATCGGAGGCAAACACGTAACCCAGCCCGCGGATCGTTTTGATAAGCGCAGGCTGATGCGGGTTAGCCTCTATTTTCCGGCGCAGGCGCATGATCAGCACGTCAATCGTGCGATCGAACACGTCGGCGCTTTCGCTGTGGGTCAGCTCGAGCAGGCGATCGCGGCTCAGCACCCGGCGGGCATTCTGCGTGAGCGCCAGCAGCAGGCCGTACTCGCCCTGGGTTAAGGGCACGGTATTACGCTGCGGATCGCTCAGCTCGCAGCGGGAGGTATCCAGCGTCCATCCGTTAAACACAATGCCCGCGGCGGGAGCTTCCGCCGCCAGCACGCCCGTACGCCTCAGCACCGCCTTCACGCGGGCGACCACCACGCGCGGGTTGAACGGTTTGCCAATATAATCGTCGGCCCCCATCTCCAGCCCCACCACCACGTCTGACTCGCTGCCCAACCCGGTTAACATCACCACCGGTAGCGCCGGACGCTGCTTTTGCAGCTGCAGCAGAACCTGCAGGCCGTTAATATCCGGCAGCATCATATCCAGCAGCACAAGCGCGATACTCGGCTCCTGTTGTACCTGGCGCAGTGCGTCCTGACCGTTATGGCAGACAAGCACGCTAAAGACGTGCTCGCTCAGCACATCCTGCAGCAGTTCACACACTGCCATATCGTCATCAACCACCAGAATCGCCGGTTTCATCATATGCTTCCGTCAGGGGATTATGTTAAGTCTGAACCATTCTGCCGTCGGCTCCAGTGAAATGAATTTTTCCGTGACGGAAATTCAACCCATGTCACATCCGCCGCTCATTCGACACGTCAATTTTGACGATTGTCTGCTTTTCGTCAGGGATTTCGCCGGGAATGCAGCGTAAAGCCGGTGAGTAACCCCACTAAAAACATGGCATAGAAGCTGCATTAGTCGGTGCGAAAGATTTGATTAACTGGAGCAGACTGATGAAAAAAGTCGTCACGGTTTGCCCTTATTGTGCCTCAGGTTGCAAGATCCACCTGGTGGTCGATAACGGCAAAATCGTCCGGGCGGAGGCCGCGCAGGGGAAAACCAACCAGGGCACGCTGTGCCTGAAGGGGTATTACGGCTGGGATTTTATTAACGATACACAAATCCTCACCCCGCGCCTGAAAAACCCTATGATCCGCCGCGAGCGCGGCGGCAAGCTGGAAGCCGTCTCCTGGAACGAGGCGCTGGATTACGTCGCCACGCGCCTGAGTGCCATTAAGGCCAAGTATGGCCCGGATGCCATTCAGACCACCGGCTCCTCACGCGGGACCGGGAATGAAACCAACTACGTGATGCAAAAATTCGCGCGCGCCGTTATTGGTACCAATAACGTCGACTGCTGCGCTCGCGTCTGACACGGCCCATCGGTTGCAGGTCTGCACCAGTCGGTCGGTAACGGCGCAATGAGTAATGCTATCAACGAGATAGATAACACCGATCTGGTGTTTATCTTCGGTTATAATCCAGCGGATTCTCACCCTATCGTCGCGAACCACGTGATTCGCGCTAAACAGAACGGGGCGAAAATCATCGTCTGCGATCCGCGCAAAATCGAAACCGCGCGCATTGCGGATATGCACATTGCGCTGAAAAACGGCTCGAATATCGCGCTGTTGAATGCGATGGGGCACGTCATTATTGAGGAGAACCTGTACGACCAGGCGTTTGTCGCCACGCGTACGGAAGGGTTTGAAGAGTACCGGAAAATTGTCGAAGGCTACACGCCGGAGTCGGTAGAGGCGATAACCGGCGTGAGCGCGCAGGAGATCCGCCAGGCGGCACGGATGTATGCCGGAGCGAAAACCGCCGCCATCCTGTGGGGCATGGGCGTGACCCAGTTCTACCAGGGCGTGGAAACCGTGCGCTCCCTGACCAGCCTCGCGATGCTGACCGGGAATCTGGGCAAAGCGCACGTCGGCGTTAACCCGGTTCGCGGCCAGAATAACGTCCAGGGTGCCTGCGACATGGGCGCGCTGCCGGACACGTATCCGGGCTACCAGTACGTGAAGTACCCGGAAAACCGCGAGAAGTTCGCGAAGGCCTGGGGCGTGGAGAGCCTGCCGGCACACACCGGTTATCGCATCAGCGAGCTGCCGCACCGCGCGGCGCACGGTGAAGTGCGGGCGGCCTACATCATGGGTGAAGATCCGCTCCAGACCGACGCCGAGCTGTCTGCGGTGCGCAAAGGCTTTGAGGATCTGGAGCTGGTGATTGTCCAGGATATCTTCATGACCAAAACCGCGGCGGCGGCGGATGTGATTCTCCCGTCGACCTCCTGGGGCGAGCATGAAGGCGTCTATACGGCGGCGGACCGCGGCTTCCAGCGCTTCTTTAAGGCGGTCGAGCCGAAGTGGGATTTGAAAACGGACTGGCAGATCATCAGCGAAATCGCCACCCGCATGGGCTACCCGATGCACTACAACAACACCCAGGAGATCTGGGACGAGCTGCGGCATCTGTGCCCGGACTTTTATGGGGCAACCTATGAAAAAATGGGTGAGCTGGGCTACATCCAGTGGCCGTGCCGGGACGAGTCTGAGGCCGACCAGGGGACGTCGTATCTCTTTAAAGAGAAATTTGACACCCCGAACGGGCTGGCGCAGTTCTTCACCTGCGACTGGGTTGCGCCGATCGATAAACTCACCGACGAATACCCGATGGTGCTCTCTACCGTGCGTGAAGTAGGCCACTACTCCTGCCGTTCGATGACCGGCAACTGCGCCGCGCTGGCGGCGCTGGCGGACGAACCGGGCTACGCGCAGATCAACACCGCCGATGCGGAGCGCCTCGGCATTGAGGATGAAGCGCTGGTGTGGGTGAATTCGCGCAAAGGCCGCATCATTACCCGCGCGCAGGTCAGCGACCGTCCAAACAAAGGGGCGGTCTATATGACCTACCAGTGGTGGATTGGTGCCTGTAACGAGCTGGTGACGGAGAACCTCAGCCCGATAACCAAAACGCCGGAGTATAAATACTGCGCCGTCAACGTGGAGCCGATTGCGGATCAGCACGCGGCGGAACAGTATGTGATCGACGAATATAACAAGCTGAAAGCACGGCTGCGTGAAAGCGCAATGGGTTGAAGCCGTTAATTAATCGTTGAATAAAGGGAGTGAGTTATTCACTCCCTTTTTATTTCCGCTTAAAACATTAAAAATATCAATTATTATTCTGGAAAGCGGCTCGCAAAATAATGTAATTTGCTCAGAACAGAATTACATCTTTGCATTTTAATTCAGAAGGATAAGATGTGCGGCGGGTGCTTAAGACTTTCTGTCTTGAGCATTGTTGAGGGACAGAAAGTGGAAAGCCCCGGGAAATTTTCATTCACCCGAGGCTACCCCTCAACTACCAACAGGTTGAGAGTAGCCTCTTATTCTTTTTTTGACAAGGAGTAAAAGGCATGACGCCATTAAAAACTGCGTTAGGCATCGTCTTTATTACTCGCGGTAGACTGTGCGAGTTTTCAATAAAGAGTGAACATCAGGAGGTGGCGGCGAAATTAGCCTCCGTGGCAGGCTAACCTCTACGGGCGAAACCACGGTTTCGCCCGGCTTGTAGGATGTTGAGGTCTTAATGCACCCATTTTTTTCTTTTGCTACCGCGATTATACTGCGCGGCGTGTACCCAGATGATAAGAATCCATGAAAGCCATTTTTCTGTTGTTGTTATTTTTTACGTCGTTCGCCCGCGCGGATGAGATAGGCAGCCAGTATCAGAAGCAGGCGGAAGCCGGCGATGCCCGCGCCCAGTATTATCTCGCCGATACCTACTTCAGCTCCGGTGACAGAAAGCAGGCAGCGCTGTGGGCCGAGAAAGCCGCGAAAGGCGGTGATGTCGACGCCATGGGGTTACTCTCGCAGATCCTCTTTACGCAGGGGGATTACGCTCAGGCTAAAGCGCTGGCGCAGCAGGCCACCATCGCCGGCAGCAAGCGCGGCACGATTATGCTGGCGCGTATTATGGTGAACACGCAGGCGGGTAAAACCGACTATCCTCAGGCCATCAAGCTCCTGCAAACGGCGGCCGAAGATATCGACAACGACTCGGCGGTCGATGCGCAGCTGCTGCTGGGGCTGATTTATGCCAACGGCGTAGAGGTGCCGCAGGATGACGTACAGGCGGCGTCATGGTTTAAGCGCAGCTCGTCACTGTCACGTACGGGCTATGCGGAATACTGGGCAGGAATGCTGTTCCAGCAGGGTGAGAAAGGCTTTATCACGCCGAATAAGCAGAAAGCGCTCTACTGGCTAAACCTGAGCTGTACCGAAGGGTTTGATACGGGGTGTGAGGAGTTTGATGCGTTGAGCGGAGAATAACATGCCGGGTGGCGGCTTCGCCTTACCCGGCCTACAAAACCCGTAGGCCCGGTAAGCGCAGCGCCACCGGGCTTAGGATGTTACTGGTCAGCCGTCTTATCAAAACGACCCAGCACTTCGCGTTCATACGCCAGCGCTTTTTTACGGTCGAATTTGTGTTCCCACTTGGCGATAACCAGCACCGCCAGCGCGTTACCCACCACGTTAAGCGCCGTACGCGCCATATCGAGAATACGGTCCACACCGGCGATAAACGCCAGGCCTTCCAGCGGAATACCGACGCTGCCCAGCGTCGCCAGCAGCACCACGAAGGAGACGCCCGGCACGCCTGCGATGCCCTTTGAGGTCACCATCAGCGTCAGAACCAGTACGATCTCCTGCCACAGCGACAGGTCAATGCCGTACAGCTGCGCGATAAAGATCGCCGCAATACTCTGGTACAACGTCGAGCCATCCAGGTTAAAGGAGTAGCCGGTCGGCACCACGAAGCTCGTTATCGACGCTGGCGCACCGTACGCCTCCATCTTCTCGATAATGCGCGGCAGCACGCTCTCGGAGCTTGCGGTGGAGTACGCCAGAATCAGTTCATCCTTCAGGATACGGATCAGGATCCAGATGCTCAGCCCGCACAGGCGCGCCACAATCCCCAGCACCACCAGCGCGAAGAACAGAATGGCGAAGTGCACCAGGATCACCAGCTTCGCCAGCGGCCACAGGGAGGCAAAACCAAAGTTCGCCACGGTCACGGCGATAAGCGCGAACACCCCAACCGGCGCGTAGCGCATCACCATGTGGGTCACTTTGAACATGGTTTCGGAGATAGAGCGGAACACGGTCACCAGCGGCTCGCGGTGCGTCGCTGGCAACGAGGAGAGCCCCAGACCAAACAGCACCGAGAAGAAGATGATCGGCAGCATCTCGCCTTTCGCCATGGAAGCAATGATGTTGGTCGGCACCAGCGACAGGATAGTCCCCATCAGACCGTGGGAATGGCTCTGCACGTCAGCGGTGGTGCTTTGGTATTTCGAAATATCCACCGTCGCCAGCTGCGACATATCGATCCCGGAGCCTGGCTGGAATACGTTCGCCAGCGTTATGCCGAGGATAATCGCAACCGTGGTGATCACTTCGAAATAGAGAATAGTTTTCGCGCCAATGCGGCCTAACTGCTTCGCATCGCCGACGCCCGCGATACCGACCACCAGCGTCGAGATCACAATGGGCACCACAATCATCTTAATCAGATGAATAAAAATATCGCCTGCCGGAGAGAGCAGGTTCGCAATCAGCCACTCGCGGCTGTCGCTATGATAATGAAGATAACTGCCCAGCAAGATGCCCAGCACAAGGGCCAGCAGGATCTGCCAGGCCAGGCTGACTTTCAAATTTTTCATAGAAACTGACTTCCTCAATGAAATCTCCGCACCAGCAAAACTGCATGAATATGGAGACATACTGAAAGGGTATGAATTGTGTTGCGTTGGTTTATGGGATTTTTTAACGCGGCGTATGAGTATCATTTGCACGACCTGTTGCGCAAGCCTTAAAGAACGACGCATTTCACTATCAAAAGCGGTTATGACGCAAGTTTGTCATAATTCTGATAAATAACCTTTTGTTATAAAAACGCTTTTTTATAAAGAATTGTGAATAATCGGCATCGTGAATTATTTCCCTTCAAAGTTTCATTCGCTCAATTTTCAACCTGTTCAAACAATGCGTGATCTGTCGCCCAAATACTAAACAAAGCTTGTAAAGCCCCTACTATTAACGTTTTTGCGACATATTATTAACATCTTACAAGGAGAAAAAAAGCCATGAGCCAAATACACAAACACGACATTCCCGCAAACATTGCGGACCGTTGCCTGATCACCCCGGAGCAGTACCACGAGAAATATCAGCAATCTGTTACCAACCCGGACGCCTTCTGGGCCGAGCAGGGTCACATCCTTGACTGGATCAAACCTTATCAGAAGGTGAAGAATACCTCTTTCGCGCCAGGCAACGTCTCCATTAAATGGTATGAAGACGGCACGCTGAACCTGGCGGCGAACTGCCTGGACCGCCATCTTGCCGAACGCGGCAACGAAACGGCCATTATCTGGGAAGGCGACGATGCCTCTCAGAGCAAACACATCTCTTATAAAGAGCTGCACCGCGACGTCTGCCGCTTCGCTAACGTGCTGCTGGACCAGGGGATTAAAAAAGGCGACGTGGTGGCGATCTACATGCCGATGGTGCCGGAAGCGGCGGTAGCTATGCTCGCCTGCGCGCGTATTGGCGCGATCCACTCCGTCATCTTCGGCGGCTTCTCCCCTGAAGCGGTTGCCGGGCGCATCGTTGACTCGAACTCGAAGCTGGTGATCACCGCCGACGAGGGCGTACGCGCCGGGCGCGGTATTCCGCTGAAGAAAAACGTCGATGAAGCGCTGAAAAACCCGAACGTCAAATCCATCAATAACGTCATTGTCCTCAAGCGTACCGGCGGCAAGATCGACTGGCACGAGGGGCGTGACCTGTGGTGGAGCGACCTGATTGAAAAAGCGAGCGACCAGCATCAGCCGGAAGAGATGAACGCGGAAGATCCGCTGTTTATTCTTTACACCTCCGGCTCAACCGGTAAACCGAAAGGCGTACTGCACACCACCGGCGGCTATCTGGTCTATGCGGCCACCACCTTTAAATACGTCTTCGACTACCATCCGGGCGACATCTACTGGTGTACCGCCGACGTGGGTTGGGTCACCGGACACAGCTACCTGCTGTACGGCCCGCTGGCCTGCGGCGCAACGACGCTGATGTTTGAGGGCGTACCGAACTGGCCGACCCCGGCGCGCATGTGTCAGGTGGTCGATAAGCACCAGGTCAACATTCTTTACACCGCGCCAACGGCGATCCGCGCGTTAATGGCGGAAGGCGATAAGGCCATCGAGGGCACTGACCGCTCCTCATTGCGCATCCTCGGCTCCGTGGGCGAGCCCATCAACCCGGAAGCCTGGGAGTGGTACTGGAAGAAAATCGGTAACGAGAAGTGCCCGGTGATGGACACCTGGTGGCAGACCGAAACCGGCGGCTTCATGATCACCCCAATGCCGGGTGCCACGCAGCTGAAGGCCGGCTCGGCAACCCGTCCGTTCTTCGGCGTGCAGCCTGCGCTGGTGGATAACGAAGGCAATCCGCAGGAAGGCGCCACCGAGGGTAACCTGGTGATCACAGACTCCTGGCCGGGCCAGGCGCGCACGCTGTTTGGCGATCACGAGCGCTTCGAGCAGACCTACTTCTCGACCTTTAAAAACATGTACTTCAGCGGCGACGGCGCGCGCCGGGATGAAGACGGTTATTACTGGATCACCGGACGCGTGGACGACGTGCTGAACGTTTCCGGCCACCGTCTGGGTACGGCAGAAATTGAGTCCGCGCTGGTGTCGCATCCGAAGATTGCCGAAGCGGCGGTGGTCGGCATTCCTCACAACATCAAGGGCCAGGCGATCTACGCCTACGTCACCCTGAACCACGGTGAAGAGCCGTCGCCGGAGCTGTATACCGAGGTGCGCAACTGGGTACGTAAAGAGATTGGCCCGCTTGCCACGCCGGACGTACTGCACTGGACAGACTCGCTGCCGAAAACCCGTTCCGGCAAGATTATGCGCCGTATCCTGCGCAAAATCGCGGCAGGCGATACCAGCAACCTCGGCGATACCTCAACGCTTGCCGATCCTGGCGTGGTGGACAAACTGCTCGAAGAGAAGCAGGCCATCGCAATGCCTTCATAATTTTTTCCCCCTCTCCCCGTGGGAGAGGGCCGGGGTGAGGGCATCAGACCGCACCTTCCTCCCCTCACCCTCTCCCCATAGGGGAGAGGGGATAAAACAAACCAACCTTACCTCTGGAGATTTCTGTGATGAATAACGATATTTGTCAGCAGATAGAGAATAGTGCGCACTACAGGGAGCTCGTCGATAAGCGGCAACGGTTTGCCTTCACCCTTTCCATCATCATGCTGATTATCTATGTCGGCTTTATTCTGCTGATCGCCTTTGCGCCGCACTGGCTGGGCACCCCGTTACATGAGGGCACCAGCGTGACGCGCGGTATCCCCATTGGCATTGGCGTGATCGTGATTTCATTTGTGCTGACCGGCGTCTACGTCTGGCGTGCGAACGGTGAGTTCGATCGTCTTAATAAAGCGGTACTGCAAGAGGTAAAAGCATCATGAAGCGAGTCCTGACGGCGCTTGCGGCCACACTTCCCTTTGCCGCCCACGCGGCGGATGCCATTACCGGCGAGGTACAGCGCCAGCCAACCAACTGGCAGGCTATCGTCATGTTCCTGATTTTCGTGGTGCTGACGCTGTACATTACGTACTGGGCGTCGAAACGCGTTCGCTCCCGTAACGATTACTACACTGCGGGCGGCAACATTACCGGCTTCCAGAACGGCCTGGCGATTGCGGGTGACTTTATGTCCGCCGCCTCGTTCCTCGGGATCTCCGCGCTGGTGTACACCTCCGGCTATGACGGCCTGATCTACTCCCTCGGCTTCCTCGTCGGCTGGCCGATCATTCTGTTCCTGATTGCCGAACGCTTGCGCAACCTGGGACGTTACACCTTCGCTGACGTGGCATCCTATCGCCTGAAGCAGGGGCCGATTCGTACCCTCTCCGCCTGCGGCTCGCTGGTGGTGGTGGCGCTGTATCTGATCGCCCAGATGGTGGGCGCGGGCAAGCTTATCGAACTGCTGTTTGGCCTGAACTACCACGTCGCGGTGGTGCTGGTGGGCGTGCTGATGGTGATGTACGTTCTGTTCGGCGGCATGCTGGCCACCACCTGGGTGCAGATCATCAAAGCCGTACTGCTGCTGTTCGGCGCGAGCTTTATGGCCTTTATGGTGATGAAGCACGTCGGCTTCAGCTTCAATAACCTGTTCACCGAAGCGATGGCTGTCCACCCGAAAGGAGAAGCGATCATGAGCCCGGGCGGGCTGGTGAAAGATCCGATCTCCGCGCTCTCTCTTGGTCTCGGCCTGATGTTTGGTACCGCTGGCCTGCCGCACATTCTGATGCGTTTCTTCACGGTGTCAGACGCGCGTGAAGCGCGTAAGAGCGTCTTCTACGCCACCGGCTTTATGGGTTACTTCTACATCCTGACCTTTATCATCGGCTTCGGCGCGATCATGCTGGTGGGCGCGAACCCGGCGTTTAAAGACGCGGCGGGCGCGCTGATTGGCGGTAACAACATGGCGGCGGTGCACCTGGCCGACGCGGTGGGCGGCAACCTGTTCCTCGGCTTTATCTCCGCCGTGGCCTTCGCCACCATCCTTGCGGTGGTCGCCGGGCTGACGCTGGCGGGCGCGTCTGCGGTATCGCACGACCTCTACGCCAACGTCTTCCGTAAAGGCGCGAGCGAGCGCGACGAGCTGAAGGTTTCCAAAATCACCGTGCTGGTGCTGGGCGTGGTCGCTATTCTGCTGGGGATCCTGTTTGAGAAGCAGAACATCGCCTTTATGGTGGGACTGGCCTTCTCAATTGCGGCAAGCTGTAACTTCCCAATCATTCTGCTCTCCATGTACTGGTCCAAACTGACCACCCGTGGGGCGATGATAGGCGGCTGGCTCGGCCTGCTGACAGCGGTAATTCTGATGATCCTCGGCCCGACCATCTGGGTGCAGATCCTCGGTCACGAAAGCGCTATCTTCCCGTACGAGTACCCGGCGCTGTTCTCCATTGCCGTGGCGTTTATCGGTATCTGGGTCTTCTCGGCTACCGACAACTCGCCGGAGGGTAACCTGGAGCGTGAGAAATTCCGCGCCCAGTTTATCCGCTCACAAACCGGCCTCGGCGTTGAGCAGGGCCGCGCACACTAAGCCTTTCTCCCCGGTCATGCTGGCCGGGGAACTTAAAACATCACCCACGCCACCAGCGGCGCAATCAGCACCATCGTTACGCCCGAGAGCATCATCACCAGGCTTGCCACCACGCCCTCCTGCTGACCGAGTTCATACGAACGCGCCGTCCCCGCTCCGTGCGACGCCGCGCCAAAGCCCGCCCCTTTCGCCATCCCTTCCCGAATGGACAGCCGCAGGAACAGTACATCTCCCACCGCCATGCCAAAGACGCCCGTCACCACCACAAACAGCGCCACCAGATCCGGCTGCCCGCCGAGCGGTTTGGCGGCCGCCAGCGCAAACGGCGTGGTCACCGAGCGCACGGCCAGGCTGCGCTGAATTTCATCGGAGAGGGTAAACAGCCGCGCCAGCCAGACGGAGCTACAGACCGCCACCACCGTCGCGGTGACGACGCCCGCGCTGAGCGACATCCAGTGGCGTTTGATAATCGCCAGGTTGTCATACACCGGCACCGCAAAGGCGATAGTCGCCGGGCCGAGCAGCCACAGCAGCCAGTGGGATTCACCAATGTAGTTCTGCCAGGAGATATGGCCGAAGACCAGCATCAGCACCAGCAGGATCGGCGTGAAGACCAGCGGCATCAGCGGCAGCGTGCGAAAGCGGCGATACAGGCGCTTGTTGGCAAAGTAGATGGCGACCGTCACGATCAGGCACAACACGCTTATCTGAAAGTTAGTCATGCTTTTGCCTGCTGATTTCGAACCGGTACACCTTATCCACCACCCAGGCGGTGGCACCCAGCACCATCAGCGTGCTCAGGGCAATAACCGTGAAGATGCGCCAGCCGTCGACCATCAGCAGCTGCGCATAGTTCACCACCGCCACCACGGCCGGAACGAAGAACAGCAGCATCTCCGCCAGCAGCCAGCGCGCGCCGGCGCGCACCCAGCTGAGGGGCAACGCGCGGCAGAGGATCAGCACCAGCATCAGCACCATTCCCACCAGGTTGGCGGGTAAAGGCAGATGCAGCCAGTCGACAAGGTATTCCGCAAAAATAAACAGTCCCGCGTAGAGCAGTACCTGAACCGGGACCTGGAGTCGTTGCACAACGGCAGGCGTAACACGGCTTAACGCCACGGCCATGGGGGTTTTCCTCAGAAATGAGACGAGGCGCCAGTATAGTGAGCGTACGTCATCGACTGAAATGAATTAAAATCATCGAAGGTATAGTTTCGAGGAATAATCATGGACATAAGAACGCTGCGCTATTTTGTCGAGGTGGTTCGCCAGCAAAGTTTTACCCGCGCAGCGGAGAAGTTGTTCGTTACCCAGCCAACCATCAGCAAGATGCTGAAAAACCTCGAAGACGAGCTGAACTGTACCCTGCTGATCCGCGACGGACGCAAGCTGCTGCTGACCGATACCGGACGCGTGGTGTTCGAGCGCGGGCTGGCGATCCTGGCGGAGTTTCGCCAGCTTGAGGCCGAGCTTGCGGACATCAACCACCTGACGAAAGGTCTGCTGCGGCTCGGCATTCCGCCGATGGTCGGCATGATGATGGCCGGGCCGATAAGCCTGTTTCGCCAGCGTTACCCTGGCGTTGAGCTCAAAATTTCTGAATTTGGCGGCCTGACCGTGCAGCAGGCGGTGATCAACGGCGAGCTGGACGTGGCGATGACGGCCCTTCCCGTGGAGGAAGAGAGCGGGCTGGCAACGCTGCCGCTGTTCAGCCATCCGCTGTGCGTGCTGGTGCCCCGCTCCGGCGACTGGCTGAAGATAGACTCAGTGAAGCCCGATCTCCTCGGTGAACACCCGCTGCTGATCTACAACGAAGACTTCGCCTTAAGCCGCCAGCTGATGACCCTGTTTAACCACCATAACGTGAAGCCCCGCATTGCGGTGCGCAGCGGCCAGTGGGATTTCCTGGCGGCGATGGTGCAGGCGGGCGTGGGAATTGCCATTCTGCCGCAGCCGATCTGCGAGCGGCTGGATAAAAACACGCTGCGCTGGATCCCGCTGGAGAGTGACCTGCACTGGCAGTTGGGGATGATTTGGCGTGAAGGGGTGTATCTTTCGCACAGCGCACAGGCGTGGCTGCAATGTTGTGAGGGGTTTTGGGTGCGGTCTGAATAGTGCCGGGTGGCGGCTTCGCCTTACCCGGCCTACGGTTCAAACGTAGGCCCGGTAAGCGCAGCGCCACCGGGCAACAACGCGCTACTGATTCTCTATTAACAGCGCTTCTAACAGGTCCAGATCGTGCAGCAGCTTTTGCAGCGTCTCGTTGCTGATCTGACGCGTCGCGCGCAGGTGATACAGCTCGGCACGCTCGGAGCGCAGCGCCGCCAGGCGGAAACGACGCTCGAGGTTCTCTTCCTGCAGCGAGCTTTCCACGTCGTTACGTCCGTCAGCACGACGGCGCAAATTACCAATTACGCGTGAACTGACTTCCTTCAGCAGCTGGTTATCAATGTTCTCTTCGGCATCGGCAGCCAGACGCTCCTCCATCTTCTCAATGGCCACTATCGCCACTTCCGCCGTCGCCGCGCGGGCTATCCGCTCCTCTTTGTGCTGTTGGGTCGAGTCACCGGCATCAATGTGCTGGAGTAAAATCGGCAGCATAATCACGCCGACAAACAGCGAGAAGAGGATCACGCCCGCCGCCAGGAACACCAGCTCGTAGCGCGCCGGGAAGACGTCGCCCGTCGGCAGCAGCAGCGGAATAGAGAGCACACCGGCGAGGGTTATCGCCCCGCGTACGCCCGCGAAGGAGGCAATCAGCAGCTCGCGCGTGGTCCAGGAGCCGAACTCCATCGGCTTTTTGGTCAGGAAGCGGACGCTGAACTTTTTCATCGTCCACAGCCAGCCGAAACGCACCAGCATTAATGCCATGTAGATCAGCACTATATCGGTAAACAGCATCCAGACTTCAACGTTTGGATCCGCCTCCGCCGCGATCAGCGAGGATTCCATAATGCCCGGCAGCTGCAGGCCCAGCAGCAGGAAGACCATGCCGTTAAAGACAAATTCCAGCATCGCCCAGGTGCTGTTGGCGCGCAGGCGCATCGCCAGCGGCGCGCGGCGCATCACGCCGGAGCGGGTGATGGTCATCCCCGCCGCTACCGCCGCCAGAATGCCCGAGACGCCGATATGTTCAGCGATAAGGTAAGAGGCAAACGGCAGCAGGAACAGCAGAACGATTTGCGTCGCCGGTTCATCGCCGCCCCAGCGGCTGAGGAAGCGCAGCGAACGACCATACAGCCAGCTCACCACGAAACCCGCGAGAATACCGCCAATCGCCACCTTGAAGAATTCCAGGGTCGCGCCACCAATGGTAAAGACCATGGTGCCCATGGCTACCGCCACGGCAAACTTCAGGGCCACCAGGCCGGAAGCGTCGTTCATTAACGCCTCGCCCTGCAAAATGCCCATTATTTTCTTCGGAATGCGCCCTTCACCCACAATGCCGGAAAGGGCCACGGCGTCGGTCGGCGACAGCACGGCGGCCAGCGCAAAGGCGGGTATTAACGGGATACCCGGTACGGCCCAGTAGATCAGGAAACCAATCCCGACCACGGTAACGACCACCAGCGCCAGCGCCAGGCCGAAGATCTCTCGCCCATGCTCAAGAAATTCGCGCGTCGGCGTTTTCCACCCATCGGCAAACAGCAGCGGCGGGATAAACAGCACGAGGAACAGTTCCGGATCGAACTCCACGTGCAGACCGAACGTCGGCCACGCCAGCAGCGCACCGATGGCTATTTGCATTAAAGGCAGGGGGACCTGGAAGGGCAGTACGCGTGTAACCACCCCGGATAATGAGACCACAAGGGTCATGATGAGTATTGTGAAGAAAATTTCCATGCGTTCCCTGTTTGCTGTGTTTCTTTTTAAGCCAAACCTGAGGCGTCGTGCCTCTTATTCTATCCTCTCCAGAGTAACGCAAAAGGCAACGGGATGAGTCCTGAAAATAAAAACGGGCGGCCTGAGCCACCCGTTTTCGCATCAATGGATAACTCAGATTGCCCAGCCGCCCGCGTAGAAGGCGACCAACGCAACGGCGATCACCACGGTGCCGATGTTCAGCTTGCGCCACTCACCGGAGACCAGGCGGCCAATCACCAGCGAGGCAAAGCCGATCATAATGCCGGTCACGATGTTACAGGTCAGGACGATAAACACTGCGGTAATCAGGCCGGACATCGCATCCACGAAGTCCGCAAAATCGATTTTCGCCACGTTGCTCAGCATCAGCAGGCCGACGTACATCAGCGCTGGCGCGGTCGCATACGCAGGTACCAGGTAGGAGAGCGGAGAGAGGAACAGGATCAGCAGGAACAGCACGCCGACGGTGATGGCCGTCAGACCGGTTTTACCGCCTGCCGCCGTACCCGCTGCAGATTCGATATACACCGCCGCAGGCGCCGCACCCACCAGACCAGAGAAGACGCTGCTCAGGGAGTCGGTGGTCAGCGCTTTGCCGCCATCAATAATCTGACCGTCTTTATCCAGCAGGTTGGCCTGACCGGCCACCGCGCGAATGGTACCGGTGGCGTCAAATACCGCGGTCATCACCAGCGCCAGCACGCTTGGCAGGATCACCGGGTTCAGCGCGCCGACGATATCCAGGCTGCCGATCAGGGAGTTGCCTTTGTCATCGCTCAGCGACGGCATGGCGAAAATACCGGAGAAGTGAACGGTCGGATCGAAAATCAGGCCGACAATAGAAATGCCAATAATGGTCAGCAAAATGCCGCCCGGCACCTTCAGTTTTTCCAGGCCGATAATCACCGCCAGACCGATGAGCGACATAATGACCGGGAAGCTCGCGAAATGACCGAGCGCTACCGGCAGGCCGTCCAGCGGGTTCTTGATGACCAGACCCACGCCGTTGGCAGCGATCAGCAGCAGGAACAGGCCGATACCGATACCGGTGCCGTGCGCCACGCCCTGCGGCAGGTTGCGCAAAATCCAGCTACGGATGCCGGTGGCAGAAATAACGGTAAACAGTACGCCCATCAGGAACACGGCGCCGAGGGCAACCGGTACGCTGATCTGCTGGCCCAGCACCAGACTGAACGCGGTAAAGGCGGTCAAAGAGATGGCGCAACCAATCGCCAGCGGCAGGTTCGCCCACAGGCCCATTACGATGGAGCCCACGCCGGCCACCAGGCAGGTGGCGACAAAGACAGCCGCAGGCGGGAAGCCCGCCTTGCCCAGCATGCCCGGCACCACGATGACGGAGTAAACCATCGCCAGAAACGTGGTCAGACCGGCAACGACTTCCTGGCGCACGGTGCTGCCACGAGCCGAAATTTTAAACATGGCGTCAAGTGAACCGCCGGTACGCGCAGATGGCGTAGACATAGAAAACATCCCCTGAGAGTTTTTATAGAACGTCCATAAGCGTGGTGGAGACACCGCTGCCAGCTAAAACGTCAAATCCGTGTGTTGCGTTTGCGACGAAAGGGCGTCACAAAAAAAGCAAACGTTTAGCTCCGCGCTTATAAAACGGGTGGTCAAATTAAGGCAAACGATTATCCAGCCTAATACCCGCCCTTTTCAACTGAACTTTGTCGTTTTTCGCTAAAATTCACTTATGACGATGAAGAAATAAACAGAGGATGCGCAAACGTTATCGTCTATGCGCAATTTGTTTACATTTCAATCCTCGCCCGGGATCGTTAACGGGCCACCTTGTTGCAGGGTTCTTTGCCAGCCAGGACTAGTTTCCACTTTTTGCTTCCATGCCTGAATATGCGGAAGATTAGCAATGCCGCCGCGCGCCAGCAGGGCAAAGAGGGGGAAGCTCATCTGAATGTCGGCCATGCTTAACGTCTCTCCGGCAAACCAGCTGTTTTTAGCAAGATGTGAGTCAATAAAGCGCGCATGGGTCTCCAGCTGGGGGTTGAGATACGCTTTCTGTACCCCCTGCCCCAGCGCCTTGCCCAGCGTTCGGATGCCAAACGGCACGGGCGGTTTGCCCAGGCTGCTGAAGACCAGCTTCATGAGCAGCAGCGGCATCAGCGACCCTTCTGCGTAATGCAGCCAGAAGCGGTATTGCACCTTATGCGCGGGGTCTAAAGGCTTCAGCCGCGATTCGGCATCATAGGTTTCCTGCAGATATTCCAGAATGGCGCCTGACTCCGCAAGGATCAGCCCGTTATCTTCAATGACCGGCGATTTGCCCAACGGATGCACCTTTTTGAGGGACTCGGGTGCCAGCATGTTCTTTTCGCGCTGGTAGTGAACAATCTCATAAGGCAGGGCGAGCTCTTCCAGCGCCCAGATCACGCGGTGCGAGCGCGACTGGTTAAGGTGATGTACCGTGAGCATGATTTTCTCCTGTTATTCATACTTTTTAACTATAGAAAATCGAACAACACCGCGAAAAAATTTCGTCTAAAAAACGGCTAGCGCGGCTGGCGAAAAAACGGGTCTTGCATAGAATTAAAGTGTCAGCACAATCCGGAACCTCCCCAACCAGCTCGACACGAGGGGTGCTGATGTCGGGGG
The DNA here is from genome assembly GCF_014895705.1 of Enterobacter cloacae complex sp. P27C. NCBI lineage: Bacteria > Pseudomonadati > Pseudomonadota > Gammaproteobacteria > Enterobacterales > Enterobacteriaceae > Enterobacter > Enterobacter cloacae complex sp. P27C. Next base: position 42,299 of record NZ_JADBQB010000013.1, read on the forward strand.
AAACCCTCCCGTGAACCAGCGGGATAGAGAGAAAGACAAAGACCGGGAAAAACTAAAGCGCCCTTAGTGGCGCTTTAGTTCTTTATTATGCTTTTTGCCGCAAGAACTTAATCCTCCTCCAGCAACCGCGCCCCGGTCCCCTGCTCGCCCAGCCTGTCGCCAGGGTTACGTAGCGGGCAGTCGCTACGGGACAGGCAGCCGCAGCCGATACAGCCGTCCAGCTCGTCACGCAGCGCCACCAGCGTGTGGATACGCCTGTCCAGCTCTTCACGCCACTGGGACGAAAGCTCTTTCCACTCTTTCGGGCTAAGCGTGTGCCCTTCCGGCAACACGCCGAATGCCTCACCGATCGTCGCCAGGGGAATGCCGATGCGTTGCGCAATTTTGATAATCGCCACGTAGCGGAGCACGTCACGGGTGTAGCGGCGCTGGTTTCCGCCGTTACGGATGCTTTTAATTAACCCTTTGCTTTCATAGAAGTGGAGCGCCGATACCGCAACACCGCTTCGCTTTGCCACTTCGCCGGGGGTTAAAAGCGCTTTAATGCGCGGCAATCTCTTTTCCATAAAACCTCTTTACCTCAAGTTAACTTGAGGAATTATACTCCCCCGCAGAGAAAACGACGAATCAACCGAGAAAGTTGTATCTACAGAGGGGCAACCTTATGTCGCATCAGCAAATTATTCAGACACTTATTGAATGGATTGACGATCATATCGACCAACCGTTGAACATTGATGTGGTCGCAAAAAAATCGGGCTATTCGAAATGGTATTTACAGAGAATGTTCCGTACGGTCATGCACCAGACGCTGGGGGAGTACATTCGCCAGCGCAGGCTCCTGCTGGCGGCGCAGGCGTTACGCTCAACGCAGCGGCCGATTTTTGATATCGCGATGGATCTTGGCTATGTTTCGCAACAAACCTTTTCCCGTGTGTTTCGCCGCGAGTTTGACCGTACGCCGAGCGATTATCGCCACCAGTTGAATTAATGCATATCAGTGCAAAGGTTGCTGCTGCCAGGTCATAAACTCCTGGGGCGGCATCGCTTTCGCGAAGTGCCATCCCTGACAGAACTCAACGCCGCGCTTCAACAGCCAGCTCACCTGCTCAGCCGTCTCAACCCCTTCCGCAATGGTTTTAAGCCGTAGGCTTTGCGCCATCTCGATAATATGCTCGGCGATCAGGTGGCTGGTACTGTTGGTGGTTAAGGTGTCGATAAACGATTTATCGATTTTCAGAATATCCACGTTCAACGAGTAGAGGTTGTGCAGGTTGGAATAACCGGTCCCGAAATCATCGATCGCCACTTCATAGCCCGCCTGACGGAAGGCCTGAATCACCGGCGTGGTTTTTGGCACATCGATAAAGCCGCGTTCCGTCACTTCGATTTTAATTTGCTGGGCGCGTACGGCGTAGTGCCGGGCCTTGTCAGAAATCATGGCGATCAGCCGCGAGGAGTGGAAGTCCGTGGCCGACAGGTTGATCGAAATATAGAGATGCGGATGCGCCGCCAGGAAATGGCCCAGATCGCTGAACACCTCCTCAACGACATAATCCGTAATCCGCTCGCTCATTCCCTCTTTTTCCGCAAGCGGAATAAACTCAGCCGGGCTCATTACCTGCCCATTGAAACCAGGCCAGCGCAACAGCGCCTCTGCCCCCACACACTGGTTGTTCTTGATATCAATAATCGGCTGATAGTGCACACAAAGCTGGCGCTTGTTTAGCGCCCGGTGCAGTAAGCGCCCCGGCGAATTAAGCTCACGATGGGTGCGGGACCACACCAGCAAAATAATAATGCTGCAGATCATTCCCAGCGGTAGCGTCAACGTCGCCTGGTGATAGAGCGTTTCATAAAAACGTTTATCTGACGTCGACACGATGGCGGCAATAGGCCGATTTGTCGATTTCACGACGGTATAGAAACGGTTATCTTTTTGAAATACCGATTCCTTATCCTGAATCATCGAATTTAATAAAGTCGCATTGGCTTTCTGGCTGACGGAAAAGAAGGCATTAGTTACCGTGTCGTATACCCCCCATGCGAGGGAATGATCGGTAGACATCACTTCACTGTAAGAAAGCGGATTGACCACCACGACATAATTTCCGCGCTGCATATATGTCATTTTATAGCCAGTATAAAATGGCGTATCGCGAAAATAATAGATAGCAACGTCAGGTTTACGCGTGTAATTAGCGACCGGAATGACGTAGGGTTGATCCGGTGTAAAAACGGTCGAACAAAGAAAATTCTGACCTTCTGCATAAATTAAATCGGCGACAAACAGGCGGCCACGAACAACGTTCAACATATATTGACGATGTTCCGGCGTACAACGTTCACCCTGATATTTTTCTGCCTCGCCCCTGGCCAGTTCAACTTGTTGAATTACCAGTTCTGTTTTGTCTAAAGCCAGTTCAGCAAATGTCCGTAGCTGAGCGCTCGTTTCCGACTCGGCTCGTAGCTGGGCAAACCATAGAGCAAGCATCACCGGCAGCATAACTACCATGATGATCCCTACCACTCTGAGCATTTTGCGCCGCGCGCTACGATTCATTTCCCGCCCTATATCCCTGCATGTTGTACGCCTGTAGTAATGAAGGCCGGATGCTTTGTTAAACAGGTGATTACGTTGCATGAATCATGCGAAGTTAGCAACTGACTTTTAGTATTAAAAATCTTAAATTTCGTTATGACGATAATATTTTCCCGTAAGCTAAACTGTAAGTATTCGTTCCGTTTTAATTAAGGAAAATAATTATCCATCGCGTACGGGAGGTTTGAAGAGAACACAACAGAGGATCGCTGATTAAGCAAAACTTCTGGCGGCATGAAAAAAGTACAACACCAACGTGACGTTTTATCCTATTTCTGCGGGTATATTTTGTTCGTTGTTTTATAAATAATCAGACATCACCACAATATTATCAGAAAATAATGCGCCCCCTAAAAACGGCACGGCTGGCCGTCTCTCTGCCTTCAGATGCTCTTCCCCACTTACCCGACGGGATTACCTCAGCGCGTTGTGGATCCGCCTCCCCCCCTGTCCGAAGGCGGTCCCGAACCGCATGCTCTTTTTTCGGGTAATAAAATCCCCTTTTTTGGCTACGCAGGCACTGGCGAATAAATCAACAAATGTGATATAGTTCACACATATTGTGTAACGAGAAACACTGTTTCATTCAGTTCGTCTGTTTTGTAGAGGATGGGTTTTATGGCAACCATTACTACCAGCATGGTTCTCCTGCGCTGGCCCTTGTTGAGCGCGGTTTTGATGTTTTTAGCCAGCACGCTGAACATTCAGTTTCGTAAATCCGACTACGCGGGTCTTGCCGTCATAAGTACCCTGTTAGGGCTTGGCGCGGCCTGCTGGTTCGCAACGGGCCTGCTGGGCATTACCCTGCTGGATATGGCCGCGGTCTGGGAAAATATAAAAGTGGTGATGGTTGAGGCGATGAACCACACCCCACCAGACTGGCCGATGGTGATTACCTGATCTCTTCAGCAATAAAAAAACCCAGACGATGTCTGGGTTTTTTTTAGCATCCGTTGATCAGAACGGGATATCGTCGTCGAAGTCCATTGGCGGTTCGTTAGACGGAGCAGGAGCAGACTGCTGCTGCGGACGAGACTGCGCGCCGCCGCTGAACTGGTTGCCGCCCTGCGGCTGCTGAGGCTGACCCCAACCACCCTGCTGCTGGTTCTGACCGCCACCTGCCGGTGCGCCACCGCCCTGACGGCCACCCAGCATTTGCATGGTGCCGCCCACGTTCACCACCACTTCCGTGGTGTATTTTTCCTGACCGGATTGGTCGGTCCATTTGCGGGTACGCAGCTGGCCTTCGATATAGACCTGAGAACCTTTACGCAGATACTCACCGGCTACTTCTGCCAGTTTGCCAAACAGCACAACGCGGTGCCATTCGGTCTGCTCTTTCATTTCACCGGTCGCTTTATCACGCCAGGATTCGGAAGTAGCCAGCGTAATGTTGGCAACTGCGCCACCACTCGGCATGTAGCGTACTTCCGGGTCCTGGCCCAGATTACCGACGAGAATCACCTTGTTTACGCCTCTGCTGGCCATGTTCGTGTCTCCTGAATACGTTTCTTAATAGTGTAAACGCGCGAGTGTACCATTTCCATGCTGCACTTTGATAGTTGCGTAGCACGTTCCAGAGTTCTCCCGTGAACTCAACATTGTTACACAGTGAATCAGAAAATGCATTCCAATACTGTATATTCAAACAGGTCATTTTGTGTCATAATTAGCCGTTTCTGACAGCCGTTTGTCCTTCAAACAAACCAGGCAATCCGTGTTCCAACCGGGAAAGGTGAATGGATAAGATCGAAGTTCGGGGCGCCCGCACCCATAATCTCAAGAATATCAACCTCATAATCCCTCGCGACAAACTCATCGTCGTGACCGGGCTTTCGGGGTCTGGCAAATCCTCACTGGCTTTCGACACTTTGTATGCCGAAGGACAGCGTCGTTACGTCGAATCTCTCTCGGCGTACGCGCGTCAGTTCCTGTCGCTGATGGAAAAACCGGATGTCGATCATATTGAAGGGTTATCGCCTGCTATCTCTATTGAGCAGAAGTCTACCTCGCATAACCCGCGTTCAACGGTCGGTACCATTACCGAAATTCACGACTACCTGCGTCTGCTGTATGCCCGCGTGGGTGAGCCGCGCTGCCCGGACCACGATGTCCCGCTGGCGGCACAGACCGTGAGCCAGATGGTGGATAACGTGCTGTCGCAGCCGGAAGGCAAACGCCTGATGCTGCTGGCACCGATCATCAAAGAGCGTAAAGGCGAGCACACCAAAACGCTGGAGAACCTGGCAAGCCAGGGCTATATCCGCGCCCGTATCGACGGCGAAGTGTGTGACCTGTCCGATCCGCCAAAGCTTGAGCTGCAAAAGAAACACACCATCGAAGTGGTGATTGACCGCTTTAAGGTGCGTGACGATCTCGCCACGCGTCTGGCTGAATCCTTTGAAACCGCGCTGGAACTCTCTGGCGGCACGGCCGTGGTCTCCGACATGGACGACCCGAAAGCGGAAGAGCTGCTCTTCTCCGCCAACTTCGCCTGCCCGATTTGCGGCTACAGCATGCGCGAGCTGGAGCCGCGCCTGTTCTCGTTCAACAACCCGGCGGGCGCGTGCCCGACCTGTGACGGTCTGGGCGTGCAGCAGTATTTCGATCCGGATCGCGTGATCCAGAACCCCGAGCTGTCGCTCGCGGGCGGTGCGATTCGCGGCTGGGATAAGCGTAACTTCTACTACTTCCAGATGCTGAAGTCGCTGGCGGAGCACTACAAATTCGACGTTGAAGCGCCGTGGGCGACCCTGAGCCCGAACGTGCACAAAGTGATCCTGTTCGGTTCCGGCAAAGAGAACATCGAGTTCAAATACATGAACGATCGCGGCGATACCTCCGTGCGTCGCCACCCGTTCGAAGGGGTGCTGCACAATATGGAGCGCCGCTACAAAGAGACCGAATCCAGCGCGGTGCGCGAGGAGCTGGCGAAGTTCATCAGCAACCGCTCCTGCGCCACCTGCGAGGGCACGCGTCTGCGTCGCGAAGCGCGCCACGTGTTTGTGGAAAACACGGCGCTGCCGACCATCTCAGACATGAGCATCGGCCACGCAATGGACTTCTTCAACAACCTGAAGCTTTCCGGCCAGCGTGCGAAAATCGCCGAAAAAGTGCTGAAAGAGATCGGCGATCGCCTCAAGTTCCTCGTGAACGTTGGCCTGAACTACCTGACGCTTTCCCGCTCGGCGGAAACGCTCTCCGGCGGTGAAGCCCAGCGTATCCGTCTGGCGAGCCAGATTGGCGCGGGCTTAGTCGGCGTGATGTACGTGCTGGATGAACCGTCCATCGGCCTGCACCAGCGCGACAACGAGCGTCTGCTCGGCACGCTGATCCACCTGCGCAATCTCGGCAACACGGTAATCGTGGTGGAGCACGACGAAGACGCAATTCGCGCCGCAGACCACGTGATCGACATCGGCCCGGGCGCGGGCGTGCACGGCGGCCAGGTGGTGGCGGAAGGTACGCTGAAGGACATTATGGCGGTGCCCGAGTCGCTGACCGGCCAGTACATGAGCGGCAAGCGCAAAATTGAAGTGCCAAAACAGCGCGTCGCGGCGAACCCGGAAAAAGTGCTGAAGCTCACAGGGGCGCGCGGCAACAATCTGAAGGACGTCACCCTGACGCTGCCGGTTGGCCTGTTTACCTGCATTACCGGCGTGTCCGGTTCCGGTAAATCGACGCTGATCAACGATACGCTGTTCCCGATTGCGCAGAGGGCGCTGAACGGCGCGACGCTGGCCGAGCCTGCACCGTACCGCGATATTCAGGGGCTGGAGCATTTCGACAAGGTTATCGACATCGACCAGAGCCCGATTGGCCGTACGCCGCGTTCCAACCCGGCGACCTATACCGGCGTCTTCACGCCCGTACGTGAACTCTTCGCTGGCGTACCGGAAGCGCGTTCGCGCGGGTATACGCCAGGACGTTTCAGCTTTAACGTGCGCGGCGGCCGCTGTGAAGCGTGCCAAGGCGACGGCGTGATCAAGGTTGAGATGCACTTCCTGCCGGATATCTACGTGCCGTGCGACCAGTGCAAAGGCAAGCGCTATAACCGCGAAACGCTGGAGATTAAGTACAAAGGCAAGACCATCCACGAAGTGCTGGACATGACCATCGAAGAGGCGCGCGAGTTCTTTGACGCCGTCCCTGCGCTGGCGCGTAAGCTGCAGACGCTGATGGACGTAGGCCTGACCTACATTCGCCTGGGGCAGTCAGCAACAACCCTGTCCGGCGGTGAGGCGCAGCGCGTGAAGCTGGCGCGCGAGCTGTCCAAGCGTGGTACCGGCCAGACGCTCTACATTCTGGATGAGCCGACCACCGGCCTGCACTTTGCGGATATCCAGCAGTTGCTTGAGGTGCTGCACCAGCTGCGCGATCAGGGCAACACGATTGTGGTCATCGAACATAATCTGGACGTGATTAAAACCGCGGACTGGATTGTCGATCTCGGCCCGGAAGGCGGCAGCGGCGGGGGTGAAATCCTCGTCTCCGGTACGCCAGAGACCGTTGCAGAGTGCGAAGCCTCGCACACCGCGCGCTTCCTTAAACCGTTGCTGTAATTGTTACACGGAGAGCTGCTGTCGGGTCGCTTCCGGCAGCAGCTCAACCGCCTGCTTGTAGGACGCATCCACCAGATAGTAAATTTGTGAGCCGGGCAGCGAGCCGTCCAGATAAACGGTACTCCAGTGCGCCTTATTGAGGTGCTGGCTCGGCCTCACATCATCATGCTGCTGACGTAATAGATCCGCCAGTTCCGGGCTGGTTTTCAGCGACGCCGCCGGGCGCCCTTCAACCTCTTTCACCATCGCAAACAGCACGTCTCCCACTTTGATCTGCGTGGCTTTCCAGTCGCTGTGAACGCTTTGTTCCGCGCCAGGCTTGCTCATGCAGTACTGAAGTATCTCCGAAATTGTCATCTTTATTCCCCTTGTAGCGTTGCGATAATTTTACGCGAACCACCGTGAATGCGATGTTCTCCCAGCCAGATCCCTTGCCACGTGCCCAGCATTAGCCGACCGTTATGAACCGGCAGCATCAGCGATACGCCCAGCAGAGAAGATTTGATATGCGAAGGCATGTCATCTGCGCCTTCATAATCGTGCTCGTAGGGGGCGTTGTCCGGAACCGTCTTCAGGAAATGGTGTTCCATATCAGACCGGACGGTAGGGTCGCAATTTTCATTAAGCGTGAGGGAGGCTGACGTGTGCTGAAGCAGCAGATGCAGTAAACCCGTTTTGACGCGCGACAGGTCGCGGAGTTGCCCGATGACTTCGTCCGTCACAAGGTGAAACCCGCGGGGTTTAGCGCTTAAGGTCAGGGTCTGTTGATACCACATGAGCTGCTCCGTTTTGAAAGATGAATCTTTCTAAGTGTGCAGCAAGAAGGCGAAAGGTAAAACCCGCAGCGGCGGATTTATTCAAAAAAGAATCAAACCCGCCGCTCAAGAACTAATACTCGGAGTTAACAATCACCTCCTCGCCAAACTTGCCTGCCATCGGCAGCGGTCGATAGGTCGAGTTAGAGGCACGCAGCACCCGGATCGCTCTGGCCCCCACATCCTGCGCCGCGGTAATGTCGTTATCCGAATCACCGTAGAACACTTTGATGTTTTTCTGCTCCAGCCACTGGGTTTTGGTGTTTTGTCCCTCTTTATCACCGGCAAAAATGACCGGATTCATGCTGGCCGCCGGGATCTGAAAATCGTCCTGCAGGGTTTTGGAGACGGTCTCCGTTTTGGTCTGGCTACGGCCGGTGACAAAGTAAATGCTGTCGCCGCGCTTAACGTGCATGGCGATCAGCGCGCGGGCCACCTCTTTCGGAATGCTGAACTCATCCCAGCCGTTATTCATTTTTTCCCAGAACTCCGGGTTCTTCAGATACGCTTCGCTGTCCGGAGAATACGTTTTCTTGCCACGCCAGAAGCCAGGGCTTGAGAACAGCACGGTATCGTCAATGTCGAAGCCCACGGCCATTGGCGGGCGGCCCATCAGGCCGTTTTCGATTTGGGCCACGGAAACCCAGTGAATGGGTGCCTGCTCGGCAAGGATGGCGGCGGTGGTGCCGGTGTAAAGCGGCGTCGGTGCTGAAGCTCGCGCGACGACGGCGCTATTAAGCGAGAACAATAAGCAGGCGGCGCTGAGCGCCAGTGTGATCTTGCGCATATTTTCCCCTGAATATTCAGTTTGTTATCTTTATATTTTGAGTGGATGGTCAAAAATCTATCCGACCATAACCCCGGCGGGAGGGGAAGGAAAGGAGTTTTTACTTATAAAGATGAATAAAAAGAAGACGATCACAAAGTACCGGGGGACGTGCTTATGCGGTCTGACGCCCTCACCCCAGCCCTCTCCCACGGGGAGAGGGCTGGGTTAGTGAGCATTTACATTACAGCAGCAAACGCCTGCGCCACGCGCTGGACGTTGCCGGCATTCAGGCCCGCCACGCACATACGGCCGCTGGCGATCAGGTAGACACCGAACTCGTCACGCAGGCGATCGACCTGTGCCGCGCTCAGTCCGGTATAGCTGAACATCCCGCGCTGCTTGAGCAGATAGTCGAAGTTATGCCCCGGCACCGCCTCTTTCAGCACGTTAACAAGTTCCTGACGCATCGACAGAATGCGCTTGCGCATCGCTTCCACTTCCGCAAGCCAGGTGGCTTTCAGCTGTTCGTCGCCCAGAACGGTCGCCACCACCTGCGCACCAAAGTTCGGCGGGCTGGAGTAAATACGGCGGACCGTCGCTTTCAGTTGGCCGAGAACGCGCCCCGCGGCTTCGGCGTCTTCACACACCACGGACAGACCGCCAACGCGCTCGCCGTAGAGAGAGAAGATTTTTGAGAAGGAGTTGCTGACCAGCGCTGGCAGCCCGGCGCTGGCAACGGCGCGGATGGCGTAAGCATCTTCTTCCATGCCCGCGCCAAAGCCCTGATAGGCGATGTCGAGGAACGGGATCAGGTTACGTGCCTTCAGCACCTCGATCACCGCATCCCACTGGGCATTGGTGAGGTCCGCCCCGGTCGGGTTATGGCAGCATGGGTGCAGCAGCACGATGCTGCGCGCCGGCAGGGTGTTCAGTTTTTCCAGCAGCGCTTCGACGCGCACGCCGTTGGTTTCGCTGTCGAACCACGGATAGGTCTCGACCTTAAAGCCCGCACCTTCAAAGATGGCCACGTGGTTTTCCCACGTCGGGTCGCTGACCCACACGCCGGAATCCGGGAAATATTTTTTCAGGAAATCTGCGCCTACCTTCAGCGCACCCGAGCCGCCCAGCGTCTGGATAGTCGCCACGCGCTTTTGCGCGAGCACCGCGTGGTCCGCACCAAACAGCAGCGGCGCAATCGTATTACGGTAGGTGTTTAACCCTTCCATCGGCAAATAAAGCGAAGCACCGTGCGGGGTTGCGTTAAGACGTGCTTCGGCTTCGGCAACGGCTTTCAGTTGAGGAATGATGCCGTCCTCGTTGTAATAAAGACCAATGCTGAGGTTCACTTTATCGCTGCGAGGATCTTCTTTGAAACGCTCCATCAAGGAGAGAATAGGGTCGCCGGCGTAGGCGTCTACTTTCTGAAACACGCGATGTTCTCCGGATTATTATGAGGCAGGGTTTTCAACAATAAACCGGAAGCGGAATAAGATCGAGGGGATGTTAACAGAAGCGGGATGCATCGCATCCCGTTAAAGCTCAGTCGATGTATTTCATCGCCACCCGCGACGTCAGACGCGTAATAAGTTCGTAAGCACTTACTTTTGTAATCTCAGCAATGCGTTCAACGGGCAGACCTTCACCCCACATCACCGCATCGTCGCCCGCTTTATCCTGCGCGCCGGGCCCAAGATCCACGCAAATCATGTCCATCGCCACGCGGCCGACAATTTTCACTTCACGATCATTGACCAGCACCGGCGTGCCCGTTGGTGCCGCGCGCGGATAGCCGTCGCCGTAGCCCATCGCCACCACGCCAAGCCGCGTGTCGCGCTCGCTGGTCCAGGTACCGCCGTAACCCACCGGCTCGCCCGCTTTGTGCTCCCGCACGGCAATCAGCTTTGATACCAGCGACATCACCGGCTTAAAGCCTAAGTCCGGCCCCCAGGGTTTATTCTCAAGCGGGGAAACGCCATACAGAATAATCCCCGGACGCGCCCAGTCGAAGTGGGATTGCGGCCACAGCAGAATGCCGCCGGATGCCGCAATGGAGCGCATTCCCGGCTTGCCTTCGCAGAAGGTGTTGAAGATATCAAGCTGCTGCTCGGTTGCGCCGCATTCGGGCTCATCGGCACGGGCAAAGTGGCTGACGATATTGACCGGCTGACGCACATTTTTGCACTGGCACAAACGCTGATAAAACGCCTCCGCGTTTTCCGGGCGCACGCCCAGCCTGTGCATGCCCGTATCGAGCTTCATCCAGACGGTGACCGGCTCGCTCAGTTCAGCCGTTTCCAGCGCGGCCAGTTGTTCTTCGTTGTGTACCGCCGTGTGCAGCTGCTGGTCTGCAATGGTCGGCAGATCCGAGGCTTCAAAAAAGCCTTCGAGGAGCAGAATCGGTTGCGTAATGCCGCCTGCGCGCAGGCGGAGAGCTTCTTCGAGACGGGCGACGCCAAAGGCGTCGGCATCGGGGAGCGTTCGCGCGGTCTCAAGAAGACCGTGTCCGTAAGCGTTCGCTTTCACGACTGCAACGAGCCTGCTGGCGGGCGCCAGTTCACGCAGACGTTGCAGGTTGTGTCGCAGAGCGCGGCGGTTAATCACAACAGTTGCCGCTTGCATTTGAATTCCTTAGAAATTACTCATCATCATATTGAGGACCGGCATAGTTGTCGAAACGCGACCACTGGCCGTTAAAGGTCAGACGTACCGTACCGATGGGGCCGTTACGTTGCTTACCAATAATAATTTCGGCGATCCCTTTCAGGTCGCTGTTCTCGTGATAGACCTCATCACGGTAGATGAACATGATTAAGTCGGCATCCTGCTCAATGGAGCCGGATTCACGCAGGTCGGAGTTGACCGGGCGTTTGTCTGCACGCTGTTCCAGGGAGCGGTTAAGCTGCGACAGCGCCACTACCGGCACGTGCAGCTCTTTAGCTAACGCCTTGAGCGAGCGGGAAATCTCTGCAATTTCCAGCGTACGGTTGTCTGAGAGCGACGGGACGCGCATCAGCTGAAGGTAGTCGATCATGATAAGGCCGATGCCGCCGTGTTCACGGGCGATGCGGCGCGCGCGGGAGCGCACTTCCGTCGGCGTCAGGCCGGAGGAGTCATCGATATAGATGTTCCGTTTTTCCAGCAGAATGCCCATGGTGCCGGAGATGCGCGCCCAGTCCTCGTCGTCGAGCTGGCCGGTACGGATGCGGGTCTGATCCACGCGCGACAGGGATGCCAGAGAACGCATCATAATCTGCTCCGAGGGCATTTCAAGGCTGAAAATAAGCACCGGCTTATCCTGCAACATCGCCGCATTTTCGACGAGGTTCATCGCAAATGTTGTTTTACCCATCGACGGACGCGCCGCGACGATAATTAAATCCGACGGCTGTAAACCGGCAGTTTTTTTGTTCAGATCGTCATAGCCTGTGTTCACCCCGGTCACGCCGTCGTGCGGCTGCTGGAAAAGCTGCTCTATACGCGCAACGGTGGCGTCGAGCACGTCGGCGATGTTTTTCGGGCCTTCATCTTTGTTGGCACGGCTTTCGGCGATTTTAAAGACGCGGGACTCGGCAAGGTCGAGCAGGTCTTCGCTGGTGCGGCCCTGCGGGTCGAATCCGGCTTCGGCGATTTCGTTCGCTACCGAGATCATCTCGCGGACGACGGCACGTTCGCGCACGATGTCGGCGTAAGCGCTGATGTTAGCCGCACTTGGCGTGTTTTTTGACAGTTCTGCCAGGTAGGCAAAGCCGCCGACGCTGTCCAGCTGCCCCTGACGCTCCAGCGATTCCGCGAGCGTGATCAGGTCAATCGGGCTGCCGGACTCCTGCAGGCGCGCCATTTCGGTAAAAATATGGCGGTGCGGACGGGTGTAGAAATCTTCAGACACTACGCGCTCGGCGACGTCGTCCCAGCGTTCGTTATCCAGCATTAAACCGCCCAACACCGACTGTTCCGCTTCAATCGAGTGCGGCGGGACTTTTAACCCTGCGACCTGGAAATCACGCTCGCGAGGTTCAGTCTGTTTGTTGAAGGGTTTGTTTCCTGCCATAGTGAATGGAGTTACCGAGATAAAGAGTGGGTCGAAAGATTACCATATTTTTCTTACGGAGGGAGCATGGCAACGCGCATTGAGTTCCAGAAACACGGCGGTCCTGAAGTGCTGAAAGCGGTGGAGTTTACCCCCGCTGCGCCTGGCGAGAACGAAATTCAGGTGGAAAACAGAGCTATCGGCATTAACTACATTGATACCTATATTCGCGGCGGTCTCTACCCGCCTCCGTCAATGCCGAGCGGCCTGGGCACTGAGGCGGCCGGCATCGTCAGCAAAGTGGGCAGTGCGGTTAAGCACATTAAAGAAGGCGATCGTGTGGTGTATGCACAGTCTGCCCTGGGCGCTTACAGCTCCGTCCACAACGTCCCGGCGGACAAAGCCGCCCTGCTGCCGAATGCCATCACCTTTGAGCAGGCGGCCGCCTCATTCCTGAAAGGGCTGACGGTCTATTACCTGCTGCGCAAAACCTACGAAATTAAGCCCGATGAGCAGTTCCTGTTCCATGCTGCCGCCGGTGGCGTGGGGCTGATTGCCTGCCAGTGGGCGAAAGCCTTAGGCGCGAAGCTGATCGGCACCACAGGCAGTGCGCAAAAAGCCCAGCGTGCGCTGGACGCGGGTGCATGGCAGGTGATCAACTACCGGGAAGAGAGCATCGTCGAGCGGCTAAAAGAGATCACCGGCGGCAAAAAAGTACGCGTCGTGTATGACTCGGTGGGGAAAGACACCTGGGAAGCGTCGCTGGACTGCCTGCAGCGTCGCGGGCTGATGGTGAGCTTTGGTAACGCCTCAGGCGCTGTCACCGGCGTCAATCTCGGCATTCTGAATCAGAAAGGGTCGCTGTACGTGACGCGCCCTTCTTTGCAGGGTTACATCACCAACCGGGAAGAACTGGAGGAAGCCAGCAACGAGCTGTTCTCGCTAATAGCCAGCGGCGTGATTAAGGTGGATGTGGCGGATGCGCAGAAATACCCGCTAACCGATGCGCAGCGCGCGCATGAGGTGCTGGAAAGCCGGGCGACGCAGGGTTCCAGTTTGCTAATTCCCTGACCCCCAAAAAGAAATTGGGCTTCCCGTGGGAAGCCCTTTCTTTTTTTAGTTCGGCTGTATGTAGGGTACAGCTCGATGAATTCTGTAGCGGCAGCCATAGTGACAGATTCGATAAGTAAATCCTATTCTGTTCTAAGCCATGCTGCCGGAAAAGTTACAAGTATGTGACGAACCCCTCAATACCTTAGTAACGGAAGCGGTTATTGCGCTGATAAGTCGGCAGTTTTGGCGCTTTAATCGCCCGTATTACCCACACCACGGCGATAGCCAGCAGCAGCCACGGCAGCAGTTTGATCGTCAGGGCAAATAATCCACCGATAAACATAACTACCGTAGCCACAACGAGCGCGGCCAGAATGCCGAGCAGCGACACGCCCGTGACCATCAGCATGACAAAAAAGCCAATCACAAAAAGTAGTTCAAGCATGGTGCTCTCCCACGAGTTCCCGAATGATGCTACAATCATTACAAGAATCATGCCAAAGCTAACATATTGTTCTTAAAGAAAAACGCCCCGCTAGGATCCGCAGGGCGTGGTGAATTTGACGATCTTTTAGCGAAATTATCGCTTATCCGCCACCAGCCGCAGCGCATGTTCCAGCACCTCAATATCGGCACCGGCTTTATGCGCGTTCTCACTGAGGTAGCGACGCCACTGGCGCGCGCCCGGAATACCCTGGAACAGGCCAAGCATATGGCGGGTGATGTGGCCAAGATAGGTGCCATTGCTCAACTCGCGCTCAATGTAAGGGTACATGGCACGCACGACGGCAACAGGATCGGTGTCTGCGCCTGCAACGCCAAAGATTTCGCGGTCGACGGTCGCCAGAATGCCCGGATTTTGATACGCCTCGCGCCCGACCATCACGCCATCCATATGCTCAAGGTGCGCTTTCGCCTCTTCCAGCGACGTAATACCGCCGTTGATTGACATCGTCAGGTGCGGGAAATCACGTTTCAGCTGGTACACGCGCGGGTAGTCCAGCGGCGGGATCTCACGGTTCTCTTTCGGGCTAAGGCCTGAAAGCCAGGCTTTGCGGGCGTGGATGATAAACATCTCACACTCGCCTTTCCCTGACACCGTATTGATGAAATCGCACAGGAATTCGTAGCTGTCCTGGTCGTCGATGCCGATACGGGTTTTGACCGTCACCGGAATGGAGACTACATCGCGCATCGCCTTGATACAGTCCGCCACCAGCTGTGCGTTGCCCATCAGACAGGCGCCGAACATGCCGTTTTGCACGCGGTCGGAAGGGCAGCCGACGTTCAGGTTGATCTCGTCGTAGCCGCGTTCTTCCGCCAGCTTTGCGCACTGGGCCAGCGCGACCGGATCGCTGCCCCCCAGCTGCAGCGCAACCGGATGCTCTTCTTCACTGTATGCCAGGTAGTCGCCCTTCCCGTGGATGATTGCGCCCGTGGTCACCATTTCGGTGTACAGCAGCGTATGGCGGGAGAGCTGGCGCAGGAAGTAGCGGCAGTGTCTGTCCGTCCAGTCGAGCATCGGCGCAATGGAGAAACGGTGTGCAGGAAAAGCGGTCTGGTGTTCTGACGACATGGCGAAGTTTTAAGCATCTGGTGGAAAAGGGGCGCTACTATAGCACAAAGAAAAGCCGGAGGCGCAGCGCCTCCGGTGTACTTTAGAACGTCATGCTCAGCTGAGCCCCTGCGCCCCAGGTTTCGTCCTCGCCATACAGACCCATCAGGTCAACATGAACGGTATTAAACGGCGCGAAACCGACACCGCCGGTAAAGACGTTGCTGTCGTTCCCTTTCATATCCGCACGATAACCGGCACGCACCGCCAGCCAGCTCAGCGGAGTCACTTCAGCACCGACCCCAACATACTGCGACGTATCTTCGCTCTTAAATCCTTTGGTTTCGGTCAGATCGCCATCGGCGGTCAGGGTCACCAGATCGTTGTGCCAGGCAGCGCCCGCGGTCACCAGCGGACGGATCTGGTAGGTGTCTTTATAGCTCACCACTTCCCCCGTACGCCCGTTGCGGATGCGGATATCTTTGGTGTCGATATCGCGCGACATCAGGTTTTGCCCGCTCACGCCGACCGTCCAGTTTTCGCCAAAATCAGCGGCAATACCGGCATCGACGTTAAAGCCGGTATCGTCTGTACGGTAGCGGCTATCGTTCCACTTATTACTGTCGTAATCGTAGATCGAGGTGGTGTAGTTATAGATCCAGCTTTTTTGCAGTTTTGGCGTCACGCCCACGGAAACCGGAACGCCGCCAAGGTCAAACTGGCGGGCAACGGCAATACCGTAGTCGGAGATAATCGCCGCCCGACCGGACGCCGTTGAGTTGAGGTTTTTAGTGATCTGGTCCGTGCCGTTCAGCGCAGCGTCCAGGGCAACGCCGGCAGCCACCAGATTGCTTCTTTGAATACCGCGCAGATAATCAATATCCTGCTGGTCGATAGACGAACTTACCCGGCCATGGGCGTACCCTTTCGCCATAAAGGCCACGGAAAGCACATCGTTAGGGATACTCACGGCAAGGCCTGCTCCTGCCGTCGCGCGAGCGGTTTTGCCCTTGAGATAGTCCAGCTCATCGGCCAGATCTTTGGCCGCGCCCTGGAACTGGTTGATGGAGCCTAACGGATTAGTAATAACCTCGATTGGCGTAAGGTTATCAACCACATCCTTATAGTGATTGATTTTGTCGTTGATGGTATCAATCTCATCCTGAAGATTATCCTCATCCGTTACCTGCACCCCAACGGACGGCAAAATGACCGTCACGTCATCGTCCGGTTTTGCCTTTGCCAGCAGCGCGGGGTTAATTAACGCCCCGCTACCATAATTGCCCGAAGCAACGCCGGTGCCCCCCATCGCGTCGCTACGTGATTCTGTCCAGGTATTGGCTGCTCCCGCCTGATTTGCCATAAACAAGGAGACAGCGATGCTAACCACCGAAAATTTAAAATGTTTTTTCACAGTATGCCCGTCTTATAGTCTGTTATGAAATAACCCCTGTCTGTTATCCCCCAAACAGGCGCGAACTATTGCTGTGAATAAAGATAAAAAGACCCGCTAATTCATTCCCTAAGTAAAACTTCCTTACGGCCTGTTGTAATTTGTGACGGCCCTCAATATTTATAGAAGAGGAAATTATTTTTTCCCAGGTTTTCCATCGTGCGGCCCAAAAAACTGTGGCGGATGGTCTACCCAGCGATCTTCCCGCGTGGCGGCATAAACCGGGTTAAGCGGATAGTAGATGCGGTTGTGCTTCTTGTTGGCCTCCCCCACCACCAGTAGCCGAACCTCTTCCTCTGTGTTGTTGATAAAGGTGTGGCACACCCCCGTTCCGGCGGGAAAGCCCACGCTGTCTCCGGGTTCGAGTTTCCACAAATAGCCATTAATCCAGGCTTCAGGATAGCCCTCAAGCACGTAGATAAACTCTTCTTCGTCACTTTCCGCATGGGGATAGGACGTCCGACGCCCCGGCGGTAAACGTTCATGATGAATGCCTATACGCCTGAGGCCCAGGCTGCGCGCCAGCGGCGATCCGATGGAAAAAAGCTCGTTACTGTCGGGGTAGGTGGCGTCATCTGGCCCTTCTACGTCGCGCCAGTGCTTGATACAGTCTGGTTTTTTCATTGTTACATTCCCGGTTTGCGATGCGTCAGGTATAGCACAGCCTGGCGGATATCGGTGTTTTTGCCAGAACATGATAAAGTGAGGGTTTTATCTCCCAGAACATCCGAGGTGCTAAATGGATAAGTCCACAAAAGAGCTGTTAGCGCAGGCCGAAAAGCTGTGCGCGCAACGCAATGTGCGCCTGACCCCGCAGCGCCTTGAAGTCTTGCGCCTGATGAGCCTGCAACAGGGGGCGATCAGCGCCTACGATCTACTCGACCTGCTCCGCGAAAGCGAGCCGCAGGCTAAACCGCCCACGGTATATCGCGCGCTGGATTTCCTGCTGGAACAAGGGTTTGTGCATAAAGTCGAATCCACAAACAGCTATGTCCTGTGCCATCTTTTCGATCAGCCAACGCATACATCGGCCATGTTTATCTGCGATCGTTGCGGCGTAGTGAAAGAAGAGGGAGCGGAAGGCGTAGAGGACATTATGCACACGCTGGCGGCAAAAATGGGTTTTGCCCTGCGTCATAACGTGATTGAAGCGCACGGGCTGTGTTCTGCATGCGTTGAGGTGGAAGCCTGTCGACATCAGGATGCGTGTCAGCACGACCACTCAATTCTGATAAAGAAAAAGCCGCGTTAGCAGCAAAATAAAGGCGGCTCTTAAGCCGCCTCTGTGGGTTATTCAGCGCTACCAGCGGTAGTCGTTACGCGTTTCCCAGTCTTTGACTTCGTTTTCCGCCTGATCTTTCGCGTAGCCGTAACGTTCCTGAATTTTACCGACAAGCTGATCGCGCTTGCCTTCAATGACGGTCATATCGTCATCAGTCAGCTTACCCCACTGTTCTTTCGCTTTACCTTTGAACTGCTTCCAGTTGCCGCCGATTTCGTCTTTATTCATCATCGTGTCCTCTTAGTTAAGCGTCGGGTCGTAACGTCCGTTACGTTCTTTTCTGCTGGACGTGATAATAATTGTAGTTGAGGATTCGGCAGTTGATTTCATATTCGGAATCTTTAACCGTCACGATATATCGTGACGGGAAGGAAGCCAGGTATTATTTTGCCAGTGGTGATGCCAGATAAAGGCAAGCGAGAGGCCGCGCAGGGAGAGAAAGACCGCAAGCGCCAGCCACAAACCGTGATTACCCAGCCACGGAAGCGTCAGCAGCGTCAAACCAAACCCCGCCGCCGCAACCGCCATACTGTTGCGCATTTCCGCTCCGCGCGTCGCACCGATAAACATGCCGTCCAGCAGATAACACCACACCCCCACCACCGGCAAGATCACCTGCCAGACGATGTAGTGGTCCGCCAGTTCACGTAAAGCCGGGATCGAAGTGAGTAATGCAATAATGTCACGGCCAAAACAGGCATAAATGAGTGCAAACGCCAGTGCCACCAGTCCCGCTTGTCGACAGGCTGCCCGCCAGACATCCCTAAGCTGGCCACTTTCCCGCGCGCCGTACGCCTGCCCGGAATGCGCCTCAACGGCGTAGGCGAAGCCGTCCAGCGCGTAGGCGGTAAACGTCAGCAATGTCATCAGGACCGCATTCACCGCGACGATCTCAGGCCCAAGACGGGCACCAAAAACCGTCAATGCGCCAAAACAGAGTTGTAGCAGAAGCGAGCGCAGCATGATGTCACGGTTGAGCGCCAGCAGTTTACGGATATTGCCGCGCCATGCGGTTTTCAGCATTACGAGGGATATCCCGCGCAGGGCCAGCACGCGCCAGACCATCCACAGCCCAATGAGTAAGGTTCCGTATTCGGCAATCGCCGTTGCCAGTGCCGCCCCGCGCACGTCCATATGCAGGCCCATCACCAGCCAGAGATCGAGCACAATGTTGAGAAGGTTTCCCACGACCAGCAAAATCACTGGCGCACGGGCGTATTGCACACCCAGTAACCAACCCAGCAGAACCAGGTTTGCCAGCGAAGCGGGCGCGCTGAGCCAGCGGATTTCCAGGAAGCGACGCGCCTGCTCCAGTACCGCCTCGCTGCCACCAACAACATGGAGCGCAAGGTCTATCAGGTGCGTGCGCAGTAAAACAATGAGTACCCCCGCGCCAAGCGCCAGGATCAGCGGCTGCACCAGCGCACGCGCCAGACGTAACGGATCTTTCGCACCATACGCCTGTGCGGTGAGCCCGGTGGTGCTCATACGCAAAAAGAGCAGCAGCATAAACAGAAAGCTGGTTGCCGTCGCGCCAATCGCCACGCCGCCAAGATAAACAGGGGAATCGAGATGACCAATAACGGCCGTATCGACCAGACCCAGCAAGGGCACGGTGATATTGGAGAAAATCATCGGCAGGGCAAGACGCCACAATGCCTTATCAGATGCCGTCAGCAGTGACATGAGAGATACCGGGAAGGGTAAATGAAGCAGGCTACAGCGGAAGCGTAGCCTGTCAGGAAGAGATTACAGCCATTCGCCGTTACGAATCACGCCAACAGCCAGACCTTCAATAGAGAAGCTCTGTTCGCGGAGGTCGACCACAATCGGGGTGAACTCGTTGTTTTCGGGCAACAGCTGAACGGTGTTACCCTGTTTTTTCAGGCGCTTAACGGTCACTTCGTCATCAATGCGCGCAACCACCACCTGGCCGTTTCGCACATCCTGCGTTTTGTGAACGGCCAGAAGGTCGCCATCAAGAATGCCGATGTCTTTCATCGACATCCCGCTAACGCGCAGCAGAAAATCAGCGCTCGGCTTGAACATACCAGGATCGACCTGGTAGTGACCTTCAATATGCTGTTGTGCCAGCAGCGGTTCACCTGCAGCAACGCGGCCTATCAGCGGAATGCCCGTCTCTTCTTCCACCAGCAGGCGGATACCACGCGACGCGCCTGACACAATCTCAATCACACCCTTACGCGCCAGCGCTTTCAGGTGTTCCTCGGCAGCATTCGGAGAACGGAAACCCAGACGCTGCGCGATTTCCGCACGCGTGGGTGGCATACCCGTCTGGCCGATATGATCCCGAATGAGATCAAACACCTCTTGCTGCCTGGTCGTTAATGCTTTCATTCCGCCCCCTGGGTGTATATACAGTTATGCTGTGAGTATATACAGTCAAAGGCGATTTTGGAACCAAAAACTGCACAAAAAACCAGGGACTTAATTATTCCTCGAGCATCATCGGAAATGTGACCAAAGCAGCGTGACCCAGGTAATGGCTGCGGTGATAATCGCCAGCAGGACAGCGGCGGAGCCCATATCTTTCGCGCGGCCAGAGAGCTCGTGAAAATCAGAGCCGATCCGGTCGACCACGGCCTCAATAGCGCTATTGAGAATTTCCACTATCATCACCAGAAGTACGGAACCGATGAGAAGCACGCGGGTAATGGCATCTACATCAAGGAAACAGGCGATGATAACCGCGACGATAGCGGCGACACCTTCCTGGCGAAAAGCAGCTTCATTGACCCACGCGGCACGGAAACCTTTCCATGAATAGCCGGCGGCTTTGATGATACGCGTCAACCCAGTGGTATTATTGGCCATTAAAAGAACCTTTTTTAAAAAAGAGCGTCAGTAACAGGAGCTGCAGCGCGTTTCGCTGCCGCCTGAAGTATGACGGGTAACAACAGAAATTTTGCGCGCTTTCTGTTATCCTTGCGCCGCAATTGCATTATTAACCAGAGGCTTTACATCGTTTATGTCCGGCTGGCCACGAATTTACTACAAATTACTTAATTTACCATTAAGCATACTGGTAAAAAGCAAGTCTATCCCAGCAGAACCCGCGCTGGAACTGGGGCTCGATACGTCGCGCCCTATTATGTACGTTTTGCCTTATAACTCTAAGGCAGACCTGCTAACGCTCCGTGCCCAGTGTCTGGCGCATGATTTACCCGATCCGCTTGAACCACTGGAAGTTGACGGCACTTTGCTGCCGCGCTACGTGTTCATTCACGGCGGGCCGCGCGTGTTTACCTATTACACACCGAAAGAAGAGTCCATCAAGCTGTTCCACGACTATCTCGACCTGCACCGCAGCAATCCTGACCTGGATGTGCAGATGGTGCCGGTATCGGTGATGTTTGGTCGCCGTCCGGGCCGCGAAAAAGGCGAAGAGAACCCGCCGCTGCGCATGCTTAACGGCATTCAGAAGTTCTTCGCGGTCTCCTGGCTGGGACGCGACAGCTTTGTGCGCTTCTCCCCTTCCGTCTCCCTTCGCCGAATGGCGGACGAGCACGGCACTGACAAGATCATCGCGCAAAAACTGGCGCGCGTGGCACGTATGCACTTCGCCCGTCAGCGCCTGGCGGCCGTAGGGCCACGTCTTCCGGCGCGTCAGGACCTGTTCAACAAGCTGCTGGCCTCCAAAGCGATCGCCCGCGCCGTTGAAGACGAAGCGCGCAGCAAGAAAATTTCCCATGAGAAAGCCCAGCAGAACGCCATTGCGCTGATGGAAGAGATCGCAGCGAACTTCTCCTACGAGATGATTCGCCTGTCCGATCGTATTCTCGGCTTTACCTGGAACCGCCTGTATCAGGGCATCAACGTGCATAACGCTGAGCGTGTTCGTCAGCTGGCGCACGATGGTCATGAGATTGTCTATGTCCCCTGCCACCGCAGCCACATGGACTACCTGCTTCTCTCCTACGTGCTCTATCACCAGGGACTGGTACCGCCGCACATTGCCGCCGGTATTAACCTGAACTTCTGGCCAGCAGGCCCGATTTTCCGCCGCCTGGGCGCGTTCTTTATTCGTCGTACCTTCAAGGGCAACAAGCTCTACTCCACCGTGTTCCGCGAGTATCTCGGCGAGCTGTTCAGCCGCGGCTACTCCGTAGAGTACTTCGTTGAGGGCGGGCGCTCCCGTACCGGTCGTCTGCTCGATCCGAAGACCGGCACGCTGTCGATGACCATTCAGGCGATGCTGCGCGGCGGTACGCGTCCAATCACGCTCGTGCCAATTTACATTGGCTATGAGCACGTAATGGAAGTGGGCACGTATGCCAAAGAACTGCGCGGTGCGACCAAAGAGAAAGAGAGCCTGCCGCAGATGCTGCGCGGCCTGAGCAAGTTACGCAACCTGGGTCAGGGCTACGTAAACTTTGGCGAGCCGATGCCGCTGATGACGTATCTGAACCATCATGTTCCGGATTGGCGCGAGTCTATCGACCCTATCGAAGCGGTGCGTCCGGCCTGGCTGACGCCAACGGTGAACGGTATCGCGTCCGAGCTGATGGTGCGCATTAACAACGCCGGTGCGGCCAATGCGATGAACCTGTGTTGTACGGCGCTGCTGGCTTCACGTCAACGTTCCCTGACCCGTGAACAGCTCACTGAGCAGCTGGACTGCTATCTGGACATGATGCGCAACGTGCCGTACTCGGTTGATTCGACAGCCCCTTCTGCTACCGCCAGCGAGCTTATCGATCACGCGCTGCAGATGAACAAGTTCGAAGTCGAGAAAGATACGATCGGCGATATTATCATTCTGCCGCGCGAGCAGGCTGTACTGATGACGTACTACCGCAACAACATCGCTCATATGCTGATGCTTCCATCGCTCATGGCGGCCATTATCACCCAGCATCGCCGTATTTCACGTCAGGAGCTGTTGCGCCACGTTGAGACGCTCTACCCGATGCTTAAAGCGGAGCTATTCCTGCGCTGGAGCAAGGAAGAGCTGGCCGTTGAGCTGGAAAAACTGACGGAAGAGCTGCGCCGTCAGGGGCTGATCACCGTTGCGAACGACGAGCTGCACATCAATCCGTCACGCTCCCGTACCCTGCAACTGCTGGCGGCCGGTGCGCGCGAAACGCTGCAGCGCTACGCCATTACGTTCTGGCTGCTGAGCGCGAACCCGTCGATCAACCGCGGCACGCTGGAGAAAGAGAGCCGGACGCTGGCGCAGCGCCTGTCCGTTCTGCACGGCATTAACGCCCCGGAATTCTTCGACAAGGCGGTATTCAGCTCGCTGGTGCTGACGCTGCGTGACGAAGGCTTCATCAGCGATACGGGCGATGCCGAGCCGGAAGAGACGCTGAAGGTTTACCAGATGCTGGCTGAACTGATTACGTCAGACGTGCGTTTGACGATTGAGAGCGCGACGCAGGGCGAGTAACACAATGCCGGGTTATGGCCCGGCCTGATGCCCTGGATAATAAAAAAGGCCCGGTAAGCGCTGACGCTACCGGGCCTTTTTTTGCCTTGTTAAATCATTGCATTTAGCTGAGCAGCGTAAAGGCAATCATCCCGACAATCGCACCCGTCGTGCCGAGGATGGTTTCCATCAGCGTCCAGGTTTTCAGCGTTTGCGCTTCGGTCGCGCCAGTAAACTTGCCGAACAGCCAGAAGCCAGCGTCGTTAACGTGCGAGACGACAATCGAACCGCCCGCGATGCAGATAGACAGCGCGGCCATCTGGGCACCGGAGTAGTTCAGCTGTTCAATCACCGGCATCACCAGACCCACGGCGGTTAAGCATGCCACGGTGGCGGAACCCTGAATGATACGCACCGCCGCAGCCAGCACGAAGCAGGTTACCGCAATCGGCAGGCCCATCCCGGTCAGCGCTTCACCCAGAGCCGGGCCCACGCCGGAATCCACCAGCACCTGCTTGAACACGCCGCCGGCACCGATCACCAGCAGGATAATACCCGCAGGCTGCAGCGCGGCACCGCAGATCTCCATCACGCGGTCTTTCGGCATGCCCTGACGCATCGCCAGGCCGTAAATCGCCACCAGGCACGCCACCAGGATCGCCGTGAACGGGTGACCGATGAACTCAAACCATTCGTAGGCGGTAGAACCGACCGGCACAAAGCGCGCGGCGATGGTTTTCAGGCCCACCAGCACCAGCGGCAGCAGGATGAGCGACAGGCTGAAGGCGAAGGATGGCATTTTGCCCTCGCCCAGGTGCGGCTCGGTGATGTCGTCCGGGATGTGCAGCTCAACGTAACGGCTGATGAAATTGCCCCACAGCGGACCGGCGATAATCATCCCCGGGATGGCCGCACACAGGCCAATCAGGATCATCCAGCCAAAGTCGGCGTGCATCTGGGAGGCCAGCAGCATCGGCGCCGGCCCTGGCAGCAGAAACGCCGCAGCCGCCGCCACGCCCGCAAACAGCGGAATGACCAGCTTCACGAGGTTAGTGCCGGTATGGCGCGCCATGGAGAAGGCGACGCTGATGAGCAGCACCACCGCCACTTCGAAGAACAGCGGCAGTGCGCAAATAAGACCGGCCAGGCCAATCGCGTAGTGCGCGCGGCTGTGCCCGAAGGATTTGAGCATTTTGACGGCAATCTGGTCGACCGCGCCCGTCTCATGCAGAATCTTGCCAAACATCGCGCCCAGCGCGACCACAATCGCCAGGAAGCCCAGCGTGCCTCCCATCCCTTTTTCCATCGTCGCGGCGATCTTGTCGAGCGGCATACCGGAAAAGAGACCTGCACCAATAGAAACCACCATCAAAGCAACGAAGGCGTGCATACGCGCCTTCATCACTAAAAACAGCAGCAGCAATACCGAACCCACTGCTGTCAAAACTAGCGTTAATGTACTCAAAACTTACTGCCTTTTGTTAATGACCTCGATGGTGCTGGCTACAACACCTTCCAGCGGCTGATCGATATCAACCACTAAGACGTCTTTTTCATCTTCACCCGGCTCCTGAAGCGCTTCGAACTGCGTCACCAGCATCTGGGTTTTAAAGAAGTGGCCTTTACGCGCTTTCAGACGGCTTTCAATCACCCCGAAATCGCCTTTCAGGTAGATGAACGATAGGTTCGGATTGCCGTCGCGCAGCAGGTCGCGGTAGGTTTTTTTCAGCGCGGAGCAGACGATCAGGGAAACTTTGTTGGTGCGCTGCATCGCGAACGCGGCGTCATTCAGCGCCTGCAACCACGGTTTGCGGTCGTCATCGTTCAGCGGTTCGCCGGAGGCCATTTTCATGATGTTGCTGCGCGGATGGAGGAAGTCACCATCAAGAAACGCAGCCTGAAGTTGATGCGCCACTTCGCTCGCCACGGCAGATTTACCGCTACCGGACACGCCCATCAGGACGTAAACGTGGTGATCGTGATTAGTCGTGCTCAAAGGGTGTCCCTCAGTCAATTGTTACGGGTAACAGTTATCGGTAACATTGTCCTGCTGGGGCAAAAGAGAAGCAATATCCAAACGTGCGCGAAGTGAATAAGTGTGAGCTACTTCAAATTTGTCAGTTCAAATAGATCCACCCGGTGACAAGGTGAAACCTAAATCTAACATTTTTGGGGTAACCGTCTCTCCACGAATGCGCGCCAGCAGGCGTTCTGCGCCAATGCGGCCCATGCGTTCACGCGGTGTCAGAACGCTCGCCAGACGCGGCTCCATCACCTGACCAATATCGTGGCCGTGGAAGCCGGCAATCGCCATATCCTCAGGGATCTTCAACCCCAGACGCTGGCATTCGAACGCTGCACCGACCGCAAGGTCATCGTTGGTACAGAAAATACCGTCCAGTTGCGGATACTCGCGTCGTGCCTGACGCATCAGCTCAATACCCGAGGTGTAAGATGAGGACTGCTCCACCATCACGCTGTACGGGGTTAAATTTGCGTCGAGCATCGCCTGCTCGTATCCCTTCTGTTTGATGATAGTACGTTCATCAAGACGCGCACCCAGATAGGCAATATGACGATGACCGCGGGCGATGATCGCCGCTGTCATCTGACGAGCCGCTTCAAAGTTATCGAACCCAACGGCGATGTCGAGGCATGGCGACTGGCTGTCCATGAGCTCCACCACCGGAATACCGGCGACTTCAATCATTTTGAGCGTGCGGGCAGTGTGGGTACGCTCGGTTAAAATCAGGCCGTCAATGTTCCAGGAAAGCATCGATTCAAGACGTTCCTCTTCCAGTTCCGGCTTGTACCCATAGTGAGCGAGCATGGTCTGGTAGCCAAACGCATCGGTGACGCTTTCAATGCCGCGCAGAACTTCAGCGAAAACCTGGTTGGTCAGGGAAGGAAGCAGAACGCCCACCGCACGGCTGGTCGCATTGGAGAGAATATCGGGGGCGCGGTTGGGAATATAACCCAGTTCATCAAGGGCGGCGGCAATCTTGCCACGCAACGCCACGGAAACCTGTTCCGGGTTACGTAAAAAACGGCTGACCGTCATTTTGGTCACACCGACGCGATCGGCGACATCCTGAAGTACGGGGCGTTTCTTTTTCATCGTCCTGAGAAATCTTGAAGTGAGAGATTTGCTCAGTTTATCACGGACAAAGCTCAACCTTCCCCGTTTAAAGGGAAGGTTGAGAAATTATTTAGACCGGAGGCAGGTCAAACAGCAGGATTTCGCTTTCGCTGTCGGCGTGCACGGAGAGCGCCTGCTCATCCCAGACGGCCAGACCATCGGCGGTGGTGGCTTTGGTGCCGTTGATAGACACTTCCCCTTTCACCACCTGGATCCAGACGCGGCGGTTGGCGGCAATCTGATGCACGGACTGCTCGTCTTTCGCCAGCGCCCAGCGGTACAGCTCCATATCCTGATGCACTTTCAGGGAGCCTTCACGCGCGTCCGGTGACAGCACCAGCTGTTTGCCCTGTTTCGCGTCGAAGCGGCGCTGCTCGTAGCGCGGCGTGATGCCGGTCTCTTCTGGAATGATCCAGATTTGATACAGGTGCAGTTTTTCCGTTTTGCTCGGGTTGTACTCGGAGTGACGCACCCCGGTCCCCGCGCTCATAATCTGGAACTCGCCCGCTGGAACCTGCTCTTTGTTGCCCATGCTGTCCTGGTGCTCGACCGCCCCCTCCAGCACGTAGGTCAGGATTTCCATGTCCTTGTGCGGGTGGGTACCGAAGCCCTGGCCTGCATCAATCACGTCGTCGTTAATCACGCGCAGTGCGGAGAAGCCCATGAAGTTAGGGTCGTAGTAGTCGGCAAACGAGAATGAATGCCATGAGTCCAGCCAGCCATGATTTGCGTGACCGCGTTCGTTTGCTTTGCGTAAGTAGATCATTGTTTTCACCCTCAGTTCGTTTCGATGGAGTAAGTGTGGACTCAAACGGTCAGGGATCATAGAGGGTGAAAATTGACTCCTCTGTTCAAAAATTATGAACAAGCCCAGAGGAGCCGTTTTTGCTTATTTCGCGAGGGTTACCGTGGCAGGAGAAGCCTGTTCGAAGGCCCGTTCAAGGATTTCCAGGTTGGTCAGAACGTCAGATTCCTTGACGTAATTCGGCGCGCCGTTGATTAGGGTTTCATATAGCGCATCGTAGACGCGGCCATAGTCGCCGGTTTCCGGTTTCAGCTCTTCTTTGACCGTTACGCCCTCATCGTTCACGTACTCCAGCACGCCTACGGAATCGTCCGCCGCAAAGCCCGGTTCGCCCGGCATGATGTTGGCCTTCAGGCTGGTCTCCTGCTGGTCAATGCCGTACTTAATGAACGAGCCTTTGGTGCCATGAACGATAAATTTTGGGTAGTCGATTTTCACCAGGTGACTGGTTTTAACGATAGCCTTAAGGTCGCCGTAGAACAGCTGCGCCTCGAAGGTATCGTCCGGGTTGGCTTTATTGCGCAGGCTGCGGATGTCGTAAGCCACGTGGTCCGGGCGGCCAAACAGGGAGATGATCTGGTCCATGGTGTGTACGCCCAGACCATAGAACGAGCCGTCCTGCGGCAGGCCGGGCTGGGTTTCCGCCACCGGGCGGTAGTAATCGAAGTGGCTTTCGATTTCCACAATGTCGCCAAGCTTGCCGCTCTCAATCGCCTTTTTCGCCGCCAGGAAACAGCTGTCAAAGCGACGGTTCTGATACGGTGTGACGGTCAGCCCTTTGCTTTTCGCCAGCGTAAACAGCGCTTTCGCTTCGGCAATGGTCGGGGTGAACGGCTTTTCCACCAGCACGTTCTTGCCCGCTTCGAGCGCGCGTTTCGCATAGTCAAAATGGCTGTCGGCGTGGGTGCAGACAACCACCAGCTTTACCTGCGGGTCATTCAATACTTCATCGAGATCGCTGGTGAAGTGAATGTGGGAGTACTGCGCAGACTGCTCTTCCGGCTTCGCGCGGCGGCGGTAGATATGGGCCACATGCCAGGTGTCTTTACGGTGGAGGACATACGGAAGGTGGTAACGCGTGGTGCTTTTGCCAAATCCAATAAATGCGCAATGTAGTGTCATGGCTCAGTCCTTTTAGAAGGTTACTGAGTTTAACCATAACAAAAAAAAAGCCAGCGAGAAGCTGGCTAAAGTAATACTGGAAGCAATGTGAGCAATGTCGTGCTTTCAGGTTCCCGTAGGGGTCCTCCTGAATGCAAAGCAATAATAATCATTCTCATTCGCACTTGTCCAATACTTTTTGCAAAAAATAGCGGTTGACTCAAATTTTAAAGTCATTGATGTTGGAGGGGACTTTTAACCGACTGAGGAACAAGGAATGAGTGAGATAGTGATACGCCACGCGGAACCGAGAGATTACGATGCCATTCGTCAGATCCACGCCCAGCCGGAGGTGTACCACAACACGCTACAGGTTCCTCATCCCTCAGAGCAGATGTGGCATGACCGGCTAACCGATCAGCCCGGCATTAAACAGCTGGTGGCTTGTATCGACGGGACCGTCGCCGGGCACCTGTGCATTGCCGTCGCACAACGCCCGCGTCGCAGCCACGTTGCCGATTTCGGTATTTGTGTGGGTGCGCAATGGCAAAATCGGGGCGTTGCCAGCGCGCTGATGCGAACCATGATTGATATGTGCGACAACTGGCTGCGCGTCGATCGCATTGAGTTAACGGTATTTGTTGATAACGAACCGGCAATCGCGGTGTACAAAAAGCACGGGTTCGAAATTGAAGGCACCGGCAAGCGCTACGCCCTGCGCAACGGCGAATATGTGGACGCGTACTTCATGGCGAGAATGAAGTGACACACTCCCCTCTCCCCTTTGGGGAGAGGGTTAGAGTGAGGGGTATAATCAGTACCCCGCCGTCAAATCATCCACCGAACGCGGATCCGACGCGCCAAACAGCGCGCCGTCTGGCCCCACCATAATGCTCTGGGTGCTGCCCATCGCCTCTTTCACCGCAACCTTCTGTCCGCGCTGCTCCAGAAGCTTGATGGTGTCCGGGCTAAAGCCCTTCTCCACGCGCAGTTCATCCGGCAGCCACTGATGATGGAAACGCGGCGCATTGGTCGCCTCGGCGACGTTCATGCCAAAGTCGATGCTGTTCACCACCATCTGTAGCACGGTAGTTATGATGCGGCTCCCGCCAGGGCTGCCGGTCACCAGCCAGGTTTTCCCGTCTTTCACCACGATGGTTGGCGACATGGACGACAGCGGACGCTTCTTCGGCCCCACCGCATTCGCATCGCCGCCGACCAGCCCGTAGACGTTTGGCACGCCCGGCTTGGCGGAGAAGTCATCCATCTCGTTGTTCAGCAGAATACCGCTGTTGCCCGCCACAATCCCGGTGCCAAAGGTGGTGTTGAGCGTGTAGGTCACCGCCACCGCATTGCCGTCTTTATCCACCACCGAGAAGTGCGTGGTCTGGTTGCTTTCATACGGCGCCAGCTTGCCGGGGCGGATCTCGCTCGACGGCTTAGCCTTGTTGATGTCGATCTGATCGGCAATGGATTTTGCATACGCCTTGTTGGTCAGCGCCTGCCACGGCACCTTCACGAAGTCCGGATCGCCGAGGTATTCCGAGCGGTCGGCATAGGCGCGTTTTTCCGCCTCCGCCATCACCTGCATGGCATCCGCGCTGCCGAAGCCGAACTTGTGCATATCAAAGTTTTCAAGAATATTGAGGATCTGCACGATGTGAATGCCCCCGGAAGACGGCGGCGGCATGGAGAACACCTCGTAGCCGCGGTAGGTGCCGCTAATCGGCTCGCGCTCCACCGCCCTGTATTCCGCCAGATCCGCTTTGGTGATAAGCCCCCCGTTCTTCTGCATCTCTTCGGCAATCTGGTCGGCAATCGCCCCTTTGTAGAACGCGTCCGGGCCGTGCTCCGCAATCAGCTCCAGGCTTTTGGCGAGATTCTTCTGCACCAGCTTATCGCCCTTCTTCAGCGGCTCGCCGTCCTTCCAGAAGATCGCCTTGCTGTTTTCGTGATTGGGAATGACTTCACTGCCGTAGGTCTTGAGGTCGTCCGCCAGGGCGTCATTGACCACAAATCCCTCCCGCGCCAGCCTGATGGCAGGCTGCACCACCTTGTTCAGCGGCATCGTGCCGTATTTTTCCAGCGCCAGCGAGAAGCCCGCAACGGTGCCCGGCGTGCCGGAGGCGAGGTGCGAGGTCAGAGATTTTTTACTGTCCGGGTTCCCCTGGTCGTCGAGGAACATATCGCGGGACGCCTGAGAAGGCGCCATTTCGCGGAAGTCGATGGCCGTGGTTTTGCCGTCTTTGGTGCGCAGCATCATAAAGCCGCCGCCGCCCAGATTCCCCGCCTGCGGATGCGTTACCGCCAGCGCATAGCCGACGGCGACCGCTGCATCCACCGCGTTACCGCCCTGCTTAAGAATATCGACGCCCACTTGGGTCGCCAGCGCGTCAACCGAGGCCACCATGCCGTGCGTGGCCCGCACGGGGTGAAAAACATCCTCCTCCACGCCGTAAGAGACGGGAGGAGCGGCGGGCGGGTTGGCCGCCACGGTAAATGTGCCGCCTGCCATCAGCGCGGCGATGGCGACCCAGCGCAAGAAGGTTGGTTTCATCATTATTGTTCTCCAGGTGAAGGGATCCATATTCCCCGCTTAAGCCTGGTTCACAACTCCTAAAAAATCATCGTCATGGTGAAATCAGGGTAAACTTAAGAGAGGCCTCAAGAGGAGGAAATGGCAATGAAACGCTTGATGATTATTGCGGCGCTGATCCCGTTTGCCGCGCTCGCACAGCCACTCAACACCATGAACAATCCGAACCAGCAGGGTTACGTTATCCCGAGCCAGCAGCGTATGCAGACCGAGATGATGAGCCAGCAACAGCAGCAGAAAGGGATGCTCAATCAGCAGCTGAGAACGCAGACCCAGATGCAGCAGCAGAGCCTGCAAAACCAGATGAACGCCAACACCCAGCGCGTGCAGCAGGGACAGGTGCGCGAGCAGCCGCTGCCAAATAAAAACGGCGGGATGTTAGGGGGCGGGATGTCGCAAAGCAGCGGTCAGCAGCATATGCTGCCGACCCAGCAGAACGGCAGTATGCTCAATAAATAAATTTCGGGCCGATCTGGTCAATCGCATCGGTACAGATACTGTCCACGCCCCAGCGCAGCAGCTCGGCTGCGCGCTGGGGTTTGTTAACGGTGTAGACCAGAATATGCAGACCCGCGTCTTTCAGCATTTTCACCCGCGCCTCATCCAGCAGCTTGTGGTTCAGATGGATAGAGACGCAGCCTAAGCGGCCCGTCAGTTCACGCCAGTCCTCACGCCACTCGTCCAGCAGCAGCCCGCGCGGCAGCTCAGGTACAGCTGCCTGTGCGGCCTCCAGCGCGTCGATGTCAAACGACGACAGCAGCGGCGCGGTCATGCCTTCCCACAGCTCGCGCGCGGCAAGGGCAATCACTTTGCCCGTCAGCGGCCCGGTGCCGGTGGTCGGTTTGATTTCGATGTTCGCCATCATGTCGTGCTGGCGACAGCGATCGGCCACTTCCGCCAGCAGGGGCAGCGGTTCGCCTTTGAACTCGCCGCTGTACCAGCTTCCGGCGTCCACCTTCAGCAGATCGCGCCACGGCAGTTCACCCGCCACGCCCCAGCCGTTGCTGGTGCGTTCAAGATTGTCGTCATGCAGCAGGAAAATTTCGCCGTCCTTCGACAGCTTGGCGTCGAACTCGATCATCGTGTGGCCGTAGCGCGCGCCGACATCGATCGCCGCCAGGGTGTTTTCCGGGGCCAGCTTACCGCCGCCGCGGTGGGCGACGACGTGGGGATAAGGCCAGTTGCTCATACTCGTTGTCCTGTTTCACCGTCAAAAAGGTGCAGATGGTTTTCCGGCAGGTGGAGCCACAGCGTGCTGCCCGCTTTCGGGCGCTCCTGATGCGCCAGGCGCACCACCATTTTTTGCTCGCCCCAGCGCCCATGCGCCAGGTTATCTGCACCCAACATCTCCAGCGTGTCCATCACCAGCGGCACGCCGCCGTCCGCCTGTGAGGTTAAACCAATATGCTCGGGGCGGATACCGAGCGTCATCTTACGCCCGGCGTAGCCACGATAGTACCAGTTGATCGGCAGCGCCATCCCGCTTTCCAGTTCAAAGTGGGTGCCCGCGCTGCTGATGCGCCCTTCCAGCAGGTTCATCGCCGGGCTGCCGATAAAGCTCGCCACAAAGCGGGTGGCCGGTTTTTCGTACACTTCCACCGGGGTGCCAATCTGCTCGGCAACGCCTTTGTTCATCACCATTACGCGCTGGGCGAGAGTCATGGCTTCGACCTGATCGTGGGTCACGTACAGAGACGTTGTTTTCAGACGACGGTGCAGCTGCTGCAGCTCAAGGCGCATCTGCACGCGCAGCTTGGCGTCGAGGTTAGACAGCGGCTCGTCGAACAGGAATACCGCCGGGTCACGCACGATGGCGCGCCCCATTGCCACGCGCTGGCGCTGGCCGCCGGAGAGCTCGCGCGGGCGGCGCTTCAGCAGGCCGTCGAGTTCCAGAATGCGGGCGGCTTCTTTCACGCGCTCCTCGATATGGCCTTTGCCCATGCCGCGAATTTTCAGCCCCCAGGCCATGTTCTCCTCCACGCTCATGTGCGGATAGAGGGCGTAGTTCTGGAACACCATCGCGATGCCCCTGTCTTTCGGCTCCATCTCGGTGACGCGCTGGCGGTCAATCCAGATGTCCCCAGATGTGACGCGCTCCAGCCCCGCCACCATGCGCAGCAGCGTGGACTTCCCGCAGCCGGACGGGCCGACCATCACGATAAATTCGCCGTCCGCCACGTCGAGCGTCAGCGGCTGAATGACCTGGGTTTTACCGTCCCAGCTTTTGGTAACTGCCTGAAGTTTTAAACCTGCCATCTTATTTCTCGCTATCGACCAGGCCGCGGACAAACGCGCGCTGCATGGCTAAAACAATGACTACGGGTGGGATTAGGGTGAGCAGCATCGCCGCCATCACCTGGTTCCAGAGGGTGGTGCCTTCACCGGTGGCAATCATGCCTTTGATGCCCGCCACGGCGGTGCCGAGGTTGACGTCCTGAATAATCAGCAGCGGCCACAGGTACTGGTTCCAGCCGTAGATAAAGGTGATCACAAACAGCGCCGCAAGGTTGGTTTTCGACAGCGGCAGCACGATGTCGCGGAAGAAGCGCATCGGGGAGGCGCCGTCGATGCGCGCGGCCTCAATCAGCTCGTCCGGCAGGGTCATAAAGAACTGGCGGAACAGGAAGGTGGCGGTCGCCGAGGCCATCAGCGGCAGGGTTAAGCCCGCGTAGCTGTCCAGCATCTTCAGGTTGGCAATCACCTCCACCGTCGGGAAGATACGCACCTCCACCGGCAGCATCAGGGTGATGAAAATCATCCAGAAGAACAGGTTACGCAGCGGAAAGCGAAACCAGACGATGGCGAAGGCCGAGAGCATCGACACCGTAATTTTGCCAACCGTAATGCCGAACGCCATGATGAAGCTGTTGAGCATCATCAGCCAGAACGGCGCGCTGTTGGCGCCCACGCCCTGGGTCCAGATGGTTTTCATGTTCTCGAAAAGATGCCCGCCCGGGATCAGCGTCATCGGCGTGTCGAACACCGCTTTAGTGTCCAGCGTGGCGGCGACAAAGGCCACGTACAGCGGGAACAGGATGACGATAATCCCTAAAATCAGCATGGTGTGGCTGAAAATCGTCAGCCCGCGACGGTTCTCAATCATTGGTAGCGCACCTTACTTTCAACATAGCGGAACTGCACCACCGTGAGGATGATGACGAGGAACATCAGCACCACCGACTGCGCGGCGGAGGCCGAGAGATCCAGCCCGGCGAAGCCTTCACGGTAGATTTTGTAAATCAGCGTGGTGGTCGCCTGGACCGGGCCGCCTGCAGTGGCGGCGTCAATCACCGGGAAGGTGTCGAAGAAGGCGTAGACGAGGTTAACCACCAGCAGGAAGAAGCTCACCGGGGCGATCAGCGGCAGCGACAGCCTGAAGAAGCGCCGAATCGGCCCTGCGCCGTCAATCGCGGCGGCCTCCACCAGCGAGCGCGGGATGGACTGCAGCGCGGCAAAGAAGAACAGGAAGTTATAGCTGATCTGCTTCCACACCGAGGCGAACACCACCAGGAACATCGCCTGACCGCTGTTCTGGGCGTGGTTCCAGTCGTAGCCGAACTCTGCCAGGAAGTGAGTAATCAGCCCGCGTCCGGGGTTAAACAGGAAGATCCACAGCACAGCGGCAACGGCGGGGGCCACGGCGTAAGGCAGCAGCATCAGGGTCTGATACAGGCGGCTGCCGCGCACCACGTAGTCCACCAGCGCGGCGAAAAACAGCGAGGTAACAAGGCCGCTGACGGTCACCAGCGCGCTGAACCTGATCGTCGTCCAGAAGGAGTCCAGGTAGTAGCTGTCATGGAATAGCGCGGTAAAGTTGTCCAGCCCGACGAACTGGCTGGAGAGCCCGAACGGATCGACGCTTTGTACCGAGTACCACAGCGCTTCGCCCGCAGGCCAGATAAAGAAGATAACGGTGATGACCAGCTGAGGCGCGACCAACAGGTACGGCAGCCAGCGGGAGCGAAACACCGGACGGGATGAGGACATGGAGATTGGGTTCCTGAACAATGCCGGGTGGCGGCTGCGCCTTACCCGGCCTGGATGGGGCACGTCGTAGGCCCGGTAAGCGCAGCGCCACCGGGCGAATCACAAATTACGATTTCGTCGACTGCTCAAAGCGGCGCAGCAGCTGATTCCCGCGCTCTACTGCGGAATCCAGCGCCTGCTGTGGCGTTTTCTTCCCGGTCCACACGCTTTCCAGCTCTTCATCCACGATGGTGCGGATCTGCGGCATGTTGCCCAGACGGAGGCCTTTAGTGAACGGCAACGGCGGCTTGTTCAGCATCTGACGCGTCGCGATGTCCGCACCCGGGTTTTTGCTGTAGAAGCCCTGCTCGCGGGTCAGATCGTACGCGGCTTTGGTGATCGGCAGGTAGCCGGTCTTCTGGTGCCACTCGGCGGCATTTTCCGGCTTCGCCAGGAAGTCGAGGAACTCGGCGACGCCTTTGTAGGTGCCCTTATCTTTACCCTGCATCACCCACAGGCTCGCCCCGCCGATGATGGCGTTCTGCGGCGCGCCTTTTACGTCGGCGTCGTACGGCATCATGCCCACGCCGTAGTTGAATTTGGCGTAGTGGCGGATATCCGCCAGCGAGCCGGACGAGGCGGTGGTAATGGCGCAGTCGCCGTTGTAGAACTTCTCGGTGGATTCGTCTTTACGCCCGAAGTAGCTGAAGTCGCCCTTCTTGTTCAGATCGGCAAGCAGCGCAATGTGCTTCACCTGCTCCGGTTTGTTGAACTCGAGTACCGCATCGGTGCCATCGAAGCCGTTGTTTTTGGTGGCAACCGGCAGGCCGTGCCAGGCGCTGAAGTTCTCAATCTGGATCCAGCCCTGCCAGCCGCTGGCGTAGCCGCACTTCATGCCCGCCGCTTTCAGCTTCGCGGTGTATTCGGCCAGGTCCTGCCAGGTTTTTGGCGGCTGCTCCGGATCTAAACCGGCTTTTTTGAAGGCGTCTTTGTTGTAGTACAGCACTGGCGTGGAGCTGTTAAACGGCTGGGACAGCAGGTGACCGGTTTTGGAATCGGTGTAGTAACCCGCTACGGTCGGCACGAACTGGGATTCATCGAAGTTGATACCCGCCTCTTTGAACACTTCATACACCGGCTTGATAGCTTTCGAGGCCATCATGGTGGCGGTGCCCACTTCATACACCTGTAACAGCGCAGGCGCGTTGCCGGTACGGAAGGCGGCGATGCCCGCGCTCAGGCTCTGCTCGTAGTTACCTTTGTACACCGGCACAATTTTGTAATCCGGGTGGGTGTCGTTGAAACGCTGCGCCAGGGAGTCAACCTCTTTACCCAACTCCCCTTCCATGGAATGCCAGAACGGAATGGTGGTCACAGCCATTGCGTTCGTCGCAAAAGCCAGACCCAGTGCCAGACCCAAAGCTGTGTGTCGTAACGATGTCATTGTCATCTCTCTCATTGTGCCGGATGCGCGATATCACGCGTTTTATGCTCGCGAGGTAACATGACATGCTCGAATGACAGAAAAATAACTGTTTGTTTACAGATAAGTGACAGTAAAGGGTCAGGGGGATGATGGTTGTGTGAAGGGAATTAGGTGCTTCATTGGGTGCGGTCTGGTGCCCTCACCCCGGCCCTCTCCCACAGGGAGAGGGAGAAAACACTAAAAAAGGCAACTTGCGTTGCCTTTTTGCTTTTATCTAACCGCCTAAATACGCGCTCCGCACCGCTTCGTTCGCCAGCAGCGCGTCGCCGGTGTCTTCTAGCACCACGCGGCCGTTCTCCAGCACGTAGCCACGGTCAGCGAGCTTCAGCGCCTGGTTGGCGTTCTGCTCGACGAGGAAGATGGTCATCCCCTCTTTGCGCAGCTGCTCGATGGTGTCGAATATCTGCTGGATGATGATCGGTGCAAGACCGAGCGACGGCTCGTCCAGAAGCAGCAGACGCGGCTGGCTCATCAGCGCTCGGCCAATCGCCAGCATCTGCTGTTCACCGCCGGACATGGTGCCCGCACGCTGAATGCGGCGCTCCCACAGGCGCGGGAAGAGTTCGTACACCCACTTGATGCGGGTCTGGTATTCATCGCGGTGAGCGAAGAACCCGCCCATCGCCAGGTTCTCTTCCACCGTCATGCGGGAGAAGACGCGGCGCCCTTCCGGGACAATCGCCACCGCCTCACGCATGATTCTGGCGGTCTGCCAGTCGGTAATGTCTTTACCATCGAACACAATCCGACCGCTGGTGGCGCGCGGGTCGCCGCACAGGGTGCCGAGCAGCGTGGTTTTGCCCGCGCCGTTGGCGCCAATCAGGGTGACGATTTCACCCTGATTGATGTGCAGGCTGACGTCGTGCAGCGCCTGGATCTTGCCGTAGTGCGCATTGACCTTGTCGAACGTTAACATCGCTTTTTCCATCTTATGCCTCACCAAGGTATGCGCGGATCACGTCCGGGTTGTTGCGGATCTCTTCCGGCGTGCCGTTTGCCAGCGGCGTGCCCTGGTTAACCACGTAGATACGGTCCGAAATACCCATCACCAGCTTCATGTCGTGCTCAATCAGCAGGATGGTGGTGTCGTGATGATCGCGCAGCTCGGCAATCAGCTCGTCCAGCTCTTTGGTCTCTTTCGGGTTGAGGCCCGCCGCCGGTTCGTCGAGCATCAGGATCTCCGGCTGGGTCACCATGCAGCGCACAATCTCCAGTCGACGCTGGTCGCCGTAGGCCAGGTTGCTCGCCTGACGGTTGGCGTGCTGCAGCAGGCCGATGCGGTCGAGCCAGGTGGCGGCACGATCGAGCGCCTCCTCCTGCGCGCGGCGGAAGGCCGGGGTTTTCAGCAGGCCGGAGAACAGGCCGGTTTTCAGCTGCTGATGCTGTGCCACCAGCAGGTTCTCAATCACCGTCATCTCGCGGAACAAACGCACGTGCTGGAAGGTACGTACCACGCCCATGCGGGCAATCTGCTGGCCCGGCAGCCCTTCCAGGTGCTGGTCGCGCAGCATGATGGTGCCGCCCGTCGGCTTGTAGAAGCCGGTCAGACAGTTAAAGACCGTGGTTTTCCCCGCGCCGTTCGGGCCAATCAGGGAGACGATCTCTTTTTTATGCAGGTCCAGGTTCACGTTGTTGACCGCCAGCAGGCCGCCAAAACGCATCATCAGACCGTTTACGGATAATAATGGCTGACTCATGCCTGCTCTCCTTTCGCTTCCACATTCTTAAGCTTCAGCTGTGGACGCGTCATCGGCAGCAGACCCTGCGGACGCCAGATCATCATCAGCACCATCAAACCACCCAGCATCAGCATGCTGTATTCGTTAAAGTCGCGCATCAGCTCGCGAGAGACCACCAGCAGGATGGCCGCGAGGATAACGGCGAACTGCGAGCCCATCCCGCCGAGTACCACAATCGCCAGCACAAAGGCCGATTCGGCAAAGGTGAACGACTCGGGGCTGACGAAGCCCTGACGCGCGGCGAACAGCGTGCCGGCGAAACCGGCAAACGCGGCGCTGATGGTGAACGCGGTCAGCTTGATGCGGGTCGGGTTCAGGCCCAGAGAGCGGCAGGCGATCTCATCTTCGCGCAACGCTTCCCACGCGCGGCCCAGCGGCATGCGCAGCAGGCGGTTGATCACGAACAGGGTGATGACCACCAGCAGCAGCGCCACCAGGTAGAGCCAGATCACGCGGTCAGATGGGTCATATTTGATGCCGAAGAAGTTGCTGAAGGTATCCCAGCCGCCTTCGCGGGCGGTACGGCTGAACTCCAGGCCAAAGAAGGTCGGTTTTGGGATCTGG
Organism: Enterobacter cloacae complex sp. P27C; assembly: GCF_014895705.1. Classification (NCBI taxonomy): domain Bacteria; kingdom Pseudomonadati; phylum Pseudomonadota; class Gammaproteobacteria; order Enterobacterales; family Enterobacteriaceae; genus Enterobacter; species Enterobacter cloacae complex sp. P27C. Next base: position 81,202 of record NZ_JADBQB010000013.1, read on the forward strand.
CTGATGCCGTTCGGGCCACCGGTCACTTCGGTGTTGTTGAGCAGCAGGATACGGACAATTTCACCGAAGCCTAAGGTCACAATCGCCAGGTAGTCACCGCGCAGGCGCAGTACCGGGAAGCCGAGCAGGAAGCCTGCGGCGGCAGAGACCAGCCCCGCCAGCGGCAGGCAGGTCCAGAAGCCGAGGCCGTAATAGTGGTTCAGCAGCGCAAAGGTGTACGCGCCGATGGCGTAGAAGCCGCCGTAGCCCAGCACCAGCAGACCTGAGAGCCCCACCACCACGTTCAGACCGAGACCGAGGATCACGTAGATCATGGTCAGGGTGGCGATGTCCACCGTGCCGCGCGACACCATAAACGGCCACGCCACGGCAGCCACCAGCAGCGCCACGAGGAACAGCTTCTGTTTTACCGTTGTACCGTCGATCGCCGGCAGGACGAATTTCGGTCCGGAGACATTTTTCAGCGTTTTCTGGAACAGCGGGCGCAGCAGCTGGAACAGGAACACCACGGCGGTGCCGATAAAGACCCACTGCCAGCGAATATCAGCTGCAGTATCGACAACGAGTTTGGTGCCATTCAGCTCAAGCTGGACGCCCATAAAGACGCTGGCCAGCACGAAGAACATGGCGGCAGAGAGCAGCGCCATTGCAAAATGCATCGGTTTCATACTTTCTCTACCTCCGGACGGCCCAGAATACCGGTAGGCATCACCAGCAGAACCAGAATCAGCAGGGCAAACGACACCACGTCTTTATATTCGGTGCTCAGATACGCCGAGGAGAGCGCTTCCGCCACGCCCAGGATCAGGCCGCCAATCATCGCGCCCGGAATGCTGCCGATGCCGCCCAGTACCGCCGCGGTGAAGGCTTTCATCCCGGCCATAAAGCCGATGTACGGGTTAATTACGCCGTAGAACTGGCCGAGCAGCACGCCAGCCACCGCCGCCATCGCCGCGCCAATCACGAAGGTCAGGGCGATTACGCGGTCGGTGTTAATGCCGAGCAGGCTCGCCATCTTCAGGTCTTCCGCGCACGCGCGGCAGGCGCGTCCCATGCGGGAGTAGCGGATGAACAGGGTCAGGGCGAGCATGGCGACAAAGGTCACGACCCAGATCACCAGCTGCATCGTGGTAATAGAGGCAGAGAAGTTTTCGCTGGCCCCCACAATCCACTGGCCGTTAAACAGGCTTGGCAGCGCCACGTCGCGCGAACCTTCGGTCAGGCTGACGTAGTTTTGCAGGAAGATCGACATCCCGATCGCGGAAATCAGCGCAATAAGACGCTTGGAGCTGCGCACCGGCCGGTAGGCCACGCGTTCGATGCTCCAGCCGTAGGCGCTGGCGATCACGATCGCGCCAACAAACCCGGCGGCGACCAGCAGCCAGCTGCTGTCGATGCCCATCATCATCAGCGCGGCGATAATCATAAAGGAGACGTAGCTACCGATCATGTACACCTCGCCGTGGGCAAAGTTGATCATGCCGATAATGCCGTAAACCATCGTATAGCCGATGGCGATCAGCGCGTAGGTGCTTCCCAGCGTGACGCCGTTAAACATCTGCTGCAAAAAGTAGAGAAACTGCTCGGACATATGCAAACCTTTTTATACCCGCCCGGTGAGCCGGGCGGTGGGATAATTATTTGGCGACCGAGGACGAACCGTCGGCGTGCCACTTAAAGACACCAAACTCAAATCCCTTCAGATCGCCTTTCTCATCCCAGTTCAGCGGCCCAATCACGGTGTTCGCCCCGTGTGCTTTTAAATCTTTCACCAGATCCAGCGGCTCTTTGCTGCCGGTACGCTCCAATGCGGTTGCCAGAGACTGCACGGCAGCGTAGGTGATCCAGACGTATGGTCCACTCGGATCTTTCTTCTGCGCCTTGAGCGCATCCACGATAGCCTTGTTGGCCGGATCCTGGTCATAGCGTTTTGGCATCGTCACCAGCATGCCTTCGGCAGAATCCCCTGCGATGTTTGACAGGGAGGCGTTGCCCACGCCCTCTGGCCCCATAAACTGGGTTTTCAGACCGGTGGCGCGCGCCTGGCGCAGCATCTGGCCCATTTCCGGGTAGTAGCCACCGTAGTAGACGAAGTCGATGTTCTCTTTTTGCAGACGGGCGATCAGCGCGGAGAAGTCTTTTTCGCCTGCGGTAATGCCGTCGAAGAAGACGATGTTCGCGCCGCCTTTTTTCAGGCCGTCCTGCACGGAGCGCGCCAGGCCTTCGCCGTACTGCTGCTTGTCATGAATGATGGCGATACGCTGTGGCTTAACGGTCTCGAGGATGTATTTGGCCGCGGTTGGCCCCTGAGAGGAGTCCAGACCGGCGGTACGCATGATGTGCTGGTAACCGCGCTGGGTCAGCTCCGGGTTGGTGGCGCCCGGAGTGATCATCAAAATACCTTCGTCTTCGTAGATATCGGACGCGGGCTGGGTGGAGGATGAGCACAGGTGGCCGATGACGTACTGAATCCCGTCGTTGACGATTTTGTTGGCGACCGCAACGGCCTGTTTCGGATCGCAGGCGTCGTCATACTCCACGCCTACCAGCTTGTCGCCCTTGATGCCGCCTTTGGCGTTGATGTCTTTGATGGCCTGACGCGCGCCGTTAAACTCCATGTCACCCCACTGGGCAACAGGGCCGGACATCGCACCGACTACCGCAACTTTAATCTCTTCCGCCATGGCCGCATGCGAGATCGCCAGTGCAACCATTCCCGCGATAAATGTCTTCGCGTTCCTTTTCATCTCAGAATCCCCATTCGTGATGTCGTGTTTATATTTTGTTTTATTATGGTTAAAAAGCATTCTGTACTTTTAATGAACAACGCTATTTTTACCAGTGCCTTTAATGGTTTAGCGCAGTTTTTTGTCAAAAACCAGACTAAAATCTCTATTTTTCAGGCGATTAAGGAAAGATAATATTCTGAAATCAGGCAGAGATAAACAAATAAAAGTGCAGTTTGCAGCATAAAATAACGGTACAAAGCGCCGAATAAATCGCTGCCATTCAGGTTAAAATTCTGCTTATTTTTCGATCCATGTGTTTTCACACTGCCCATTGCATTGCTAAAAAACTAATCACCTGGTTAATGAGAATAAAAAGAGGAAGCCGCTGAGTGAATAAATTGAGTACACTGCCTCTACTCAATTTGCTTTGGACAAGCTGCTAATGAAACTGACTATCGTGCGTCTGGTGACCTTTAGCGACCAGGATCATATCGACCTGGGCAAGATCTGGCCGGAATATTCCCCTTCGTCGCTGCATGTCGACGAGAACCATCGCATTTATGCCGCGCGCTTCAACGAGCGCCTGCTGGCCGCGGTTCGCGTGACCCTGAGCGGCACGGAGGGAGCGCTGGACTCGCTGCGCGTGCGTGACGTGACCCGTCGTCGCGGTGTGGGACAGTATTTAATTGAAGAAGTGATCCGCGAAAACCCGAACGTAAACTCATGGTGGATGGCCGACGTGGGCGTGGAAGACCGCGGCGTGATGGCAGCGTTTATGCAGGCGTTAGGGTTTACGGCGCAGGAGAGCGGGTGGGAGAAGCGTTTGGGATGAATTGTGCGGTGCGGCATGATGCCCTCACCCCGGCCCTCTCCCACGGGGAGAGGGTGCAAACACTAAAATGGCAACCTTACGGTTGCCATTTGCGTTTATTTGGCGTCTGTCGCCGTTCCGTTAGCATGCCAGTCAAACACGCCGAACTCGAAGCCCTTCAGATCGCCCTTTGCGTCCCAGGAGAGCGGCCCCATCACGGTTTCCACCGTGTTGGCTTTCAGCCAGGTGGCAATCTCAGCCGGATCGGCTGACTGGTTCAGACCCGCCTGCAGAGACTGCAGCGCTGCGTAGGTGGTCCAGACGAACGCGCCGCTTGGATCCTGCTTCTTCGCCTTGATGGCATCTACGATAGGTTTGTTCGCTGGCACCTGGTCGTAGTTCTTCGGCTTGGTCACCAGCAGACCTTCGGCAGATTCACCCGCGATGTTAGACAGGGAAACGTTCGCCACGCCTTCCGGGCCCATGAACTGGGTTTTCAGACCCGCCGCGCGCGCCTGGCGCAGGATCTGGCCCATTTCCGGGTGGTAGCCGCCGTAGTAAACGAAATCGATATTCTCTTTCTTCAGACGCGCCACCAGGGTGGAGAAGTCTTTCTCGCCGGCGGTGATCCCATCAAAGAAGACCACGTTGGCATTGCCTTTTTTAAGACCGTCCTGCACCGCACGGGCCAGACCTTCACCATACTGCTGTTTGTCGTGAACAATCGCGATACGCTGCGGCTTCACTTTTTCAAGTATGTACTTAGCCGCCGTTGGGCCCTGATCGGAGTCCAGACCGGTGGTACGCAGGGTCAGCTTGTAGCCGCGCGCGGTCAGCTCCGGTGCGGTCGCAGCCGGGGTGATCATCAGAATACCTTCGTCTTCGTAGATGTCAGACGCGGGCTGAGTAGAAGAGGAGCACAGGTGACCGATAACGTATTTGATGCCGTCGTTGACCACTTTGTTCGCCACCGCGACCGCTTGCTTCGGGTCACAGGCATCGTCGTATTTTACGATCTGCAGTTTTTCGCCCTTGATGCCACCCTTAGCATTAATGTCTGCAACCGCCTGTTCTGCGCCCGTAAATTCCTGGTCGCCGTACTGTGCTACCGGACCGGACATTGCGCCCACCACGGCCACTTTAATATCTGCCTGCGCCATGGTGCTGAATGCCAACGCGATACATCCTGCCAGTAACGCTTTACCCTTCATGTTCATCCTGAGATTCCCCATTATTATGGTTATTACGATTGTTGTGATGTTGTTGTGCAGCGCTTTATTTCAGTTATTGGTGTGCTGTTCGCGCTTTTTCAGCATACTCTGCTAAAACATACCCCATTTTTATGATTTTGGAATAGCTAATTTGAAATGAATATATGATAAGCCCGACAGGATTTACCGCCGGGCTGGTGGCTTTAACGTGTCAGCGACGCGGAGATAATGTCCAGCGCTTTACGGAACTGCGCTTCGGGGATGGTAAGCGGATAGAGGAAGCGGATCACGTTGCCGTAAACGCCGCAGCTCAGGAGCAGCAGCCCTTCGTTCAACGCGCGCTCCTGCACCTGCCGGGTGAATTCCGGCGACGGTTGCCCGGATTGCGGATCGTTAAACTCTACCGCGACCATCGAGCCCTGGGCACGGATGTCGGCGATGAACGGGCAGTTTTCCTTCGCTTTGTTGAGCACTTCTACCAGATGATGGCCGAGGTGCGCCGAGCGCGTGCAGAGATCTTCCTCATCAATCACGTCCAGCACCGCGTGCGCCGCGGCAATCGCCAGCGGGTTACCTGCGTAGGTACCGCCCAGACCGCCAGGTGCAGGCGCGTCCATCACCTCGGCGCGGCCCGATACCGCTGAGAGCGGCATCCCGCCCGCGAGGCTTTTTGCCATGGTGATCAGGTCCGGCTTCACGCAGTGGTGTTCCATCGAGAACAGCTTGCCGGTGCGGGCGAAGCCGCTTTGCACCTCGTCGGCAATCAGCAAAATTCCGTGGGTATCGCACAGGGCGCGCAGCGCCTGCATAAAATCAGCGGGCGCAATGTTGAACCCGCCCTCTCCCTGAACCGGTTCGAGAATAATGGCCGCCACCTGGTCTGGGGCGATATCCGCCTTAAAGATGCGCTCCAGGCTTTTTAATGCTTCCGCCGTGCTGATGCCGTGCAGACCGTCAGGGAATTGAGCGTGGTATACCGAACCGGGGAACGGGCCGAAACCCAGCTTGTACGGCGCGACCTTACCGGTCAGCGCCATGGTCATAAAGGTGCGACCGTGGAACGCGCCGCCGAAGGTGATAAGGCCGGGGCGTCTGGTATACGCGCGGGCAATTTTGACCGCGTTTTCGACCGCTTCAGCACCCGTCGAGAAGAAGGCGGTTTTGGCCGGGCCGTTAATCGGCACGCGCTGGTTGATGCGCTCGGCAAGCGCCACATAGCCCTCATACGGCACAATCTGGTAGGCCGTGTGGGTAAAAGCGTGGAGTTGTTTTTCGATAGCGGAGATAACTTTGGGATGGCGATGGCCGGTATTCAGCACCGCGATCCCGGCGGCGAAGTCGATGTACTCATTGCCTTCCACGTCCCACACCGTGGCGTTTTCGGCTTTATCAGCATAGAAGTTACACATCACGCCGATGCCGCGCGGCGTCGCCTGTAAACGCCGGTCATTCAGTTCGTTATTTTTCACCCTGACCCCCTGAGAAAATCGCCTGCTTAGCGCATCAGTAAGTGTTTGCCAGGGGGGAGAAATTCGCCAGAGCGGGCGCTAAAAAAACAAAACCCCCGAATTTGCATTCGAGGGCTCTCGGTGTACTTCGCGGTAATTACGCTTCGATAGCAGCGCGAAGTTTTTTCATGGCGTTCTTTTCAAGCTGACGGACACGTTCCGCAGAAACGCCGTAGCGGTCAGCCAGCTCCTGCAGCGTGGACTTGTTGTCTTCGTCCAGCCAGCGGGCGCGGATAATGTCCTGGCTACGCTCGTCGAGGCCTTCCATCGCATGGGTCAGCTTGTTCGCGGCCTGATCTTCCCAGTTGTCCTCTTCAATGCCGTCGGCAAAGTTAGAGGTTTTATCCTGCAGATACAGAACCGGTGCCATCGGCTGGCTGTCAGATGCGTCGTCGTCGGAGGACATATCAAAGGTCATGTCCTGTGCGGCCATACGGGATTCCATCTCACGGACGTCTTTGCTGGATACACCCAGCTCGCGCGCCACCATTTCCACTTCATCCTGATTGAACCAGCCCAGACGCTGCTTAGTTTTACGCAGGTTGAAGAACAGCTTACGTTGCGCTTTTGTCGTGGCGACTTTCACGATACGCCAGTTGCGCAGCACGTATTCATGAATTTCTGCTTTGATCCAGTGTACGGCGAAGGAGACCAGTCGCACGCCCACTTCCGGGTTAAAGCGACGTACAGCCTTCATCAGGCCGATGTTACCTTCCTGAATCAAGTCCGCCTGCGGCAGGCCATAGCCCGCATAGTTACGAGCAATGTGAACAACAAAGCGCAGGTGAGACAGGATCAGCTTTTTCGCTGCTTCCAGATCGCCCTGGTAATGCAGCTTTTCAGCAAGCTCCTTTTCTTCCTCGGCCGTTAACATCGGCCAGGTGTTCGCAGCCCGGATGTAAGATTCCAGGTTACCAACAGGGGCTAAAGCTAAAGTTTGCATTTCTTTGGTCATTCATTCCTCTCAATGTTTCTTCTGGTCCAGGCTGTCCCCGTCAGGCAACAACCATGCCAAAGCGTTTGAGCAACGAGATTAGCATCCACTCTTTTATCAGACAGTGATTTTATCCACAAGTTCCAGGTGCAACGGTGAATAAATTACGCACAAAATGTGACATGGAGATGATAACAGGGGAAGAGACAACAGGGACGCTTTCCCTGCAGAGCGAACATCTCGGTGCAGGGAAAGATTATATCACGCTTTTATTAGTCGGGAGTAAAGTGGCGTAAATGTTGAACCGTTGCCAGCCATGCGGCAATCCAGCCGATCATGGAGCACACCAGCAGCAACAGCAGGCACTCATCAAAGCCTAAGCCACTGATATCAAACTTAGTTCCGAAAACCTGCGCCACTTCTGTGACGGCAGACGAAAGCCGCATCACCAAAATTTCTGACAATATCAGTGAAAGAAATGCGCCGGAGAAACCGAGCAGTGCGCCACCGTAGAGGAACGGACGCAGGATGAAACCATCCGTTGCGCCAATCAGTTTTTGCACGTTGATGGTATCGCGACGCGCAAAGATGCTCAGACGCACGCTGTTACCGATGACGAGGAACACCGCCGCCACCATCAGCACGCCGATCATCGCCGACACGCGCCCCACCAGCCCGGTCAGCGCCGCAAGACGGGCAAACCAGCTGTCGTCCATGCGCACTTCATCAATCCCGTTGATGCGTGTGATGCGGTCACGCAGGGTATTCAGAGAATCGGTACCCTGGAAATCCAGCTTCGGGATCACCACCGCCACGGCGGGCAGCGGGTTCTCTTCCAGCATGTCCAGCGCGCCGCCAAAGCCTGACCAGTTACGGAACTCGCCCAACGCTTCTTCACGGGAGAGATAATTCACCTTCTCCACGCCCTGTTCGGCCTGGATTTGCCCGACCACCTGCGCCGCCGCGTTATCGTCGAGCGCTTTATCCAGATAAACGGTGATCTGCGGTGACGGGTAATACTGCGAAGCCGCCTGGTTGACGTTCTTATAGACCATGTAGCAGACGCTTGGCAGCGTCAGGGAGATGGCAATCACCATCACCGTCAGGAACGTCGCCAGCGGTTTGCTTTTCAGGTCCTGCAGCGCGCCGTGGAAGGCGTAGCGCACCTGTTCGTTAAACACGTTGGTCTTGCGGGAGGCCGGTTTCGGCGCCGCTTTCTGGCGCTTAGGCGCATTACGATTGCCGTCACCGCCGCCCTGCGGCTTACGGAAACGGTCGAACCGGTTGCCGAACTGCCGAATCTGGTTCATTGCATCACGCTTGTTCACCGTGGCCTCCGTGCAAATGCCCGTCGCTCAGGGTCAGCATGCGGTACGAACGACGGGAAATCAGCCCCATGTCGTGCGTCGCCATCAGTACCGTTACCCCTACGCGGTTGAATTCCTCAAACAGACGCAAAATCCCTTCGGACAGGGCATCGTCCAGGTTACCGGTCGGTTCATCCGCCAGCAGTACGGCAGGCTTGTTCACCACCGCGCGGGCGATGCCCACGCGCTGCTGTTCACCGCCGGAAAGCTGGATCGGGAAGTTCTTCGCTTTGTCCAGCAGCCCGACCTTGTCCAGCGCCGCAGAGACGCGACGGCGGATATCGTCATAGCTGGCGCCGGCAATAATCAGCGGGATCGCCACGTTATCGAAAACGGTGCGATCCATCAGCAGGTGGTGATCCTGGAAAATCATGCCGATCTGACGACGCAGAAACGGCACTTCGCGGTTTTTCAGACGGCTAATTTCGTGGCCGCTGAACCAGATTTTCCCGGCGCTTGGCCGTTCGATCCCACAGATAAGCTTGAGCAGGGTACTTTTCCCCGCGCCGGAATGGCCGGTCAGGAATGCCATCTCGCCTGGCTGCAGGTGGAACGTCACCCCCTGCAGCGCTTGTCTCCCACCGAGATAGGCCTTGCTGACGTGTTCAAAGCGAATCATTGTTAGTCCTCTCGGGCAAATAATGCCTCAATAAAGTCGTCCGCCTTAAACGGACGTAAATCCTCAATACGCTCGCCCACACCGATGTAGCGGATAGGAATGCCGAACTGGTCGGCCACGGAGAAGATCACCCCGCCTTTCGCGGTGCCGTCCAGTTTGGTCAGCGTGATCCCCGTCAGTCCTACCGCTTCATGGAACAGCTTCGCCTGGCTAATGGCGTTCTGCCCGGTGCTGGCGTCGATAGTCAGCATAATTTCATGCGGTGCATCTTCGTCCAGCTTCTTCATGACGCGAACGATTTTCTTCAGCTCTTCCATCAGGTGCGATTTGTTTTGCAAACGCCCTGCGGTGTCAGCAATCAGCACGTCCACGTTGCGCGACTTCGCCGCCTGGATGGCATCGAAAATCACGGATGCGGAATCCGCGCCGGTGTGCTGGGCAATCACCGGAATGTTGTTGCGCTGGCCCCACACCTGGAGCTGCTCAACCGCTGCCGCACGGAAGGTATCGCCCGCCGCCAGCATCACCGATTTGCCCTGCTGCTCAAACTGGCGCGCCAGCTTGCCGATGGTGGTGGTTTTACCCACGCCGTTAACGCCAACCATCAGAATAACAAATGGCGTTTTGCCTTCAATATTAAGCGGTTCGTCAACTTTTGCGAGAATTTCACCCATCTCGTCTTTCAGCAGGCCGTACAGCGCCTCGGCGTCGCGCAGCTGTTTGCGGCTCGCCCCTTCGGTCAGGTTGGCGATGATCTTACGGGTAGTTTCCACGCCCACGTCCGCAATCAGCAGCTGCTCTTCCAGCTCTTCAAACAGATCGTCGTCGATCTTCTTGCCGCGGAAAAGACTGATAAATCCGGAACCTAAGTTTTCTTTGGTTTTGAGCAGGCTGCGCTTCAGGCGCGCGAAGAAACCTTCTTTGGTCGGTTTTTCCTGCTCCTGAACGATCTCTTCTTCGGCCTGCTCTTCCACCGGCACGACGATTACCGCTTCTTCAGCCGCTTCCGCCGCCAGCGCCTGAGCTTCCAGCTCTTCGTCGGTCAGCTCTGGCTCAAGTGCCGCCTCTTCTTCCACCGCCTCAACGATTTCAACGGTTTCCGCTTCGGCCTGCCACTCTTCGGCAGAAACCTCTTCAGCTTTAACCTCTTCGGGCAGCGGCAGCGCTTCGTGTTCGATAGCGGCCTGCGGCGCTTCGGTAAGGGTTTCTACGATAACCGGCTCTGGCTTCTCGCTCTCCTGAACCTGCTCAGTGACCTCAACCACCTCTTCAGCAAAGGATTCAATCTCTTCTTTGCTGTGCGCTGGTTCTTCCGCTTCGACAATCGCAGCGGTTTCGACAGGCGTTTCAGGCTGTGACTGCTCTTCTATAACCTGTTGCTCTTCGGTTTTCTGTTCTGTTTCTTGCTCTTTTTCACCGAAACCCAACCAGGAAAAGAAGCCACGTTTTTTTTGTTTTGCCATCTGCGACTACACTCCTCGCGGCGCTATATACAGGGAAGCTAAAAAAATGATGAAATAGTCTAACACTTTACTTAATTGACATCACCGCCCGCAATCGCAGGGCTATGGTTAACAGAGCTTTCCAGAGATGAAGAAACCCACCCGCGCCCCGGCCGGTCAAATTCGCATTATCGGCGGCCAGTGGCGAGGCCGGAAATTACCGGTGCCGGACAGCCCCGGTTTACGCCCTACAACCGACCGCGTTCGCGAGACGCTGTTTAACTGGCTTGCCCCATCAATGGTAGACGCCCACTGCCTGGACTGCTTCGCCGGAAGCGGTGCCTTAGGGCTGGAGGCGCTGTCGCGCTACGCCGCCAGCGCCACGCTGCTGGAGATGGAGCGCGGCGTTGCGCAGACGCTGCAGCAAAATCTGGCGACGCTGAAGGCGACGAACGCGAAAGTGGTCAACACCAATACGCTGAGCTTCCTCGCGCAGCAGGGTACGCCGCATAATGTGGTCTTTGTCGACCCGCCGTTCCGCAAGGGGTTGCTGGAAGAGACGTTATCCCTGCTGGAGCACAATGGCTGGCTGGCGGATGACGCGCTGATTTATGTAGAAAGCGAAGTGGAAAACGGCCTGCCACCCGTTCCCGTTCACTGGGATCTGCACCGCGAGAAGGTCGCAGGCCAGGTGGCTTATCGTCTGTATCACCGTCAGGCACAAGGAGGATCCGATGCCGGTACTGATTAACCTGGGACGCTTGCTGATGCTGGGCGTCTGGGCATTTTTGATTTTGAATCTGGTGCACCCGTTCCCGCGCCCGTTGAACATCTTTGTTAACGTGGCGCTGATTTTCACCTCGTTCATGCACGCCCTGCAGATGGTGATGCTGAAAAACGGCCTGCCGAAAGATGGCCCGCCGATGACCGGCTGGCAGCAGCTGCGGGTGTTTATTTTCGGCGTGTTTGAACTGCTGGTGTGGATGAAGAAGTTTAAGGCGCAGGTGAAGAAGTAAGGTGCGGTGTGATGCCCTCACCCTAACCCTCTCCCACTGTACGGTCCGGGGACATAGTGAACACTTGTTCGGGGACATGGTAGACACTTACAACTGAGGCATAAGAACCCGTTT
>NZ_JADBQB010000014.1:0-81031 GCF_014895705.1 Enterobacter cloacae complex sp. P27C
TTTATTTCGCTTTTCTCTGCTGACCCGGCGGCGTGTGTGCCGTTGTTCCGTGTCAGTGGAGGCGCATTATAGGGAGTTATTCTGAAGTGACAAGCACAAAATACAAAAAACTTTTCGTTCGCTCACTTTTCAAACTTAACGCTTATTTAAGTCGCGAATCGCCCGCTAAATGGGCAATTTCCCGCGCAAAACTGGCCACCTGCGACCAGTCGGTATAAACCACTTCTTTACGCGTATCGGTTTCGCCACCCGTCATCTTCATTATCAGGCGGATCATGAAGCGGTCATACCAGCGGTAGCGAGGATAGCGCAGCGCACCGGCAAAGACGGCGCACAGGTCTGGCTGCCACGGCGAGCCGAGCAAAAATTTGCGCGTGTAGCTGTTGGTCTGCGGCGTACGCTTCTCAGCTTTACGGGCAACCAGATTGACCGAGTAAAACGCGCCCGGCAATGTGTTGAGTACCGCCGTATGCTTTTTCACAAAGCGATCCAGCGCCGGATGGAAGTGTCCGTAACGAATGGAGGCGCCAATCACCACGCGATCGTACTCCTGCCAGGCAATCTCCTCTGCGCGATTCAGGTTCACCACATCCGAGTAAATGCCCAGCTCTTTTAATTCCGACGCCAGATACGCGGCAATCTCACGCGTTTGTCCGTCTCGCGTAGAGAAAAGAATCAGTGTTTTCATCAACGGCTCCTTATTCGCGCCAGAATGTTGGGGTAAACAGCACCAGCAGCGTAAAGACCTCAAGACGACCAAACAGCATATTGGCAATAAGGATCCATTTCGCAACCGGGTTCATGCTGGCAAAGTTATCCGCCACAACCCCCAGGCCAGGCCCGAGGTTGTTTAGTGTTGCGACGACGGACGCAAAAGCGGAGAAATCATCCACTCCCGTCGCGATGATCGCCAGCATGCTGACGATAAAGACCAGCGCATACGCCGAGAAGAACCCCCACACCGCTTCGAGGATACGTTCCGGCAGCGCGCGGTTCCCCAGCTTAATGCTGTAGACCGCATTCGGGTGGACCAGGCGCTTCAGCTCACGGTTCCCCTGCTTGAACAGCAGCAGAATACGAATCACCTTCAGACCACCGCCCGTCGACCCGGCGCAGCCGCCGATAAACGCGGAGCACAGCAGCAGTACCGGCAGGAACAGCGGCCAGCGCGCGATGCTGTCCGTGGTAAACCCGGCGGTCGTCGCCATCGACACCACCTGGAAAAACGCCTGATTGAGCGTGGTCAGCGCCGAGTTGTAAACATCATGGAACCACAGCACCAGGGTGCAGATGACGACCAGGGTAAGCTGGACGCCAATGAACATGCGGAACTCAGGATCGCGCCAGTACACCTTCAGGCTACGTCCGCTCAGTAAAGAGAAGTGCAGGCCGTAGTTACAGCCGGAGATCAGCAGGAAAATCGCAATGATGGTGTTAATCGTTGGGCTGTCGAAGTACCCCACGCTGGCATCGTGAGTGGAGAACCCGCCAATGGCAATCGTCGCGAAGCTGTGCCCGATAGCATCAAACGCAGGCATCCCGGCAAACCACAGCGCCAGCGCGCAGGCTACCGTCAGCAGAACATAAATCAGCCACAGGGTTTTCGCCGTCTCGGCAATACGCGGGCGCATCTTATTATCTTTCAGCGGCCCCGGCATTTCAGCCCTGTACAGCTGCATCCCCCCGACGCCCAGAATCGGCAGGATGGCCACCGCCAGGACGATGATCCCCATCCCCCCGAACCACTGCAGCATCTGACGATAAAAGAGAATAGCGTGGGGTAACGAATCCAGCCCCACCAGCGTCGTCGCACCGGTGGTCGTTAAACCAGAAAACGATTCAAAAAAGGCATCCGTGATGCTGAGGTTAGGCTGCTCAGAGAAGATAAAGGGCAGCGAACCGACGCTTCCCAGCACCGTCCAGAACAGGACCACAATCAGAAAGCCTTCGCGAGATTTCAGCTCACCTTTCTGACGACGGTTCGGCCACCACAGCAGCGAGCCGATCGCCAGCGCGACAAAGAAGGTCTGGGTAAAAGCCCGCCCCGCGCCGTCCCGGTAGATAAGCGCCACCAGTCCAGGGAGAATCATCGTCCCCGAAAAGAGTATGACCAGCAATCCAACGATTCGGGTTATGGCACGAAAATGCATCTCTGCCGCTTCCTTTGGTATTCAAAAAAGTGAGGTGGGGATTATTCTTCAATCGGCAGCAATTGCAACGAACCACGACTAAAATCAGCCAGTTTTGCTGAAAAAGCAGCCAGTTCTGCCTGAGGAAGCGCCACGCGTAATTGCACCATTGCCTGGTAATCACTGTGCGCAATCACGCCGTTAAATTGTTTGAGCAGTGTTTCAATGCCCGATAGCTGAGCGTAATCGCACAATAAAGTATATTCGGTGAGCGGCGTTTTGCGGGTGGTCGTCAGGATATTCAGTGCCTGCTGCACTCCACCGCCATACGCTTTAACCAGCCCGCCCGTGCCCAACAGGATGCCGCCGTAGTAGCGCACCACCACGGCGGTAATTTCACCCACGCCGCTACCCATCAGCTGGGAGAGCATGGGTTTACCGGCTGTGCCCGCCGGTTCACCGTCGTCTGAAAAACCGAGCTGTTGCGAATCGTCCGGCGGCCCTGCCACCCACGCCACGCAGTGGTGACGTGCGTCAGGGTGCTCCGCGCGAACGGACTCGACAAACGCTTTCGCCGCCTCTACGCCGTCGGTGTGCGCCAGCAGCGTAATAAAGCGGCTTTTCTTGATTTCCTCAACAAAGGTGACCGGTTCAGCCGGTATCAGCCAGCTTTCCATCAGGCCAGCTTCAGGTCTCGCGTCATATTCTCGATACCGTTCTCGTGAACCACCACGTTATCTTCGATACGAATGCCGCCAAACGGTTTCAGCGCGTCGATTTTTTCCCAGTTGAAGTGCTTGCTGAACTGCCCTTCACGCCACGGCGCCAGCAGGGATTCAATAAAGTAGATCCCCGGCTCGATGGTCAATACCATGCGCGGCTCAAGAATACGGGTGCAGCGCAGGTAAGGATATTTAGACGGTGCCGCCAGGTGCGTGCCGGTATCATCCTGCATGAAGCCCGCAACGTCGTGAACCTGCAGGCCCAGCGGGTGGCCGATACCGTGCGGCATAAATGGCCCGGTCAGGTCGTTTTCGACCATCGCCTCTTCGCTCATGTCTTTCACAATCTGATGCTTACGCAGCAGTTTGGCAATGCGCTGATGGAACTGGATGTGGTAATCCACGTAGCTGGTTCCGGCCTTCATGGTGCCAATCAGCGCCAACTGTTCGTCGTTTACGTCCTTAATAAGCTGCGCAAAATCGGTATCCGCATTCGCCGCCCAGGTGCGGGTCAGATCGGCCGCATAGCCGTTGTACTCTGCGCCTGCGTCCAGCAGGAAGCTGCGCATCTCAGACGGAACCTGATGATCCAGTTTGGTGTAGTGGAGAACAGACGCATGCTCATTCAGCGCGACGATGTTGCTGTACGGTACGTCGGTGTCACGATGACCGGTTGCGGTCAGGTAGGCCAGGTTGATATCGAACTCGCTCATGCCTGACTGGAACGCTTCGTGCGCGGCGCGGTGACCATTCACCGCCGTTTTTTGCGCTTCACGCATGCAGTAGAGTTCATAGTCGGTTTTATACGCGCGGTAATAGTGCAGGTAATCCAGCACGCCTTTCGGATTGAGTTTGTCAGCCGGAATATCCAGACCGAGCGCACGTTCAGGTACAGGGCCAATGTAGCCGATGTTGCCGCGCGCCGCTGGCAGCTGGCTGCCAATGCCGTCCGCTTTTGGCAGGGCGATCACCTCAATTTCTTCGGTCCAGAAAGAGGTCGGCAGCGGTTCGACGTTGTGCCAGTAATCAACCGGCAGGTAGAACCACAGTTTCGGCTTGTTCACGCCGTCCACCAGCAGCCAGCAATTCGGAACCTGTGTCACCGGCACCCAGGCTTTAAACTGCGGGTTAACCTTAAACGGATAGGCGTGGTCATCAAGAAAAGTATTCATCAGCTCGCCGGAGTGGATCAGAAGAGCATCCAGCTTGAAGCGGGCCAGTACATCGCGGGTACGTTCCTGTAGGGTAACGATATGATTTTTATAAAGCGAAGCCAGTGAGTCCATCATTCTTCCTTTCGTTTTTTTGACCTCAAGTCATCGCATCTTAGCACACCTCACTCCGGCTGCGTGATTTCCACCGACCGTGATCAACGCAGCAATTTCTTAATGAGTAATTTGCATTTTATTAACATAAATTCCACACTCCGTCTCATCTGGTATGACCAGATCCACTTGCTGGATTCAGGAGACTGACATGCTTTACAAAGGCGACACCCTGTACCTCAACTGGCTGGAAGATGGCATTGCCGAACTGGTGTTCGATGCCCCCGGCTCAGTGAATAAGCTTGATACCGCGACGGTGGCCAGTCTTGGCCAGGCGCTGGAAGTACTTGAAAAGCAATCTGAATTAAAAGGGCTGCTGCTGCGTTCTAACAAAGCGGCCTTTATTGTCGGTGCCGATATCACCGAATTCCTCTCGCTGTTCCAGGTTCCGGAAGAACAGCTGAGCCAGTGGCTGCACTTTGCCAACAGCGTCTTTAATCGTCTGGAAGATCTGCCTGTTCCAACGATCTCTGCCGTGAACGGCTACGCGCTGGGCGGCGGCTGCGAGTGCGTGCTGGCGACCGACTACCGTCTGGCGACGCCGGACCTGCGTATCGGCCTGCCGGAAACCAAGCTGGGCATCATGCCGGGCTTTGGCGGTTCCGTGCGTATGCCGCGCATGCTGGGCGCCGACAGCGCCCTGGAAATCATTGCCGCCGGTAAAGACGTGGGTGCAGAACAAGCGCAGAAAATCGGTCTGGTCGACGGCGTCGTGAAACCAGAGAAGCTGGTTGAAGGTGCACTCGCCATTCTGCGTCAGGCGATTAACGGCGACCTCGACTGGAAGGCCAAACGTCAGCCGAAGCTGGAGCCGTTAAAGCTCAGCAAGATTGAAGCCACCATGAGCTTCACCATCGCCAAAGGCATGGTGATGCAGACGGCGGGTAAACACTACCCGGCGCCAATCACGGCGGTGAAAACCATTGAAGCGGCAGCCCGCTTTGGCCGCGACGAAGCCCTGAAGCTGGAAAACCAGAGCTTTGTTCCACTGGCGCACACCAATGAAGCCCGCGCGCTGGTTGGTATCTTCCTCAACGATCAGTTCGTGAAGGGCAAAGCCAAACAGCTGACCAAAAACGTTGAGACGCCAAAACACGCGGCGGTACTCGGCGCCGGTATTATGGGCGGCGGCATCGCTTACCAGTCGGCCTGGAAAGGCGTGCCGGTAGTGATGAAAGACATCAACGAGAAATCTCTGACGCTGGGCATGACCGAAGCCGCCAAGCTGCTGAATAAACAGCTTGAGCGCGGAAAAATTGACGGGCTGAAGCTCGCAGGCGTGATCTCAACCATCCAGCCTGTGCTGGAATACAGCGGTTTCGACCGTGTGGACGTGGTGGTTGAAGCGGTCGTTGAGAACCCGAAAGTCAAAAAAGCGGTGCTGGCGGAAACGGAAGACAAGGTTCGCCCGGACGCCGTCCTGGCCTCAAACACCTCCACCATCCCCATCAGCGAACTGGCGAGCGTGCTGAAGCGTCCGGAAAACTTCTGCGGAATGCACTTCTTCAACCCGGTACACCGTATGCCACTGGTCGAAGTGATCCGTGGAGAAAAAACCTCTGACGAAACCATCGCTAAAGTCGTGGCGTGGGCAAGCAAGATGGGTAAAACGCCGATCGTCGTTAATGATTGCCCAGGTTTCTTTGTGAACCGCGTGCTGTTCCCGTACTTCGCCGGCTTCAGCCAGCTGCTGCGCGACGGCGCGGACTTCCGCAAAATCGACAAAGTAATGGAAAAACAGTTCGGCTGGCCGATGGGCCCGGCGTATCTGCTGGACGTCGTCGGCATTGATACCGCCCACCACGCTCAGGCCGTCATGGCGGCAGGCTTCCCGCAGCGCATGCAGAAAGATTATCGCGATGCCATTGACGCCCTCTTTGACGCCAACCGCTTCGGACAGAAAAACGGCCTGGGCTTCTGGCGTTATAAAGAAGACAGCAAAGGCAAACCGAAGAAAGAAGAAGATGCGGCGGTGGATGGTCTGCTGGCCGACGTATGCCAGCCGAAACGCGACTTCACCGACGACGAAATTATTGCCCGCATGATGATTCCGATGATCAACGAAGTGGTCCGTTGCCTGGAAGAAGGCATTATTGCCAGCCCGGCAGAAGCGGATATGGCGTTGGTATATGGCCTGGGCTTCCCTCCGTTCCACGGCGGCGCGTTCCGCTGGCTGGATACGCTCGGCAGCGCCCGCTATCTCGATATGGCGCAGCAGTATCAGCACCTCGGCCCGCTTTATGAAGTGCCGGAAGGGCTGCGTAACAAAGCGCGCCATAACGAACCCTACTATCCAGCAGTTGAACCAGCCCGTCCGGTTGGCGCGCTGAAAACGGCTTAAGGAGTCACAATGGAAAAGGTTGTCATTGTTGATGCGATTCGCACCCCGATGGGCCGTTCAAAAGGCGGTGCGTTCCGTAACGTGCGAGCGGAAGATCTCTCCGCGCACCTGATGCGTAGCCTGCTGGCGCGTAACCCGGCGCTGGACCCAGCAGCGCTCGACGATATCTACTGGGGCTGCGTGCAGCAAACGCTGGAGCAGGGCTTCAACATCGCCCGCAACGCGTCGCTGCTGGCGGAGATCCCACATTCGGTTCCGGCGGTCACCGTCAACCGCCTGTGCGGTTCGTCGATGCAGGCCCTGCACGACGCGGCGCGCATGATCATGACCGGCGATGCGCAGGCCTGTCTGGTCGGCGGCGTTGAACACATGGGCCATGTGCCGATGAGCCACGGGGTCGATTTCCATCCGGGCATGAGCCGCAACGTGGCGAAAGCCGCAGGCATGATGGGCCTGACCGCCGAGATGCTCTCCCGCCTGCACGGCATCAGTCGTGAAATGCAGGATGCTTTTGCCGCGCGATCTCACGCCCGCGCCTGGGCCGCCACGCAGTCCGGTGCCTTCAAGAATGAGATCATCCCCACCGGGGGCCACGATGCAGACGGCGTACTGAAGCAGTTCAGCTACGACGAAGTCATTCGTCCGGAAACGACGGTCGAAGCGCTTTCTACCCTGCGTCCGGCATTTGATCCGGTCACCGGTACGGTAACGGCAGGGACGTCGTCGGCGCTGTCCGACGGTGCCGCCGCGATGCTGGTGATGAGCGAAAGCCGCGCCCGCGAATTGGGCCTGACGCCACGCGCTCGCGTGCGTTCGATGGCGGTGGTGGGCTGCGATCCTTCAATCATGGGTTACGGCCCGGTTCCGGCCTCGAAGCTGGCGCTGAAAAAAGCGGGCTTAACTGCCAGCGATATCGATCTGTTCGAGATGAACGAAGCGTTTGCCGCACAGATCCTGCCGTGCATTAAAGATCTGGGGCTGATGGAGCAGATCGACGAGAAGATTAACCTCAACGGCGGCGCGATCGCCCTCGGTCACCCGCTGGGCTGTTCCGGGGCGCGTATCAGCACGACGCTGATTAACCTGATGGAACGCAAAGATGCCCAGTTTGGTCTGGCAACGATGTGTATCGGCCTGGGTCAGGGTATCGCGACGGTGTTTGAGAGAGTGTAAGGCTATAACGTAGGCCCGATAAGCATCGCGCCATCGGGCTTTTGCCGGGAGGCGCTGCGCTTTCCCGGCCTACGAGAGGTACCTCGCCGCCAATCGTGTCATTGGCGAAGAGAGACAGTTTAGTTGCCGTTCTTCCCGCCTGTCAGGGGCGGGCTTTTTATTTAGATAAACGCAAACGCATCGCCAAACAGGCGATCTTCACGCGCATCGCGTTCGTTACAGAACAGGTCGCGGGCAATTTTCGCCATCTCGAAACGGCCTGCAATGTAGATATCATGTCCCGCCAGCGTGCCGTGATCCTGCAGTACCGCCGTCAGCACCGTCCCGCTACGTCCACGCCAGCCCTCTTCCGGCTGCTCGACCACTGGCTCAATGCGCAGGTTAGGATGGTTAACGCTCAGCGCTTCCAGTTCAGACAGGTCGTACAGGTGCTTCTCTTCGCGGCCGCCCCAGTAGATAGTGATGTCACGGTCTGGATTACGCGCCAGCGCGGTCAACAGAATAGAGCGCACATAGGAGAAGCCCGTACCGCCCGCGATCAGAATCAGCGGACGGTCTTCGTCATCACGCAACCACGCGTCGCCGTGAGGAATGTCGACCACAATCTCACGCTCTTTCAGGATGCGGTCCATCACGGCCATCGCGTACAGGTTAAGCTCAGACGCACCAATATGCAGCTCAATAAATTCCTGCTCTGCTGGCGTAGAGGCCATAGAGAAAGGACGCTTATCACGCTCATCCATCACCACCATCAGGTACTGGCCGGCACGGAATGAGAATGCCGCTTCAGGAACCAAACGGACGCGGTATACGGTGTCGGTAATAGCATCTACCGACGTCACTTTACAGCTTAAGGTTGTCATTCGCTCTCTCTGTCGGGAAGTCTATAGGGCTTAACGGTCAGCTCAGGGTTTACCGTTATTCATTATGGCCAGTTCGTCCCAGATCGCGTCAATTCGCGCGGTCACAGCAGGATCTTTTTTGATCGGGCGACCCCATTCACGGTCGGTTTCGCCAGGCCATTTATTTGTGGCATCCAGTCCCATCTTTGAGCCAAGACCGGAAACCGGCGAGGCAAAATCCAGATAATCTATCGGCGTATTTTCGACTAACACCGTATCACGCGCAGGATCCATTCGCGTGGTTATCGCCCAGATAACGTCGTTCCAGTCACGGGCGTTAACGTCATCATCGCAGACAATAACAAATTTGGTATACATAAACTGGCGCAGGAAAGACCATACGCCCATCATCACGCGTTTAGCATGTCCGGGATACTGCTTCTTCATCGTGACCACCGCCATGCGATACGAGCATCCTTCAGGCGGCAGATAAAAATCAACGATTTCCGGGAACTGCTTTTGCAGGATCGGCACAAATACTTCGTTCAGCGCCACGCCGAGCACCGCCGGTTCATCCGGTGGGCGGCCAGTATAGGTGGAGTGATAAATCGCATCTTCACGCTGAGTAACATGCGTGACGGTAAACACCGGGAAGTTATCCACTTCGTTGTAATAGCCGGTATGGTCGCCGTATGGGCCTTCTGGCGCCATTTCACCCTGCTCAATGTAACCTTCCAGCACAATTTCGGCGCTGGCCGGCACTTCGAGATCGTTGGAGATACACTTCACGACCTCGGTTTTAGTCCCGCGCAGCAGGCCAGCAAACGCATATTCAGAGAGCGTATCCGGTACGGGCGTGACCGCCCCCAGAATGGTGGCCGGATCGGCACCTAACGCGACAGACACCGGGAACCGTTCCCCCGGATGTGCAGCACACCACTCCTGGAAATCCAGCGCGCCGCCGCGGTGCGACAGCCAGCGCATGATGAGCTTATTCTTGCCAATCAGCTGCTGGCGATAAATACCGAGGTTTTGCCGCTCTTTATGCGGTCCGCGCGTCACGGTGAGGCCCCAGGTGATCAGCGGCGCAGCATCTTCAGGCCAGCACTGCATGATAGGGATTTTGGTGAGATCCACCGCATCGCCTTCCAGCACTTTCTGCTGACACGGCGCGCCGCGCAGGCGTTTGGTGGGCATGTTCAACACCTGCTTAAACTGCGGCAGCTTATCGAACAGATCGCGGAAACCTTTCGGTGGCTCAGGCTCTTTCAGAAATGCCAGCAGTTTACCCACTTCACGCAGCGCGGTAACGTCTTCCTGCCCCATTCCCAGCGCGACACGACGCGGGGTGCCAAACAGGTTGCACAGCACCGGCATTGAGTAACCTTTTGGATTTTCAAACAGTAATGCAGGGCCACCGGCACGCAGGGTGCGGTCAGCAATTTCTGTCATTTCCAGATAAGGATCAACAGGAAGTGTAATGCGTTTCAGTTCACCCTGCTTTTCCAGCAGCGTCAGGAAGTCGCGGAGATCGTGGTATTTCATGCAGTTAGTCATGGCCTCTCTGTAAGCGCTTCATTATACGGCGTAAGCCTGCTTGATGCTGTAATTTTGTTAAATTAGCGTGAACTTATCCGCTGTGTTCGAATTTCCCCCATTATAATCAACTTAGCGATCCCTCCAGGGTTTTGATATGCTTGCGCCCCGAACTAAGGGAAAGAGTGATTATGCAGGCCTGGTATTTACTGTATTGCAAACGCGGGCAACTTCAGCGCGCGCAGGAACATCTTGAACGTCAGTCTGTAAATTGTCTGACACCCGTGATCACGCTTGAAAAAATGCAGCGCGGGAAGCGCACAACCGTCAGTGAGCCTTTATTCCCGAACTATCTGTTCGTGGAGTTCGACCCTGAGGTGATCCACACCACTACCATCAGCGCAACGCGCGGCGTCAGCCACTTCGTTCGTTTTGGTGCCCACCCGGCAACCGTTCCGTCGACCGTCATTCATCAGCTGTCTGTTTATCAACAGCCTGAAGGGATCACCGACCCGGAAACCCCTTACGCGGGCGATAGCGTCGTCATTACCGAAGGCGCATTCGAAGGCCTGCAGGCGATTTTCGCCGAGCCGGACGGTGAAGCGCGCTCCATGCTGTTGCTCAATCTGCTGAACAAGCAGGTGCTGCAGAGCGTGAAAAACACCGACTTCCGCAAAGTTTAAACGTTTATCCCGAACAGGCGACGCACGTTGTCATCCGTCTGCGCGGAAAGCCAGTGCGGATCCTCTCCGCGCCAGTGCGCTACGCGCTCAACAATGTGCCCCAGCAAGGCGGGCTCGTTTCGCCGCGATGCCGGTTTGGGCTTCATATCTCGCGGCAGCAGGTATGGCGCATCGGTTTCAAGAAGCAAACGGTCTGCCGGGATTATCGGCAGCAGCTCGCGAAGCTCAAGCCCGCGGCGCTCATCACACACCCAACCGGTGATCCCCAGATACAAACCGCGGTTCAGGCAATCCAGCGCTTCCTGGCGAGACCCGGTGAAGCAGTGGAGCACTGCGCCGGGCAGTTTATCCAGCCACGGGTCCAGCAGTGCGAGAAAACGTTCATGCGCGTCGCGACAGTGCATAAAGACGGGCATTTCAAGCTCTGCCGCCAGCGCAAGCTGGGCAGTGAACGCCTTTTCCTGTTCTTCAGGCGTGGAGAAGTTGCGGTTAAAATCGAGCCCGCACTCGCCAATAGCCACCACCTCTGCCTTTTTTGCCAGCGTGCGCAGGGTTTCTGCGCTCTCCGCCGTCCACTGGCTGCTGTCATGAGGGTGGACGCCGGCGGTTGACCAGCAGTGTTGATAGCGTTGCGCCAGCAGCAGCGCCTGCTCGCTCTCATGCAGGTTGGTCCCGGTCAGGAGCAGCCCTTTTACGCCAGCCTCAAAAGCACGCGCAACCACCTCGTCACGATCTTTCGCAAACTGCGAGCTGGTCAGGTTGAGTCCGATATCAAACATGCGATTCCCCATAGAACAACCGCCCTGACGGGCGGCTGGTTTTACTCTTCAGTGGTCTTTTCGGACGCATCGTCTTCATCGTCCAACCGGCGTCCTTTTCCCACGTAGAAACGCGAGAAGAATACGCCAACCTCAAACAGGCAGTACATCGGTATTGCCAGCAGCGTTTGTGAGAAGACGTCCGGCGGCGTCAGCAGCATGCCGACTACGAAGGCGCCCACCAGAATATAGGGACGCTTCTTACGCAGGTCATCAGGGGTGGTTACCCCAACCCAGCAGAGCAGCACAATGGCCACCGGCACTTCAAACGCCACACCGAACGCCATAAACAGCGCCATCACAAAGCTGAGGTAGCTGGCGATATCCGTCGATACCTGAACCCCTTCCGGCGCGGTATGCGTCAGGAAGCCAAAGGCTAGCGGGAAGACAACGAAGTAGGCAAACGCCATGCCGATATAGAACAGCAGCGAACTGGAGACCAGCAGCGGGATCACCAGTTTACGTTCGTGCCTGTACAGTGCTGGCGCCACAAATGCCCATACCTGATAAAGGATGACGGGTGCAGACGCAATCAACGACACCCAGAAGGTGAGCTTAATCGGGGTGAAAAACGGTGATGCAACGTCTGTTGCAATCATCGTTGCCCCCAGCGGCATCTGCTTGATCAGCGGCGCAGAAACCACCTGATAAATATCGTTGGCGAAATAGACCAGGCACAGGAATATGAGGAATACCGCAATAATGCAGTTTAACAGGCGCTTACGCAGCTCAATCAGGTGCGTAATAAGCGGTTGAGTATCATCTACTGCCATAGTTACGCTTTATCACTCGACGAGGGGGATGATTCGGAAACGGGCGCGGCGGGTTTCGCTTCAGCCGCTTTTACCACCGGCTCTTCCGGCTGCGCCTGTTTTTTCAGTTCAGTTTCCTGCGGTGTTTGTTCAGGCGCTGCGGCCTGGTGCTCCGCACTCGCTGGCGTCACGCCCTCACGCTGCGCTTCGCTGTCCTTCACCACCGGGTTATGAATAGTGTTCGCTTCATCGCTCGCTTTTTCAGGATCGTTAACGCTGTAAGAGCGCTTCATGGATTCCGCCGCTTCGCGCAGCTCATCCATTGAGGCTTTCAGTTCCGGCGTCAGGTTATCCATGCTCGCCTTCTCAACCTTTTTCAGGCTTTCCTGAAACTCCTGCAGCTTAAGTTCCTGCGCCAGCTCGTTCTGAACGGTCGAAGCCAGCGATCTTAGCGCTCGAACCCAGCCCACGACGGTTTTCACCGCTACCGGCAGACGCTGCGGCCCCAGCACGATCAGACCAATCACAAAGACCAGCAGCAGCTCACTAAAACCAATGTCGAACACGACTTACACCTGCTCTTTATCGTGGCGTTTAGCGTCTTCCTTTTTGGCATCTTCTTGCTTATCGGAGATGGATTTAGCAGTAAAGTCAGCGTCCTGGCTGGTTTTATCCTGCTTGCTCTCATCATCGCTCATCGCTTTCTTGAAGCCTTTGATAGACGCGCCCAGATCGGAACCAATAGAACCGAGCTTTTTGGTGCCAAACAGCAGCACAACGATGACGGCAATAATGACTAATTGCCAGATACTGATACCACCCATACATATTCCTCAGGGATAGATGATTAATTGGTCAGGTCGCATTATACGTATGCGACCTGTCGATGGCGATGCAAACTCAGCGCGTTTTTCTCCATCCTGCAAGCCAGACAACAACCCCGCCAGCCATCAGCCAGGCGGGCATCATCTGCCAGTCAGGACGGTTGATCAGCAGCAACGTACCGCTCAACAGCAGCGTTGCGCCAATGCCAAAGAGGTAGCGTGACTGTCCCTGGCGCACACGGCTGGACTGAAGCTCGCGGGCGATTTTATCCATGCTGTGCTGAAGATTCTTGCTCTGACGCAAACTGTCGTAAACCAGTTCAGGAATTTCAGGCATTTTTTCGATCCAGAACGGGCCTTTCTCTTTCAGCGAACGCACCAGCGCTGGAAGGCCAACCTGATCCTTAATCCAGGATTCCAGGAAAGGTTTAGCCGTCTTCCACAAGTCTAACTGAGGATAGAGTTGTCGACCTACACCCTCAACGTAAAGTAATGTTTTCTGAAGTAAAACTAACTGTGGCTGAACTTCCATATTAAAGCGGCGGGCCGTATTGAACAGGTTTAACAGCACGTGTCCAAAAGAGATCTCTGCCAGCGGTTTTTCAAAAATCGGTTCGCAAACGGTACGGATAGCAAACTCGAACTCTTCGACGTTGGTGTCTGGCGGAACCCAGCCGGAATCCACATGCAGCTCGGCCACCTTACGGTAGTCGCGGTTGAAGAAGGCGATGAAGTTCTCAGCCAGATAACGTTTATCTTCTTTATTCAGCGAGCCCACAATTCCGCAGTCGATACCGATGTATTTCGGATCCTCAGGATGCTCATAGCTCACGAAGATATTACCCGGATGCATGTCCGCATGGAAAAAACTGTCGCGGAATACCTGGGTAAAGAAGACCTGCACGCCACGTTCGGCCAGCAGCTTCATGTTCGTTCCCTGCTTCTCCAGGGCCACCACATCCGAAACCGGAATACCGTAGATGCGCTCCATGACCATCATGTTCTGGCTGCAATAGTCAGAATAGACTTCAGGCACGTAGAGCATCGGGCTGTTTTCAAAATTGCGGCGCAGCTGAATGGCGTTTGCCGATTCACGCAGCAGATTAAGCTCATCAATCAGCGTTTTTTCATATTCCCGCACCACTTCCATCGGGCGCAGTCGACGGCCGTCCGGCAGCAGACGCGGAACCCAGCGCGCCAGACGATAAATTAGCTTCATGTCGGCTTTGATAATCGGCAGGATATCCGGGCGGATCACCTTGATCACCACTTCTTTGCCGTTCTCTTTCAGACGCGCAGTGTGCACCTGAGCGATAGAAGCCGACGCCAGCGGTTCTATTTCGAAATCGTCAAACCAGGTTTCAACGGGAAGGTTACCCATCGCCTCCTCGATCTGTTTCTTCGCTCTCACCCCGTCAAACGGGGCGACACGGTCCTGCAGCATCGCCAGTTCATCGGCAATGTGCGGCGGGAAGAGATCGCGGCGAGTTGAGAGCATCTGTCCGAACTTAATCCATACCGGGCCGAGCTCCTGCAGCGCCAGACGCAGGCGTTCACCCAGCGGCTGACCTTTATGGCGATTTGGCATCCAGAACAGCGTCCGCCGCCAGATCCTGAGCGGCAGCGTGATACGCATTTTGGGGATGAGCTCGTCGAGCCCGTAACTCAAAAAGGTGTGGATGATAAAATAGAGGCGCCGAATTTCACCAGGCGTCATTTGCCCTCCAGTTTTTCCAGCCGTTTGCTTAGGGCATCAACCGCACGTTCAACCGCGGCCGTCTCTTCTGCGAACCACGCAACTTCCAGCGGCCCAGGCGCCATGCGCCACTCTTCGGTCAGCACTTCTGCGGCATAACGCTGTTGGCGTTGCAGATTTTTGCGCAGGAACGCCGTGCCGCCATGAATAACTTTCCCGATCCCTTCAGCGGCGATGTCGCCAATAAAAGGCGCCAGCAGCTCTGCCGGGTCAAACTCAGCCAGATCGCTGAGCGCAACGAAGTTCTGCACGACCTGGATGTCGCCTTCCACTTCCAGCTCACCGCTGCGGATAAGCGCCGTTAATTGCTGGCGATCGCGCAGTTTTGGCAGCACGCTCATATGGGTAATGACCGAGCAATCAGCTTCACCTTCCCACTCACCCAGAACGTCAAGCTGACGTTCGCTGAAAACCAGCACGAGCGGCGTCGAGAACTCTTTTAACACAATGCGCAGTACCTTCCCGTTTAGCCGCTGACGTGCGGCTTTCAGCGCCGGAGCGCGATACAGGAAGGCATTCAGCACATTCTCGATGCCTGCGGTGACTAAGGGTTTAAAGGGCACGGGACACCTCCACTCAGAATTTGTAACCGCGATGCAGCGCGACGACACCCGCCGTCATGTTGAAGTACTCAACGTTCTCAAATTCCGCATCCTGCATCATGGCTTTTAAGGTGTCCTGATCCGGATGCATGCGAATTGATTCCGCCAGATAGCGATAGCTTTCCGCGTCGTTTGCCACCAGTTCGCCAATACGCGGCAGCACGTGGAAGGAATAGGCGTCGTAGGCTTTGCTCAGCGGGTCGATAATCGGTTTAGAGAACTCGAGCACCAGCAGGCGTCCACCCGGCTTCAGCACGCGGTACATGGAGCGCAGCGCTTTTTCTTTATCAGTGACGTTACGCAGACCGAAGGAAATCGTGATGCAGTCAAAAGTATTGTCCGGGAACGGCAGCGCTTCGGCGTTGGCCTGCACGTATTCCACATTACCCACCACGCCGATGTTACGCAGTTTTTCGCGTCCCATTTTAAGCATGGAGTCATTAATATCAGCCAGTACAACGCGACCGGTTTCGCCCACCAGACGGGAGAATTTCGCCGTCAGATCGCCCGTACCGCCAGCCAGATCGAGAACCGTTTGTCCACGACGCACCCCGCTGCAGTCGATGGTGAAGCGCTTCCACAAGCGATGAATGCCGAACGACATCAAGTCATTCATCACATCGTACTTCGCCGCCACGGAATGAAATACGTGGGCCACCATGTCAGCTTTCTGCGCTTTGGCTACAGTCTGAAAGCCAAAGTGCGTCGTGTCTTGTGAATCGTCAACCATCTCAGAGCCTGCTAATCAGTCAAATGTTCGTGAAGTGTAACAGATTGGGCGCAATTGCCCTACGATTCAACCACCGCGAAAGAAACGCGCTGGCTGCTCGTCTGGCGATAAATCCGCCGCTAAATCGTTGTCCTGGTTGGGGGTATTTTGTTCATCCCCGCCCTCACGCAGTCGGAACTCTTCGTCCTGGGCTGTCGCCTGTTCGACCAATTCCGGATTAATCTCGCGTTTAACCTCCACTCCCAGGCTGCGGAATGCTTCAGCCTGCGCAAGCAGGTTGCCACGCCCGGAGGAGAGCTTTTTCATCGCCTGGCGGTAGTTATCCTGCGCACGATCCAGGCTTTGCCCGACGGAGGACATATCGTCCACGAAGAGGCGCATTTTGTCGTACAGCTTGCTGGCGCGGTCGGCAATCTGCTGCGCGTTACGGCTCTGGTGCTCATAGCGCCACAGGTTCGCAATGGTGCGTAAGGCCACCAGCAGCGTGGTGGGGCTGACCAGCATAATGTTATTTTTCAGCGCTTCGGTGATCAGCTCGGGCTGTCTGTCGAGCGCCAGCAAAAACGCGGGTTCGACCGGGATAAACATCAGCACGTAGTCCAGCGAGCGCAGCCCCGGCAGCTGCTGATAATCTTTTCTGCCCAGCAGGCGAATATGGTTACGCACGGAGGCAATGTGCTCCTGCAGCGCCGATTCGCGCGTATAGTCATCTTCAGCGTTGAAGTAGCGCTCATAGGCCACCAGCGTCATTTTGGCGTCAATGACCACATCTTTGCCCTGCGGCAGACGCACAATCACATCCGGCTGCATTCGCGAGCGGGCATCGTTTTCGATACTCACCTGCGTTTCGTATTCATACCCTTCCCGCAGGCCAGAGGCCTCCAGCACGCGGGTGAGCACCACTTCCCCCCAGTTACCCTGGGTTTTGTTATCGCCTTTCAGCGCCCGCGTCAGGTTGACCGCCTCCTGCGCCATCTGGGCATTCAGCTGTTGAAGATTGCGGATCTCATGCGCCAGCGTGTGGCGTTCGCGGGCTTCCTGACCAAAGCTGTCCTGTACCTGACGGCGAAAGCCGTCCAGCTGTTCGCGCAGCGGCGTCAGCAGGCTGTTCAGGCTCTGGCGATTTTGCTCATCAACGCGGCGGTTGCTGTGCTCGAAAATGCGGTTGGCGAGGTTCTCGAACTGCTCGCTGAGGCGCTGCTCGCTGTTGATCATCTGGCGGATTTTGTCTTCGGCATGCAGCTGGGTGGATTCAAGGCGGGTAGTCACTTCGCGGAGATCGGCCTCCAGCGAGGTGTTGATGTCGCGCAGGTTACGCAGTTCGTTATTGAGCAGTTCACACTCGTCGCGCCAGTGGTCGCTTAGGGCAAGCTGCTGTTTTGCGGCGCTTAAATCGGCGACGATCTCTTCGCGTTCAGCCAACTGCTCGGCCTTCTGCTGTGCATGCTGATAGCTGGATATCAGCCAGCCTATCGCCACGCCAGCCAGCGCAATTACCGCATAAATAAGGATTGAGATATCCACAATGCCCCCTGCATCAACGTATTACCCGCACAAAATAAGATTGTGCTGTATAAACGTCCAGTTTGAAAGGGTTTTCCTGCGAGGCGCTACGCAAAAAATAAAGGCCGAACGCGTCGGCCTTTTATCTCAGAGAGGAGGACTAGATCAGGCGGCGAGCCGCTTCAACCACGATTTTTACCGCGTGACTTTCTGTCTGCTTCATGGTTTCGGCGTTCGGGATCTCCTGCTGGGTGCGGTTGACGATAACGCCCGCCACCATACCGGCACGCAGACCCTGGCTTGCGCACATGGTCAGCAGCGTTGCGGATTCCATCTCGTAGTTCATCACGCCCATGGATTGCCACTCTTCCATTGAGCCTTTGAAGCGGCTCACTACGCGGCCTGAGAAGGTGTCGTAACGCTCCTGGCCCGGATAGAAGGTATCAGAAGAGGCAGTTACGCCCACGTGAGTGGTTGCGCCCACGGATTTCGCCGCTTCAACCAGCGCGGTGGTGCACTCGAAGTCAGCCACTGCCGGGAATTCCATCGGTGCAAAGTGCAGGCTTGCGCCGTCCAGACGCACGGATGCGGTCGTCACCAGCACGTCGCCGACGTTAATGTGCGGCTGAATCGCGCCGGTGGTGCCGATACGCAGGAAAGTACGAATGCCCAGCTGCGCCAGCTCTTCCACGGCGATAGAGGTAGACGGGCCACCGATACCGGTAGAGCACACAATCACCGCTTTGCCATCCAGCTCTGCGCGCCAGGTGGTGAATTCACGATGGGCAGCCAGCTTGACCGGCTTATCCATCAGCGCGGCGATCTTTTCCACACGCTCTGGGTCGCCAGGGACGATAGCGAGCGTAGCCCCTTGTAAATCGTTTTTAGTGAGGCCGAGATGAAAAACATCAGACTTAGACATAGGTGACTCCTCTGTGGGTCGGTTAGTCAGAAGAAGTAAAACGGTACTTTACAGAAGCGGTAAGCATAATTTCGTGACGCATCTCACCATGAATGAAAATGATTGCATTGAATTTCCATCAAAAAGTGATTCACATCACATTAACAAGTTATATCGTCGGGTGCTGCACAAAAGATAGACCGTTTAAGGCACTGTGAGTTGTTAACCTGGTGTCTATATTTACCTTTGCGCTAACTCATTGGTACGGAGAATGCCATGACTGAAAAAACCGGATTTGCACCTGCTGCGGCTCCGCATGCTTCAACTATCGTCTCAACCTCAGAAGAGGCCATTACGGCAGGCGAGACCTCCATCCCCTCTCAGGGGGAAAATATGCCTGCATATCACGCGCGGCCAAAGTCAGCAGACGGCCCGCTGCCCATCGTGATTGTGGTTCAGGAGATTTTCGGCGTTCACGAACATATTCGCGACCTCTGCCGCCGCCTGGCGCTGGAGGGTTATCTGGCCGTTGCGCCAGAGCTCTACTTCCGTCAGGGCGATCCGAATGACTACAGTGATATCCCGACGCTGTTCAGCAACCTGGTCAGCAAAGTGCCGGACGCGCAGGTGCTGGCAGACCTCGACCACGTCGCCAGCTGGGCGGCGCGCAACGGCGGCGACCCGCACCGCTTAATGGTCACCGGTTTCTGCTGGGGTGGACGCATTAGCTGGCTGTATGCCGCGCATAACCCGCAGCTGAAAGCCGCCGTTGCCTGGTACGGCAAACTGGTGGGCGAAAAGACGCTGAACTCACCGAAGCATCCGGTTGATATCGCTACCGATCTCAATGCCCCGGTGTTAGGGCTATATGGTGGCCAGGATACCGGCATTCCGCTTGATACCGTCGAGACGATGCGCCACGCGCTGCGGGCGGCGAACGCGAAGGCCGAAATCGTGGTGTATCCCGATGCCGGACACGCGTTTAATGCCGATTATCGTCCGAGCTATCACGCGGAATCCGCGAAAGATGGCTGGCAGAGAATGCTGGCATGGTTTAGCCAGTACGGTGGGAAGAAAGCATAAAAAAAGCCCGGTGGCGACTGCGCCTTACCGGGCCTGCGTGTCATCAAGCCTGACGCAAATTCTGCGCCGCCTTCACCATGTTGGCGAGCGCCGCACGCGTCTCCGGCCAGCCGCGGGTTTTCAGGCCGCAGTCCGGGTTTACCCACAGGCGTTCCGCCGGGATGCGCTGAGCGGCTTTTTTAAGCAGCGCCTCAATCCACTCCACGCTCGGCACGTTCGGAGAGTGAATGTCGTACACGCCCGGCCCAATTTCGTTCGGGTAGTCGAACTCTTCAAACGACTCCAGCAGCTCCATGTCTGAACGCGAGGTCTCGATGGTGATCACGTCTGCATCCAGCGCGGCAATCGAATCCATGATGTCATTAAATTCGCAGTAACACATATGGGTGTGGATCTGGGTGTCGTCCTTCGCCACTGCGGCGTTGATGCGGAATGCTTCCACGCCCCACTGCAGGTAAGCATCCCAGTCGCTGCGGCGCAGCGGCAAACCTTCGCGCAGCGCCGGTTCGTCAATCTGGATGATGCCAATCCCCGCCGCCTCCAGATCCGCCACTTCATCACGCAGCGCCAGCGCGATCTGTTTGGCGATGGTTTCACGGGTCACGTCTTCGCGCGGGAACGACCAGCAGAGAATGGTCACCGGGCCGGTCAGCATGCCTTTTACCGGCTTGTCGGTCAGGGACTGGGCGTACTTCGCCCACTCCACCGTGATCGGTTCCGGACGGCTGACGTCGCCAATGACCACCGGCGGCTTCACGCAGCGGGAGCCGTAGCTCTGCACCCAGCCGTTCTGGGTAAAGACGAAGCCGTCCAGGTGCTCACCGAAATATTCCACCATGTCGTTACGCTCGGCTTCACCGTGCACCAGCACGTCCAGCCCGAGGCGTTCCTGCTCGATAATCGCCTGCTTAATGTGTTCCGCAATGCCGGTGCGGTAATGATTCGCGTCCAGATTGCCCTTTTTGAAGTCCAGACGCAGGCCGCGGATCTCGGTAGTTTGCGGGAATGAACCGATGGTCGTGGTCGGCCACGCGGGAAGATTGAAGCGGGCGCGCTGGGCTTCGGCACGTACCTCGTACGGGCTCTGACGCTGGCTGTCCCGGGCGGTGATGGCCGCCAGACGTTTTTCCACCGCCGGGTTGTGCACGCGAGCCGAGTGACGACGCGCCTGAATCGGTGCGCTCCAGTCGGTAATCGCCGCCGTATCGCCGCTGTTGAGCGCGTCGCGCAGCAGTGCCAGCTCTTCACATTTTTGCAGGGCGAAGGCAAACCAGCTCTTCACTTCAGGGTCGAGACGGGTCTCCACGCTCAGATCGATCGGACTGTGCAGCAGCGAGCAGGATGAAGCCACCCACAGCTCGCGTTTACCGACGATGTCTTTAATTTGGGCGTATTTCTCGCTCAGATCGGCGCGCCAGACGTTACGGCCGTTGACCAGACCGGCGGAGAGCAACCACTCCTCAGGCAGGCGCTCGTGCAGCTCTGCGACATCGTCCTTACCGTGAACCAGGTCAACGTGCAGGCCCTGAACCGGCAGCGCGGTGATAGTGTCGAGGTTTGGCGTCACGCCCTCGAAATAGGTGGTCAGCAGCAGCTTCACCTGGCCGGTGAGCGCGTCATACGCCGGTTTGAAGGCATCGAGCCACTCCTGCGGCAGCTCCAGCACCAGCGCGGGTTCGTCGATTTGCACCCACTGAATGCCGCGCTTGCCCAGCTCAATCAGCACCTGCTTATAGACCGGCAGAATATCGTTCAGCAGGCTGAGGCGGTCAAATTGTTCGCCCTTCACTTTACCCAGCCACAGGTAGGTTACCGGCCCCAGCAATACGGGCTTCACCTGGTGGCCCAGCGCCAGCGCTTCATCCACTTCGTCCAGAAGCTGCGTCCAGGTCAGCGTAAACTGCTGACCTTTGACGAATTCCGGCACCATATAGTGATAGTTGGTGTTAAACCACTTGGTCATTTCCGCCGCTGCCGCTGGCTCACCCGTTGGCGCGCGGCCACGGCCGATGCGGAACAGGGTGTCGATATCCACCGATCCATCTTTGTTCTGATGACGAGCCGGCACGTTGCCCAGCAGCAGGCTGGTCGTCAGAACATGGTCGTACCAGGCGAAATCGCCCACCGGCAGCAGGTCAATGCCCGCCTGTTTTTGCTGATCCCAGTGACGGGCGCGCAGCTCCCGCCCCACCGCCAGGAGTTCTTCACGGGAGGCGTTGCCCGCCCAGTAGCTTTCTTGCGCTTTTTTCAGCTCGCGACGCAGGCCAACGCGAGGAAAACCGAGAGTGTGAGTGCGGATTGTCATGGTATGCCCCTTGTCAAATTTGTTATTTAGACGTCCAGATGTTTACACATCTATAATTGGCAGGTACTGTATATTCCTCAAGCGCAAAATGTTCATGGCGGAGTGAAGGACTTTCATGATCGAGATTAAACACCTGAAAACGCTACAAGCGTTGCGGAACTGCGGTTCGCTCGCGGCGGCGGCGGCCACGCTGCACCAGACCCAGTCCGCCCTTTCTCACCAGTTCAGCGATCTGGAACAACGCCTCGGATTTCGTCTTTTTGTGCGTAAGAGCCAGCCTTTGCGCTTTACGCCGCAGGGTGAAATTCTTCTTCAACTGGCGAATCAGGTACTGCCGCAGATCGCCAGCGCGCTGCAGGCGTGTAACGAGCCGCAGCAGACCAAACTGCGGATCGCCATTGAGTGCCACAGCTGTATTCAATGGCTGACCCCCGCGCTTGAGAACTTTCGCCAGAAGTGGCCGCAGGTGGAGATGGACTTTAAATCCGGCGTGACGTTCGACCCGCAGCCCTCGCTCCAGCAGGGCGAGCTGGATCTGGTGATGACGTCCGACATCCTGCCGCGCAGCGGCCTGCACTATTCGCCGATGTTTGATTTTGAGGTGCGTCTGGTGCTGGCGCCGGACCATCCGCTGGCAGCCAAAACGCGCATCACGCCGGAAGATCTGGCGACAGAAACGCTGCTGATTTACCCGGTTCAGCGCAGCCGCCTGGATATCTGGCGTCACTTCCTGCAGCCGGCAGGCATCAGCCCGCAGCTGAAAAGCGTGGATAACACCCTGCTGCTGATCCAGATGGTGGCGGCCAGCATGGGTATCGCGGCGCTGCCGCACTGGGTGGTGGAGAGCTTTGAACGCCAGGGTCTGGTAGTCACCAAAACCCTGGGAGAAGGACTGTGGAGCCGGCTGTACGCCGCCGTGCGCGATGGCGAGCAGCGTCAGCCGGTTACGGAGGCGTTTATTCGCTCAGCGCGGAACCACGCGTGCGACCATCTTCCGTTTGTGCGGAGCGCGGAGCGACCCAGCGGCGATGGACCCACAGTGAAGCCAGGATCACCGCCCCCCCAATAAGGAAGCTCGGCCAGTGCGGCTGTTCCTGCCAGATGGCAAGGTTCACCAGCAGCCCCGCCGGGACGTGCACGTTGTTCATGATCCCCAGCGTACCGGCGTCTACCTGCGTAGCGCCGTAGTTCCACATAAAGTACCCCAGCCCCGACGCCACCACGCCCAGCCAGACCAGAACGCTCCACTGCACGGTAGTGGTCGGCAGCTTTTGCGGGTTGCCGAGCATAAACCACGCCGCCACCGCGACGATCGCCGCGCCCATATAGAACCACGCAAACGCGTTGTGCTGCGGCATCGGGCGGGTTTCCATCAGGCGTTTGTAGCCCACCATACCAATGGCAAAGCTGATGTTGGCAAGCTGGACGAACATCAGCCCTGTCCAGAAGTGATCGCTAACTTTGTCGTAGCGAATGATCGCCGCGCCAATAACCGCCAGCGCGGCGCTTAGCAGATATCCCCAGCGCAGGCGGCGCCTGCTGAGCAGATCGTAAATCAGCGTGATATAGAGCGGCGTCAGCACGGTAAAGAGCAGGAATTCGGAGACGGACAGGTAGACGTAAGCCCGGAAGCTGAACAGATACATGATGCCAAGCTGCATCGCCCCCACCAGCATGTACAGCAGAATGGTTTTCAGCGATTGCCCGCGCGTGCGCAGGAACGGCAGGAACACCAGCGCCGCCAGCCCCACGCGCATCAGCACCGAGAAGTAACTGTCGACCGAACCGGCAAGGTATTCGCCAATCAGGCTAAAGGAGAAGGCCCACAGGATAGTGGTGATAATGAGTAGCGCCACAATGCTTGTCTCTCAGAAAGAAGGACAGGCATTGTAGCGAACTCTTTAGTTGACAACTGAACAATAAACAACCGAATGAAGATTATTCAAGGAACAGTTTGCGCAGGTATTTCGGTACCGCGTTGTCTGCGTTGGTGCCGATGACTTCCAGCTCCGGATGCAGATCCTTCAGGCGCTGGTGCGCGTTTTCCATGATGCAGCCTTTGCCCGCCATAGAGAGCATCTCGGCGTCATTCATGCCGTCGCCAAAGGCGATACAGTCTTTAAGCGCGAAGCCCAGACGTTTCGCAACCGCTTCGAGCGCGTGACCTTTAGAAACGCCGCCCGCCATCACTTCCAGACAGGTCAGGGTGGAGAAGCTCACGTTGACGCGATCGCCCCAGCGGGCGTTGATCGCCTGCTCAAGCGGCAGCAGCTCTTCGTGGCTGTCGCAGGTGAAGAACACCTTGCTGATCCCCTCTGGATCCAGCAGGCCCGGCTCATACAGGGAGTAGTTGAATACCGCTTCCTTGAAGAAACGCATTTCATCCGGGCGGTGGCGGTTCATGAACCATTCGTCGTCACGGTATACGTTGGTGACGATAGCCGGATTGTTATGCACCACGCCGAAGAGATCGGCAGCAATATCGCGATCCAGGTTATGGGTGAAGATCAGGTTGCCGTCGGTATCATGCACGCGCGCACCGTTGGAGGTGATCATGTACGACTTGATCTCCAGATTATCGCGGATCTGCCCCACGTCCACGTGGTGGCGGCCGGTAGCGAACACAAAATTCACGCCACGGGCGGTCAGAAGCTTTAAGGTCTCTTTCGCATAAGGCGACAGGGTGTGGTCGGGGGAAAGCAGCGTGCCATCTAAATCAGATGCAACAACCTGGTACATAGGAAAATTTAACCTCAATAGAAAATCAGTTATGCCGGTCGAAAAACTCGACGATGGCGTTAAGCGCGACTGAGCGCATAGCGTCCTTTTCAAAAAGGATCTCATGGTACGCGCCGTTGATGACCAGCGGTTTACCCCCTTCACAAGGGTGACCGGCGGCAGCGCGCAGTTCACAATAGCGGTCATGCATGCGGTTATCCACCACACGCTCTTCCTCCGCCTGAATCAGAAGCGTCGGCGTGTCATCATCGCCTACGCCTGCCAGCACCTGCTCACCGGCCAGAATACCCTCACGCACCCAGTGCCAGGTCGGGCCGCCGACGCGCAAGCGCGGTTCATCGGCATAAAAGCGCAGGTTGCGGCGATAGCGCTGCCGACTGTGGGTTAAGACGTTGATGGCGAACGGCAATGCGCGCCAGCGTCCGGTTCCGATGGCATAGCCTTCACGAATGCGCTGATGGCCCTCAGCCCAGTCGAGAAGATGGCGCACCATCCAGTCGGGAAAACGAATGACAATACCGTACATCGGCGCGGTGAGCGCAATGGCGTCGCACTGGTGCTCATACCGCTGCAAAAACAGCGTCGAAATGGCGCCGCCCATGGAGTGCGCAAGGATGTACCGCTTGCGCCAGGGGCCGGGCTGAACTTCCTGCTGCCAGAACGCGGCAAAATCGTCGACATAATCGCTGAAGTGATCCACATGCCCGCGGTGCGTATCCGGCAGCATGCGCCCGGACAGCCCCTGCCCACGGTGGTCGATGATCAGCACGTCAAACCCCATGTTGACCAGGTCGTAGGCCAGTTCGGCATATTTAACGTAACTTTCGATACGCCCGGGGCAGACCACGATCACCCGGTCATTTTTTTCATTGCGGAAGCGAACGAAGCGCACCGGGATGCCACCGACGCCCGTAAACTCGTCTTCCTCACGCTGCCGCCAGAAATCGGTCAGCGGCCCCATTGAGAAAGCAGCAAACGCGTTTTCTCGTGTTTCCCAGTCCTTTTTCTGCTGAAACATTGGGTTTCCACTCACGTAATCCAGGGAATATCGTTTTTTTTCGTCACTGGTCACAAAATGACTCAACAATAGCGTATTGTGGCATAAAAATAGACGGTTCGGGAGCTTCAAATGACCTTCGAGTGGTGGTTCGCCTACCTGCTGACATCCATTATCCTTAGCCTTTCACCTGGCTCTGGCGCCATTAACACTATGACCACCTCCATCAACCACGGCTATCGCGGTGCGGCGGCGTCCATTGCCGGTTTACAGACCGGGCTCGGCATTCATATTGTGCTGGTGGGGATTGGTCTGGGGACGCTGTTCTCTCGTTCGGTGCTGGCGTTTGAAGTGCTGAAGTGGGCCGGTGCGGCGTATCTGATTTGGCTCGGTATCCAGCAGTGGCGCGCGGCAGGCTCGATTGACCTGAATACGCTCTCCAGGAAGCAAACGCGCGGCCATCTGTTTAAGCGCGCGGTGTTCGTGAACCTGACGAACCCGAAAAGCATCGTGTTCCTCGCCGCGCTGTTCCCGCAGTTTATCGTGCCACATCAGCCCCAGGTGATGCAGTACGTGGTGCTGGGAGCGACCACCATCATCGTCGATATCATCGTGATGATTGGTTACGCGACGCTGGCGCAGCGGATTGCGGCGTGGATTAAAGGGCCTAAACAGATGAAGGCCCTGAATAAAGTCTTTGGTTCGCTGTTTATGCTGGTTGGCGCGCTGCTTGCGTCAGCGCGTCATGCTTAGCGAGAAATGATGAGATGAATGCCGAAGCCGGCGAACAGCGCG
The DNA here is from genome assembly GCF_014895705.1 of Enterobacter cloacae complex sp. P27C. Taxonomy (NCBI): domain Bacteria; kingdom Pseudomonadati; phylum Pseudomonadota; class Gammaproteobacteria; order Enterobacterales; family Enterobacteriaceae; genus Enterobacter; species Enterobacter cloacae complex sp. P27C. The sequence continues at coordinate 26,557 of NZ_JADBQB010000014.1, forward strand.
CCGGCAAAGCCGTCGATCCACTTCGCGATGCGCTGATAGCCGCGGCGCATCGCCGGTAAGGCGAACAGGCTGGCAACAATAGTGAACCAGGCGAACGTCTCAACAACGATCAGCAGGAAGATCCCCCAGCGCGCGCCTGCGCCGACGCTGTCACCCACAAACAGCGAGAACACGGATCCGAAATAGATAATCGCTTTCGGGTTTGCCAGGTTAGTCAGGAGCCCTTTTACAAAGCTGCGGCCGCCCGTTGCCAGCTCTACCTTTGGCTCTTCCGGTTTTTTCTCTTCTTTCTTCAGCGCCCCGCGCAGCATCTGGTAGCCCATCCAGCACAGGTACAGCCCGCCGCCAACCATAATGATGTTATGCAGCCACGCCATCTTCGCCAGGATCAGGTTCAGACCGAGCAGCGCGACCGCCGCCCAGACCATAACGCCCATGGTAATACCGAGCACGCCCATCATCGCTTCTTTGCGGGAGCGGCTGACGGCAGTTTGCGACACGAAGAAAAAGTCTGGTCCAGGGCTCATCAGCGCAACGATGTGCACTAACGCCACGGTGAGAAATAGCATTAACATAATTAGCTCGCGGGGAAATAATTCAGTGAGTCATCATCCTGGCACTTTTTCGCCCGTCTGACTACTCCTCATCATCACCATCGGCGTGAGAGCGGATAAGCGCCATAAACTCTTTACCAAAGCGCTCCAGCTTGCGCGTGCCGACGCCGTTGACGCTGAGCATCTCGCTGGCGCTGAGCGGCATCTGCTCGGCCATCTCAATCAGGGTCGCGTCGTTGAACACCACGTAAGGCGGGATGTTCTCTTCGTCAGCGATAGCTTTACGCAGCTTGCGCAGTTTGGCAAACAGCTTGCGGTCATAGTTACCGCCGTAGGATTTCTGCATCACGCGCGGCTTGAGGGCAACCACGCGCGGCACGGCGAGCTTGAGCTCAACATCACCGCGCAGCACCGGACGCGCTGCTTCGGTCAACTGTAGCGCGGAGTGCTGGGCAATGTTCTGTGTGGCAAAGCCGAGGTGGATCAGCTGACGAATAATGCTGACCCAGTGCTCGTGGCTCTGGTCTTTACCGATGCCGTAAACCGGCAGCTTGTCGTGGCCCATGTCGCGGATACGCTGGTTATTGGCACCGCGCAGTACTTCCACCACGTAGCCCATCCCGAAGCGTTGATTCACGCGGTAAATGGTCGAGAGCGCTTTGCGCGCGTCCATCAGGCCATCGTACTGCTTTGGCGGATCGAGGCAGATATCGCAGTTGCCGCACGGCTCCTGCCGCCCTTCACCAAAGTAGTTGAGCAGCACCAGACGGCGGCAGGTTTGCGCTTCAGCGAAGGCACCCATCGCGTTGAGCTTGTGGCGCTCAATGTCCTGGAGTTGTCCCTGCGGCTTCTCTTCCAGACAGCGGCGCAGCCACGCCATATCGGCCGGATCGTAAAACAGCATCGCTTCCGCAGGCAGGCCGTCACGGCCGGCGCGGCCGGTCTCCTGATAGTAGGATTCGATATTGCGCGGAATGTCGAAATGCACCACAAAGCGCACGTTGGGCTTGTTGATCCCCATCCCGAACGCCACCGTTGCGACCACGATTTGCAGGTCGTCGCGCTGGAATTTCTCCTGCACGTCGGCGCGGATATGGTTTTCCAGCCCGGCGTGATATGCGGCGGCGCTAAAGCCACGGTTTTGCAGACGCGCGGCGGTGTCTTCCACCTTCGCACGGCTGTTGCAGTAGATGATACCGGACTTGCCACGCTGTTCCTGAACGTAGCGCAGGAGCTGGTCCAGCGGCTTGAATTTTTCCATCAGCATGTAGCGGATGTTCGGGCGGTCGAAGCTGCTGACCTGAATATACGGGTCGTTCAGCCCCAGCAGGCGAACGATATCCAGACGCGTGGTGTCGTCCGCCGTGGCGGTAAGCGCCATAAACGGCAGCTCGGGGAAGCGCTGACGCAGCTGGCCGAGGGCAGCGTATTCCGGACGGAAATCGTGTCCCCACTGGGAGATACAGTGCGCTTCATCCACCGCCAGCAGGACCGGGTTCCAGTGCGCGAGATGGTCGAGGAAGTTATCGAGCATCAGGCGCTCTGGCGCGATATACAGCAGGCGGATCTGCCCGGTGCGGCACCCGGCCATCACCTCTTGCTGCTGCTCGCGGGTTTGCGTCGAGTTCAGGCAGGCCGCCGCCACGCCGTTGGCGAGCAGCTGGTCAACCTGGTCTTTCATCAGGGAAATGAGAGGCGATACCACGACCGTCAGGCCGTTAAGCACCAGCGCGGGCACCTGATAACAGAGGGATTTACCGCCGCCGGTCGGCATCACCACCAGGCAATCGCGGCCTTCCAGCACCGCTTCAATGATGGTTTCCTGGCCGGGGCGGAACTGCTGGTAGCCAAAGGTTTCATGCAAAACCTGTTTAGCCAGCGACTCCTGATTCAATACTTCCGCCTGCGCCACGTTAACCCCATTTGCGAAAAATAAAACAGGCGCTATTTTCAGCGCCTGAGAGAGAAACTTCAACGTTTAACGCAAAAACATTCGAGCAGCCTAGAGAATATCGTTCAGCATTACGCCCACGCCAACGCGAGTCTGGTTGAAGTTGTAGTCGATCAGCGATTCGCCGTAGCCGCTATACACCTGGGTATAGAGACGCACGTGCTTCGTCACCGGGTAGCTCAGACCGAGCTCCGCACCGCCGTAGCCGGTGTTCCAGTTGTACTGCCCCTTCGCGCTCAGCACGGCTTCACCTAACTGGTAGCCAACTTTGAGCTGGTAGTAGCCCATATATTTGGTGATATCCGGGTTGTCATCGGTGCTGCCGAGCACATACCACGGCTTCACTTCCACCATCCAGTTACCGTTCTGCGCCATCAGGCGCGTATAGGCGCGGTTCCAGCTACGGGAGGTTGGATCGGAACGTCCGTTAGAATCATGGTTAAAGCCCACTTCGACGTCGCGCAGCGTCCAGCCAGCAAATTCATAATCCGTTGCGAAGCCGAGGAAAAGCTGCGGCTCATAGTTGGTTTCACGGAACGGTGAAGATTCGCCGCTGTTGGAGAGCTGCCACCAGGATTTCTGCGTATAAGACGCGCCGAGCACCGAGTTTGGCCCCAGAATACCGCGCCAGAACGGGAACGCGAGGCTAAGCTGGAACTTCACCTCATCCTTACGCGCATTATCAGACCAGTTATAGGAGCTTATCGCTTCTTTGTTGAGATCGCTGGTTTGGGTATAAATCACGTAGTTCGTGTCATACGGGTAGAGCGTGAACGGATTGTCATGCTCCTGCAGCATATTGGCGATAATGCTGCCCTTAACGGCAGGTTTATCATGGACTTCTTTAATCGTCGCTTCCTGCGCATATGCTGTGAGGGGCAGCGCAACCGCCGCCAGTAACCAGGCCAGATACGTCCGCATCGGTGGTGTTCTCCTGCAAAGAGTAAAATTACCTGAATAGTTATGAGGCGAACATTCTACAGACTTCTGCGATAACTGCTGCATCCTCGTTTCTGAAAGTGGAATTCCTTATTGCTGAAGCATAAAATCAACATTTCATTAACAATAAGGATGTAATGCCTCATGTCAGCCATGCTTACCGCCGAAGAAGTGTTAAAACTCGTGGGCGAGATTTTTGTTTACCACATGCCGTTTAACCGTGCACTGGGTCTTGAGCTGGAGCGTTATGAGAAAGAGTTTGCCCAGCTGAGTTTCAACAACCAGCCGATGATGGTGGGTAACTGGGCGCAAAGTATTCTGCACGGCGGGGTGATTGCCTCCGCGCTGGACGTGGCGGCAGGCCTGGTCTGCGTGGGCAGTACGCTGACGCGCCATGACACCATCAACGAAGATGAACTCCGCCAGCGTCTGGCGCGCATGGGCACCATTGATTTACGCGTCGACTATCTTCGCCCGGGGCGCGGAAACCGCTTTACCTGCACCAGCAGCCTGCTGCGTGCCGGGAACAAAGTTGCCGTTGCCCGCGTTGAGCTGCATAACGAGGAGCAGGTTTATATCGCCAGCGCAACCGCCACTTATATGGTGGGTTGAGGCGGCAAATTCGGGTAAAATTGATTCACTTTTTTGTCACGGATTTTCCCGATGGATGCTAAACAGACGCGGCAGGGCGTTTTACTCGCCCTTGCCGCTTATTTTATTTGGGGTATCGCCCCGGCGTACTTCAAATTTATCGCCTATGTTCCGGCCGACGAGATCCTCACTCACCGCGTCATCTGGTCGTTTTTCTTCATGATCGCGCTGATGAGCATCAGCCGTCAGTGGTCCGGCGTTAAAACGCTGCTGCAAACCCCTAAAAAGGTCTTCCTGCTGGCGCTTTCTGCGGTGCTGATCGGCGGCAACTGGCTGCTGTTTATCTGGGCGGTAAATAACCACCACATGCTCGAAGCGAGCCTGGGGTACTTCATTAACCCGCTGGTGAATATCGTGCTGGGGATGATTTTCCTCGGCGAACGCTTCCGCCGGATGCAGTGGGTGGCGGTGATTCTGGCCTTCTGCGGCGTGCTGGTGCAGCTGTGGACGTTTGGCTCGCTGCCGGTTATCGCCCTCGGTCTGGCGTTCAGCTTTGCTTTTTACGGCCTGGTACGTAAGAAAATCGCGGTGGAAGCGCAAACCGGGATGCTGTTTGAAACCCTGTGGCTGCTGCCGGTGGCGGCGATCTATCTGTTCGGTATCGCCGACAGCGCCACCAGCCATATGGGCAGCAACCCGTGGTCGCTGAACCTGATGCTGATGGCGGCGGGCGTAGTGACCACCATTCCGCTGCTGTGCTTCACCGGTGCGGCAACGCGCCTGCGCCTCTCCACGCTGGGCTTCTTCCAGTACATTGGCCCGACGCTGATGTTCCTGCTGGCGGTGGTGTTTTACGGCGAAGTGCCGGGTGCGGATAAGATGGTGACCTTTGCCTTTATCTGGGTGGCGCTGGCGATTTTCGTCGCCGATGCGATTTATACCCAGCGCAGAACCCGCAGAGGAATGTAGGTGTTTTGTAGGGCGGGTAAGCGCAGCGCCACCCGCCAGATTTTACAGCCAGTTCCGACGCTTAAAGTACAGATACGGTGCCAGCCCGGCGAGGATCATAAAGATAATCGCCCCCGGGTAGCCAAAGCTCCACTTCAGCTCCGGCATAAACTCGAAGTTCATCCCGTAGCTGGACGCCACCAGCGTCGGCGGCAGGAACACCACGGACACTACCGAGAAGATCTTGATGATGCGGTTCTGCTCGATGTTGATAAAGCCCATCGCCGCCTGCATCAGGAAGTTCACCTTCTGGAACAGAGATTCGTTGTGCGGCAGCAGAGATTCGATATCGCGTAAGATCTCACGCGCCTGCTCCAGCTGACCGCCCGGCAGACGCGCCTTGCGCACCAGGAAGTTCAGCGCGCGCTGGGTATCCATCAGACACAAACGCACCTTCCAGCCGATATCTTCCAGCTCTGCCAGCGTCGAAAGCGCTTCGTCGTACTCATCCCCCTGATGGCCTTCCATGATCACGCGGCTCAGCTTTTCCAGATCGCTGTAGATGTTTTCAATTTCGTCCGCCAGCTGTTCAATTTTAGTTTCGAACAGATCGAGCAGCAGCTCGTAAGCGTTGCCGTCCACCATCGCCTGGCTGCGGGCGCGCATGCGGTAGAGACGGAATGCCGGCAGTTCGCGTTCACGCAGAGTAAACAGACGACCGTCGCGAATGGTAAACGCCACGGTGGAGTTGCCCGCGTGATCTTCCGCATCTTCAAAGAAGAAGAAGGAGTGAATGTGCAGGCCGTCTTCATCTTCAAAGAAACGCGCGGAGGCTTCGATGTCTTCCAGTTCCGGGCGGGTTGCCAGGCTTTGCCCCAGCTCAGATTGTACGCGAAGGCGTTCATCGTCGTCCGGCTCGACCAGATCCACCCATACGGCATCAATGAGGGGCTGTGACTCTTCGGCTTCAAGCCGAGTCAGTCGGTTATTTTCGAGTTGAAATGCGCTCAACATGACCGGGACTCCCAATGCAAAAAATATCGGACAGTTCGGTGGGCACACAGAAACAAATTGGGTTTCAGACCATTAAACAGCCTGACTCAGCGCGACGGGAATAATGCAGTCGCTGACAACCACTAAGGCCATCAGCATGAGGAGATAGCCTTAGGAGTTGTTCCTGGATGACAGGGAATTGAGCCAGTATCTACTGGGTGTGTCCAAGGCGAATGTCCTCTTAGCGTAATCGTGCGCGCATGTTACGCCAGCTATAACTGTGGCGTCAACACGCAACGGAACGCTGAAGGGCATTAATTGACCTTCACTGTATAAGGCTAGCAGATTATTGCAAAATAATGATATTTTTCTGAATGTTAGACTGTTTCCAGCTTCGCGTAGGCCGCCACCAGCCATTTGATCCCCTGCCCCTGGAACGCCACCTGCAGGCGGCTGTGCTCGCCGCTGCCTTCCAGATTCACAATAGTACCTTCGCCAAACTTCGAATGGCGCACACGCTGCCCCAGCTTGTAGCCGGTGTCGGTTTCAGAGATCGGCGAGCCCATGCGCGGATGGCTAACCGGACGGCTGATGCTGGCGCGCAGACGCACCTCTTCCACGCACTCTTCCGGCAGTTCGCCGATAAAGCGCGACGGACGGTGATAGACCTCTTTGCCGTACAGGCGGCGGGTTTCAGCGTAGGTTAGCGTCAGCTTCTGCATCGCTCGCGTCACGCCCACGTAGGCCAGACGACGTTCTTCTTCCAGACGCCCGCCTTCATCCAGCGACATCTGGCTTGGGAACATGCCCTCTTCCATGCCGACGATAAACACCTGCGGGAACTCCAGACCTTTGGCGGAGTGCAGGGTCATCAGTTGAACCGCGTCCTGCCAGGTGTCCGCCTGCCCTTCACCCGCTTCCAGCGCGGCGTGGGAGAGGAACGCCTGCAGCGGCATCAGGTCTTCGTCTTCTTCGTTGTAGCTGAACTGGCGCGTTGCCGTGACCAGTTCCTCTAAGTTCTCAATACGGGTCTGCCCCTTTTCGCCTTTTTCCTGCTCGTACATGGTACGCAGCCCGGAGTCTTTAATCACCCGGTCGGTCTGCACGTGCAGCGGCATGTCGGCGGTTTCCTGCGCCAGGGCATCAATTAATTCCAGGAAGCGCTGGAGAGCGCTGGCGGCGCGTCCGGCGAGGGCTTTTTCCTGCAGCAGCTCGCGGCACGCCTGCCACAGCGTCAGCTGGCGATCGCGCGAGGCCTGGCGCACCACGTCCAGCGTACGGTCGCCAATCCCGCGGGTCGGCGTGTTCACCACGCGCTCAAACGCCGCGTCGTCGTTGCGGTTGGCGATCAGGCGCAGATACGAAAGCGCATCTTTGATTTCCTGACGTTCGAAGAAGCGCATGCCGCCGTAAATGCGGTACGGCATGCTCACCTGCAGCAGCGCCTCTTCCAGCACGCGCGACTGGGCGTTGCTGCGATAGAGAATGGCGCACTGCTCCAGCGCGCCGCCGTTGTCCTGCCAGGTTTTGATGCGGTTCACCACGAAGCGCGCTTCGTCGAGCTCGTTGAAGGCGCAGTAAATCGAGATCGGTTCGCCGTCGACGCCGTCGGTCCACAGCTTTTTGCCCAGACGCCCGTTGTTGTTCTCAATCAGGGCGTTGGCCGCGCTCAGGATGTTGCTGGTTGAGCGATAGTTCTGCTCCAGACGGATGGTTTCCGCGCCGGGAAAATCGTTGAGGAAGCGCTGGATGTTCTCCACCTGCGCGCCGCGCCAGCCGTAGATCGACTGGTCATCATCGCCCACGATCATCACCTTGCCGGTATCTCCGGCCAGCAGGCGGATCCACGCGTACTGGATGTTGTTGGTATCCTGGAATTCGTCAACCAGGATGTTGGTGAAGCGTTCGCGGTAGTGCTGCAGGATATGCGGTTTGTTGAGCCACAGCTCGTGGGCGCGCAGCAGCAGCTCGGCGAAATCCACCAGGCCGGCGCGGTCGCACGCTTCCTGATAGGCCTTATAGACGTTCTGCCAGGTCTGCTCGACCGGGTTACCGAAGCTCTGGATGTGGTGCGGACGCAGCCCTTCATCTTTCTGACCGTTGATATACCACATCGCCTGACGCGGTGGCCACTGCTTCTCGTCGAGGTTCATCGCCTTGATCAGGCGCTTCAGCAGACGGAGCTGATCTTCGCTGTCGAGGATCTGGAAATCCTGCGGCAGGTTAGCGTCCATATGGTGCGCGCGCAGCAGACGGTGCGCCAGGCCGTGGAAGGTGCCAACCCACATGCCGCCCTGGCTGGTGCCCATCAGCTGGGCGATACGGTGACGCATCTCCGCCGCCGCCTTGTTGGTAAACGTCACGGCCATAATCGAGTACGGTGAGCAGTTTTCCACGCTCTGCAGCCAGGCGATACGGTGAACCAGCACGCGTGTCTTACCACTCCCCGCCCCAGCCAGAACCAGCAGGTTGGTGCGCGAGGCGGCAACCGCGTCACGCTGTTTGTCATTAAGGCTGTCGAGCAGGTAAGAAACGTCCATTGGCACCGTCACGTCATGTCGGGCAGGCAAATGTTTCCACTCGCCAAAACCCTGTTAATTTATACAGAACAATTGATGATTATATCAGCGTCGTGAGGGATGCCAACCGCGAAATTTCCACGTGCGGCAGAAGACGGCTGTCTGTTGCGGTCATCAGCTCCGCATTTTCTGGCTTGATCCAGCAGGCCTGCATGCCACAGCGGATGGCACCCGCCACGTCGGTGGTCAGGTCATCGCCCACGTGCAGGATCTCACCCAGCGGCAGGTTAAGCTTCTCCGCTGCCAGATGGTACATGTCGCTGAACGGCTTCGCGCGCCCGTGCGGACCCGCGCGCAGCACGAATTCAAAATAATCGCTGAGGCCAAACAGCTCCGGCTGGGCATTGCCGTTGGTGATGGCCACCAGCGGCCACTTTTCGGCAAGCTTCGCCAGCGTGTCGTGGGTTTCCTGCGGCACGTCGATGCGGCTACGCCATTTGGCGAAGTTTTCCATTGCCGCTTCGGCACCGACGGCGGCATCCTGTGCGCTCAGACCCGCGTTCAGCATCGCCTGCTCAACCGCGCGACGACGCCATTCGGTCACGTCGTGGTAAATGTCCGGCTCGGTCTCTCGCAGGGACTGGCGCAGCTTCTGGAAGTCCTTGTTCTGCATCGCCTTCAGCGCGGGATGGTAGTTCTGCACAAACGCCAGCGACTCCTGCTCGGTACGCAGGATCACCTCGCGGTTGTCATAAAGGGTGTCATCAAGGTCAAACGTCAGGGCTGAGATCTGACCGAGTGGGCGGTAAAAACGCATTATTTCCCCCGTTTGGCGCGTGGATGCGCCGCGTCATACACCGAGGCAAGGTGTTGGAAGTCTAAGTGGGTATAGATTTGAGTGGTCGACAGATTCGCGTGGCCAAGCAGTTCCTGTACGCCGCGCAGATCGCCGCTCGATTCCAGCATGTGTGTCGCAAAGGAGTGGCGCAGCTTGTGGGGATGCACGTGGCTGTTCAGCCCCTGCTTGATGCCCCACTCCGCAAAGCGCTTCTGCACGTTACGCGCGGAGATCCGCTTGCCGAGCTTTGATAAAAACAGCGCATCCTCTTCCGCGCCAAACAGGCCGCGCAGATCCAGCCAGTGTTCAATCCAGGAGACGGCGTTGCGGCCAATCGGCAGGCGGCGCTCTTTGCTGCCCTTACCCATCACCCACACTTCGCCGGATTCCAGATCGAGATGCTTTAAGTCGAGGTTCACCAGTTCGGAGAGACGCAGGCCCGCGCCGTACATTACCTCCAGCATCGCGCGGTCGCGCACGGCGAGCGGATCGTTTAGATCGATATCCAGCAGGCGGTTTACGTCGTCGACGTCGATATTTTTCGGCAGATGGCGCGGGGCTTTTGGCGTGGCGATCCCTTTTGCCGGGTTAGCTTTCAGGCCGCCCTGGCTGACCAGCCAGTCGAAGAAGCTGCGCAGGGCAGAGAGCCGGAGCGCAAGGCTCGCCGGGCTAAGATTTTTTTTACGGCTACGCACGACGAACCCGCGTACCGTGGCGGCGTCACATTGTTGCCAGCTTTTCAGGCCGATTTCTTCGGCAATCTGCATGATGGCATCAAGCTGACGCTGATAGTTAAGCAGCGTAATGGGGCTGAGCTGACGTTCCACGCCGAGATAGCGCAGAAACCGCGAGACGTCAGTGGCGAGCAGTCCGTCCGTCATACGCGTTCAATCCAGCGCTCCAGCAGCTCGGGCAGCATCAGGGCGATCTCCTGCAGCAGGTGCGTGGCTTGCCCCTGCTCATAGTGGTGCGCGTCGCGGCTGGTAAATAATATTACCCCCAGGTCGCCATCGCGCCCCATCAGCGACATCGCCACCGAGCCAATCGCTTTGGCTTCCGGCAGCACCACCAGCAGTTCGGGTCCGTTCAGCGGCCCCAAATAGTGATGCTCATGGCCCAGGCGCTGAATGCGTAGCGGCTCAAACGCCTGACGGCTGAGCGCCAGATGGGTGAACCCCGACGGTGCGCCAATGCGCCAGCGGTCAGGGAACAGACGAATCGTTGCGCCCGCCAGCCCCAGCTCGCGCGCCCAGCGGTGGAAGCGGCTGAGAAACTCTTCAAGGCTGTGCGCCGAAGCCAGACGCGCCTGCAGATGCAGCAGACGATAGAACAGGCTTTCGTTGGTGCTGGCCTGCTCCATCAGCAGCGTCATGTTCTCTTCAAGCTGGCTGATGTGGTTACGCGCGCGCGCCATGTGCCATTCGACCAGCGACACGGTCCCGCGAACCGGATGCGGCACGCGCATTCGTTCGACGACGCGTGCATTGCGAATAAAAAACTCAGGATTGTTCAGCAGATAATCAACAACAGCGCTGTCGTCCAGTTCCGTCACTGTTTCCTGCAGTTCTTCCCCTGGTTGTTTCATAGATGGATAAACCCGTCATAAACATGTGTCGCCGGGCCAGTCATGTACAGTGGATGACCCGCTCCTTTCCAGGCGATATCAAGACGACCGCCCGGTAATTCCACGCGAACCTCTTCTGCCAGTAACCCCTGGGAGATACCGACGGCCACCGCCGCACAGGCGCCGCTTCCGCAAGCCTGGGTTTCGCCCGCGCCGCGCTCGTAAACCCGCAGACGGATGTGTTCACGCTTCATCACCTGCATAAAGCCGATGTTCGCCCGCTCCGGGAACCGCTCGTGGCTCTCCAGCACCGGACCGAGCGTTTCGACCGCCGCGGTTTCCACGTCATCCACCTGAATCACGCAGTGCGGGTTACCCATCGAGACAACGCCGCACAATACTGTCTGCTCGGCCGCCCGCATAATATAGGTCTTTTCCGCTTTGTTTGCGCGAAACGGCACGGCGGAAGGCTCGAAGTTAGGCTCGCCCATATTGACGCGCACCAGCTCATCGTCGGTAACGCTGAGCACCATACGACCGTTGGCGGTACTGACGCGGATATCGCGCTTATTGGTGAGCCCTTTCAGGCGGACAAAGCGGGCGAAACAGCGCGCGCCATTGCCGCACTGGTTAACCTCACTGCCGTCAGCGTTGAAAATACGGTAGTGGAAATCGAGGTCAGGATCGTAGGGCGGCTCAACCACCAGCAGCTGATCGAACCCCACGCCCACGTGCCGATCCGCCAGGCGGCGGATCAGTTCCGGGGAGAAAAACACATTCTGCGTTACCGCGTCGACGACCATAAAATCGTTGCCAAGGCCATGCATTTTAGAGAACTGCATCATTTGCTCCATTGCGCGGGGACAGAACGTTGTCGTCAGAGGTTAACCTGAGTCGGACCGTCGTTATCGCCACGATCGTTAGTCTTTGGCGTGGAAGACTCGATGCCGCTGTTAACCGGTTTTGTCGGCGGCGGCGCGGTTTTATCCGCAGGCGGGAAGTAGAGTGGTCCCTTCAGTCCGCAGCCGGTCAGGCTAAACAGCGTGATGAGAACGGCAAGCGTTCGGAAAGCGTTTTTCATTATAAAGTTGCCCGTAAGTTCAAATCTGTTTCTATCATCGCAGGAGAAGACACAAAAGCAAGAGTTTGCCGCTTTCCTGCAACGGGAATTATTTAGCGTTATACTGCCGCCATCACGAAAAACAGGAACAAAACCATGAACGACAGTGAATTCCATCGCCTTGCCGACACCCTGTGGATGACCATCGAAGAACGTATCGACGACTGGGACGGCGACAGCGATATCGATTGTGAAATCAACGGCGGCATTCTGACCCTGAGCTTCGAAAACGGCAGCAAAATTATTATTAACCGTCAGGAGCCGCTTCACCAGGTGTGGCTGGCGGCCAAACAGGGCGGTTATCACTTTGATTTGAAGGGTGACGAGTGGGTTTGCGATCGCAGCGGCGAAACGTTCTGGAATCTGCTGGAACAGGCGGCGACCGCGCAGGCGGGCGAGGAAGTGCGTTTCAGGTAGTTTTGTTGCCCGGTGGCGGCTGCGCCTTACCGGGCGAAAAGCCTCAGGAAAAATACTGCTGCAACAGCGGTGCAGTATCCTGATTCGCAGGCGCCGCAGGGGTAATCGCCTGGGTACGGAACGGGATCACCTGCGCTCGGCCATCCACGTTCACAATCTGGTAGAACTGCGGCAGATTGAAGTTGATAAAGCTGGAACCGTAGGTGAAACGGTCATGCGAGGAAGAGTAGAAGCGGCTGACGTCGCGCACCAGCTCCTCTTTGCTGCCTTCACAGTGGTGATACACCTCGGCGCGGTTGGTCTCATCCAGAATGTAGATGTTGAACCCGGCATCGTCGCCCGACTCTTCAAAGAAGAACTGAATAATCCCTTCACTGGCAAAGCCATCCACCACCTGCGGAAGCTTGACGTGGTTGGTTTCCACCTGAACCGACAGGCCGTGCAGCTTGTTGTGTGAAATCGCGCCGTAGAACTCGATAGCGTTTTCAAGCTTCTGTACCGACACGTTGAGACGCTCAAAGAACAGGCCCCACGTCTGCCCGGAAACGCGCAGCGCTTTGAAGCGTCCGGTCTCCTGACGGGTGCTGGAGAGACGCAGTTCGATGCATTCAGACACCAACTGCTGCACGCGAGTACGAATCAACCCACGCAGATGCTGGCTGTAGCAGAACACTTCGACGCTGTCCGGCGGCGCGGCGTCCTGGTGCATCTTGCCGAGAATGGTTTTCAGCGCTTCAATCATCGCCTGCTCGCCGTTGAAGTGCAGGGTACGCACTTCGTTCCACGAGTTGCGGTACAGCAGGTCTACGCTACCCACCAGGCAGTTTTGCTGCTCGCCAAAGCTGAAGACGTCCAGCTTGCGGAAGTCAAAATGAACTACCTGATTGCGGAAGGCCGCCGTCGGGTCGTATTCCAGGTTGACGATAATCGCCAGATGGCGAATCTCACACGGGCTGTAGAGCGCTTTTGGCGTTGGGGCAGGCAGACGCAGCGGGAAGTGGTGCGAGACATCCGCCACCATCTCCTGCAGCTTGGCTAAATCGACAACCTCATTGCCTTTGATAAACAGGCGCGTGCGCGAGGTCAGCAGGCCGTTAAACCAGGCCCACGCCACCAGCTTGTTCAGATAGCGGTTATATTCCAGCGGCTGATGGCTGATAATCGAATCCATGCTTGGCGCACGGTTGTACAGATACCACCCGGTGCGGTTTGCGCGGCCCGGCGGCACATAGATAAAGGTCAGGTTTGGTTCAGACAGGTCAGGCGAAATCTGCGGGTTAACCAGGGTCACTTTGCCCGGCAGCGCTTCAAACGCGGCGTACAGCTTACGGGTTAACACCCCGATATCCTGCGGGCTGGCGGAAACGCTAAGGTTATTGCGGCGCGCAAAACGGATCAGGTTACGGTAGCTTTGCATCATCGCGTCGAGCAGTTCGTTGTGCGCTTCACGCACCTGATCGATTTTCCAGTTGGCCCGGTTGTCGAGCATGGACAGACGCGCTTCGTCCCATCCCCACTCTTTCACAAGCTGACTGACCACTTCACGACGCCAGCCCACGCAGGCGCGCTCACGGCTCAGCTTTTCACAGACCTTGAGATAGAAACATCGACGCACCAGGTCAAGACGCGTGGCGTCATCAATGGCTTTCAGGTATTCGGTAACGCGCTCCAGCATCATGCAGTAGGCGTCGAGCCCGTAGGAGACAATTTCGCCATCGTGCAGGCGCTGCTTGATATCTTTCGCCAGCAGGCGCGGCGTAGGGTATTCCCACGAGTAGGCTTCCAGCAGCAGGGTTTTCAGCACCGCTTTGTACGGTGAATCAATACTCTTATAGAGCTGCCAGAGGCTTGCGCCAAAGTACTCTTCGGCGGACAGGGAGCTGAGGCCGCCCAGATCCAGCCATTCGTTTGGCGTCAGTACGCCCTGCGCGTAAAGCGACATGACGTAGTCGTCGTAATGCTCTTCTTCTTCGCACGGGACCATATTCCACAGAATACGCTTCCCGGCCAGACGAACGGCAGTACGGTAAAATTCATCCAGCAACAGGATGTGCTGAGTCGAGCCGCAGTCCTCACCACCCAGACTGCCGCTTTCATTATGGCGGAAACGGTTTTCATCAATCAGGAAGAAGCTCACTTCCACGCCAAGCGAGGCCGCCCAGCTTTCCAGCAGGCTGCATTTACGCTGCAGCAGCTGGCGCTCTTCGTTATCGAGCCAGGATTGATGGCAGACCCAGATATCCAGGTCCGAAGAACAGCTCTGCCCTACCGATGAGGTGCTCCCCATCGAGTAAACGCCGGTAATCGGCAGTTCACCTTTCGGAGAAACCTGAGGCGGCATGCCGCGGTAGAGTTCCAGCTCGTTCAAATAATGCTGTTGGGTTTCATCAGGCGTGAAGAGGCAAATGCCTTGGGGAACGTTACCATCAAGGTAGCCAGGCATCAGCGGGTGGTGATAGTGCAATAATGTCGGCAGCAGACTGTATACCTGCTGGAAAGCAGGGCCCATGGCAGCAAGCGCGCGATCCACACGCAGTTGATTTATGGCATCCAGTCTCTGTTTCAGAGTCTCAATATAGAGGTACAAGACGTATCGCCTGATGTTTCCGGGTGTCGTAAGCTATTCAAAATACGAATAACAGCGAGCCCGCAGTATTTCAAAAAGATAACCGTTACCCTTTTTTCGCCCTTGTCATTATGGTGGTACCGACGAAAAAATGGTCTAAAACGTGATCAATTTAACACCTTGCCGGTTGACCGTAAAGAAAGATGCGCTACATACAAGTGTAGCACCGTTCTGTACGTGTAAATTCCTGAATACGGCTATGGCTGACGAATACGCCGCCTTGTCCCTCTCACGCTTCATCAACCGTAAAACTGCCATCCCAGAGTCAACAATGTTAGGATGGTTAGCGATTGATAATGACGGTAACAAGCATGTTAGACAATGTTTTGAGAATTGCCACACGCCAAAGCCCTCTCGCGCTCTGGCAGGCACATTATGTTAAGCAGCGCCTTGAAGCCTGCCACAGTGGATTGCGCGTCGAGCTGGTGCCGATGGTCACGCGCGGTGACGTGATTCTGGATACGCCGCTGGCGAAAGTGGGCGGCAAGGGCCTGTTTGTCAAAGAGCTGGAACTGGCATTGCTTGAGAACCGCGCCGATATCGCCGTACATTCGATGAAAGACGTGCCCGTCGAGTTCCCGGAAGGGCTGGGGCTGGTGACCATCTGCGAGCGCGAAGATCCGCGTGACGCGTTTGTCTCGAACCACTATGACTCGCTCGACGCGCTGCCGGCGGGTAGCGTGGTTGGCACGTCCAGTTTACGCCGTCAGTGTCAGCTGGCGGAGCGTCGTCCTGACCTTATCATCCGCTCGCTGCGCGGTAACGTTGGCACGCGTCTGGGCAAGCTGGATAACGGCGATTACGATGCCATTATTCTTGCCGTTGCCGGCCTGAAGCGCCTGGGGCTGGAGGAACGCATTCGCGTGGCGTTGCCGCCAGAGCTGTCGCTGCCGGCCGTCGGACAGGGCGCCGTCGGCATTGAGTGCCGTCTGGACGATGCGCGCACCCGCGAGCTGCTCGCTCCGCTGAACCATGACGAGACCGCAACCCGCGTAAAAGCCGAGCGGGCGATGAATACTCGCCTCGAAGGCGGGTGTCAGGTGCCGATTGGCAGCTATGCTGAATTAACAGACGGTGAACTGTGGCTGCGCGCGCTGGTGGGCGCGCCGGACGGTTCACAGATGGTGCGCGGCGAACGTCGCGGCAAGCCGCAGGATGCCGAAGCGCTTGGCGTGTCGCTGGCGGAAGAGCTGCTGAATAACGGCGCGCGTGAAATTCTGGCCGAGGTCTATAACGGAGAACCCCCTGCATGAGTATTCTTGTCACCCGCCCTTCTCCCGCAGGAGAGCAGTTAGTGAGCCGTCTGCGCGCACTGGGGCAGGTGGCCTGGAGTTTTCCGCTAATTGAATTCTCCCCCGGTCGGGAGCTCTCTGCGCTCGCCGACCAGATGAATACCCTGCAGGAAGGCGACCTGCTGTTTGCGCTATCGCAGCATGCCGTGGAATTTGCCCATGCGCAGCTGCAACAGGCGGGAACACGCTGGCCGACCGCTCCGCGCTATTTCGCTATCGGCAGAACCACCGCGCTGGCCTTACATACCGTGAGTGGAACAGACGTTCGCTACCCGTTGGATCGGGAAATCAGCGAAGTCTTGCTACAATTACCTGAATTACAAACTATTGCCGGAAAGCGCGCGCTCATTTTGCGCGGCAACGGTGGCCGCGAACTGCTGGGTGAAACGCTGCGGGAACGCGGGGCTGACGTCACGTTTGTTGAGTGCTACCAGCGCTGTGCGAAACACTACGACGGTGCTGAAGAGGCGATGCGCTGGCACGCGCGCGGTATTAATACGCTGGTGGTCACCAGCGGTGAAATGTTACAACAGCTTTGGTCGCTGATACCGCGTTGGTATCGCGAAAACTGGTTACTCCGCTGTCGGCTTCTGGTCGTCAGTGAGCGTCTGGCGAACCTCGCCCGGGAACTGGGCTGGCAGGATATTCGGATCGCTGATAACGCCGACAACGATGCGCTGCTGCGCGCATTACAATAACTCTCAAATGGGAAGCCATAATGACGGAACACGAAAAATCCTCCGCCGTGGTTGAAGAGACCAGGGAGACTGTGGAGACAACGCCACAGCCAGAGACGACTGAGAAAACCGCTGAGAAGAAAAACGGCAGCAATAAAACCAGCCTCGCGCTGAGCGCGATTGCCATCGCCATTGCGCTGGCAGCAGGCGTCGGCCTGTATGGTCTGGTAAAGCAACAGAGTGCTAACCAGACGGCCACCAGCGATACGCTGGTCAATCAGCTTACCTCCCTGCAAAAAGCGCAGGAAACGCAGAAAACCGAGCTGGAAGCGGTGATTAAGCAGCAGGCCGCCGCGCTTGCCGAGGCGAACAGCAAACAGGAAGAGCTGACCAAACAGCTGGGCGAAGTACAGCAGAAAGTCGCCACGATCTCCGGCACCGATGCCAAAACCTGGCTGCTCTCGCAGGCCGATTTCCTCGTCAAACTCGCCGGGCGTAAGCTGTGGAGCGATCAGGACGTGACTACCGCCGCCGCGCTGCTAAAAAGCGCCGATGCGAGCCTGGCCGACATGAACGACCCGAGCCTCATTACCGCGCGCCGTGCGATTACCGAAGATATCGCCAGCCTCTCCGCCGTTTCACAGGTGGATTACGACGGCATTATCCTCAAGGTGAACCAGCTTTCGAATCAAATAGATAACCTGCAGCTGGCGGATAACAATGACGACGACTCCCCGATGGACTCTGACGGTACCGAGCTGTCCAGCTCCCTGAGCGAATGGCGCATAAACCTGCAGAAAAGCTGGCAGAACTTTATGGACAGCTTCATCACCATCCGCCGTCGCGATGAAACCGCCGTACCGCTGTTAGCGCCGAATCAGGATATCTATCTGCGCGAAAACATCCGTTCCCGCCTGCTGGTCGCGGCGCAGGCCGTGCCGCGCCATCAGGAAGAAACGTACAAACAGGCGCTGGATAACGTCTCGACGTGGGTACGCGCCTACTACAACACCGATGATGCAACGACCACCGCCTTCCTCGAAGATATCGACAAGCTGAGCCAGCAGAACATCACCATGAGCGTGCCGGATAAACTGGCCAGCCAGCCAATTCTGGAGAAGCTGATGCAGACGCGCGTGCGTAACCTGCTGGCGCAGCCGGGCGTTCCGGCCGGGCAGACCGGCACAGCGGCGGCACCAGCGCCTGAAAGCGCGCCACAGGGAGAGTAATGATGCTAAAAGTCCTTTTACTCTTCATCCTGCTGATCGCCGGGATCGTCCTGGGCCCGATGCTTGCGGGTCATCAGGGATACGTCCTGATCCAGACCGATAACTACAACATTGAAACCAGCGTAACGGGTCTGGCGATCGTTCTGATCCTCGGCGTCGTGGTCCTGCTTGCCGTTGAATGGATCCTGCGCCGTATTTTCCGCACCGGTGCCCATACCCGCGGCTGGTTCGTTGGCCGTAAGCGCCGCCGCGCCCGTAAGCAAACGGAACAGGCACTGCTAAAGCTGGCCGAAGGCGATTACCAGCAGGTTGAAAAGCTGATGTCGAAAAACGCCGATCACGCGGAACAGCCGGTGGTGAACTATCTTCTGGCCGCCGAAGCGGCGCAGCAGCGCGGTGATGAAGCCCGCGCTAACCAGCATCTGGAACGCGCGTCAGAGCTGGCGTCTGGCGACCCGATCCCAGTGGAAATTACCCGCGTCCGCCTGCAGCTCGCGCGCAATGAGAACCACGCGGCGCGCCACGGCATTGACCGTCTGCTGGAAATCGCACCGCGTCATCCGGAAGTCCTGCGCCTTGCGGAGCAGGCCTATATTCGTACCGGAGCGTGGGGCTCGTTGCTGGACATCATTCCGTCGATGGCGAAGGCCGAGGTGGGTGATGATGAACATCGTGATGAACTTCAGCGTCTGGCATGGATTGGCCTGATGGATCAGGCGCGCGCCGACCTGGGCAGCGAAGGCCTGAAAACCTGGTGGAAGAATCAGAGCCGGAAAACGCGCCAGCAGGTCCCCCTGCAGGTGGCCATGGCGGAACATCTTATTGAATGTGACGATCATGACACCGCCCAGGAGATCCTCCTCGACGGCCTGAAGCGCCAGTACGACGATCGCCTGGTCATGGTGATCCCGCGCCTGAAAACCAATAACCCTGAGCAGGTCGAAAAAGTGCTGCGCCAGCAGATCAAAACCGTCGGTGATCGTCCGCTGCTGTGGAGTACCCTGGGCCAGTCGCTGATGAAGCACGGCGAATGGCAAGAGGCGAGCCTGGCCTTCCGTGCGGCACTGAAACAGCGTCCGGACGCGTTTGACTACGCGTGGCTTGCCGATACGCTGGACAAACAGCATAAGCCAGAAGAGGCGGCCGCTATGCGGCGCGATGGGCTATTGCTGACGCTGCAAAATAACGGTAATCCGCAATAAATAAAAAAGGAGGCCAGACGGCCTCCTTTTTTTATCGCCTTCCTCCTGCTACATTCTTTACACCCACATCTGCAAACGAACCCGCCAATGTAACGATGTCTTTTCATTAACTTTTTTTCACACACGCGCACTTTCTGCAGCGTGGATTAAATCGTTTTTGAAAGGAAATCTTCATGAACTCGCTTTTGTATGCGCTTATTGAAGCGCTGCGCTGCCACCGCTGGCTGCGCCTGCTTGCCTGTGCTTTTATCTTTTCTTCGCTGGGAAATGGTCTAACCCAGGTCGTGGTCTTTGGTTTACTGTTAGCGTGGTCGGCCCCGCCCGCCCTGCTCACCCTCGCTTTTCTTTTCGCAACGGTTCCGGGATTCATCGGCAGCGCGATCGGCGAAAAGCTATGCTCGCGCTATTCTCCAGTATTCCTGCTGATACTGACCGAGGGGCTGGGATTGCTCGCCCTGCTCTTCCCCCTGCTCGGTGCGGGTTATCACAGCATTGCCTCGCTACTCGCCGTGCAATCCACCGAAGCGCTGCTCAGCGGGATGAGCTGGCCCGCGCTGACATTGCTCTTTAAACGCGGACTTAGCGAAACAGAGCTGCCTGCTGCGACCTGTCTGGAAAATGTGATTTTTGCTTCTCAGGTTTTATTAGGTACTGGACTCGGCGTGGTGCTATTCAAGCAGACCTCCGTGTTTACCTTGCTGGCTATTGATGCCGCCAGTTTTCTCGGGTCGCTGCTGCTGCTGTGGCTGGCTGGACGCCGGTTTTCTGCGCCATTGCTACCTCTCCCCGGTGAAGAGGCAGCCCCCGCGCCACTGCGCTGGCGGACGTTGACCGTTCGGCAAAAGCGCAGCCTGCTCATTTTGCCGGCGCTGGCGGCCGTCGGCTCACCGGCTATGGCGCTACTTCCGGCCCTGGCGCAGCAGCTCCATCCTCAGGATGCGGCGGGCCTTGCTCTGCCTCTGCTTTTCGCAAGGAGCATGGGGCAACTTTGCGGCCCCATGCTGCTAAAAAAAGAGAGCCTGACGCGCTTTGCCGTCCACACGCCGCGAATCATCGTTTGTCTCGGTATTTTTCTTGCCGCTTATGGAATGCTGCCGTTGTTGTCCGGGTGGATGGCATGTGCGCTGGGGATGATCTTTATCGCGCATCTGGCCTCAAACGTTCTCTTCACAGCCGGCACGTTTGGCGTACTCAGCAGTTTTCATATCACGCAAACCGCGTCAGCCAGCGGTAAAGCCTGGCGCTGGCAAACGCTCAGCGCCTCGCTTTTCACCGGCATTACAGCGATAGTGGCTGTTGGGCTTGGCTCAGTGCTGGCGCTCTATACGGTCTCGTCAGCCGCCCTGCTGTTGGTCGCCCTGATCATGCGTGGGTATCGGGAATAAGACATAAAAAAACGCCTGCTATAAAAGCAGGCGTTAAAACAGGTCTGTAAGACAACATATTTGGTGCTTCACTCAACGTTATGTCCATGGTGTCTGATGAGGCCGAAGCGACATCTGTCAGTGGACGATAAGCACCGTAAATGGCTCTGCGTCATTCCTGAGTTTATGAGGCACTAAGGCGAACATAAGAGATGGAATGAGCATCTACGCGTATATTATTGCACGTTACGTGCCAGATTTACACGCAGAACTTTTACATGGCGCAACATTTTAAGATAAAAGGAAATTATGCTGTTAAGTAGCCTCTGAAGCTTCATAGCGTATCGGCAAAAGCAGAAATATGTCGCCAGGAAGAGACAGTAAATCCCATAAATAATTATTTATTTTATTTTCAATGGCTTGCATGTCACTGAATCGCGACAATGATAAAGGGTATTCTCTGGAGATAACGACAGGGGAGAAAACTTACAGAAAACAAAAAACCCCGCCGAAGCGGGGTTCAAAATTGGTCGGCGAGAGAGGATTCGAACCTCCGACCCACTGGTCCCAAACCAGTTGCGCTACCAAGCTGCGCTACTCGCCGATGTACTGCTTTTTTGAATTTTTAGTTCAATTCATTTAAAAAGTCGTGGTGCGAGGGGGGGGACTCGAACCCCCACATCCTAAGGACACTAACACCTGAAGCTAGCGCGTCTACCAATTCCGCCACCTTCGCAATTCACAACTCTTTCAATAATGGGGTGGCTAATGGGATTCGAACCCACGACAACTGGAATCACAATCCAGGGCTCTACCAACTGAGCTATAGCCACCACTGTATTCTTTCACGCGGTACTGACTACTTCTCAGACCACCGCAGCTCTAGCGCCGGGAACTAAAATGGCGCGCCCGACAGGATTCGAACCTGAGACCTCTGCCTCCGGAGGGCAGCGCTCTATCCAGCTGAGCTACGGGCGCTTAGCGCCGTTGCGGGGCTGGATATTACGTACCTCCGTCCCCGCTGTCTAGTGCTTTTTTGAAAAAAATGCGCGTTTGGTTATGGTTTGCACATTTTGCCGCTTATTCCTCCACTTTCTGCGTGGTGGCACGGCGACCCAGGCCAAAAAGCTTATACGCGGCCGTCACTGCCGCCAGGAAGATTAGCCCGACAAACAGCGACATGCGGGTATCTTCATTAAAGTACATTCCAATTAATACGCAAATCAGGAACGCCATCGTCAAATAGTTCGCATACGGGAAAAGGATCGAGCGGAACGGATGGCTGGCGATCGCTTTTTTATGCGCATGGCGAAAACGCAGCTGGCTGATGAGGATAACAAACCACGGCACCATGCCCGGCAGCACGCTGGCGCTGTAGACATAAACAAACACGCGCTGCGGATTAGGGATGATGTAATTCAGGCAGGAGCCAATCAGCAGGATGACGATCGAGACCGCCACGCCCGCTACCGGCACGCCAGCACGTGAGACTTTACTCATTGCCGCAGGCAGCTGGTTATTTTTCGAGAGCGCGTAGAGCATACGGCCACAGCTGTACATCCCGCTGTTACAGCCTGAAAGCGCTGCCGTCAGGACCACAAAGTTGATGATACCTGCCGCCGCCGTGATACCAATTTTGGCGAAGGTTAAAACAAACGGGCTGCCGGTGGTGCCAATTTCGTTCCACGGGAAGATGGTTACGATAACGAAGATTGCACCCACGTAGAAAATCAGGATGCGCCACAGCACTTTGCCTACCGCGCTACGCAGCGTGACCTGCGGGTTTTTCGCTTCCCCGGCAGTAATACCGATCAGCTCCACACCCTGATACGAGGCCACAACGATACATAGCGCCGTCAGGAAGCCCTTCCAGCCGCCAGCGAAAAAGCCGCCGTTTTCGGTCAGGTTGCCAAAGCCGATAGCGTGTCCACCGTTGCCAAAGCCGAAGAAAATCACGCCCAGGCCAACGACAATCATCACGATAATCGTGGTGACTTTGATCATTGCGAACCAGAACTCAATTTCACCGTAAAGGCGCACGGCGGCCAGGTTTGCCAGCGCCACCAGCCCCACGGCAATGAGTGCCGGTATCCACTGGACCATGTCCGGGAACCAGAACTGGACGTAGACCCCTATCGCGGTGATTTCAGAGATGCCCACCGCCATCCACATAAACCAGTATGACCAGGCCGTCAGGTAGCCAAAGAACGGGCTCATATAACGATGCGCGTAAACGGCGAAGGAACCGGTTACCGGCTCCAGGAAGAGCATTTCGCCCATTGAGCGCATGATGAAGAAAACAAAGAGCCCGGCGATAATATACGCCAGTAATACGGAAGGGCCTGCCCATTTGAGCGTACTTGCGGAGCCCATAAACAGGCCCACGCCGATAGTGCCGCCCAGCGCTATCAGTTCAATATGACGAGCTTCCAGCCCACGCTGTAGCTCCGGTTTTTTCTCTGCCATAGATCCTCGATTGTGTTTGCTGTTTCCCGGCTTAATACCGGTTATTGTTTTTTAGGGGTACTAAAATACGGTGCGAATGGTTTCTTAAAATCGGCCAAATGGCAAACGATGCATTAAAAAAATGAATGCATTGCACAAATTATCGGCAGTTTTGCAGGTGAGTTGCAGCGCGAACAGCATATCGCGCTACATTTTGATTACATTTTACCGGTATAGTGCCAGGTGAGGTAGCGAAGCAGTCGAATCTGTCGTTTAATGCGGGTGGGTTGGGAGAGCAGGCGGTAGAGCCACTCCAGCCCCATATTTTGCCAAATCTTCGGCGCGCGCTTCACGTGGCCGGTAAAGACATCGTAGGTGCCGCCGACGCCCATATAAAGCGCATCCGGGCTGACCATGCGGCAGTCGCGCATCAGGATCTCCTGGCGCGGGGACCCCATCGCCACGGTGACGATTTTTGCCCCACTGTCGCGCACGCGGGCAAACAAAGCCTGCTGGTCTTCAGGCTTGAAGTAACCATTCTGGCTACCAACGATATTAACATTCCATTGACGACGCAGTTTCTCTTCGGTCTCGGCCAGCACCTCAGGCTTACCGCCAATCAGGAACACCGGCGTACCCTCCGCACCAGCGCGGGCCATAAGCTGCTCCCAGAGATCGGCACCCGCCACGCGAGATACATTAGCGTCAGGATATTTTTTACGTATAGAGCGGACCACGCTGATTCCGTCCGCGTATTTAAATTCAGCCGCTTCTATCAGGCTTTTGACTTCGGCGTTATCTTCCACCGCCAGCATCTTTTCCGCATTGATAGCGACCAGCGTACCGGATTTCATCTGCCCGTCGGCGAACAGAAAATCCAGCGCGTGCTGCATGTCGCGCCAGCCAATCAGCTGCAAACCACGAAGCGCATAGCGCGGTGCAGAAGTTTTATCAGTCATTACTTTCCCTACTCAGACTTGCGACAGCGTTGTGCTGCCCTGCGGCTCGCGCTTGTGCACAAGCCCTGCGCTGTCGAACAGCCAGTACAACAGTTTGGCCAGTAACAGGCAGATGCCAAAAACGACCATGAAGAACACCACGCGCGAAACGAACGAGTCCAGCCCCTCGCGCGCCAGAACGATCATATTGAAAATGGCACCAAAGCAGAAACTGTGCAAAATGGCCGCTTTATAGCGGTTGGTCTCTTCGTTACCGCGCACGTAAAGCCAGTCAAACCACTTAATAATCAACCCTACGACAAACGCGCCCGGCAGGATAAACCAGCCTCCCCCCATAACCACCAGGGAACCAATCAAGGTTGGCGAGATCGCCAGGCCCGAATGGTTGTTCAGCACTTCCCAGGTAAAATAGTTCGCGGTATTGAGTACTACGCCAGGGCGGTCCGGCCAGAGCCAGCTCGGGATAAAGACGTAGAAATCGCGCACAATCGGCGCCAGCCCCTGGAAATCAATCTTGTCGTAGTTTTGCAGCAACAATGCCAGGTTTTCCCACGGCGAGAAGGTGTCGCGCGTCAGGTAGAGGAACGTGTAAAACGCCTCGTCGCCCGCCACGTTCATCCCGTAGCGCTTCAGCGCCAGCCAGAACATCCCCACAATGCCAAATACCCCTGCCGCAACCAGCATCCACAGCGAGATCCAGCCGCGGATGATGCCGATGAACAGGAAGATAGCGAAAGCGATGATAATGTTGGCACGCGTACCGCCCACGATCATGTAGGTCAGGATACCGAACGCAACCGTACTGACCAGGAAGAACAGCCATGCCTTGCTGTCCTGGCGAAGGAAGAAGATCACCAGCATCGCCGGGATGAAGAAATAGAAGAATCGCTTAAGCGCCACGCCTGAGACTTCAGCCGAAAAAATCTGGCTGTAGGAGTGGAGCTTAAACAGCAGGAAGCCGTTATGCATGAAGAAGATGCCGACGCTGACCAGGGCGATCGTCATGAGCATCACCCACGTCAGATGGGTCTCCACCCGGTTCATGGTAAAGAGCGCCCGACGCGGGGCAGCGGCCTGCGCTGGTCGCAGACGCGTTTTATAGGTGACGTAGTAAACACCATAGAAGCAGGTCGCCGCCAGCAGGGCCTGGAGAAGAATTTCCGGCGGCGCGACGCTCACGTCAAAACGGAAGACCAGAATGCTGGTCAGCGGGAAGCCGAAAAAGAAGGTCAGCAGAAACAGCAACGAGAAGAACACGTTAAAGTTGAAGCGCACCCGGCGGAACTCAAACCAGGTGAGCGTGGCGATAAATAGCGTGCTCAGAAGCCAGACAACCAGTAAGCCGCTAAACTGCAACTGACTCATGCGTTGTCTCCTGAAGCGATACGCAGCGCGCGGTGCCACGGCGTGAGGTAATTCGGGCTGAAAAAGTCGATGCTATTTTTATCCACCAGCGTGAGCTGGCGTTGTGCTTCACGTACCACTTCGACATTCAGCGCGTCTGAGGTGAACAACACCGGAATATGCTGCTCGGCCATGTCCTGCCAGAACGGGTTTTCACGATTAAGCACGCACGGTACACCCGCCTGAATCAGCAGGCACAGCGTACCAATCCCCTGCTGGCGAGCAAAGATGAAATAGCCCAGATCGCATTTTCGCAGTAGCGCAAGATAGTCATCAAACTCCAGCTTTTCGCTGAGAATGTGCAGATTTTCTTCGCTGAATAACGCAAGCCCCTGCTGGCGAACCTCATCAATGTAGGCGTCGTTGTTGGCCGGATAACCCATCGGCACCACCACGTTCACCGTGTCGCCAAACTGCTGGTGTACCGCCCGGAGCGCGGCGACATGTTCGTTACTGCGGTCGCCGGAATTCCCCACCAGCACCGTCAGCTTGCCTTCGCGAACCGCGTCATTCGCCATGGTGTTCAGCGCCGGATCCATACGGGTTGGGAAATAGAGTAGCTCACCGCGCACGTTAGGGTGCTGCTTCGCAAAATAATTCAGATCGCCACGGGTGGCAAAAACGCGGCCCACCCTTCCCTGCGCCATGCGACGCAGCGGATAGAAAAGACGGAATTTCCAGCCGCGCGAGACTTCGTAGAGATCGGCTCCCCAGATATGCCAGCTGCACTGGGAGGGTTTAATTCCCCCGCTGAGCAGAGCCAGCCACAGGCCGGTATTGAACTGCCCGTGGAAAAAGAAACGTTGCTCACGATCCGCTTTGGCTTTGGCAATAACCGCCTTCGCCAGGCTAGCTTTATCCGGCCAGAAGGTGATTGTCAGCGCCGGAAACGCCGCGCTCAGGCCATTATCCTGACCTGCAACCATAAACTCGCGCGCATCAGGATTGCCCGATGCCAGCTCGTCGTTGAAGAACCGCAAAACGGTCTGGTTATGGTGTGGGATATCCGATCCCAGGATGTGAATCAGTGCAGTCATGCGCGTTTACGCCACAATAAAAATACGCCGCAGCAGGCAGCGAAATAAACGATATAGGTTGCCATGTAGGCCTGAGCCGCCCCCAGCGCACCGTGCGCGGGTATCAGCCAGTGCGAAAATGCTGTCAGCAATGCAAACTGGCTAACCTCCGCGAGGATATACAGCCGCAGCGAGGCTTTCGCAATCACCAGATAGCCGAAAACGTAAGCCCCCACTTTCAGCACATCACCCACCAGTTGCCAGGCAAAAAGATCGCGCATGGCGGTAAACTTCGCCGAGAACAGCAGCCAGATGGCGACATCACGCAATAACCAGACGGTCAAACTGGCCGCCGCCACTGCGGGTAATACAAAACGCAGGGAGCGGAAAATTTCGCGGGTAATATCCTGCCTGGACGTCAGACGCGATAAGGTTGGCAGCAAATAAACGCTAAAGGAAGCCGTTATAAACTGGAGGTAAGCATCGGAAATACTGCTTACGCCCTGCCAGATCCCTACCTCATCCCAGCTGTAATGCGCCGCCAGCAGGTTTCGCATCATCACGTAAGCCACCGGCAGCGTGACGGAAGTAATGAGCGCCATCAGGGTAAACTTACCCAGCTGGCTGGCAAGCACCTTGTCCCATTGCGGTTTCAGGTAGCTCAGAGGGATAACGCCCTGGCGCATCAGCATGAACGCCGCAGGCACAACAACCAGTGCCGGAACCAGCGCCAGCCCAAGCAGTGCGCCTTCATAGCCGCCCAGGCGGTAGCAGAAATAATAGGCAATCACGCCGATGACGCTACCCAGGATGAGCGCAAGCGCGTTCCCGGCTGCATCGCGAAAACCTTTCATCAGCGCCAGCAGCAGGTTAGCCCAGGCAATGCCCATCTGGACCAGCGCGACCAGACGCACCAGTCCCTGATAATGGGTGTGCCCGAACAATCCCTGGCTAATGGGCGCTGCGGCTAGCAGAAACACAATCGCCAGCAGGGTCGAAAAGCCCGTGACCATTGCCGACGCGGTGCCCACTACCCTGCGAAGCTGGGCCGCATCATCATGATACTGAGCAACGTATTTGGTCACGCCGTTGAAGATCCCGGCACCGGCCAGCACCCCAAGGACGGTAACAAGCTGACGGAAGTTGCCCGCCAGCCCGACGCCTGAGGGGCCGAATGAGACGGCCAGCAGCTTGACGACCAGCAGTCCGGCACCAATTTTTACAAGCGTGGACGCGGCGGTCCACACCGATGCTTTTGCCAGAGACATATCAGCCGAAATAGCTCAGAAGGGTATTGATCACCGTACGCTGGTTAACTGGCGCGAGGTTGAAGAACAGTGGCAGGCGAAGCAAACGCTCACTTTCTTTCGTGGTGTAACGGTCTTCACCTGCGAACATTCCAAACGCTTCGCCCGCTGGGCTGGAGTGCAGCGGAATATAGTGGAAGACCGCCATAATTTCGGCCTCTTTCAGCCAGGCGATGAGCTGGCTGCGATCGTCGTTATCGCGCAGCTTGATGTAAAACATGTGGGCGTTGTGGACGCAATCGGCCGGAATGGTTGGCAGCTCAATACGTCCGGCTTTTGCCAGCGGCTCAAGCGCATCGTAATAGGTTTGCCACAGGGACAGGCGCTGGAGATTAATTCGCTCTGCCGCTTCCAGCTGTGCCCACAGGTACGCTGCCTGCAGGTCGGCCATCAGATAGCTTGAGCCGATATCGCGCCAGGTGTACTTATCAACCTGACCGCGGAAGAATTGGCTGCGGTTGGTGCCTTTTTCACGGATCACTTCCGCACGCTCAACCAGGGCACGATCGTTAATCAGCGTCGCACCGCCCTCACCGCCGGCAGTGTAGTTTTTCGTTTCGTGGAAGCTGAAGCAGCCGATGTGGCCGATGGTGCCCAGCGCGCGCCCCTTGTAGGTGGACATCACGCCCTGCGCGGCATCTTCTACCACAAACAGGTTGTGCTTTTTGGCGATTGCCATGATGGTGTCCATTTCACAGGCCACGCCCGCGTAGTGAACCGGCACGATTGCACGCGTTTTGTCGGTGATCGCCGCTTCAATCAGCGTCTCATCAATGTTCATGGTATCCGGGCGGACATCCACAAAGACGATTTTCGCTCCGCGCAGGACAAACGCGTTCGCCGTGGAAACGAAGGTATAGCTCGGCATGATCACTTCATCACCGGGCTGGATATCCAGCAGCAGTGCCGCCATTTCCAGCGATGCCGTGCAGGACGGGGTCAGCAGCACTTTAGCACTGCGAAAACGCTGCTCCATCCACTGCTGACAGCGACGGGTAAAACCGCCGTCACCGCAGAGTTTGCCGCTGCCCATGGCAGACTGCATATAGTCGAGCTCGGTTCCCACGACGGGTGGTGCGTTAAATGGAATCATCTTGTCACCTGTATAACCAGTAGGCGGTGGCGTCGATGTTGGCACCACTCGCAATATAACGTTTAAGCGCGGCGGTGTTGCCCACCTGGGTCGCCACCCGCAGCGTCTCAACCTGCTGCAGCTGCGCCCAGTGCAGCGCCGCCTGCATGAGTTTCTCCCCCATGCCGCGCCCGGCTAATAAGCCAATACGCGCCTCGCGCTCGTTAAGCTTGCGCAGCGAGACAAATCCCTGGATCTGGCCGTTCGCTGCACGGAAAATCAGGCAGACGTGGTCAAAGGTACCTTTGACCGCATTCTCTACCCACTGGGCATAGAAACGTCCGCTATCGTCAGGCGCATACCAGGGCGTGCGAAAGCGGCTTTGCGCAAACGCCCGGGCCGCCATCTGGCGCAGCACAGGAATGTCCTGTTCCGTTGCAATTTCCGCGCCGGACGCATCGTGCCGGGTGAGGGTGATGGCAAGGTCTACCTCGCCTTCAACCAGCTGAAAACCGTGTTGCTGGAGCGCGTCAAGCAGGTCGGCACGGTCCGCCGGGATCTTAGCCTGCACGCGCTGCCAGGCGCTGAAGTCCACTTCCTGCAGGGCGGGCGCATTCTCGCGCCAGCGGACTATCGCCGAGGGGCAGGCAAAAAATGCGCTTTCCCACTCAAGGGATTCCAGCACGCCGTGGAGTGCACTCAACGCCAGACGCCTTTCGTATCAACCACATACTGCTGACGCACTGCATCACCGGACGTCGCTTTAAACTCTTTATGGTCCACCAGCAGCACCAGCACGTCCGCCGTCGCCAGCGCGTCATTGAGTGCCGTCAGCGTGCAGTGCCCCGCCAGTTTTGCCGGCAGTTCATGAATATTTGGCTCGACCACCAGCGTTTCGCCCTTATGCCATTCGGCAATCATCTCAGCAATTTCCATCGCCGGGCTTTCGCGCAGATCGTCAATATTGGGTTTGAATGCCAGACCAAAGCAGGCAATTTTCAGCTCGCTGGCGCGCTTGCCGCTCTCTGCCAGACAATCCGCTACCGTCGCTTTAACCTGGTTGAGCACCCAGTGAGGTTTGCTATCGTTCACTTCACGCGCGGTGCGAATCAGGCGCGCCTGCGCCGGGTTCTGCGCCACGATAAACCACGGGTCGACGGCGATACAGTGACCGCCCACCCCTGGGCCAGGCTGGAGAATGTTGACGCGCGGATGGCGATTCGCCAGGCGGATTAACTCCCAGACGTTAATCCCCTGATCGGCACAGATCAGCGACAGTTCGTTTGCGAATGCGATGTTAACGTCACGGAAGCTGTTTTCCGTCAGCTTGCACATCTCGGCGGTGCGGGAGTTGGTTACCACGCATTCGCCTTCCAGGAAAATCTTGTACAGCGCGCTGGCGCGTTCAGAACAGACCGGCGTCATGCCGCCTATCACCCGGTCGTTTTTAATCAGTTCGACCATCACCTGCCCCGGCAGCACGCGCTCCGGGCAGTAGGCGATGTTGATATCCGCCTGCTCACCGGCCTGCTGCGGGAAGCGTAAATCAGGACGCGCATCGGCCAGCCACTGCGCCATCTGCTCGGTAGCGCCGACGGGAGAAGTCGACTCCAGAATTACCAGCGCCCCTTTCTTCAGCACGGGGGCAATAGATTTTGCCGCCGCCTCGACGTAGACCATATCGGGCTCGTGGTCGCCTTTAAAGGGCGTTGGAACGGCAATCAGGTAGGCATCCGCTTCCACTGGCATCGTGCTGGCGCGCAGGAAGCCGCCATCAACCGCCTCTTTCACCACGCGGTCAAGATCGGGCTCCACAATATGAATTTCGCCACGATTAATGGTTTCTACCGCACGTGCGTTGATATCCACACCAACAACCTGCTTTTGACGGGAGGCGAATGCCGCCGCAGTAGGCAGGCCAATGTAGCCAAGACCAATAACAGAGATGGTAGTAAAACTCATAGCGATACCCGATTGTGTTTAAGTGCTTGCAAAATACGGCCACAAGCCTGCCCGTCTCCGTAGGGATTGTGGGCCCGGCTCATCGCCTGATACGCTTCATCGTCGTGCAGAAGGCGCGTGACCTCTTCGACGATGAGCTGTGCGTTGGTGCCGACAAGACGCACGGTCCCGGCTTTAACCGCTTCCGGACGTTCAGTGGTTTCACGCATCACCAGCACCGGCTTGCCAAGAGAGGGCGCTTCTTCCTGAATCCCACCGGAATCGGTGAGGATCAGCCAGGCGTGGTTCATCAGCCAGACAAACGGCATGTAGTCCTGCGGTTCAATCAGCAGGACGTTTTCGACGTGGCCCAGGATGCGGTTGACCGGCTCGCTGACGTTAGGGTTAAGGTGTACCGGATAGACAATTTGCACATCGTCGTTCTGCGCGGCGATTTCAGCCAGCGCGTGACAGATTTGCTCAAAGCCCCGACCAAAGCTTTCGCGACGGTGGCCAGTGACCAGAATGGTTTTTTTGCCGTTATTCAGGAAAGGATAGCGGGCAGCGAGTTCTTTCTGCAGATCGCTGTTTGCCAGCACGCGATCGCGTACCCAAATCAACGCGTCAATGACCGTATTGCCGGTCACAAAGATCTTGTTATCGGCGACATTTTCACGCAGCAGATTCTGGCGAGAGTTCTCGGTTGGCGCAAAGTGATACATCGCCAGATGCCCGGTAAGCGTACGGTTGGCCTCTTCCGGCCATGGAGAATAAAGATTGCCGGTGCGCAGACCCGCTTCAACATGGCCGACGGGAATACGCTGGTAAAACGCGGCCAGGCTTGTTGCCATCGTCGTCGTGGTATCCCCGTGCACCAGCACGACGTCGGGCTTGAATGACTCCAGGATCGGCTTGAGATCCTGCAGAATGCGGCAGGTTATTTCCGTCAATCCCTGTCCCGGCTTCATAATATTAAGGTCGTAATCCGGGACGATGGAAAAGAGGGTTAGGACCTGATCGAGCATCTCACGGTGCTGGGCCGTGACGCAGACCTTCGCTTCAATATCAGGATCGCTGGCCAGCGCATGAACCAGAGGCGCCATCTTAATGGCCTCCGGCCTGGTGCCAAATACGGTAAGTACTTTCACATCGATTCTCTTCGATTAGGCGATGAAGGCCGCAGCCTTCATCGTAAACGGCGTTCTTAGTTTGTACGACGACGCGTTAACGCCACGCCAGCACCAACGAGTGCACCCACAATACCCCACATGATCATCAGGAATGCGCGGCGCGGACTGTCGCGTTTTACAGGTTCTTCAGGCGTTCTCAAATAACGATAGGTCTGAAAACGCGGGTCCAGGGAGGGACCGACATTAAGCGTGTTAAGCATCGCGCGATTTTGGTCGTAATCGAGGTCAAAATCAGGCCCAACGGCCTGCAGGTTTTCCAGACGGGCCTGCAGCATTGGGCGACCAAGAAGGAACATTTCAGAATCAGGCAATTCATCAGCCGGAACATCCGTCTCAGTGCGGGAAATGTTGTGCTGTTCCGCAATTTTCAGCGCCTGCTGAATGTTATGCACGCGGCGCGCAAAAATGGCGTTTGCCACCTCTTCCTGACGTTTGACCTGCGCCTTCATTTGGATAGTGCGGGCTGCCCAGGCGCCTTTAAGCTCTTCATTCAGATGGCTGGCGGCACGCTGGCTGGCAAACGCGACGTACTGGCGCAACAGGTTGTTTGCATCCGGCGCGGTTTCGGCAATCAGCTTGACGCTGTCGTTGACGTTACGCAGCACGTCGCCCGGCATAAACTGAATATTGTTAATCAGATCGTCCAGCAGCGCGGCATCGGCTTTGGTGTTATCAACCCGACGCTGCTTGAAGTAATCTGTCTGGGACCAGAAATCGCGGCGCGTATCCCACGAGGCCAGCTGCATCACAAACTCTTTGTAGGCCTCATCCATAACGGAAGCCTGATCCGGGGTGGCAAGGCTGGCTTTAATATCCAGGTTTCGCAGGAACTGCTGCTGGGAGTAGTACCCCCCGAGCATGTTAACCGTGGGTCTGTCCGTGATTGCCGTGGCGCTCCACTCCTGTTTTGCAAAGAACGTGTAGGCTAGCGCTAACAGTGCAAACCCCAGCGCGATCCCCACAATCCAAAGTTTGCCTGCCCATAACACGCGAAACAAACCCCGAATGTCCAGTTCATTCTCTGTTACCACTGATTTCGCTCCCGCCAACGGTTGAGTCATCATAGTCCCGGTTTTACTTAGTTAATGTTGTGTTTTTGCTACTGTTACGTCGCATCCTGCGCTTAATACGTTTAATGAATCGCGCCACCTTCCATGCGCGCTTAATGCAGTAGCCGTAGAGAGAAAATGCTAGCAAGAACAATACCAACATGGCCCACTCAGGCACAAAGTGCGTATATTCCGCCGTCACGCCAATCCCCGCTAGAATAGCAGCCGCCAGCGTAATAAGCACAAATGCCTGCCGGGAAGTGAATCCGGCTCGCATGATCAAATGATGAATGTGCTGACGGTCAGCAGAGAATGGACTCATTCCTTTACGCAGGCGGCGATACATAATCGCAACCATATCCATTAAGGGGATGGCAATAATCCATAGCGCCGTTACCGGGCTGATGGGATGCACATCGCCCTGAGTAGTTTCCAGCAAGATCCAAATGACGGTAAAGCCGATAAGCGTGCTACCCGCATCGCCCATGAAGACTTTATAGCGTCGGCCCAATGCGCCGAGATTTAACAGGATATAAGGCAGGATGGCAGCAATCATGGCGAAACACCACATAGCAAGGCTATATTGCCCATCGAACCATAAAATGAAACCAATGGCGGCAAATGAGACGCAGGACAGGCCACCAAGCAAACCATCAATACCGTCAACCATGTTGAACGCGTTAATCGCCACCCACACGGCAAAAAGTGTCAGGAAATAGCCGAATGGGCCGAGTTCCATCTCCCAGGCCCCGAAAATATAGCCCAGGCTACTCAGGTGCAACTTAGCAAACACCATCATTGCAATAGCGACAGCTGCCTGAACGAAAGCGCGGATTTTGACGCTGATGTCGTATCTATCGTCCAGCGCACCAATCACAACAAGAACTGTTGAGCATATGAGATAAAGCCTGGCATGCGGAATATAGTAATCTGCAATAGCAAAAGTGAAGCAGATCCCCGCAAAAACAGAGATGCCACCGACCAGAGGGATCATGCCTTGATGACGTTTACGGAAGTTGGGTTTATCCACTAAGCCCAGATATTTTGCAACCTTACGTGCCAGAAACAAAAAGCAGGTGGTAAACAAGAAAATACTGGTTAGTTCAGTAAACGTATCAAGTAGGTTCACAATGGATGTTCTCAACAAATGTTAGTCAAGGAAGTATAACCATCAAGGGGCCGCGCCTGAAGTTATAAAGCAAACCTCTTACAATTCCATTTGTTTATTATTCAAGCTATTAATGTTTTTACTGTGCGAATTATCTTATTGTCGCACTGACCGGTCAAAATTGGGAGTAGGCGATACTAGCGTATAGTCCATAAAAGAAAAACGCCACGTAAAAACGTGGCGTTCGCTGGCTTTATTTACGTTACGAGCGCTTCATCATGTCGAAGAAATCGTCGTTGGTTTTGGTCATCGCCAGTTTGTTAATGAGGAACTCCATCGCGTCAATTTCACCCATTGGATGGATGATTTTGCGCAGGATCCACATTTTCTGCAGCTCTTCCTGCGTGGTGAGCAGCTCTTCCTTACGGGTACCGGAACGGTTGTAATCGATAGCCGGGAAGACGCGTTTTTCTGCGATTTTACGAGAGAGGTGCAGTTCCATGTTACCTGTACCTTTAAACTCTTCGTAGATAACCTCGTCCATTTTGGAGCCGGTATCGATCAGCGCCGTTGCGATGATGGTCAGGCTGCCGCCCTCTTCCACGTTACGTGCCGCACCGAAGAAGCGTTTTGGACGGTGCAGGGCATTAGCGTCCACACCACCGGTCAACACTTTACCGGAAGCTGGCACCACGGTGTTGTAGGCACGCGCCAGACGGGTGATGGAGTCAAGCAGGATGATCACGTCTTTCTTGTGCTCAACCAGGCGTTTCGCCTTCTCGATAACCATTTCCGCAACCTGAACGTGGCGAGATGCTGGCTCGTCGAAGGTAGAAGCAACCACTTCACCTTTAACCAGACGCTGCATCTCGGTCACTTCTTCCGGAC
Organism: Enterobacter cloacae complex sp. P27C; assembly: GCF_014895705.1. NCBI lineage: Bacteria > Pseudomonadati > Pseudomonadota > Gammaproteobacteria > Enterobacterales > Enterobacteriaceae > Enterobacter > Enterobacter cloacae complex sp. P27C. The sequence goes on from NZ_JADBQB010000014.1 coordinate 61,760, forward strand.
GTTCGTCAATCAGCAGCACCATCAGCACGCAGTCTGGGTGGTTGTAGGCAATGCTCTGCGCGATGTTCTGCAGCAGCATGGTTTTACCCGCTTTTGGCGGGGCCACAATCAGACCACGCTGGCCGCGACCGATTGGCGATGCCAGATCCAGGACGCGCGCGGTTAAGTCTTCGGTAGAACCGTTACCACGCTCCATGCGCAGGCGAGAGTTCGCGTGCAGAGGCGTTAAGTTCTCAAAGAGGATCTTGTTACGCGAGTTTTCTGGTTTATCGAAGTTAACTTCATTGACTTTCAACAGCGCAAAGTAGCGTTCACCCTCTTTAGGAGGACGAATCTTACCTGAAATGGTGTCACCAGTGCGGAGGTTGAAACGGCGGATTTGGCTGGGGGATACGTAGATGTCGTCAGGGCCGGCGAGGTAGGAGCTGTCTGCAGAGCGGAGGAAACCAAATCCGTCTTGCAATATCTCCAGCACACCGTCGCCAAAGATATCTTCGCCACTCTTAGCGTGCTGCTTCAGGATGGCGAAAATGATGTCCTGCTTGCGCATACGAGCCTGGTTTTCCAGTCCCATATTTTCGCCGAGAGTGATCAGCTCAGAAACCGGCGTATTCTTTAATTCGGTAAGATTCATAATGGTGTGGGTTCTTAAACTCGGAGTGATTCTCGAACTTAATGTTGTGAATGGTATGGCAGGGTCATCCATGCCTGTTTAGCGGCCATCACCTCATGTCTGTTCGCTGTCTGGTCACAGGGAAAGAACGCAGAACTGAAACGACAAGACGGATTGAGTGACAAGCCCGGAATTTAGCCACTTCACGCATTGTTCATGTCAACAAAGGGAAGTATCGGGTAAAACAAGATTCAAACAATAGATATGTTTAAAACGAAGTCATAGCTAACTTAGCACGACTTCAGCCGGGCGTCCAGAGTTCCACATCATTTAGCCGGGGGCTCTGGACGCACAGCGGAGAAACCTTACGCCAGGTTAGCGTCCAGGAACTCTTTCAGCTGACCTTTGGACAGCGCGCCCACTTTGGTCGCCGCCACTTCGCCGTTTTTGAACAGCAGAAGGGTCGGGATGCCACGGATACCGTATTTCGGTGCGGTGCCCGGGTTCTGGTCGATGTTCAGCTTGGCAACCGTCAGTTTGCCCTGATATTCGTCAGCGATCTCATCCAGAATCGGGGCGATCATTTTGCAAGGACCACACCATTCAGCCCAGAAATCGACGAGGATCAGCCCGTCAGCCTTAAGTACGTCCGTGTCAAAACTGTCGTCAGTCAGGTGAATAATTTTATCGCTCATATATAACTCCACAGGAATAAGCCTGGTACGTTGGTTTTGTCTCCACCAACGACGTGTTGATGTCGCATTAACCAACTAAAGGTTGACTTTATTTCACCGGATACGCTTTCGTAAAGCAATAGTAAGCTGATATTCTACCACACTATGAGCAAAACACATTTAACAGAACAGAAGTTTTCCGACTTCGCCCTGCACCCAAAAGTGATCGAAGCCCTTGAAACAAAAGGGTTTCATAACTGCACGCCCATTCAGGCTCTCGCCCTGCCGCTGACGCTGGCCGGTCGCGATGTTGCAGGGCAGGCGCAAACCGGTACCGGCAAAACGATGGCGTTTTTAACGTCAACGTTCCATTATTTACTTTCTCACCCAGCGATTGCAGACCGCAAAGTTAACCAGCCGCGCGCGCTAATTATGGCCCCGACGCGAGAACTGGCGGTACAGATCCATGCAGACGCTGAACCCCTGGCACAGGCTACTGGCCTGAAGCTTGGCCTGGCCTATGGCGGCGACGGCTACGATAAGCAGCTGAAAGTGCTGGAAAGCGGCGTGGATATCCTGATTGGTACCACTGGCCGTCTTATCGACTACGCCAAACAGAACCATATCAACCTCGGCGCCATCCAGGTTGTGGTGCTTGATGAAGCTGACCGCATGTACGATCTGGGCTTCATTAAAGATATCCGCTGGCTGTTCCGCCGCATGCCGCCGGCAAATCAGCGCCTGAACATGCTGTTCTCTGCCACCCTTTCTTATCGCGTACGCGAGCTGGCGTTCGAGCAGATGAACAACGCCGAGTATGTGGAAGTGGAGCCGGAGCAGAAAACGGGCCACCGCATTAAAGAAGAGCTCTTCTATCCTTCCAATGAAGAGAAAATGCGTCTGCTGCAAACGTTGATCGAAGAAGAGTGGCCCGATCGCGCCATTATCTTCGCGAACACTAAACACCGCTGTGAAGACATCTGGGGCCATCTGGCTGCCGACGGTCACCGTGTTGGCCTGTTGACCGGCGACGTGGCGCAGAAAAAACGCCTTCGTATCCTCGACGAGTTCACCCGTGGCGATCTTGATATTCTGGTCGCAACCGATGTGGCGGCACGTGGTTTACACATTCCAGCCGTGACGCACGTCTTTAACTACGATCTGCCAGACGACTGCGAAGACTACGTACACCGTATCGGTCGTACTGGTCGTGCGGGCGCAAGCGGTCACTCGATTAGCCTTGCGTGTGAAGAGTATGCGCTGAATCTTCCAGCCATTGAGACCTACATCGGTCACTCTATTCCGCAGAGTAAATACAATCCGGAAGCGCTGTTAAGCGAACTGCCGCCGCCTAAGCGTCTTTCCCGCCCGCGCTCCGGCAATGGTCCGCGTCGTTCAGGCGGCGCACCGCGTAATCGTCGTCGTTCAGGTTAATACATTATGCTCAGCTCCACCTCGCTCTATGCGGCAATTGATCTCGGTTCGAATAGTTTTCATATGCTGGTTGTGCGTGAGGTGGCGGGAAGCATACAAACGCTGACGCGCATTAAGCGCAAGGTCCGCCTCGCGGCGGGCCTGAGCAGCGATAATTACCTCTCACCTGAAGCCATGGAACGTGGCTGGCAGTGCCTGCGGCTCTTTGCTGAGCGTCTGCAGGATATCCCGCATGCTCAAATCACCGTTGTCGCCACAGCGACGCTCAGACTGGCGGTTAACGCCGTAGATTTTATTGCCAAAGCGCAGGAAATTCTGGGGTGTCCGGTTCAGGTTATCAGCGGTGAAGAAGAAGCACGCCTGATCTACCAGGGCGTTGCCCACACCACCGGGGGTGACGATCGCCGTCTGGTGGTGGATATCGGCGGTGCCAGTACCGAACTGGTAACCGGCACCGGCGCGCAGGCGACGTCGCTGTTCAGCCTGTCGATGGGCTGCGTAACCTGGCTTGAACGTTACTTTACTGACCGGAATCTGGGTAAAGAGAACTTCGACGAGGCGGAAAACGCCGCGCGCGCAGTGCTACGCCCGGTAATGGACGAACTGCGCTATCACGGCTGGAAAGTCTGCGTCGGGGCTTCGGGTACCGTGCAGGCCCTGCAGGAAATCATGATGGCGCAGGGCATGGACGAGCGGATCACGCTTGCCAAACTTCAGCAGCTTAAACAGCGTGCCATTCAGTGCGGACGTCTGGAAGAGCTGGAAATTGAAGGCCTGACGCTGGAACGAGCCCTGGTTTTCCCAAGCGGGCTGGCCATTCTGATCGCCATATTCACCGAACTTAATATCCAGTGTATGACCCTGGCCGGCGGCGCGCTGCGCGAAGGTCTGGTCTACGGGATGCTGCATCTGTCGGTGGATCAGGACATCCGCAACCGTACGCTGCGCAACGTCCAGCGTCGTTTTCTGGTTGATATCGATCAGGCTGGCCGCGTATCACAGCTGGCATCACGCTTTGCCGACCAGGTCGCTAACGCCTGGGATCTTGATCATCTGAGCCGCGATTTATTGCTGAGCGCCTGTGCGCTGCACGAGGTGGGGCTCAGTATAGATTTTAAGCAGGCACCTGCTCACGCAGCGTATCTGGTGCGCAACCTGGATTTGCCGGGCTACACGCCCGCACAGAAAAAGCTGCTGGCAACGCTGCTGCTGAACCAGACCAACGCCGTCGATCTCTCCTCTTTGCATCAGCAAAATGCCGTACCGCCGCGCGTGGCCGAGCATCTGTGTCGCCTGCTGCGTCTGGCAATTCTGTTTGCCAGCCGCCGCCGCGATGATTTGTTACCCGCCATTAATCTGCTAGCCGATGATGAGAAGCTGACGCTGACGCTGCCGGAAAACTGGATTGAGAATCACCCGCTTGGGGCAGAGATGATCGAGCAGGAGTGCCAGTGGCAGAGCTATGTGCACTGGGTGCTTGAGGTGAAGTAATACGCTGAACACTGCCGGGTGGCGGCTTCGCCTTACCCGGCCTACTCATCATTATCCCTTCTCTTTAGCTTTTGCCAACATGGCGCGAATGTTCGCCACGTTAGCCTGTCCTTTGTGCATCCGCTCTTCCGCGGTAATCACTTTGCGCTCCTGTTCCCAGATCAGATCGTCCTGCGGCAGTTCCAGCAGGAAACGGCTGGGTTCCGGACGCACGAGTTCACCGTACTGACGGCGCTCTTTACAGAGCGTAAATGTCAGCTCCTTTTGCGCGCGGGTGATCCCCACGTAGGCCAGACGGCGCTCCTCGTCGACATTATCTTCATCAATGCTGCTCTGGTGCGGCAATAAACCTTCTTCCATACCGACCAGATACACATACGGGAACTCCAGCCCTTTTGACGCATGCAGCGTCATCAGCTGAACCTGGTCGGCCTCTTCTTCGCTCTCGCCGCGCTCCATCATGTCGCGCAGGGTAAAGCGGGTGACCACCTGCGTTAACGTCATCGGCTCATCTATCTCAGAGCCTTCCAGCATTTCGGTCATCCAGCTAAAAAGCTGGTTAACGTTTTTCATACGCATTTCTGCCGCTTTCGGGCTGGCAGAGGTTTCGTACAGCCAGGATTCGTAGTCAATGCCGTGGATCAGATCGCGTACCGCCGCCACGGGCTCGCGCTCAGCCAGGCGCTGCACTTCACCCAGCCAGTGGGTGAAGCGGGTTAAATTATCATACCCGCGCCCCGTCAGCGTCTGGCTCAGCCCCATATCAAAGCTGGCGGTAAACAGGCTCTTATTGCGGGTCATCGCCCATTCGCCTAGCTTTTGCAGCGTCGCCGGACCAATCTCGCGCTTTGGTGTATTCACGATGCGCAGAAACGCGCTGTCGTCATCCGGGTTCGTGAGCACGCGCAGATAGGCCAGCAGATCTTTAATTTCTGGCCGCGAGAAGAACGAAGTGCCGCCGGAAATTTTGTACGGAATGCGGTTCTGCATCAGCATCTTTTCAAAGACGCGCGATTGGTGATTGCCGCGATAGAGGATCGCGTAATCCTTGTATTCGGTTTTATTGACGAAGTGGTGGGCGATCAGTTCACCCGTCACGCGCTCCGCCTCATGCTCTTCATTATTGGCGCTGAGCACCTTCAGCTCCGTACCGTAGCCAAGCTCGGAGAAGAGACGCTTTTCAAATACGTGCGGGTTATTGGCAATCAGGATGTTTGCCGCCTTCAGGATGCGCCCGGAGGAACGGTAGTTCTGCTCCAGCTTAATCACCTGCAGCGCGGGGAAATCTTTGCTCAGAAGCACCAGGTTTTGCGGGCGTGCACCGCGCCAGGAGTAAATTGACTGGTCATCATCGCCAACCACGGTGAAGCGCGCGCGCTGCCCCACCAGCAGCTTCACCAGCTCGTACTGGCTGGTGTTGGTGTCCTGATATTCATCCACCAGCAGGTAGCGGATTTTATTCTGCCAGCGCTCGCGCACCTCTTCATTTCGCTGTAAAAGCAGCGTCGGCAAGAGGATCAGATCGTCGAAGTCCAGCACGTTGCACGCTTTCATGTGCGCGTCGTACAGACCATAGCAGTGGGCAAAGATCCGATCCCGTTCGCCTTTGGCGATCGCCGCAGCCTGGGCTGGGGTCATCAGATCGTTTTTCCAGTTCGAGATCGTTGAGATCAGCTGCTGCAACAGCACCTTATCATCCTCGATCAGCCCCTCGGTGAGCTCTTTGAGCAACGCCACCTGGTCGGTGTCATCGAACAGCGAAAAGTTGGATTTCATCCCCAGCGCGGCGTATTCACGTTTAATGATATCCAGCCCCAGCGTGTGGAAGGTAGAGATCATCAGCCCGCGCGCCTCTTTGCGCCCCAGCGTCTGGCCAACACGCTCTTTCATCTCGCGCGCCGCTTTGTTGGTAAAGGTAACCGCCGCAATGTGGCGGGCCTGATAGCCGCAGCCGCGGATCAGGTGCGCAATCTTATTGGTGATGACGCGCGTTTTACCGGATCCTGCACCCGCCAGCACCAGACACGGTCCGGTTACAAATTCGACGGCTTGTTGTTGTCCGGGATTTAGACGCATAAATGATCGCTCAATGAAAGTCAGGAGGGGAGAATAACAGCGTGGTAGTATAGCGAGCCTAATCCATACCACTCAAGGCACGATCATGGCAAAAACAGCAGCAGCACTGCATATTCTTGTTAAAGAAGAGAAACTGGCTCTGGATCTTCTGGAGCAGATCAAAAACGGCGCCGACTTCGGCAAGCTGGCGAAGAAGCACTCTATTTGCCCGTCCGGCAAGCGTGGCGGCGATTTAGGCGAATTCCGTCAAGGCCAGATGGTTCCGGCGTTCGATAAAGTGGTCTTCTCCTGCCCGGTGCTGGAGCCAACCGGTCCGCTGCATACCCAGTTCGGTTATCACATTATTAAAGTGCTGTATCGCAAATAAAAAAGCCGGGTGGCGGCTGCGCCTTACCCGGCCTACATCTTACGTTTTTGTAGGTCGGGTAAGCGAAGCGCCACCCGACAAGGTTGTTAACCTGCTACAGCAATACGTTTCATATCGGTCATGTAGCCACGCAGTTTGTGGCCCACTTTCTCGATCTGGTGGCTGCGAATCGCTTCGTTTACGTCGCGCAGCTGCGCGTTATCCACGGCACCTTCCGCAATCGCTTTGCCCAGATCGCCCGTCTGCAGTGTGGTCATGAACTCTTTCAGCAGCGGTACGCAGGCGTAAGAGAACAGATAGTTACCGTATTCTGCGGTATCAGAGATAACCACGTTCATTTCGTACAGACGCTTACGGGCGATGGTGTTCGCGATCAGCGGCAGCTCGTGCAGAGATTCGTAGTACGCCGACTCTTCGATGATGCCGGAATCCACCATGGTTTCGAACGCCAGCTCAACGCCTGCTTTCACCATCGCAATCATCAGTACGCCTTTATCGAAGTACTCCTGCTCGCCGATTTTACCTTCATACTGCGGCGCAGTTTCGAACGCAGTTCTACCGGTCTCTTCACGCCAGGTCAGCAGTTTCTTGTCGTCGTTGGCCCAGTCCGCCATCATGCCGGAAGAGAATTCGCCGGAGATGATGTCGTCCATATGTTTCTGGAACAGCGGCGCCATAATGGTTTTCAGCTGTTCAGACAACGCGTAAGCACGCAGTTTTGCCGGGTTGGACAGACGGTCCATCATCAGCGTAATGCCGCCCTGCTTCAGCGCTTCGGTGATGGTTTCCCAGCCGAACTGAATCAGTTTTTCTGCGTATGCCGGGTCGGTACCTTCTTCCACCAGCTTGTCGAAGCAAAGCAGAGAACCCGCCTGCAGCATGCCACACAGAATGGTCTGCTCGCCCATCAGGTCAGATTTCACTTCCGCAACGAAGGAAGATTCCAGCACGCCAGCGCGGTGACCGCCGGTGGCAGCTGCCCAGGCTTTGGCAATCGCCATGCCTTCGCCTTTCGGATCGTTTTCCGGGTGAACTGCGATAAGCGTCGGCACGCCGAAGCCACGCTTGTACTCTTCACGCACTTCGGTACCCGGGCACTTCGGCGCCACCATCACTACGGTGATGTCTTTACGGATCTGCTCGCCCACTTCAACGATGTTGAAGCCGTGGGAGTAACCCAGCGCGGCGCCGTCTTTCATCAGCGGCTGTACGGAACGCACCACGTCAGAGTGCTGCTTGTCCGGCGTCAGGTTAACGACCAGGTCCGCCTGCGGGATCAGCTCTTCATAGGTACCCACTTTGAAGCCGTTTTCGGTTGCTTTACGCCATGAAGCGCGCTTCTCGGCAATCGCTTCTTTACGCAGGGCGTAAGAGATATCCAGACCGGAGTCACGCATGTTCAGGCCCTGGTTCAGACCCTGTGCGCCGCAGCCGACGATGACCACTTTTTTACCCTGAAGGTAGCTCGCGCCATCGGCAAATTCATCGCGCGCCATGAAGCGGCATTTGCCCAGCTGCGCCAGCTGCTGGCGCAAGTTCAGTGTATTAAAGTAGTTAGCCATGGGTGATACCTCGTGATGTTGTGTGTCTTATTGTTCGGTTTGCGTTTCAGCGAGAATGTACCCACATTACAACAGGAAATTTATTGCGGAAATTGATATATTCACAACGTCACATTGCAATTTTTGCAATGTAAAAAGAGGGAGTGGAATCGGTGGATTTACGCGATCTAAAAATGTTCCTGCACCTGGCGGAAAGCCGTCACTTTGGCCGCAGCGCCCGGGCGATGCACGTCAGCCCGTCCACGCTTTCGCGCCAGATCCAGCGCCTTGAGGAAGACCTCGGCCAGCCGCTTTTCGTGCGCGATAACCGTACCGTTACCCTCACGGAAGCGGGCGAAGAGCTGCGCATTTTTGCCCAGCAGACGCTGTTACAGTACCAGCAGTTGCGGCACTCTATTGATCAGCAGGGGCCATCACTCTCCGGTGAGCTGCATATTTTTTGCTCCGTGACCGCCGCCTACAGCCATCTGCCCCCCATCCTTGACCGCTTCCGCGCAGCGCATCCGTCGGTTGAAATTAAGCTCACCACCGGCGACGCCGCCGACGCAATGGAAAAAGTGGTGACCGGCGAAGCGGATCTCGCCATCGCCGGAAAACCCGAAACCCTGCCGGGCGCGGTGGCGTTCTCGATGCTGGAGAATCTGGCGGTGGTGCTGATTGCCCCGGCCCTGCCCTGCCCGGTGCGTAATCAGGTATCGGTAGAAAAACCGGACTGGTCGACGGTGCCGTTTATCATGGCCGATCAGGGGCCGGTGCGCCGCCGCATCGAGCTGTGGTTCCGCCGTCAGAAAATCAGCAATCCGTCGATTTACGCCACCGTTAGCGGTCATGAGGCGATGGTGTCGATGGTGGCGCTCGGCTGCGGCGTGGCGCTGCTGCCGGAAGTGGTGCTGGAAAACAGCCCGGAACCGGTGCGTAATCGCGTGATGATTCTGGAGCGCAGCGACGAGAAGACGCCGTTTGAGCTGGGCGTGTGCGCACAAAAAAAGCGGCTGCATGAGCCGCTTATTGATGCGTTCTGGACGATATTGCCGAACCACTAGCCAGCCAGAAAGAACCTGAACGCCGGGTTATGGGTTTCGTCGTGGCACTCATAGCCCAGCTCGTTCAGGCGCGTTTCGAAATCCGGCTCGTGCTCGCCCAGTTCGAACGCCGCCAGCACGCGCCCGTAGTCGGTGCCGTGGCTGCGGTAGTGGAACAGAGAGATGTTCCAGTGCGTGCCGAGCGTGTGCAGGAACTTGAGCAAGGCGCCCGGTGATTCCGGAAACTCGAAGCTGAACAGGCGTTCCTGGAGCGGCTTTGAGGGACGACCGCCAACCATGTAACGCACATGCAGCTTAGCCATTTCATCGTCGGACAGATCGACCACGCTGTAGCCGCCTTCATGCAGCAGGCTGAGGATCTCTTTACGCTCCTCCACGCCACGGCTCAGACGCACGCCGACAAAAATGCAGGCATCTTTCGCATCGGCAAAGCGGTAGTTGAACTCCGTTACCGAACGACCGCCCAGCAGCTGGCAGAACTTGAGGAAGCTGCCCTTTTCTTCCGGGATGGTCACCGCCAGCAGCGCTTCACGCTGTTCGCCCAACTCGCAGCGCTCGGAAACGTAGCGCAGGCCGTGGAAGTTCACGTTCGCACCAGAGAGCACGTGCGCCAGACGTTCGCCGCGAATGTTGTGCTGGGCGATGTATTTTTTCATCCCCGCCAGCGCCAGCGCGCCGGACGGCTCCGCCACCGCACGTACATCTTCGAACAGATCTTTCATCGCCGCGCAGATGGCGTCGCTGTCGACGGTGACGATATCGTCCAGATACTCCTGGCACAGACGGAACGTTTCATCGCCAATGCGCTTCACCGCCACGCCCTCGGCAAACAGCCCGACACGCGGCAGGTCTACCGGATGACCGGCGTCCAGCGCCGCCTTCAGGCAGGCAGAGTCTTCCGCCTCAACGGCGATGACTTTGATCTGCGGCATCAGCTGTTTAATCAGCACCGCCACGCCTGCCGCCAGCCCGCCGCCGCCCACCGGGACGAAGACGCGGTCAAGATGGGCATCCTGCTGCAGCAGCTCAAGCGCCAGCGTGCCCTGCCCGGCAATCACCATCGGATGGTCGAACGGCGGCACCCAGGTAAAACCCTGCTGCTGCGCCAGCTCGATCGCTTTGGCTTTGGCTTCGTCAAAGTTCGCGCCGTGGAGCAGCACTTCTCCGCCAAAACCGCGCACCGCGTCGACTTTGATGTCTGCGGTAGCGACCGGCATCACGATCAGCGCCTTCAGCCCCAGACGGGCCGAGGAGAAGGCAACGCCCTGGGCGTGGTTGCCCGCCGACGCGGTAATGACGCCGCGCGCTTTCTGCTCATCCGTCAGCCCGGCCATCATCGCGTAAGCACCGCGCAGCTTGAAGCTGTGCACCGGCTGGCGGTCTTCACGCTTCACCAGAATGACGTTGTCGAGGCGCGAGGAGAGTTTTTCCATTTTTTGCAGGGGCGTGACCTGCACAGCTTCATAGACCGGCGCGCGTAGCACCGCTCTCAGGTATTCCGCCCCCTCAGGGGCGGCGGATAAGGGTTGTGACTCGGCCATCATTAGCCCCCAAGTTTCGATTTATCGCGCACCGCGCCTTTATCTGCACTGGTTGCAAGGCTCGCGTAGGCGCGCAGGGCGAAGGAGACTTCACGCTGGCGATCTTTCGGCGTCCAGGCTTTGTCGCCGCGCGCTTCCTGCGCTTCACGACGGGCCGCAATCTCCTGGTCGCTCAGCTTGAGCTGAATGCCGCGATTCGGAATGTCGATTTCAATCAGATCGCCATCTTCGATGATCGCGATGTTGCCGCCGCTTGCCGCTTCCGGGGAGACGTGGCCGATGGAGAGACCAGACGTGCCGCCGGAGAAACGACCGTCGGTGATCAGCGCACAGGCTTTACCGAGGCCCATCGATTTCAGGAAGGTGGTCGGGTAGAGCATCTCCTGCATGCCCGGGCCGCCTTTCGGCCCTTCGTAGCGAATGACAACCACGTCGCCTTCCACCACTTTGCCGCCGAGGATGGCATCTACCGCCTCGTCCTGGCTTTCGTACACTTTCGCCGGACCGGTGAAATTCAGGATACTGTCGTCCACGCCCGCGGTTTTCACGATGCAGCCGTTTTCCGCAAAGTTACCGTACAGCACCGCCAGACCGCCGTCTTTGCTGTAGGCGTGCTCCAGCGAGCGAATGCAGCCTTCAGCACGGTCGTCATCCAGCGTGTCCCAGCGGCAATCCTGCGAGAACGCCTGGGTGGTGCGAATACCGGCCGGACCGGCGCGGAACATCTTTTTCACCGCGTCGTCTTTGGTCAGCATCACGTCGTACTGTTCCAGCGATTCCGGCAGCGTCAGGCCGAGGACGTTTTTCACGTCGCGGTTCAGCAGCCCGGCGCGATCCAGCTCGCCCAGGATACCGATGACGCCACCCGCGCGGTGCACATCTTCCATGTGGTACTTCTGGGTACTCGGCGCGACTTTACACAGCTGCGGCACTTTGCGGGAGAGCTTGTCGATGTCGCTCATGGTGAAGTCGATTTCGGCTTCCTGCGCGGCGGCCAGCAGGTGCAGAACGGTGTTAGTGGAGCCGCCCATGGCGATATCCAGCGTCATGGCGTTTTCGAACGCCGCTTTACTGGCGATATTGCGCGGCAGCGCGCTGGCATCGTCCTGCTCGTAGTAGCGTTTGGTCAGCTCAACGATACGTTTACCGGCGTTGAGGAACAGCTGCTTACGGTCGGCGTGGGTCGCCAGCAGCGAGCCGTTGCCCGGCTGGGAAAGGCCCAGCGCTTCGGTCAGGCAGTTCATGGAGTTGGCCGTGAACATGCCGGAACAGGAGCCGCAGGTCGGGCACGCGGAGCGTTCCACCTGATCGCTCTGCTCGTCAGAGACTTTCGGGTCTGCGCCCTGGATCATCGCATCGACCAGGTCGAGCTTGATGATTTTGTCGGAGAGCTTGGTTTTACCCGCCTCCATCGGACCGCCGGAGACGAAGATCACCGGAATGTTCAGACGCAGGGAGGCCATCAGCATCCCCGGGGTGATTTTGTCGCAGTTGGAGATACAGACCATCGCATCGGCGCAGTGGGCGTTGACCATATACTCCACCGAGTCGGCGATCAGCTCGCGCGACGGCAGTGAATAGAGCATTCCCCCGTGGCCCATTGCGATACCGTCATCCACCGCAATGGTGTTGAACTCTTTCGCCACGCCGCCGGAGGCTTCGATTTGCTCGGCAACCAGCTTACCGAGATCGCGCAGATGCACGTGGCCCGGTACAAACTGGGTGAAGGAGTTCACCACGGCGATAATCGGCTTGCCGAAATCGGCGTCGGTCATTCCGGTGGCGCGCCACAGTGCGCGGGCACCCGCCATGTTACGGCCGTGGGTAGTGGTGGCTGAACGATACTTAGGCATGCTTTATTGACTCCCGTCTGACTATTTAATGGGACGGTGCGTGCCGTCCCACATTTATACTTAGTGATTAACCTGATCCAACCAGCCGTATTTATCTTCTGTTTCGCCGGTGAAGAGGCCGAAGAACGCTTGCTGAATGCGCTTGGTGACCGGGCCACAGCGGCCTTCGCCCACCTGGATACCGTCTACGCTGCGAACCGGCGTGATTTCAGCCGCGGTACCGGACATGAACACTTCGTCTGCCAGGTAGAGGGATTCGCGGGACAGCACCTGCTCGCGCACTTCGATACCCAGATCTTTCGCCAGCTTGATGATCGCATCACGGGTGATGCCCGGCAGCGCGGAAGAGGTGAACGGCGGGGTAAACAGAATGCCGTCTTTTACTTCAAACAGGTTTTCGCCCGCGCCTTCTGAGATGTAGCCGTTCACGTCGAGGGCGATGCCTTCCTGATAGCCGTGGCGGCGCGCTTCGCTGCCGACCAGCAGTGAGGAGAGGTAGTTACCGCCCGCTTTTGCGGCAGTCGGGATGGTGTTTGGCGCCACGCGGTTCCAGGAAGAAACCATTGCGTCGATCCCCTGATCCAGTGCTTCTGCGCCCAGGTAGGCGCCCCACGGGAACGCAGCAATGATCACATCGGTGTTGTAACCGGCCGGCGGGTTCACGCCCATGCCCACGTCACCCACGAAGACCAGCGGGCGAATATAGGCGCTGGTCAGTTTGTTCTGGCGAATCACTTCGCGGCAGGCTTCCATCAGCTCATCAACGCTTTGAGAGACCGGGAAACGATAAATTTTGGCTGAGTCATGCAGACGCTGCATGTGTTCGCGATGGCGGAACACCACTGGCCCTTTGTGAGAATCGTAGCAACGGATGCCTTCAAACACGGAGGTACCGTAGTGCAGCGCATGGGACATCACGTGAACTTTCGCGTCTTCCCAGCGAACCATCTCACCATTGAACCAAATGTAATCAGCTTTTTTTGTCGTCATTTTTTCGTCCTGTCACGCTCAAGCGCGGATTTGTTGTGATGTGGTTGTGCTCTGGCAGATGGCAACATGGGCAACGTCTACCAGCTTTGATAACTGACTAAACAGTAAGTCGACCGGCCGCGGGCTGGCAACGGTTAATTCGATACTGATGTTCTGGGCGTCGGTGGCCGTTTCCATATTCATAGAGCAAATCTGAAAGCCACGGTGGCGAACCACGCGCAATACGCGTTCTAACGTTTCCGGGTTGAAGCGAGCCTGCACAGCGACCTGATGTTGCATCATGATAATTTCTCCAGCATTTGTGAGTTACTGGCACCGGGCGGTACCAACGGCCAGACGTTCTCAAGCTCGTCGATTGAGACATGAAGCAGGTATGGCCCTTCGCTTGACAGCATGGTGTCGAGTGCCGCTTCAACCTGGTCTTTACGGGTGATGTGCTGGCCAGGAATGCCGAAGGCGCTGGCCAGGGTGAGGAAATCGGGGTTATCGGTCAGGGTTGTCTCGCTGTAACGCTCCTGGAAGAACAGCTGCTGCCACTGGCGAACCATTCCTAAACGCTGGTTATCGAGCAACACGATCTTCAGCGGTAACTGCTTGCGCTTCACGGTGCCGAGCTCCTGAACGTTCATCATGAAGGAGCCGTCACCGGAGATACAGATCACGGTATCGTTCGGGCGGGCCACCTGTGCGCCAACGGCTGCCGGCAGGCCAAAGCCCATCGTGCCTAAGCCGCTGGAGGTGATGAAGTTCTCCGGGCGGGTGTAGGTCATGTGCTGGGCTGACCACATCTGATGCTGGCCCACATCCGTCGTCACCACGCTGTCGGCGGGTTTACGGTCAGACAACTGCTTCAACAGCAGCGGCGCATAGATGGCATCGCCTGGGTGATCGTAACGCCAGGCATGCTCAGCGCGCATGTCTGCGGTGTGCTGACGCCATGCGTTGATATCCAGCGGCTGCTCCAGCGCCGGTAACAGCGCGTTAAGATCGCCCTGCAACGCCACGTGCGCCTGACGCAGTTTGTTCATCTCCGCCGGGTCGATATCCATATGGATCACTTTGGCATTCGGCGCGAAGGTATTCAGCTTGCCGGTGACGCGGTCGTCAAAACGGGCGCCTGCGACGATAAGCAAGTCGCACTCCTGCACCGCCAGGTTTGCCGCTTTAGTGCCGTGCATTCCCAGCATGCCGAGGTAGTACGGGTAGTCCGCGTCTACCGCACCCAGACCTTTCAGGGTGCAGGTGGCGGGCATTTGCGTGGTTGCAAGGAACGCGCGAAGCGCCGGAACAGCCTGCGCCATCCCCACCCCGCCGCCGACGTACAGCATCGGCTGCTTCGCCTGCGCCATCATCTGACGCGCCTCTTCAACCTCTGCATGCGGAAACGCATCGTCGCTTTTCACGGTGGAGAAATGCGGCTCCAGATCGCCAGGTGCAACCTGGATATCTTTCGGGATATCTACCAGAACCGGGCCAGGACGGCCAGAACTGGCAACCTCGAACGCTTCGGCCATCACGCGCGGCAGCTCTTCGAGGGACTGAACGAGGAAGCTGTGCTTGGTGCAGGCCAGCGATAAGCCGAGGACGTCTACTTCCTGGAAGGCATCGGTGCCGATGAACGGAGAGGCCACTTGACCGGTAATCGCCACGACAGGAACGGAATCGAGCAGCGCGTCAGCCAGGCCGGTGATCAGGTTCGTTGCGCCCGGACCTGAGGTCGCCATGCACACACCGGTTTTACCGGTCGCGCGGGCATAGCCGATGGCTGCCATCGCTGCGCCCTGCTCGTGTCGGCACAAGAGGTGTTCCACGCCGCCGTCATACAGTGCATCGTAAATCGGCATAATTGCGCCACCTGGATAACCGAATACGGTTTCGACTCCCTGCGCGCGCAACGCATGTACTACCCATTGTGCCCCATTCATAGTTAGTTCCCCGTCATAAATCTGGAGAAACAGAATTTTGTGCTAGTCGTCATTCTCTGCTCCTCATTTAAGTTTTTTAGTCATAAAAAAACCCCCGGACCTTTCGGTGCGGGGGTCTTAGTTCGTTAAGGCTTGATTTCTAAGCCTTTCCTCGTCCAAGTGCAGCCCCGCACGGTGGGATAATAATCACCACCACGCTAATCACGACCAGGCTAATCACTCGTAGAAGGGCTGTCATTTTCAGTTCTTTTTGCATCTTGTTCGAAGGAATACCTAAAGAGTTATCACAGTTTTTAAATCAAACACAAGATTTATTTATGAAGGATTTGGTTAGCAAGCGAACCAAATTTCATGAACGCATTGTTTTATATGAGGAAATTTGGAAGTGAATATTTTTCATTTTTTATTGCAGATCTAACCGTTAAAACGCGCCTTTTTACATTTTGCGAGTGTGCTTCCACAGTTATGCAATGGTTTCAATGCTCCCTGAAAATCTCTGAACAGGCAGCATAAATACGTCAAAAGAGGCTAAACAGAGCAAACAGGCACTGGCATAGTCAGACCAGGAGGTAGTACAAATGTCACTGTCGGTTGTTTATACGCGAGCAGCTCTCGGGGTAAAGGCTCCGCTTATTTCCGTAGAGGTTCATTTGAGTAATGGGCTGCCCGGACTCACGCTTGTCGGGTTACCTGAAACCACGGTTAAAGAGGCCAGGGACCGCGTTCGTAGCGCAATAATAAACAGCGGTTATACCTTCCCCGCAAAGAAGATCACCATCAACCTTGCTCCCGCTGACCTGCCCAAAGAGGGTGGGCGATACGATTTACCTATCGCAATTGCGCTTCTCGCGGCTTCTGAGCAGCTTAATACGACCAGGCTAGGCTCGTATGAGTTCGTGGGTGAACTCGCGCTCACAGGCGCACTGAGAGGCGTTCCCGGTGCGATATCGGGAGCGCTGGAAGCCATACGTGCAGGGCGGCAAATCGTTGTGGCCAATGAAAACGCATCAGAAGTGAGTCTTATTGCAGAAAAGGGATGTCTCATCGCCGGGCATCTTCAGGAAGTGTGCGCCTGGCTGGAAGGCCGCCATGAACTGTCCGAGCCGGAAGAGTGCGACGAGGCTATAGCGGATGCGCCAGAAGACCTCAGCGAGATCATGGGACAGGAGCAAGGGAAACGGGCGCTGGAGATTACGGCAGCGGGTGGGCACAATCTCCTGCTGATTGGCCCGCCGGGTACGGGCAAAACCATGCTGGCGAGCAGGCTAAGCGGGTTGCTCCCGCCGCTTAATAACCATGAAGCGCTGGAAAGCGCCGCCATCTATAGCCTGATCGGTTCGACGTCGTTGCACAAACAGTGGCGTCGACGTCCCTTTCGTTCCCCGCATCATAGCGCGTCACTGACGGCAATGGTCGGCGGTGGGTCTATTCCGGGGCCGGGTGAGATCTCGCTGGCACACAATGGCATTCTGTTTCTCGATGAGTTGCCTGAGTTTGAGCGCCGCGTGCTGGATGCGCTGAGGGAGCCCATTGAATCCGGTGAGATACATATTTCACGCACGCGAGCCAAAATAAGCTATCCCGCCCGTTTTCAGCTCGTGGCGGCGATGAACCCCAGTCCGACGGGGCATTATCAGGGCAACCATAACCGCTGTACGCCAGAGCAGACGCTGCGCTATCTGGGAAAGCTGTCTGGCCCGTTTCTCGACCGTTTCGATTTATCACTGGAAATCCCCCTTCCGCCGCCGGGCCTGCTCAGGCAGACGGATAAACTGGGTGAAAGCTCCGCGCATGTTCGCGAGCGGGTTATCGCGGCACAGGCGAGACAGTATGCCCGTCAAAACAGGCTGAATGCACGACTGGATAATGCAGGGATCCGACAGTTTTGTTCTCTTAACGTTGAAGATGCGGCTTGGCTGGAGGAGACGTTGACGCGCTTTGGGCTTTCCATACGTGCGTGGCAGCGCTTGTTAAAAGTAGCCAGAACCATTGCGGACGTGGAGGGCTGTACTGATATTGCGAGGAAACACTTGCAGGAAGCGCTGAGCTATCGGGCGATCGATCGTTTGCTTTTGCATCTGCAAAAGTTACTGGCATAAAAAAAGGGGCCGTAGCCCCTTTTTTTATTAGTCGTCAGACTCGGTGTAGTCTTCTGCACCTTCCATCTGCGGTTTACCGCCAGACAGCGTATGGAAACGTTTTGGACGCTTAATGCGAGCCATGTACTTGATCCATACACGTTCTGCTTCAGACTGCGGCTCACGCTCACCACGGCACACTGAGACAAACTGCTTTTCATCTTCAGTTGCAGGCTCACGTTTACCCAGATCCAGCTCGTTAAAGGCATAACCATGACGCTCAAGCAGCTGCGCCTCTTTGATGGTGAAATCGCCGTGACGAGAGAACCCGCGCGGATAATGTTTATTGTCGAAAAAACGATTAGTCGTCGTAAAGCTTTCCGCCATCCTACACGCTCCTAATTCTTTGGCCGAGCTATTTATGGCGCGGAGTATTAGTTACGCTTGACAGAGTGTAAAACAAAACATTTAAATCATAACGACAAATTATTTTGCGGAGAAAGATGTGGATACGGAATTGCTAAAAACTTTCCTTGAAGTGAGCAGAACGCGTCACTTCGGGCGAGCCACTGAAGCCCTTTACCTGACGCAGTCAGCAGTCAGTTTTCGTATTCGACAGCTGGAAAATCAACTGGGTGTGAATCTTTTTACCCGCCATCGCAACAATATCCGCCTCACGCCTGCTGGTGAAAAACTGCTTCCGTATGCGGAGACATTGATGAATACCTGGCAGGCAGCGCGCAAAGAGGTTGCGCATACGTCGAGGCACAACGAGTTCTCGATAGGGGCCAGCGCATCTCTGTGGGAATGCATGCTCAGTCAGTGGCTTACCCGGCTATATCACTCCCATGGCCATTTACAGTTTGAAGCCAGAATTGCGCAACGTCAGTCGCTGGTTAAGCAACTTCATGAGCGTCAATTGGATCTGCTGATCACTACAGAAGCCCCCAAGATGGACGAATTTAGCAGCCAGATTGTTGGACAGTTCGGTCTAGCTCTTTATGCTTCTGAACCCTCAAAGATGAAAGCAGACCTGACCTATTTGCGGCTGGAGTGGGGACCTGATTTTCAGCAACATGAGACGGGATTGATCGCACCTGATGATGTTCCACAGTTAACAACCAGTTCTGCCGAGATTGCCTGTCAGCAACTCCCCTTGCTGAAGGGTTGCACCTGGTTACCAGTCCGTTGGGCAGATACCAAGCCTGGACTGCATACCGTGGTGGATTCCACCACCCTTTCGCGGCCGCTGTATGCGATTTGGCTGCAAAATAGCGACAAGCAATCGCAAATAAAAGATCTATTAAAAATCAATGTAATGGATTGAAGCTGAGGCCAGCAGGGACGCTGGCTGCATTTAAGAATGCTGAAATTTCACCGGGTTTCAGGCAAAAAAAAATCCTTTGCCGAAGCAAAGGATTCTATATGGCAGGGGCGGAGAGACTCGAACTCGCGACACCCGGTTTTGGAGACCGGTGCTCTACCAACTGAGCTACGCCCCTAAAGTTTTTTGCCATTAAGCCTGCCATTACTGGCAGGCTTAACGTCTTAATAAGTGGCGGAACGGACGGGACTCGAACCCGCGACCCCCTGCGTGACAGGCAGGTATTCTAACCGACTGAACT
>NZ_JADBQB010000015.1:0-56046 GCF_014895705.1 Enterobacter cloacae complex sp. P27C
AGACAGGGACAGGCCGCAGTACAGCAGGGCCAGCCGCTGGTGATGAATTTGAGGAAAAAATTGTCGGCGGTGTGGTTACCGTTATCGGTGCCGACGTTCTGGATTCGCTGCGTGATTCATAAGTTTGAACGGTTATCTGCGGGATGATTTTTGCATTACAGGGACAGCTGCTGAAACTGTCCAGACTGCCAGCAACAAGGCGACCATCCGTTTTAATCCATCCAATGCCACCGACGATGCGGTAAATATTGCCATCTTTACCGCATGTTACCCGGTCACCCATTCGGGCAACTGAAGTCCCATTGGTTCTTCTATTTGGCGCCCCTTCCAGTACACGACCGCCACAAGTGGTAAGGTCGTACAAATGAAGGATATATCCCTTAGCCATAATTCCCTCTGTCTAAAGCGCATCAATGCTCGTTTGATATTTATTATATAAATAGCGTTCACTCAATGTAATATTATCCTAATAAAAATGAAACATTAATCCATTTTATATATTCAATGAATGAGTTGATTCCTTTTATTCATGCAGCTATACATCGAAGGTTATACTGTAAGGACATTTCTTCGACCTGGTAATGAAGGTCAACATGTAAATACTGTTGGAATAACCCTTCGGAGCGTTCAAAACGTCGCCCAGGATGTCACCAGAAGAACTGGCGAAGGGCTATCGACCAAAGAGATCCTGAGATATATTCATCAACGTGAAGCTGATCAATTTTGTCAGCTCTCACATCTGCCACTCGCTCGCTCCTGACATAGGAGTGTGAATAATGCAATGGCGCGCTTTTTCAGGAGCCTGAAACGAGTGGGGGCGGATAATAGTTTATATAAACTTTGTAGCCATAATAACTATCGTTGCTGCGGAGCATTTTGGGACATTGCAACCGTTGGTGTATCCCATTTCTGCTTCTGAGCGCCTGAGATACACCAACGTATTGTTTTGGAATGAGTTGAAGCTGACCGATAAGCCGGGTTCTGTCGTGGACAGTCATTCATCTAGGCCAGCAATCGCTCACTGGCTCAAGCAGCCTACCCGGGTTCAGTACGGGCCGTACCATGTGAACCCCTATTTGGCCTTGCTCCGGGTGGAGTTTACCGTGCCACGGACTGTTACCAGCCGCGCGGTGCGCTCTTACCGCACCCTTTCACCCTTACCTGATCCCGCTTGCGCGGGCCATCGGCGGTTTGCTCTCTGTTGCACTGGTCGTGGGTTTCCCCCCCAGGCGTTACCTGGCACCCTGCCCTATGGAGCCCGGACTTTCCTCCCCTCCGCCCGTCTCCCCCGAAAGGGACGACGACGAAGCGGCGACTGTCTGGTCAGCTTCGGCGCGCAGTATAGAGGGTTTGCGCGCCGCTGTCACCCTCAGGTGCGGGCAAGATGCTATTAACGCGCCACTTCCACCTTCGCCAGTTTTTCGTAGTAGCACGCAATCGCGCTGTGATCGGCCGTACCCAGGCCATCCGCACGCAGCGCCTGCATCATCTCCATAACCGCAGCGGTCAGCGGCAGCTGTGCACCCACGCCGTGAGACGTATCCAGCGCGTTCGCCAGATCTTTGATGTGCAGATCAATGCGGAAACCGGGTTTGAAATTACGATCCATCACCATCGGCGCTTTGGCATCCAGCACCGTACTGCCCGCCAGACCGCCACGGATTGCCTGATAAACCAGGTCCGGATTGACGCCCGCCTTCGTTGCCAGCGTCAGCGCTTCAGACATGGCGGCAATGTTCAGCGCCACAATCACCTGGTTCGCGAGCTTGGTAACGTTGCCCGCGCCAATGTCTCCGGTATGCACTACGGAGCCTGCCATCGCTTTCATCAGGTCATAGTATTTGTCGAACACGGCCTTATCGCCGCCCACCATCACCGACAGGGTACCGTCGATGGCTTTCGGCTCGCCGCCGCTGACGGGCGCATCCAGCATCTCTACGCCCTTCGCTTTTAACGCCTCGCTGATTTCACGGCTCGCGAGCGGGGCGATAGAGCTCATATCAATCAGCACCAGGCCTGGCTTCGTACCTTCGATGATGCCGTTCTCCCCAAGCGCGACCTCTTTGACGTGAGGGGAATTTGGCAGCATGGTGATGATGACATCGCACTGCTCAGCAATGGCTTTAGGGGTAGTAGCTGTTTCCGCGCCCGCCGCCATCACCTCAGCCACAGACTGTGGATTGTGATCGGATACCACCAGTGAGTAACCCGCTTTAATCAGGTTCTTACTCATTGGTTTACCCATGATCCCAAGACCAATAAAACCCACTTTCAGCGTCATAATCTGTTTCCTCAATAATGGTTATTTTTTAAAAGCGTCCGCTAATTTCTGCGTCGCTGAGCGGAACACGCCGAGGTCGCTGCCGACGGCAACGAACGTGGCTCCCCACTCCAGGTAGCGGCGAGCATCGGCTTCAACCGGCGCCAGAATGCCGCACGGTTTGCCGTGCGCTTTGGCGCGGGCAAAGATGTGCTGTATTGCGCGCTGTACGTCCGGGTGGCTGGCGTTGCCCAGATGCCCAAACGCCGCAGCCAGATCGCTTGGACCGACGAAGATACCGTCCACGCCGTCTGTGGCTGCAATCGCATCGACGTTATCAACGCCCTGCTGGCTTTCAATCTGAACCAGAATAGTGATGTTGCTATTGGACTGGGCGAAATAGTCCGGCACGGTGCCAAACATGTTGGCGCGGTGCGATACCGAGACGCCGCGGATCCCTTCCGGCGGATAGCGCGTAGAGGCCACGGCCAGCGCCGCCTGTTCTTCCGTTTCCACAAACGGGATCAGGAAATTGTAGAACCCGATATCCAGCAGACGCTTGATAATCACCGGCTCGTTAGTTGGCACGCGCACCACCGGAGTGCTGGGGCTACCTTTCAGCGCCATCAGCTGCGGAATAAAGGTGCTGATATCGTTCGGCGCGTGCTCGCCGTCCAGCACCAGCCAGTCGAATCCGGCCAGGCCTAACACTTCGGTGCTGATAGGGTTTGCCAGCGCGGACCAACAGCCAATCTGAATCTGGTGCGCCGCGAGGGCAGCTTTAAACTTATTCGGGAAGATATCGTTATTCATCACTTAACCCTTTTTTAATTCCGCAGTTTTCGCCAGTAATATTTATTCCAGAACAGATTCTTTATATTTATTTCTCTGACTGAATGGTGGCGTTATAAAATCGTCATTCAGTATAATCGGCTCTACACGTCAGCACATTGTTTTGATGCTCAAGTATTGCGTAACATCTCAATGCTATTTTGAGCATATGCACAAAGCAGTGGGCGCTAATGCACAGAATCAAGGATTAGTCCGCCTGAAACGATCGCGATCGCATTTTCACTTTTCTTCTCCTGACATGCTTTATTTCTACGTTAAGAAAACGATTATCCAACGAGTTATTTTTCATAGCTGAAACTTTGCCGGAGAAGAGTGAATAATGACCGATATTGCAATTAGAGAGGCACCCCCGACGGCGTTTTATATTAAGGTTCACGATACGGATAACGTGGCGATTATTGTCAACGACAATGGCTTAAAAGCAGGCACCCGCTTCCCGGACGGGCTGGAGCTGATTGAGCATATTCCGCAGGGGCACAAGGTCGCGTTGGTCGATATTCCTGTCCACGGTGAAATCGTACGCTACGGCGAAGTCATCGGCTATGCGGTAAGCGCTATCCCGCAGGGTAGCTGGATTGAGGAGTCGCTGGTGGCGCTGCCAGAAGCACCGCCGCTGAATACGCTTCCGCTGGCGACCCGCGTTCCTGAAGCTTTGCCGCCGCTGGAGGGCTATACCTTTGAAGGCTACCGCAATGCGGACGGTAGCGTCGGCACCAAAAACCTGCTCGGCATTACCACCAGCGTGCACTGCGTGGCGGGCGTGGTGGATTACGTGGTGAAAATCATTGAACGCGATCTGCTGCCAAAGTACCCGAACGTCGACGGCGTGGTGGGTCTTAACCACCTGTACGGCTGCGGCGTAGCGATCAATGCGCCCGCGGCGGTCGTGCCGATCCGTACTATCCACAATATCGCCCTAAATCCGAACTTTGGCGGCGAGGTGATGGTAATCGGTCTCGGCTGTGAAAAATTGCAGCCAGAGCGCCTGCTTCAGGGCACCGAAGATGTCAAAGCCATCCCGGCTGACGGGGCCAGCATCGTGCGCCTGCAGGACGAGCGCCACGTTGGTTTTCATTCAATGGTCGACGATATTTTGCAGGTAGCAGAGCATCATCTGGACAAACTCAACCGCCGACAGCGCGAAACGTGTCCGGCGTCGGAACTGGTGGTGGGAACACAATGCGGCGGCAGCGATGCGTTTTCCGGCGTGACGGCCAACCCGGCAGTGGGCTATGCGTCCGATCTGCTGGTTCGCTGCGGCGCCACGGTGATGTTCTCCGAGGTAACCGAAGTGCGTGACGCCATCCATCTGCTGACGCCACGCGCAGTCAACGAAGAGGTGGGCAAACGCCTGCTGGAGGAGATGGCCTGGTACGATAATTATCTTGATATGGGCAAAACGGACCGCAGCGCCAACCCTTCGCCGGGCAACAAGAAAGGCGGCCTGGCGAACGTGGTGGAAAAAGCCCTCGGTTCGATTGCCAAATCCGGCCAGAGCGCGATTGTGGAAGTGCTCTCTCCGGGCCAGCGGCCAACCAGGCGCGGCCTTATTTATGCGGCAACACCTGCCAGCGATTTTGTGTGCGGCACCCAGCAGGTGGCCTCCGGTATTACAGTGCAGGTCTTTACCACCGGGCGCGGCACGCCGTACGGGCTGATGGCGGTCCCGGTGATCAAGATGGCGACGCGCACCGAGCTGGCAAACCGCTGGTATGACTTAATGGATATCAACGCGGGCACCATCGCCACCGGGGAAGAGAGTATTGAGGACGTGGGCTGGAAGCTGTTCCATTTTATTCTGGACGTAGCGAGCGGGCGGAAGAAAACCTTCTCGGACCAGTGGGGATTGCATAACCAGCTGGCGGTGTTTAACCCGGCACCGGTGACGTGATAGCCCCTCAGCCTTCCCTCTCCCCATAGGGGAGAGGGTAAAAAAACCTTAAACCAGCACCACATCAATCCCGCTTTTCCGTAATCCTTCCAGACTCTCCGCCGGAATACCTTCATCGACGATAATCATATCAATTCGTTGCGTATCAATGATTTTATGCAGGCTTGAGCGGTTAAACTTGCTGGAGTCGGTCACGACAATAATACGCTCTGCCACCTCGCACATTCTGCGGTTCAGGCGTGCTTCATCCTCGTTGTGCGTGCTCACACCGCGATCGAGATCGATAGCGTCGACGCCCAGGAACAGCAGATCAAAGTGATAATTCTGTAAGGACTGTTCCGCCTGGTCGCCGTAGAAGGACTGCGACTGACGACGCAAGTGACCGCCGGTCATCAGCAGCTCTACCCCTTCAGCTTCCAGCAACGCATTCGCCACGTTCATCCCGTTCGTCATCGCAATGACATCCGTGTGCTGGCGCAGCATACGAGCGATCTCAAAAGTCGTGGTGCCGGAATCCAGAATAATGCGGTGCCCCGGCTTCACCAGCGCGGCGGCGGCCTGAGCGATGCTGCGCTTCACCGCCGTATTGAGCGAGCTTTTATCCTCAACGGAAGGCTCGATGCCAGGCGCATTCCCTTCGCAGATCAGCGCCCCGCCGTAGGCACGAACGGCGATGCCCTGCTTTTCCAGAAACGCCAGATCGTTACGGATCGTCACCGTCGATACGCCGTACAGATGAGACAGATCGTTAACCTGCACGCTTCCCTGCGCCCGCAACCGCTGAATGATCTGCTCCCGCCTTTCACTGGTGCCGGTGATGCGCTTCTCTGCGGATGAATCGCTGCTGCTCATACGAGATCCTTAATCAATAAACTTTCATTTCATTTCGTTTTGTCTATTAACGCCTTTCTTTTTAGCGAATGCAAGCGCTGTCTGGAGGACATACGCAAGCCTGTGAACAGCTGAAACCTTTCATTGTGTTTCTTTTGTGAAACAGATCGGAAAACCATTATCTTTCGTTTTATTTTTACACCGCCATAATGCAGGATTAAATGAAACAAAACGAAAGATAAAAATCATTACCATCCGAAATGGAGAGGAAAGTGAAACATCTGACAGAAATGGTGGAACAACATAAACGGGGGAATGCAAACGGGATTTATGCCGTCTGTTCCGCACATCCACTGGTACTTGAAGCTGCCATTCGTTACGCCCATTCACGCCAAACGCCACTGCTGATTGAAGCCACCTCAAACCAGGTGGATCAGTTTGGCGGCTATACCGGCATGACGCCCGCTGATTTTCACGGGTTTGTCTGCCAGTTGGCGGACTCGCTTGGTTTCCCGACGTCACAGCTGATCCTCGGCGGCGATCATTTAGGGCCCAACCGCTGGCAAAACCTGCCGGCTTTGCAGGCGATGGCGAACGCCGACGATCTGATCAGGGACTACGTGACGGCCGGATTTAAAAAAATTCACCTCGATTGCAGCATGTCCTGTGAAGACGATCCGGTTCCTTTAACCGATGCGATCGTTGCCGGGCGCGCCGCGCGTCTGGCAAAAATTGCCGAAACAACCTGTCTTGAGCAATTTGGTGTAGCCGATCTGGTCTACGTTATCGGCACGGAAGTTCCGGTTCCCGGCGGCGCGCACGAAACGCTGACCGAGCTTGAGGTCACGACGCCAGAGGCGGCGCGCGCCACGCTTGAGGCACACCGCCACGCATTCGAGAAGGAAGGGTTAAGCGACATCTGGCCGCGCATTATTGGCCTGGTGGTTCAGCCCGGCGTTGAGTTCGACCATGCGCACGTTTGTGACTATCAGCCACATAAAGCCGTCGCGCTGAGCAAGATGGTTGAAGCCTATGACACGCTGGTATTTGAAGCACACTCTACCGATTACCAGACGCAACAGGCGCTGCGCCAGCTGGTGAACGATCACTTCGCTATTTTAAAAGTCGGCCCTGCCCTGACCTTTGCCCTGCGTGAAGCGCTGTTCTCACTGGCCGCCATTGAAGAAGAACTGCTCCCGGCGAAAGCCAGCTCGGGCCTGCGTCACGTTCTGGAAAACGTGATGCTCGATCGCCCGGAATACTGGCAAAGCCACTATCACGGTGACGGCAACGCCCGACGCCTGGCCCGCGGCTACAGCTACTCCGACCGCGTACGCTATTACTGGCCGGACAGCCAGATTGACGATGCCTTTGAACGACTGGTGCGCAATCTGGCAGACGAACCCATTCCGCTGCCGCTTATCAGCCAGTATTTGCCGTTGCAGTACAGCAAAGTTCGCGAGGGCGCTCTCAAGTCAACGCCGCGGGAACTCATCATTGACCACATTCAGGACATACTCCAGCAGTACCATGCCGCCTGCGAAGGCGTAACGACTCCACACGCATAATTAAAAAGAGGAAAACGCTATGCCAAACATTGTCTTATGCCGCATTGATGAACGCCTGATCCACGGACAGGTGGGCGTGCAGTGGGTGGGGTTTGCGGGGGCAAACCTGGTGCTGGTGGCAAATGACGAGGTTGCAGACGATCCGGTTCAACAAAACCTGATGGAAATGGTGCTCGCGGAAGGGATCGCCGTGCGTTTCTGGTCGCTGCAAAAAGTGATCGACAATATTCACCGCGCCGCTGACCGTCAGAAAATTCTGCTGGTCTGCAAATCACCCGCCGATTTTCTGAAGCTGGTTGAAGGCGGCGTGCCCATCACCCGTATCAATGTCGGAAACATGCACTACGCCAGTGGCAAACAGCAAATTGCCAAAACGGTCTCTGTCGACGCGAACGATATCGCTGCGTTCAACGGCCTGAAAGCGGCCGGGGTGGAATGCTTTGTTCAGGGCGTCCCAACAGAGACCGCTTTGGATCTCTTTAAACTGCTTTGAGGGATTCACAATGGAAATCAGTCTGTTGCAGGCTTTCGCGCTGGGGCTTCTTGCCTTTATCGCGGGCCTGGATATGTTTAACGGCTTAACACACATGCACCGCCCGGTGGTGCTTGGTCCTCTGGTCGGCCTGATACTGGGCGATCTGCATACCGGGATCCTGACCGGCGGTACCTTAGAGCTGGTCTGGATGGGTCTGGCGCCGCTGGCGGGCGCGCAGCCGCCAAACGTGATTATCGGCACCATCGTCGGCACCACGTTTGCCATCACCACGGGCGTGAAGCCGGATGTCGCCGTTGGGGTCGCGGTGCCGTTTGCCGTGGCGGTGCAGATGGGTATCACCTTCCTCTTCTCCGTGATGTCCGGCGTAATGTCCCGCTGCGATCGCATGGCAGCCAACGCGGACACCGACGGCATAGAGCGAGTCAACTATCTGGCGCTGCTGGCGCTCGGCATTTTTTATTTCCTGTGCGCGTTTCTGCCCATCTACTTTGGCGCTGAACACGCGAAAACCGCCATTGCTATCCTGCCGGAGCGTCTGATTGACGGTCTCGGCGTCGCGGGCGGCATCATGCCAGCGATCGGCTTCGCCGTGCTGCTGAAGATCATGATGAAAAACGTTTACATCCCTTATTTCATTATCGGTTTTGTCGCCGCGGCCTGGCTGAAGCTTCCGGTACTGGCGATTGCCGCAGCGGCGCTGGCGATGGCGCTGATCGACCTGCTGCGTAAATCGCCTGAACCGACGGCGCCCGCGGCCCAGAAAGAGGAATTTGAAGATGGCATCTAATCAAACCACCCTGCCGGGCACGTCTGTCAGTGAAGAGACGCTGCTGAGCGGCGTGAATGAAAACGTCTATGAAGACCAGACCATTGGCGCGGAGCTGACCAAAAATGACATTAACCGCGTGGCCTGGCGCTCCATGCTGCTGCAGGCCTCGTTTAACTATGAACGTATGCAGGCCTCCGGCTGGCTGTACGGGTTGCTGCCCGCGCTGAAAAAGATCCACACCAATAAGCGGGACCTGGCGCGGGCGATGAAAGGTCATATGGGCTTCTTTAACACCCACCCGTTTCTGGTGACCTTCGTTATCGGCATTATTCTGGCAATGGAGCGTTCCAAGCAGGATGTGAACAGCATCCAGAGCACCAAAATTGCGGTCGGTGCCCCGCTCGGAGGCATTGGTGACGCCATGTTCTGGCTGACCCTGTTACCCATCTGCGGGGGGATTGGTGCCAGCCTGGCGCTGCAAGGCTCCATTCTTGGCGCGGTAGTTTTTATCGTGCTGTTCAACGTGGTGCATCTCGGCCTTCGCTTTGGCCTGGCGCACTACGCATACCGAATGGGCGTTGCCGCCATTCCGCTGATCAAAGCCAACACCAAAAAGGTGGGCCACGCGGCCTCTATTGTCGGGATGACGGTGATCGGCGCGTTGGTGGCAACCTATGTCCGACTCAATACGACGCTTGAAATTAAGGCGGGTGATGCCGTCGTCAAACTGCAGGCCGACGTTATCGACAAGCTGATGCCCGCCTTCCTGCCGCTGGTCTACACCCTGACCATGTTCTGGCTGGTGCGCCGCGGCTGGAGTCCGCTGCGGCTGATCGGTATTACCGTACTGCTGGGCGTTGTCGGTAAATTCTGTCACTTCCTGTAAAAGCAAAGAGGTTGCGATGTTAGGCATAATTTTGACGGGTCACGGCGGCTTTGCCAGCGGGCTTGAACAGGCGATGAGGCAGATCCTTGGCGAGCAGCCGCAGTTTATCGCCATCGATTTTCCGGAAAACTCCACCACTGCCAGGCTGACCGCTCAGCTTGAGCAGGCGGTGAGTGAGCTGGACCCAGAGCAGGATATTATTTTCCTCACCGACCTTCTCGGCGGCACGCCGTTTCGCGTGGCGTCGACGCTCGCGATGCAAAGACCGGGTAGCGAAGTGATTACCGGCACCAACCTGCAGCTTTTGCTGGAAATGGTGCTGGAACGTGACGGATTAAGTAGCGAAGCGTTTCGTCTGCAGGCGCTGGAGTGCGGCCACCGCGGCCTGACCAGCCTGGTGGATGAGCTTGGTCGCTGTCGCGAGGAAGCCCCCGTAGAGGAAGGAATATGATCCGGTTACTTTCACAGCGTTCACCTTCGTAGTTTACATTGCGTGTCCCGGCGGCCTTACGGCATCAGATCGTAAGGCCTTTCTTTTCCTTTCCTTGGTTTTACCCTTTCCTTTCACGATCACACTTTTCGTTTTATTCCTTTTCCATTATTGAACTTTCGATTTCTTTCCTATAGATTTTGTTTAACTGCTAATGTGAATAAGTGAAACGAAACGAAAGATAGCGACACGTTTGCCAGCGTCTGATGTGGAATTCACACGACTAAGGACTGAGTTATGCAACAAACCACCGCCGCCACAACCGGCACCTGGACCGAAAAAGAGATCCGCCAGCAGCCTGCCTGCTGGATCCGCTCACTCAACAACATCGATAATCTGCGCACCTCGATTGACGGTTTCCTGACGCCGCTGCTGCGTAAGCGAGACCTTCGGATCGTCCTCACCGGCGCGGGCACCTCCGCGTTTATTGGCGAGATAATTGCCCCCTGGCTTGCGAGCCACACCGGTAAAAACGTCTCCGCCATACCGACAACCGATCTGGTCACCAACCCGATGGATTACTTCAGCCCGGCACACCCTCTGCTGCTGGTCTCTTTTGCCCGCTCCGGCAACAGTCCAGAGAGCGTCGCCGCCGTTGAGCTGGCGAACCGGTTCGTGCCCGAGTGCTACCACCTGTCGATCACCTGCAACGAGGCGGGAAGCCTGTACCAGAACGCCGTCGAGAGCGATAACGCCTTTGCCCTGCTGATGCCAGCCGAAACGCACGATCGCGGGTTCGCGATGACCAGCAGCATTACCACCATGATGGCGAGCTGTCTGGCCGTATTCGCACCAGAGACGATCGGCAGCCAAAGCTTCCGGGACGTAGCCGATCGCTGCCAGGCGATCCTCACCTCGCTCGGGGATTTCAGCGAGGGCGTCTTTGGCAACGAACCGTGGAAACGGATTGTTTACCTGGGAAGCGGCGGTCTGCAGGGCGCGGCGCGCGAGTCTGCGCTGAAGGTGCTGGAGCTGACTGCGGGCAAGCTGGCGGCGTTCTACGATTCACCAACGGGCTTTCGTCATGGGCCTAAGTCACTGGTGGATAACGAAACGCTGGTGGTGGTGTTTATCTCCAGCCATCCGTATACGCGTCAGTACGATCTGGATCTGCTGGCCGAACTGCGCCGCGATCGTCAGGCCATGCGCGTGGTCGCCATCGCCGCCGAAAACGATCCAGCCATTGAAGCGGGGCCGCATATCCTGCTGCCGCCTTCCCGTCCGTTCAACGATATGGAGCAGGCGTTCTGCTTTCTGATCTACGCCCAGGTCTTTGCGCTAACCCAGTCTCTGCATGTTGGCAACACGCCGGACACACCATCCGCCAGCGGAACGGTCAACCGTGTGGTACAGGGCGTGGTTATTCATCCGTGGCAGGCTTAAGAGGATCGTATTATGAGTATTATTTCGACCAAATATCTTCTGCAGGACGCGCAGACAAAGGGCTATGCCGTTCCGGCCTTTAACATCCATAACGCCGAGACGATCCAGGCGATCCTCGAAGTGTGCAGCGAAATGCGATCGCCGGTGATCCTCGCCGGGACGCCGGGTACTTTTAAACACATTGCGCTGGAGGAGATCTACGCTCTGTGCAGCGCATACTCCCTCAGCTACGACATGCCGCTGGCGCTGCATCTCGATCATCACGAATCGCTGGATGACATTCGTCGCAAGGTACATGCCGGCGTACGCAGCGCAATGATCGACGGTAGCCACTATCCCTTTGAAGAAAACGTGAAGCTGGTGAAATCGGTGGTCGATTTTTGCCACCTCAACGACTGTAGCGTTGAGGCGGAACTGGGCCGTCTGGGGGGTGTTGAAGATGACATGAGCGTCGACGCCGAAAGCGCATTCCTGACCGACCCGCAGGAGGCGAAACGCTTCGTTGAACTGACCGGCGTGGACAGCCTCGCCGTTGCCATCGGCACCGCGCACGGCCTCTATACCAAACGCCCCAAAATTGACTTCCAGCGCCTGGCTGAGATCCGCGAGGTGGTAGCGGTTCCGCTGGTGCTGCACGGTGCGAGCGATGTTCCGGATGATGATGTGCGCCGCACTATTGAACTGGGCGTGTGCAAAGTTAATGTCGCAACCGAGTTGAAAATCGCCTTCTCTGATGCGGTCAAAGCCTGGTTTGCCGAGAACCCGCAGGGCAACGATCCGCGCTTCTACATGCGCGTCGGGATGGACGCCATGAAAGAGGTGGTCCGAAG
The DNA here is from genome assembly GCF_014895705.1 of Enterobacter cloacae complex sp. P27C. Classification (NCBI taxonomy): domain Bacteria; kingdom Pseudomonadati; phylum Pseudomonadota; class Gammaproteobacteria; order Enterobacterales; family Enterobacteriaceae; genus Enterobacter; species Enterobacter cloacae complex sp. P27C. The sequence continues at coordinate 12,257 of NZ_JADBQB010000015.1, forward strand.
CAAAATCGCCGTTTGCGGTTCGGCTAACCGTCTGCGTATTCCGGCAGAAGCATAACTAAGAGGATCTTACTTTAATGAAAAAAGTGCTCACCCTCTCAATGCTTGCCCTGTGCGTTTCCCATGGCGCGATGGCAGCGAACTACACGCTCACTAACGACAAGATTGCCCTGTCCTTTGATGACGCCAATTCAACGGTGGTGGTAACTGACAAAAAAGCCGACCACCCCATCACCCCGCAGGAACTGTTCTTTCTGACGTTGCCGGACGAAACCAAAATCCACACCGCTGATTTCAAAATCAAGCACGTCGAAAAGCAGGACAGCGCCATTGTCATCGACTTTTCGCGTCCGGATTTTAACGTGACGGTAAAGCTCAACCTGGTGAAAGATAAATACGCCAGCATCGATTACACCCTCGCGGCGGTAGGCCAGCCGCGTGACGTGGCGAAAATCACCTTCTTCCCGACGAAAAAGCAGTCACAGGCACCGTATGTTGACGGGGCGATCAACAGCTCGCCGATCGTTGCTGATTCGTTCTTTATTCTTCCAGATAAACCGATCGTGAATACTTACGCCTATGAAGCGACGACCAACCTCAACGTAGAGTTAAAAACGCCGATTCAGCCCGCAACGCCGGTCAGCTATACCACCTACTTCGGCACCTTCCCGGAAACCAGCCAGCTGCGCCGCAGCGTAAACCAGTTTATTAATGCCGTGCGTCCGCGTCCGTATAAGCCCTACCTGCACTACAACAGCTGGATGGATATTGGCTTCTTTACCCCCTATTCCGAACAGGACGTGCTGGGGCGGATGGATGAATGGAATAAGGAATTTATCGCCGGACGCGGCGTGGCGCTGGACGCCTTCTTGCTGGACGATGGCTGGGACGACCTGACCGGGCGCTGGCTGTTTGGCCCGGCATTCGGCAACGGTTTTGGCAAGGTACGGGAAAAAGCCGACAGCCTGCACAGCTCGGTCGGACTGTGGCTCTCACCGTGGGGAGGCTACAACAAACCGCGCGACATTCGCGTCTCGCATGCAAAAGAGTATGGGTTCGAAACCGTCGACGGGAAGCTGGCCCTGTCAGGGCCTAACTACTTTAAAAACTTCAATGAGCAGATCGTTAAGCTTATCAAAAACGAGCACATTACCTCGTTCAAGCTGGACGGGATGGGTAATGCCAACGCGCATATCCCGGGTAGCCCGTTCGCCTCGGATTTTGACGCCTCCATCGCTCTGCTGCATAACATGCGCAGCGCCAACCCGAATCTGTTTATCAACCTGACGACCGGCACCAACGCCAGTCCGTCCTGGCTGTTCTATGCGGATTCCATCTGGCGTCAGGGTGATGACATCAACCTGTACGGTCCCGGCACGCCGGTGCAGCAGTGGATGACCTACCGCGATGCCGAAACGTACCGCTCCATTGTGCGCAAAGGCCCGCTGTTTCCGCTGAACTCGTTGATGTACCACGGGATCGTCAGCGCGGAGAATGCCTACTACGGTCTGGAGAAGGTACAAACGGACAGCGATTTTGCCGATCAGGTCTGGAGCTACTTCGCCACCGGCACCCAGTTGCAGGAACTGTATATTACCCCTTCAATGCTGAACAAGGCGAAGTGGGATACGCTGGCGCAGGCCGCAAAATGGTCGCGTGACAATGCCAGCGTGCTGGTGGATACGCACTGGATTGGCGGAGACCCGACGGCACTGCAGGTTTACGGCTGGGCTTCGTGGAGTAAAGAGAAAGCCATACTCGGCTTGCGTAACCCCTCGGACAAGCCGCAAAGCTACTATCTGGATTTAGCGAAAGAATTCGAAATACCCACGGGAGACGCGGCGAAGTTTAGTCTCAAAGCGGTGTACGGCAGTAATTCAACCGTACCGGAGGAGTACAAAAACGCCGTGGTGATTACGCTGCAACCGCTGGAAACGCTGGTGTTTGAGGCGATACCAGTTAGCTAAAAGACGCAAAGATCTGTAGGCCGGGTAAGGCGCAGCCGCCACCCGGCAAAACTGGCAGGGGATGCCTTACTCCCCCTGCTGTTCCAGCGCATATTTATACAACGCATTTTTCTTCACGCCGTGAATTTCTGCCGCCAGCGCAGCGGCTTTCTTCAACGGCAGTTCCGCATGCAGCAGCGCCAGCGTACGCAGCGCGTCGGCAGGAAGCGCGTCTTCTTCCGCCTTGTGCCCTTCGACAATCAGCACCATTTCGCCTTTGCGGCGGTTTTCGTCTTCCTTCACCCACGCCAGCAGTTCACCGACTGGCGCGCCGTGAATGGTTTCCCAGGTTTTGGTCAGCTCACGCGCCAGCACCACGTAGCGGGATTCGCCCCAGACGGTGACCATATCTTCCAGGCTTTCCAGCAGGCGGTGAGTGGATTCGTAGAAGATCAGGGTACGCGGCTCGGCTTCCAGTTCCTTTAATACATCGCGACGGCCTTTGGATTTGGCAGGGAGGAAGCCTTCATAGCAGAAACGGTCAGACGGCAAACCTGCGGCGCTCAATGCAGCAATCGCGGCGCACGGCCCCGGCAGTGGCACAACGCGAATCCCGGCTTCGCGACAGGTGCGCACCAGATGGTAGCCAGGATCGTTAATCAGCGGCGTCCCGGCGTCAGAGACCAGCGCGATGTTCTGCCCCTCTTTGAGCTTCGCCACCAGCGTTTCGGCTTTTTGTTGCTCATTGTGATCGTGCAGGGCAAACAAACGGGCGTTAATCGCGAAATGTTGCAGCAGTAAACCGGTGTGTCGGGTGTCTTCAGCGGCAATTAAATCAACAGTTTGCAATACGTTCAGCGCACGTTGGGTAATATCAGACAAATTCCCGATAGGAGTAGGTACAATATAAAGCTGGCCTTGAGAATTATCTGCCGTTTCGTGTTGTTTCATTGTTTCGTCCGTATTGCCGATTTAATATTGAGCATTGCGTAAAAAAAATCACTGGATACAGTATGGTACCGTTAACGTTTCTTCGAAAAAAAGCCACGCGCAGCGTGCCGCTGCTGCTCGCAGCCCTGATTTTTGCAGGCTGTGGCACCCAGGCACCTGACCAGAGCACCGCCCATCTTCAGGGCTCCGCTCAGGCTGATTCTGGCTTTTATCTGCAACAAATGTCGCAGAGTACAAATGATACCAGGATCAACTGGCAATTACTCGCCATTCGTGCACTGCTGAAAGAGGGCAAAACCCAGCAGGCTGCCGAGCTGTTCGGCCAACTGCCGAAAGAGCTTAACGATACTCAGCAACTTGAGCAGAGCCTGCTCTCTGCCGAGCTGAAGGTCGCGCAGAAAGATTATGATGGCGCGAAAAAGATCCTGGGGAGCATCGACCTGAGCGCGCTGGATAAAAACCAGCAGGCGCGCTTCTGGCAGGCGGGCATTACCGCTGAGCAGGGGCGCCCTTCCCTGACGCTCCTGCGTGCCTTGATTGCCCAGGAGCCGCTGCTCGCCGGTGCCGACAAGCAGAAAAACATTGATGCCACCTGGCAGGCGCTTGCCTCGATGACCCAGGATCAGGCAAAGGCGCTGGTCATTAACGCGGACGAAAACGTGCTTCAGGGCTGGCTTGATCTGCAGCAGATGTGGTTTAACAACCGCAGCGATCCAAAAATGCTGAAAGCCGGTATTACCGACTGGCAGACCCGTTACCCGCAGAACCCGGGCGCGAAAATGCTGCCAACCCAGCTGGTGAATGTGCAGAACTTTAAGCCTGCGTCGACAAGCAAAATTGCGCTGCTTCTGCCGCTGAATGGCCAGGCGGCAGTGTTTGGCCGTACGATTCAACAGGGCTTTGAAGCGGCGAAAAACGGCACCACGCCGGTAACGGGCAGTGCGGTTCCGGTGCAGGCAGCGCAGGCGGCCAACGTGAACGATGTTGTCAGCCCCTCCACCGCCGAGACCAGTGACCTGACCACCGCACAAACCCCGGCGCAGGGTACAATGCAAAACCCGGTTACCGCACCGACTACCCCTCCAGCGACGGCAGCACCGGCAGCACAGGCTCCGGCTGAGGCACAAGCGACGCCTGCACCAGAGGCAACGGCAGAACAGCCTCAACAGCAGCCGGCACAGCCAGCATCACAACCTGCCGCACAGCCGCAGGCCGTGGCGACCGCCAGCGCGAACCCTGGCGCTGAGCTGAAAATCTACGACACCAGTTCGAAGCCGCTTGACCAGGTGCTGGCGCAGGTTCAGCAGGACGGGGCAAGCATCGTTGTCGGCCCGCTGCTGAAAAACAACGTGGAAGAGCTGATGAAGAGCAATACCACGCTGAACGTACTGGCGCTCAACCAGCCGGAACAGGTTCAGAACCGGGCCAATATTTGCTACTTCGCACTCTCTCCGGAAGATGAAGCCCGCGATGCGGCGCGTCATATCCACGAGCAGGGTAAGCAGGCTCCGCTGCTGCTGATCCCGCGCAGTACGCTGGGCGATCGCGTGGCCAATGCCTTTGCCGATGAGTGGCAGAAGCTTGGCGGCGGCGTGGTGCTGCAGCAGAAATTCGGTTCCGCCTCGGAACTGCGCGCGGGCGTCAACGGCGGGGCAGGTATCGCGCTTAACGGCAGCCCTGTTACGGCGAGCCTGCCACAGCAGCAGAGCGTGACGATTGGCGGCCTGACGATCCCTGCGCCACCTACCGACGCGCAGATTAGCGGTGGCGGTAAAGTGGATGCGGCCTATATCGTTGCCACGCCACAGGAGATCGCCTTTATCAAGCCGATGATCGCGATGCGTAACGGCAGCCAGAGCGGCGCAACGCTCTACGCCAGCTCCCGCAGCGCACAGGGCACCGCAGGCCCGGATTTCCGTCTGGAAATGGACGGCCTGCAGTACAGCGAAATCCCGATGCTGGCGGGCAGCAACCCGGCGCTGATGCAGCAGGCGCTAAGCTCCGTACGTAACGACTACTCTCTGGCGCGTCTGTATGCGATGGGTGTTGATGCGTGGGCGCTGGCAAACCACTTTACCCAGATGCGTCAGGTGCCGGGCTTTGAGCTTAACGGCAACACCGGCGATCTGACCGCCACTCAGGACTGTGTGATTAACAGGAAGTTATCATGGCTCAAATACCAGCAGGGGCAAATCGTCCCGGCCAGTTAAGCCGTAAAGAGACCGGCGATGCGTGGGAGTTAAAAGCGCGTCGCTGGCTCGAAGGCAAAGGACTGCGCTTTATCGCCGCCAACGTCCGCGGGCGCGGCGGCGAAATTGATCTGATCATGAAAGACGGTCAGGTGATTGTGTTTGTAGAAGTCCGCTTTCGACAGTCTTCCCGTTTTGGCGGTGCTGCCGCCAGCGTGACGCTCGCCAAACAACATAAATTATTACAGACTGCCCACTTGTGGCTTGCCCGCCATAATGGGAGCTTTGATACTGTGGATTGCCGTTTCGATGTGATAGCCTTCACCGGAAATGAGATCGAATGGCTTAAAAACGCTTTTGGCGAAGACGCATAATTAAGATTTAAAAGGGATAACGTGCTCGAAAGAATTAAAGTGTGCTTCACAGAAAGCATCCAGACTCAGATTGCCGCGGCGGAAGCCCTTCCGGACGCGATCTCTCGCGCTGCAATGACGCTGGTGCAATCCCTGCTTAACGGCAACAAAATCCTCTGTTGTGGCAACGGAACCTCAGCCGCCAACGCACAGCATTTTGCTGCCAGCATGATTAACCGTTTTGAAACCGAACGCCCGAGTTTACCTGCCATTGCACTTAATACCGATAATGTGGTCTTAACAGCGATTGCTAACGATCGTCTGCATGACGAAATTTACGCAAAGCAGGTGCGCGCCCTGGGGCATGCCGGCGATGTGCTGCTGGCGATCTCCACGCGCGGTAACAGCCGGGACATCGTCAAAGCCGTTGAAGCCGCCGTTACCCGCGACATGACCATCGTCGCCTTAACCGGCTATGACGGCGGTGAGCTGGCGGGTCTGCTCGGGCCGCAGGATGTGGAAATCCGCATTCCGTCTCACCGTAGCGCACGTATCCAGGAGATGCATATGCTCACGGTGAACTGCTTATGCGATTTGATCGATAACACGCTTTTCCCTCACCAGGATGATTAAGGAGTTTTTATGAAGGCTTTATCGACCCTCGCAGTCCTTATGTCTGCATTACTGCTTCAGGGATGTATCGCTGCGGCCGTTGTGGGTACTGCCGCAGTAGGCACCAAAGCGGCGACCGATCCGCGCTCTGTGGGAACGCAGGTGGATGACGGTACGCTGGAGCTGCGGGTCAACAGTGCGCTGTCGAAAGACGAACAAATCAAGAAAGAAGCGCGTATCAACGTGACGGCCTATCAGGGCAAAGTCCTGCTGACGGGTCAGGCACCGAATACCGAACTCTCCAGCCGCGCGAAGCAGATCGCAATGGGCGTTGAGGGCACCACGGAAGTCTTCAATGAAATCCGCCAGGGTCAGCCAATCAACCTGGGCACCGCGTCGTCTGACACATGGATCACCACCAAAGTCCGCTCCCAGCTGCTGGGTTCAGACCAGGTGAAATCCTCAAACGTAAAAGTAACGACCGAAAACGGTGAAGTGTTCCTGCTGGGTCTGGTGACCGATCGTGAAGGGAAAGCGGCGGCGGATATCGCCAGCCGGGTGAGCGGCGTGAAGCACGTCACCACCGCGTTTACCTACATTAAGTAATCCACGTCTGACTAAAGGCCCGGTAGGCGCGAGCGCCACCGGGCTTTTTTTACATCAACGCAATACTCCCCACCATCACTCCGCTCAACGCCACCAGCCCCGCCGTCAGCCACAGCGCTTTCGCCGGGAAAGACTTACGCAGCATGATGAGCGACGGCAGGCTGATTGCCGGCAAGGTGATAAGCAGCGCCAGCGCCGGTGCGGTACCCATACCGGCCAGCATCATGGTCTGGACAATCGGAATTTCTGCCGCCGTGGGGATCACAAACAGGCAGCCTGCAACGGCCATCGCAATCACCCACATCAGCGTGTTGTCGATCGCCCCATCCGCATGCGGGAAGAGCCAGACGCGCGCCGCGCCCAGAACCAGTACCGCCAGGATATAGACCGGAATGGTGCTCCAGAAAAGCTGCCACAGCGCCTTACCCCAGCGAGTGAAGAAACCGCCCTGCGGTTCGCTGACGTCCAGTTCAACGGCTGCGGGTTCGACGGCAGTATCCTTCACCAGTTTTTGTACCAGCGTCGCCACCACCAGCACCGTCAGCAGCCCTGCAACCAGACGGATAGCGGCAAAATGCCAGCCGAGCACAAAGCCCATAAACACCAGCGTCGCCGGGTTGAGCAGCGGGTTCCCCATCCAGAATGCCAGCGCACCGCCCATGGATACGCGCTGGCGGCGCATACCCGCCGCTACCGGTGCGGCACAGCAGGAGCACATCATGCCCGGCAGAGAGAAAATCGTCCCCAGCAGCGTGCCCTGAAAGCGCGGCTGCCCGAGTGTTTTCATCAGCCAGTTTCGCGGAATAAGTACCTGAATCAGCGATCCCAGGATTACCCCTAAGACGGCAGCTTTCCACACCGCCAGGAAGTAGACCATGGCGTAATCCCATGCCGCCTTCAGCGGGCTGGCATCAGCCTGAGCGAGTATAGATTTACCGATGCTGTGCGTTTCGGCGGCGGTGAAAGCTTTGCCGTAGTACGGCTGCCATTTCACATACCAGAGGCCAATGATGACCACGAGAAAGAAGAGTGCGGGCTTCCACCATTGGACAGGTGTTGCCGCCTGAGATGAAGACTGACCAGTCATACCATTCCCCGGAGAGTGTTATTTAATAAGCCGGAGAAGTTTACGCCTCGCCCTGCGCGATTTCACGCAGTTTTGCCGAAGGGATGATATTGACGCCCTCCTGCGACGGTGCCAGCGCCTCTTTCAGCATCGCCTGCGCGACGTCCCGCGCCTCGATGGACTTCCAGTTACCCGGCAGGATGCGAAACAGCGGGGCGAAGAAGGATTCGTTAAAACGCCGTTCGTCGCGGTGGCCCATCAGCATGGAAGGCCGCACGATTGTCAGGCGCTCCCACTTCTGCGCAATCAGCGCCTCTTCCATTTTGCCCTTCACCTGATTGTAAAAAAACGGTGAGCCGGTGCTGGCGCCGTGCGAGCTCACCACCAGGAAATGTTTTGCCCCCAGCTTTTTCGCCGTCAGGGCGGTATCCACCACCAGCGTGTAGTCCGCATGGACGAACGCTTCTTTACTGCCCGCCTCACGCCGCGTCGTGCCCAGGCAGCAAAAGGCGATATCTATAGGATCCTGCACCTGCGCCAGCGCGTCGGTGAGCTGGGGATCGTGCGGGTTATAGACGCCGGTGATATCCAACAGCGGGCGGCGCGTCGGGGCGGCAATATAGTTGATATGCCGGTCCTGGATCAGCAACCGCAGCAGATGTCCCCCCACCAGCCCGGTTGCGCCGGTAATCAGTACCTGACTCATCTTATCCCCTTTACAGAATTGTCCGTTTGCGATCTGGACCTGCTCTACCACACTTAAAAGTCTGTTACCGGTAAGTATTTACCACAAACGGGAAAAAAACAGTCTGAAGCGAAAACAACGGAGGAAGCATGGGTAAAAAAATCGCAGTCTTGATTACCGACGAGTTTGAAGATTCAGAATTTACGTCACCAGCTGAGGCATTCCGCAAGGCAGGCCACGAGGTCATCACCATTGAGAAAGAAGCGGGTAAAACCGTGAAGGGCCACAAGGGCGAAGCCAGCGTGACCATCGATGAGTCCATCGATAACGTCAGCCCGTCAGATTTCGACGCCCTGCTGTTACCGGGCGGCCATTCACCGGATTCCCTGCGCGGGGACGAGCGTTTCGTCACCTTTACCCGTGACTTCGTCGGCACCGGCAAGCCGGTCTTTGCCATCTGCCACGGCCCGCAGCTGCTGATCAGCGCTGAAGTGGTCCGCGGGCGTAAGCTTACGGCGGTGAAACCGATCGTTATCGATCTGAAAAACGCAGGGGCCGAGTTTTACGATCAGGAGGTGGTCAACGATAACGACCAGCTGATCACCAGCCGGACCCCGGACGATCTCCCGGCGTTTAACCGCGAAGCGCTACGCCTGCTCGGCGCGTAGCCAGTGAAGCTTCTTGCCAAAGCCCAGGGTGTTGTCGGTAAATTTCAGCTCATCAATCCGGATTTCCCACACCGGGGCTTTTAGCGCAGCAGCAACCGGGAAGCGGCGCGTGTAGCGTTTACGCTGTGCGTCGCTTTCTTCACCTTCCAGACGACGAATCTCACCTTTGAACTGCACGCCGCGGATCAGCGCGACGGTTTTGGGCTGGCCGTTGACCGTGCCCGCCACTTTTGCCTGCTGGCCGGTCATCTGGGCATGCCGCGTTTTGTCCTCACTCATGACGTAAAAAGCGACGCGTTCAGGATCGTAGTAGTAAAAGGCGTTGGCGCACCACATTTCGCCCTCGCTATATACGCACCAGGTCACGACGTGCTGCTTTGCCAGCCAGCGGTTAATGGCGGCCAGTATTTCCATTTTCGCTCTCTCTCATGCTATGGTGCGTTCACCTTAACATACTGAATCTGTTTACCGTGTGCTGGTTTCTCTATCTTGTCCGAACCGCTGATAACGCACTCTACACCGGGATCACCACCGATGTGGCGCGGCGTTTTTTACAACATCAAACGGGGAAAGGGGCAAAAGCGCTGCGGGGGAAAGGCGAACTGCAGCTGGCTTTTTCTGCCGCCGTGGGGGACAGATCGCTGGCACTCAGGCTGGAGTACCGTATTAAGCAGCTAACGAAGCGCCAGAAGGAGCGCCTCGTGACCGGAGACGGCTCCTTTGAGGCGCTACGCGAGAGCCTGATTAAAAGCGATTAAAATGGTCGTGGTAGTCCACCAGACCATTTACGCCGTTCAGGGCATCATCCGCCAGGCGATGCACCTGGAAGGCGGATTCGGTACCTGGCCAGCGGCAGCGAAGATCGTAATGCGCGGCCTGCTCGAAGCCTAAACGGCCATAGAACGCCGGATCGCCCAGCGTGACCACGGCGGCATAACCAAACTCATTCAGCGAGTCCAGCCCTTCATAGACCAGCTGGCGCGCCAGGCCCTGCCCGCGGTAGTTTTCATCTACCGCCAGCGGTGCCATGCCCACCCACTGAAGATCTTCACCCTGAACGATCACCGGGCTGAAGGCAACATAGCCGACAACCTGACCTTCGTCATCGGTGGCAACCAGCCCCAGCGTGATCAGGCCGTCTTCACGGAGATCGTGGACCAGTTGGGCTTCCGCATCGCTCTCAAAAGCGCGGCGTAATAACGCATCGATACCCGGTGCATCAATCCCTATTTCGACTCGAATCAGCATGGCTCACCTACTGAAGTGTGTTTACTGTCCGGCGGGGATTTCAGCCCCGCCTCAACAAAATCTGCCATTTGCATCAACATCACGCGCAGCGCTTTCGGCATCTGCTCCAGCTCAATGGCATCCATTAAATTCTTAACGTACAGGCCAAGCTCCGTGTCGCCCTCAATCACCAGACGGCGCTGGAAGAAGAGTGTGTCCGGGTCCTGCTTACGCGCGGCAATCATCAGCAGGTCGCTGGCGTTGGCGCTAAAGCTCACGTCCGCCACGGCAGACTCACGAACGATCAGCTGGTCGTTCTCTACGGAGGTGAACCAGCGCAGCCCGATGTCACGCACCTCAATGCTTAACCAGCGCCCTTCCAGAAACTCCAGCTCGCCATCCTGCAGCGCCTGACGGAACTGCCAGCTCAGAACCTGCTCCAGCACCTGGCGTTTAAGCGCGAACGGCGCCAGCCTGACCGGCACGCTCAGCATTGATGGACCGAATTGTACGAGACGTGAACGCAGTTTATCCAGCACGAGCTTTACTCCCTGATAGCTATAGTCCCGCTATTTTGCCACATCCGTTCCAGAACATAGCGGCGTAAATCAACAAACCATCGTCGGACGTACCCCATTATTGGTGCCATCAATACGCCATTAGCTGCCTTAAATCAAAAATTGTCGCGTATGGGTTAATTAAAATCCCAGCTCGTTAACAATTTTGCTATCGACTACATCAGGATAATTTATGGAGCTGCTCTGCCCTGCCGGAAACCTTCCGGCGCTTAAGGCGGCCATCGAGAATGGGGCCGATGCGGTCTATATCGGGCTGAAAGATGACACCAATGCCCGCCATTTTGCTGGCCTTAACTTTACGGAGAAAAAGCTTCAGGAAGCCGTTAACTTCGTTCATCAGCACCGCCGCAAGCTGCATATTGCCATCAACACGTTTGCCCACCCTGACGGCTACGCCCGCTGGCAGCGCGCGGTGGATATGGCAGCACAGCTGGGCGCCGATGCGTTAATCCTGGCCGACCTCGCCATGCTTGAGTATGCGGCAGAACGCTATCCGCATATTGAGCGCCACGTCTCTGTTCAGGCATCTGCCACCAACGAAGAGGCGGTGCGTTTTTACCATCAACACTTTGACGTCGCCCGCGTGGTGCTGCCGCGCGTGCTCTCTATTCATCAGGTTAAGCAACTCGCGCGCGTCACGCCAGTGCCGCTGGAGGTTTTTGCCTTTGGTAGTCTGTGCATCATGGCCGAAGGCCGTTGCTATCTTTCTTCTTACTTAACCGGTGAATCGCCGAATACCGTCGGGGCCTGCTCCCCTGCCCGCTTCGTCCGCTGGCAGCAGACCCCACAGGGGCTGGAGTCGCGTCTGAATGAAGTTCTGATCGACCGCTATCAGGACGGTGAAAACGCGGGTTATCCGACGCTGTGCAAAGGCCGCTACCTGGTCGACGGCGAGCGCTACCACGCGCTGGAAGAGCCCACCAGCCTTAATACGCTGGAGCTGCTGCCGGAGCTGCTGGCCGCCAATATTGCCTCGGTGAAAATTGAAGGTCGCCAGCGCAGTCCGGCCTATGTGAGCCAGGTGGCGAAAGTGTGGCGTCAGGCCATCGACCGCTGCATGGCGGACCCGCAGAACTACGCCCCACAGGCGGCGTGGATGGAGACGCTCGGATCGATGTCCGAAGGCACGCAAACCACGCTGGGCGCGTATCACCGTAAATGGCAGTGAGATAACCATGAAATATTCATTAGGGCCGGTGCTCTACTACTGGCCAAAAGAGACGCTGGAAGATTTTTACCAACAGGCCGCCACCAGCAGCGCCGATGTGATTTACCTCGGTGAAGCAGTATGCAGCAAACGCCGCGCCACCAAAGTGGGCGACTGGCTGGAGATGGCGAAAAGCCTGGCCGGGAGCGGCAAGCAGGTGGTGCTGTCAACGCTCGCGCTGGTGCAGGCCTCTTCTGAACTAGGCGAGCTGAAGCGCTACGTCGAAAACGGTGAGTTTCTGCTGGAGGCGAGCGACCTGGGCGTGGTGAACATGTGCGCCGAACGCAGGCTGCCGTTTGTCGCAGGCCATGCGCTGAACTGCTATAACGCCGTCACCCTGCGCCTGCTGCTCAAACAGGGAATGACCCGCTGGTGCATGCCGGTGGAGCTCTCCCGTGACTGGCTGGCAAACCTGCTGAATCAGTGCGACGAGCTGGGCATTCGCCATCAGTTCGAAGTGGAAGTGCTGAGCTACGGTCATCTGCCGCTGGCCTACTCTGCCCGCTGCTTCACCGCGCGATCGGAAGACCGCCCGAAAGATGAATGTGAAACCTGCTGCATCAAGTACCCGAACGGGCGCAGCATGCTGTCGCAGGAGAACCAGCAGGTGTTTGTCCTGAACGGCATTCAGACCATGAGCGGTTACGTCTATAACCTCGGCAACGAGCTGGCGTCGATGGACGGGCTGGTGGACATGGTGCGCCTGTCGCCGCTGGATACCAGCGTTTTCGCGATGCTGGACGCCTTCCGCGCTAACGAAAACGGCGCGTCGCCGCTGCCGCTGGCGGCAAACAGCGACTGCAACGGTTACTGGAAACGTCTGGCCGGGCTGGAACTTCAGGCCTAAAAAAGGCTCACTTTGTTAACAACGGTTATCATTTTTTAATGCAGTATTAAAGATTGACCGTCGACAAAGTGAGCTGTTATGACTGACAAAACCATTCCGTTTTCGGTGCTGGATCTGGCGCCGATCCCACAAGGCTCCTCGGCAAGAGAAGCCTTCACGCACTCTCTCGATCTGGCTCAGCTGGCCGAAAAGCGTGGCTATCACCGCTACTGGCTGGCAGAACATCACAACATGGTCGGCATTGCCAGCGCCGCTACATCGGTGCTGATTGGCTACCTGGCAGCGAATACCACCACTTTGCACCTTGGCTCCGGTGGCGTGATGCTGCCGAACCACGCCCCGCTGGTGATAGCCGAGCAGTTCGGGACGCTGAACACCCTCTATCCGGGCCGTATTGACCTGGGGCTTGGCCGCGCGCCGGGCAGCGACCAGCCGACCATGCGCGCCCTGCGCCGCCATATGAGCGGCGATATCGATAACTTCCCGCGCGACGTGGCGGAACTGGTGGACTGGTTCGACGCGCGCGATCCGAACCCGCACGTGCGTCCGGTGCCGGGCTATGGCGAGAAAATCCCGGTGTGGCTGTTAGGCTCGAGCCTGTATAGCGCGCAGCTCGCCGCGCAGCTGGGGCTGCCGTTCGCGTTCGCCTCCCACTTCGCGCCGGATATGCTGCATCAGGCGCTGCACCTCTACCGTACGAACTTCAAACCGTCCGAGCGTCTGGAGAAGCCGTACGCGATGGTGTGTATCAACATCATTGCCGCTGACAGCAATCGCGACGCGGGATTCATGTTTACCTCTATGCAGCAGGCGTTTGTGAAGCTGCGCCGCGGCGAGACGGGCCAGTTGCCGCCTCCGGTGGAAAATATGCATCAGCTGTGGTCGGCCTCCGAGCAGTATGGCGTGCAGCAGGCGTTGAGCATGTCGTTGGTGGGTGATAAGGCAAAAGTGCGTCACGGGCTGGAAGCAGTGCTGCGTGAAACGCAGGCGGATGAAATTATGGTCAACGGCCAGATTTTCGATCACCAGGCGCGTTTACATTCGTTTGACCTGGCAATGCAGGTGAAAGAAGAATTGGTGGGGTAGTTTTTTGCCGGATGGCGGCTTCGCCTTATCCGGCCTACGCGATCCCTGTAGGCCCGGTGAGCGTAGCGCCACCGGGCAATGTGTTTACTGGTACACAGGCAACAGGTTAAAGCTCGACAGCACGTGAACCAGCGCGTTACCCACCCCAAATACCAGGATCAGCGCAATCATCGGTTTACCGCCCCAGACGCGGAATTTCGGGCTGCCGAAGCGTTTACGTGATTTACGTGCCAGCAGCGCTGGCACAATCGCCGCCCAGATGGTGGCCGCCAGCCCTGCATAGCCGATGGCGTACAGGAAACCGTTCGGCCACAGCAGACCGCCGACAATCGGCGGCAGGAAGGTCAGCAGCGCCGTCTTGAAACGCCCCATCGCAGAATCGTCAAAGCCAAACAGATCTGCCAGGTAGTCAAACAGGCCCAGCGTCACACCGAGGAATGAACTCGCCACCGCAAAGTTGGAGAAGACCACCAGCAGCAGATCCAGACTGCGGCTGTTCAGTACGCCGCTCAGAGCCTGCACCAGCACGTCAATGTTACCGCCCTTTTGCGCAATGCCGATAAACTCCGGGCGCGGGATGTTGCCCATTGTCCCCAGCAGCCAGATGACGTACAGCCCAAGCGCCAGCAGCGTGCCGTAGACCAGGCACTTCACGATGGTGCGCGGATCCTTGCCGTAGTACTTCATCAGGCTCGGCACGTTGCCGTGGTAGCCGAACGACGCCAGACAGAACGGCAGAGTCATTAGCAGATACGGCGTGTAGGAGGTATTAACTTCCGCAACGTTAAACAGCGTGGCGGGCGTAACGTGCCCCAGCAGGCTGCCGAAGGTCAGGAAGAAGGTGATGACCTTAGCGCCCAGCACAATCGCCGTCATTCGGCTCACCGCTTTGGTGCTCATCCAGACGATAAACGCCACGCCCAGCGCAAAGCAGAGTCCCGCCAGACGCGCCGGAACGTTCAGCGACATCTCCGAAAAGGTGTGATGCAGAATCGAGCCGCTTGCTGAGATGTACGCGTAGGTCAGGATGTAGAGCACAAATGCGATGGAAAGGCCGTTCACCAGGTTCCAGCCTTTGCCCAGCAGATCTTTGGTGATGGTGTCGAAGCTGGAGCCAATGCGGTAGTTCAGGTTCGCTTCAAGGATCATCAGGCCGGAATGCAGCATGCAGAACCAGGTGAACACCAGCGCGGCCAGCGACCAGAAGAACCACGCACCGGACATGACCACGGGCAGGGAAAACATCCCGGCACCTATAATGGTTCCGCCGATGATCACCACGCCGCCAAGCAGCGAAGGTGACGTTTGGGTGGTGGTTAGTGTCGCCATACAGCCTTTTCTCCAGTTAATCATGCGGTTCTGCATTTTAGTGCGATGCACTGTACCAGTACAAGAGTACAAAGGGAATAAAAAAAGCCCCGATAGCGTGTATCGGGGCTGTATATTTTACTTTACGTCAGAAGCGAAAGGCTTACGCGTCACCGAAACGACGACGGCTGGTGCCTTCTTCACGACGTGGGCCACGGCTTTCGCGGCGCTCGCCGGAGAAACGACGACCTTCACCACCGCGACCTTCACTGCGACCGCCTTCACGACGCTCGCCGCCGAAACCGCGACCACCGCCACGACGTTCTCCACCGCGGTCAGGACGTGGCTGTGCATCGCCCAGCAGCTGCATGTTCATCGGCTTGTTCAGGATGCGGGTGCGAGTAAAGTGCTGCAGTACTTCGCCCGGCATGCCTTTTGGCAGTTCGATGGTAGAGTGGGATGCGAACAGCTTGATGTTACCAATGTAACGGCTGCTGATGTCGCCTTCGTTAGCAATCGCGCCAACGATGTGACGAACTTCAACACCATCATCACGGCCCACTTCAATGCGGTACAGTTCCATGTCGCCAGCGTCACGACGCTCACGACGTGGACGGTCTTCACCACCACGCTCTGGACGGTCGCCGCGTGGACCACGGTCGTTACGGTCGCCACGACGTTCGAAACGATCGTCACGGTCACGGAACTCACGCTTAGGACGCATCGGTGCATCTGGTGGCACGATCAGGCTACGTTCGCCCTGAGCCATTTTCAGCAGTGCTGCAGCCAGAGTTTCCATGTCCAGCTCTTCGCCTTCAGCGACAGGCTGGATCTGCGACAGCAGCGCGCGGTACTGATCCAGATCGCTGCTTTCCAGCTGCTGCTGTACTTTCGCGGCGAATTTTTCCAGACGGCGTTTGCCCAGCAGGTCTGCGTTTGGCAGGTCGGCTTCTGGAATGGTCAGCTTCATGGTGCGTTCAATGTTGCGCAGCAGACGACGCTCGCGGTTCTCAACGAACAGCAGCGCACGGCCAGCACGACCCGCACGACCGGTACGACCGATACGGTGAACGTAAGACTCGGAGTCCATCGGGATGTCGTAGTTTACAACCAGGCTGATACGCTCAACGTCCAGACCACGTGCTGCCACGTCTGTTGCAATCAGGATATCCAGACGACCGTCTTTCAGACGTTCCAGCGTCTGCTCACGCAGGGCCTGGTTCATGTCGCCGTTCAGCGCTGCGCTGTTGTAGCCGTTACGCTCCAGCGCTTCAGCCACTTCCAGGGTCGCATTTTTGGTACGCACGAAGATAATCGCCGCATCAAAATCTTCCGCTTCCAGGAAACGGACCAGCGCTTCGTTTTTGCGCATGCCGTACACGGACCAGTAGCTCTGGCTGATGTCCGGGCGAGTGGTCACGCTGGACTGAATACGCACTTCCTGCGGCTCTTTCATGAAGCGGCGGGTAATGCGACGGATCGCTTCTGGCATGGTTGCAGAGAACAGAGCGGTCTGGTGACCTTCCGGGATCTGCGCCATGATGGTTTCTACGTCTTCGATGAAGCCCATACGCAGCATTTCATCTGCTTCATCCAGTACCAGGCCGCTCAGTTTAGAGAGGTCCAGAGTACCGCGCTTCAGGTGATCCAGCAGACGGCCCGGCGTACCGACGACAATCTGTGGGCCCTGGCGCAGGGCGCGTAACTGCACGTCATAACGCTGGCCGCCGTACAGGGCTACCACGTTTACGCCGCGCATATGTTTAGAGAATTCCGTCATTGCTTCAGCAACCTGAACAGCCAGTTCACGAGTTGGAGCCAGGACGAGGATCTGCGGTGCACGCAGGTCCGGATCGATGTTGTTCAGCAGCGGCAGCGAGAACGCTGCAGTTTTACCGCTACCAGTCTGGGCCATGCCCAGCACGTCACGACCAGAAAGCAGATGCGGGATACATTCTGCCTGGATCGGAGATGGTTTTTCGTAACCCAGATCGTTAAGGGCTTCAAGGATAGGAGCCTTCAGGCCCAGATCTGCAAAAGTGGTTTCGAATTCAGCCATGTAGTACGAGTGCCTCAATGTCAATGGCGGCCAGTCTACTTAGCTCATCGTGAAAATGATTAGCAATTTTCATTGAAAAGTGTGAACCGGCTCAAAGTAGGTGTATTGACGAACAACAACGCCCTCACCAGTGAAGGTGATGGCAATCAAAAGATTACGGGCTGATGTTTATGTCGTCAGCTATTGCTGGTCCGATTCTGCCAGGTCGTCTTGCTCCTGGCCCAAGAGCGATAATTCCAACAATGCATAACGGTGCTCAACGAAGTTATGTACGTTGTTAGCAACCGCTAATTTGAACAGTGCCGTAGCGCTGTCCATATCCCCCAGACTTAGGTAGTACTTACCTAAATAGAAGTTGGTTTCACTGAGATGCTCAGCGAGCGAGGTGTTATCCGTTGCGTCCGCCTTGAGGCGTTCCATCAGCGTTGCTTCGCTAATGTTGCCCAGGTAGAACTCGACAATGTTCCATCCCCACTGTTCCTTATCCGATTTCTCGAAGCGCTGTTGTAGTGCTTCTTTTGCCTGCTTCTCATCGAGCTTCCGCTCAACGATGTAAAGCCACAGGCTACGGAAAGGATCATTAGGATCGTCTTGATAAAACGCCAGCAGATCATCTTGCGCTAACTTGTCACGACCGCCGTAATACAATGCGATACCGCGATTCAAGTGCGCGTAGTTGTAAGTTGGATCAAGCTCAAGTACAGAATCAAACGCTTCATAGGCAGCATCAAAATTGCCTGCCTGCGTTAAATAAATGCCTAAGTAATTGAATACTTCAGGCATATCAGGTCGGATAGCCAGCGCTTGTGAAAAATCATTTCGCGCTAATGCCCTCAGACCGAGACTATCATACAACACTCCGCGCTCATATAAAAGCTGTGCGCGTTCGTCATCGGTTAAAGCCCGACTGGCAAGTATTTGTTCCATGCGTGCCAGAATCACTTCCTGCTGCAAAGTCGGTTGCAATGGCACTGCGAGGACTTCGCTCTTACGCCAGGCAGAGTTGCTGCATCCTGCCAGCGTTAAAGCTGTCGCAACGAAACACCAGCGCAAAAAAGGCTTCATTTCCCACTCCCGAAGACAACTATTGGATGAACGTCCTGTCCCCCGGCGGCTTAACAAGGCGTCCTGCCTGATAACAGGCCCTCCGCAAAGCGGAGGGCAAATGGCAACTTACTCGCCTTGCTGTTCAGCAGCCGGAGCTTCCGGTGCCGCAGCAGGTTGAGACTGCTCGGTTGCTTCTTTAATGCTCAGACGGATACGGCCCTGACGGTCAACTTCCAGAACCTTAACCGGCACTTCCTGACCCATCTGCAGGTAATCGGTCACTTTCTCAACGCGCTTGTCAGCGATCTGAGAGATGTGAACCAGACCTTCTTTACCGCCACCGATGGCAACGAACGCACCAAAGTCAACGATACGGGTCACTTTACCCGCGTAGACGCGGCCCACTTCGATTTCAGCAGTGATTTCTTCGATGCGACGGATAGCGAATTTCGCTTTCTCGCCGTCGGTTGCTGCGATCTTCACAGTACCGTCATCTTCGATTTCGATGGTGGTGCCGGTCTCTTCGGTCAGCGCGCGGATAACAGAACCGCCCTTACCGATAACATCTTTGATCTTGTCTGGATTGATCTTGATGGTGTGAATACGCGGAGCGAATTCAGAGATATCACCGCGTGGCGCGTTGATAGCCTGTTCCATCACGCCCAGGATGTGCAGACGCGCACCTTTAGCCTGGTTCAGAGCAACCTGCATGATCTCTTTGGTGATACCTTCAATTTTGATATCCATCTGCAGGGCAGAGATACCGTCGCGGGAACCCGCTACTTTGAAGTCCATATCACCCAGGTGGTCTTCGTCACCCAGAATGTCAGACAGAACAACGAAGTTGTCGCCTTCTTTCACCAGACCCATTGCGATACCCGCAACGGCGGCTTTGATCGGCACGCCCGCATCCATCAGCGCCAGAGAGGCACCACATACGGAAGCCATGGAAGAAGAACCGTTGGATTCGGTGATTTCAGAAACCACGCGAACGGTGTACGGGAATTTGTCAGCTTCCGGCATCACTGCCAGCACGCCGCGCTTCGCCAGACGACCGTGACCAATTTCACGACGCTTCGGTGAGCCAACCATACCGGTTTCGCCCACAGAGTACGGAGGGAAGTTGTAGTGGAACAGGAAGTTGTCAGTACGCTCGCCCATCAGTTCATCGATGATCTGTGCGTCACGTGCGGTACCCAGGGTTGCGGTAACCAGCGCCTGCGTTTCACCACGGGTGAACAGCGCAGAACCATGAGTACGCGGCAGTACGCCAGTGCGTACGTCCAGACCACGAATCATGTCTTTTTCACGGCCATCGATACGCGGCTCGCCTGCCAGTACGCGGCTACGAACAACGTTTTTCTCGATAGCGTGCAGAATTTCGCCAATTTCGTTAGCGTCCAGCGTTTCGTCTTCGGCAACCAGGGTCGCGGTTACTTCAGATTTGATCGCGTCAACCTGAGCGTAACGCTCCTGTTTGTCGGTGATGCGGTAAGCGTCGCTCAGACGAGATTCTGCCAGTGCCGCAACGCGTGCGTTCAGCGCGTCGTTTGCTGCTTCTGGCTGCCAGTCCCAACGTGGCTTACCGGCTTCTTTCACCAGGTCGTTGATGTTCTGGATAACAATCTGCTGCTGCTCATGACCGAACACCACAGCGCCCAGCATCTGGTCTTCGCTCAGCAGTTCAGCTTCGGATTCAACCATCAGCACAGCCGCTTCAGTACCGGCAACAACCAGGTCCAGCTTACTTTCTTTCAGCTCTTCCTGAGTTGGGTTCAGCACGTACTGGTCGTTGATGTAACCGACGCGCGCGGCACCGATTGGGCCATTGAATGGAATACCAGACAGTGACAGGGCAGCGGAGGCACCGATCATCGCAACGATGTCCGGGTTAACCTGTGGGTTAACGGAAACAACGGTCGCAATAACCTGCACTTCGTTAACGAAGCCTTCCGGGAACAGCGGACGAACCGGGCGGTCAATCAGACGCGCGATCAGGGTTTCGCCTTCGCTTGGACGGCCTTCACGACGGAAGAAGCCACCCGGGATTTTGCCGGCAGCGTAGGTACGCTCCTGGTAGTTAACGGTCAGCGGGAAGAAGTCCTGACCTGGTTTAGCTTTTTTCTGGCCCACAACGGTCACGAATACCGCGGTGTCATCCATGCTTACCATAACGGCAGCAGTCGCCTGGCGTGCCATCATGCCGGTTTCCAGCGTGACGGTATGTTGACCATACTGGAATTTACGAACGATCGGATTCAGCAAAATTCTATCCTTTCTTAAATGTATGACAGCACACCGCCGGCGTGCTGTCGATTTAACCCGACCTTCTTCGCATCCTCGCGACTAATGACAACCGACACCCCCATGGGTGAAGCCTCTCATTAGCCGCGCGAACCTCTGCAATGAAGATCATTTATAGCAACAATACAATAGTTTCCATTGAATTGCTGCCGTCTGGTTGAAAAAAGGGGCCATCAGGCCCCCTTTTCTGAAACTCGCAAGACTTAGCGACGCAGACCCAGACGCTCGATCAGCGCGGTGTAGCGTGCAACATCTTTACGCTTCAGGTAGTCGAGCAGTTTACGACGCTGAGAAACCATGCGCAGCAGACCACGACGGCTGTGGTGATCTTTTTTGTGCTCTGCAAAGTGACCCTGCAGGTGGTTAATCTGTGCAGTCAGCAGTGCAACCTGAACTTCGGTAGAACCGCTGTCGTTAGTACCACGACCAAACTCAGAAACGATTTTAGCTTTAGCTTCAACGCTTAGAGACATTTTCAAACTCCAAAGTATAAAAAATGTAAGGGTGCCGATCTCTAATTCAGCGACCCCATGTACGCCCCGCAGATTGTTAAACAATTTACCGGGCGTTAAGCGGCGATATTCTACTCGTCTCCCCTGCTTATCGCAAGGTGAGGCGTAATCACCGTCACGCGTCGACCGGATATTCGACGACCAGACGACGCGGCGCAACGCGCCCTTCACCGTCCATTTCGCCCATACCGATGAATTTCCCTTCGTCACCTTCCGTCACGCGTACAAGTCCATCCAGCGGCGCATCCGCCGTACGAACCGGGTTTCCGTTCTTAAAGTAAACGGACGATGTTAAAGGAAGATTAACGATCGGGAAGTCCGCTGCCGGACTGTCCATTGGCATCAGCAGTGGATCCAGCAAATCTGCTGGTTCCACTCCCTGCGCTTGTGCCTGCTCAGCCAGCGCGCGCAGCTGCTCAAGCGTCACCATGCGTTCCACCGGATATTTACTGACCGCCAGACGACGCAGGTAGATCACATGCGCGCCGCAGCCCAGCTTTTCACCCAGGTCGTCGATGATGGTGCGAATATAGGTCCCTTTCGAACAGTGGACTTCCAGCTCCAGCTCGTCACCTTCGTGGCGAATGAACAGCAGCTCATACACGGTTATCGGACGCGCTTCGCGCGGGACGTCAATTCCCTGGCGCGCATATTCGTAGAGCTTCTTGCCCTGATATTTCAGTGCCGAATACATCGACGGCACCTGCATCGTGTCTCCGCGGAAGCTCTCCAGGGCCGCATCAAGCTGTTCAGCGCTGAAGGTCACCGGGCGCTCTTCCACCACCTGACCATCCGCGTCGGAGGTATCCGTACGCTGGCCAAGTTTAGCGATAACGCGGTAGCGTTTATCGGAATCGAGCAGGTACTGGGAAAACTTTGTCGCTTCACCCAGGCAAATCGGCAGCATGCCGGTCGCCAGCGGATCCAGCGCGCCGGTGTGGCCCGCACGGTTAGCGTTATAAATACGTTTCACTTTTTGCAGCACGTCGTTACTGGATGCACCCTGCGGTTTATCCAACAGCAGCACGCCATGCACGTCGCGACCGCGACGACGAGGACGACTCATCAGTCCTCCTTGCTGTCGTCCGTCGGGTTAACACGACGTTCGTCGTCATGTTTCACCACGCTGGTCACCAGGTTGGACATGCGCATACCTTCGACCAGCGAGTTGTCGTAGAAGAAGGTCAGCTCGGGAACAATACGCAGGCGCATCGCTTTGCCGAGCAGAGAGCGGATGAAACCAGAGGCTTCCTGCAGTGCTTTAATGCCGTTCTTCACCGCCGCTTCGTCCTGATCGTTCAGGAAGGTCACGAACACTTTGGCATAGGCCAGGTCACGAGACATTTCCACGCCAGAGACGGTGGTCATCATACCGATACGCGGGTCTTTGATTTCGCGTTGCAGGATAAGCGCAATCTCTTTCTGCATCTCCTGCGCCACGCGCTGTGGGCGACCAAATTCTTTCGCCATAATAAATTCTCCAGACAAAAAAGGGGCTAAAAGCCCCTTTTAAAATTATTGCCGGGTGGCACGAGGCGATCCCGGCCTACATATGGACTTATCCCTAAGGATTAGTCGATGCTGCGTTGGATCTCGATGATTTCGAACACTTCGATCATATCGCCAACGCGAACGTCGTTGTAGTTCTTAACGCCGATACCACATTCCATGCCGTTACGGACTTCGTTAACGTCATCTTTGAAGCGGCGCAGGGATTCCAGCTCGCCTTCGTAGATAACCACGTTGTCACGCAGTACGCGGATTGGGTTGTGACGCTTGATGGTACCTTCGGTAACCATACAGCCCGCGATCGCACCGAATTTCGGTGATTTGAACACGTCACGCACTTCAGCCAGACCGATGATCTGCTGTTTCAGCTCAGGAGACAGCATACCGCTCATCGCGGCTTTCACTTCGTCGATCAGGTTATAGATGACGGAGTAGTAGCGCAGATCCAGGCTTTCCGCTTCGATCACGCGGCGAGCAGATGCATCAGCACGCACGTTGAAGCCAACCAGGATAGCGTTGGACGCCGCAGCCAGGGTTGCGTCGGTTTCGGTGATACCACCTACGCCAGAACCGATGATCTTCACTTTCACTTCGTCGGTAGACAGTTTCAGCAAGGAGTCGGAGATCGCTTCCACAGAACCCTGAACGTCCGCTTTCAGAACGACGTTCACTTCGTGAACTTCGCCTTCAGCCATGTTCGCAAACATGTTCTCAAGTTTAGATTTCTGCTGACGCGCCAGCTTAACTTCACGGAACTTGCCCTGACGATACAGTGCCACTTCACGCGCTTTCTTCTCGTCACGCACAACGGTCACTTCATCACCGGCAGCCGGAACACCGGACAGCCCCAGGATTTCCACTGGAATGGACGGACCTGCTTCCAGCACTTCCTGACCCAGTTCGTTACGCATCGCACGAACACGACCGTATTCGAAGCCACACAGAACGATGTCGCCCTTGTTCAGCGTACCTTCGCGAACCAGAACCGTTGCAACCGGACCACGACCTTTATCCAGGAAGGATTCGATTACCGCACCGCTCGCCATACCTTTACGAACGGCTTTCAGCTCCAGAACTTCGGCCTGAAGCAGGATAGCGTTCAGCAGGTCGTCGATACCAGTACCCGCTTTTGCAGATACAGGGATGAACTGCGCTTCGCCGCCCCACTCTTCCGGCATAACGCCGTACTGAGACAGTTCGTTCTTCACGCGGTCCAGATCGGCTTCTGGCTTATCGATTTTGTTGACCGCAACAACCAGAGGCACCTGCGCCGCTTTCGCGTGCTGGATAGCTTCAATGGTCTGTGGCATAACGCCATCGTCTGCTGCAACAACCAGTACAACGATATCCGTAGCCTGAGCACCACGAGCACGCATTGAGGTGAACGCTGCGTGGCCTGGGGTATCCAGGAAGGTGATCATGCCGTTTTCGGTTTCTACGTGGTAAGCACCGATGTGCTGGGTAATGCCACCCGCTTCGCCGGAGGCAACTTTCGTAGAACGAATGTAGTCGAGCAGAGAGGTTTTACCGTGGTCAACGTGACCCATGATGGTCACAACCGGTGCACGCGGTTCAGCCGCAGCGCCAGTGTCACGGTCGCTCATTACTGCTTCTTCCAGCTCGTTTTCACGACGCAGGATAACTTTGTGGCCCATCTCTTCGGCAACCAGCTGTGCGGTTTCCTGGTCGATAACCTGGTTGATGGTCGCCATTGCGCCCAGCTTCATCATCGCTTTGATGACCTGAGAACCTTTAACCGCCATCTTGTTCGCCAGATCGCCAACGGTGATGGTTTCGCCAATCACGACGTCACGGTTAACCGCCTGAGCTGGCTTCTGGAAGCCCTGCTGCAGAGAGGAACCTTTACGCTTACCGCCTTTACCACCGCGAACCGCTGCACGAGCTTCTTCGCGGTCAGCTTTAGATTCAGCGTGTTTGTTACCTTTCTTAGCCGGACGCGCGGCTTTTGCATTACGACCACGGCCACGGCCGCCTTCTACTTCACGGTCGTTATCATCTTCAGCCTGACGCGCATGCTGAGAAGTGGTCACGTGATAGTCGCTGGTGTCTTCAGTCGGTTCAGCGGTATTCACGCCATTCTTCTCGTTTTCTTCTGCCATACGGCGCGCTTCTTCAGCGACGCGGCGAGCTTCTTCTTCCAGCTTACGGCGGGCTTCTTCTTCCGCTTTACGCTTCAGCTCGGCAGCTTCATTTTCACGGCGGGCTTTTTCAGCCTGGGCGGTTTTGGTCATTTCGTCTGTCTGTTGATTGCTCACTTTGTCTTTTTCCGCAGCGTCACGCTTCACTTTATCACTGGCGTCGCGTTTCGCTTTTTCTGCGGCCTCACGTTCAGCTTTTAATTCTGCTTCACGTTTGGCGGCTGCTTCCGCCTCACGCTGAGCTTGTTCTTCCGCTTCACGCTGTGCCTGCTCTTCCGCGGCAAGGCGTTCTGCCTCTTGCGGATCACGTTTTACAAAGGTGCGCGTCTTGCGGACTTCAATTTGTACCGATTTGCTTTTGCCACCGGTACCAGGAATGTTTAACGTGCTGCGCGTTTTGCGCTGCAGCGTTAACTTGTCAGGCGTAGAACCGTGTTCGCGGTTCAGGTGCGTTAACAAGGTTTGTTTTTCTTGCGCGGTCACCGAGTCATCAGCGGACTTCGGGATCCCTGCATCAGCAAATTGCTGTACCAGGCGGTCCACGGAGGTCTGAATCTCAGCAGCCAGCGATTTTACAGTTACATCAGTCATGCTGTTCCTTCCTGCTACAGTTTATTACGCTTCGTCGCCGAACCAGCAAATATTACGTGCGGCCATGATGAGTTCGCCGGCTTTCTCGTCGGTTAAACCTTCGATATCGGCCAGGTCATCAACGCCTTGCTCAGCGAGATCTTCCAGCGTACAAACACCACGGGCAGCCAGCTTGAACGCAATCGCACGATCAAGACCTTCCAGATTCAGCAGGTCATCAGCCGGCTTCTTATCGCCAAGGCTTTCTTCCTGAGCCAGTGCCAGGGTGGTCAGTGCGTTTTTAGCGCGTTCACGCAGGGCTTCAACGGTTGGCTCATCCAGACCGTCAATTTCCAGCAGCTCTTTCATTGGCACATAGGCCAGTTCTTCCAGCGTAGAGAAACCTTCTTCTACCAGAACAGTGGCGAAGTCTTCGTCAATGTCGAGGTATTTGGTGAAGGTATCGATCGCCGCATGGGCTTCAGCCTGATGCTTAGCCTGCAGGTCATCAACGGTCATGACGTTGAGTTCCCAGCCGCTCAGCTGTGACGCCAGGCGTACGTTCTGACCGTTACGGCCAATCGCCTGCGCCAGGTTGCCCGCTTCAACAGCGATATCCATGGTGTGTTTGTCTTCGTCAACAACGATAGACGCGACATCAGCCGGAGCCATTGCGTTGATCACGAACTGCGCCGGGTTGTCGTCCCACAGAACGATATCAATACGCTCGCCGCCCAGTTCGGTAGAAACCGCCTGAACGCGCGCACCGCGCATACCGACGCAAGCACCGACCGGGTCGATACGCTTGTCGTTGGTTTTCACCGCAATTTTCGCACGAGAGCCTGGATCGCGAGCTGCTGCTTTGATCTCAATAACTTCTTCGCCGATTTCCGGCACTTCGATGCGGAACAGTTCAACCAGCATTTCTGGTTTAGAACGGGTCACGAACAGCTGTGCACCACGCGCTTCAGGGCGCACGGCGTACAGAACACCACGAATACGGTCGCCCGGGCGGAAGTTTTCACGCGGCAGCATGTCTTCACGCAGGATCACGGCTTCAGCGTTGCCCGGCATCCCTTCGGATTTAATTTCCAGAGAGATGTTGTCACGGTTTACTTTCTTCACCACGCCGGTGATGATTTCGCCTTCCTGATCGCGGAACTGATCAACAACCAGCGCGCGCTCGGCTTCGCGCACTTTCTGCACGATAACCTGCTTAGCGGTCTGGGTGGTGATACGGTCGAAGGTCACAGATTCAATCTGATCTTCAACGTAGTCACCAACGTTCAGACTTTCGTCTTCAAAACGTGCCGCTTCCAGGGTGATCTCTTTGGTCGGCTGGGTCACTTCTTCAACGATTACCCAACGACGGAATGTATCGAAGTCACCGCTTTTACGATCGATTTCTACGCGAACATCGATCTCTTGTTCGTATTTTTTCTTGGTTGCTGTAGCCAGTGCACTTTCCAGCGCTTCGAAAATTTTCTCACGCGGCAGTGATTTCTCGTTGGAGACGGCTTCAACAACAGCCAAAATTTCTTTGTTCATCGCGGGCTTTTCACCTCAATCCAGACTGTTAAAAGTGGGGAACCAGGTTCGCCTTCTGGATATTACTCAGCGCGAACACTTCATCTTTGCCTTCGACTGTTACCGTGATCATTTCACCATCAACGGCTTTGATAATTCCCTGCCATTTACGGCGGTTCTGTACGGCCATACGCAGAACGAGAGCCACTTCTTCACCGGTAAAGCGCACATAGTGCTCGGCCGTGAACATCGGGCGATCCAGGCCAGGTGAGGAAACTTCCAGGTTGTACGCAACGGTAATCGGGTCTTCAACATCAAGAACCGCACTCACCTGGTGGCTGACATCAGCACAATCATCAACATTGATGCCATCTTCACTATCAATATAGATGCGCAGCGTCGATGTACGGCCGCGAACGAATTCGATGCCGACCAGTTCGTAGCCCAGTGCTTCGACCGGTGCAGTAATCATCTCTGTTAATTTTTGCTCTAATGTGGACAAGCCCACCCCCAAGACATAAAAAAAGGGCGTAAAGCCCAGTTATTCTGTAGTCAGATAACAAAAAACCCCGATAAATCGGGGCTTTAGATAACTGAACCCTATAGCCACAACTGTGGCCTGGAGCACTCTCCGAAAGAAGTTTTTCAAATCCAGCTACGAAGGCTCTAAGTCTTCACAGTATATTTGAAAAAGAACTTTATGGGAAAGTGGTTGCGGGGGCCGGATTTGAACCGACGACCTTCGGGTTATGAGCCCGACGAGCTACCAGGCTGCTCCACCCCGCGCCTGAAACGTGGCAAATTCTACGCGTTTTGGACAGAATTTGCAAATAATGCTGGGATTTGGTACCGAAGACGGGACGTAAAATCGGCGTTTAGTATATTGATAGTTGACCCCACCTGTCAACCCAGCTTCCGCCAGAGAGAACAGACCAAATTTTTTACAAAAAACGCATGAGTCTCTTCCGGTATTCGATAAAAGATGATTAAATGAATACTCACTTATTTTGCATAAAAATGCACAAGAGAACGAAAGCGGTCTCTAATCAGTCAATCAAGCAGGGTTTTATTCTATGACGACGATTCTCAAGCATCTTCCGGTAGGACAACGTATTGGCATCGCTTTCTCAGGCGGCCTGGATACCAGCGCTGCACTGCTGTGGATGCGCCAGAAGGGAGCGGTTCCGTATGCATATACTGCGAACCTGGGTCAGCCGGATGAGGACGATTACGACGCTATTCCTCGTCGCGCTAAAGAGTATGGCGCAGAAAACGCGCGACTGATTGACTGCCGTAAGCAACTGGTTGCAGAAGGTATCGCCGCTATTCAGTGCGGTGCGTTCCATAACACCACGGGCGGCCTGACCTATTTCAACACCACCCCGCTGGGTCGTGCCGTCACCGGCACCATGCTGGTTGCCGCCATGAAAGAAGATGGCGTAAACATCTGGGGTGATGGCAGCACCTATAAAGGCAACGATATCGAACGTTTCTATCGTTATGGCCTGCTGACCAACGCGGAGCTGCAGATCTATAAGCCGTGGCTGGACACCGACTTCATCGACGAGCTGGGTGGTCGTCATGAGATGTCTGAGTTTATGATTGCCTGCGGTTTTGACTATAAGATGTCCGTCGAGAAAGCCTACTCCACCGACTCCAACATGCTGGGTGCGACGCACGAAGCGAAAGACCTGGAATTCCTGAACTCCAGCGTGAAGATCGTTAACCCGATCATGGGCGTGAAGTTCTGGGACGAGAGCGTGAAGATCCCGGCAGAAGAAGTGACCGTGCGTTTCGAACGTGGTCATCCGGTTGCCCTGAACGGTAAGACCTTCTCTGACGACGTTGAACTGATGCTGGAAGCAAACCGCATCGGCGGTCGTCACGGTCTGGGCATGAGCGATCAGATTGAAAACCGTATCATCGAAGCGAAAAGCCGCGGTATCTATGAAGCTCCAGGGATGGCGCTGCTGCACATCGCTTACGAGCGTCTGCTGACCGGTATTCACAACGAAGACACCATCGAGCAGTATCATTCTCATGGTCGTCAACTGGGCAAACTGCTGTATCAGGGTCGCTGGTTCGATCCGCAGGCGCTGATGCTGCGTGACGCACTGCAGCGTTGGGTAGCGAGCGCGATCACCGGTGAAGTGACCCTGGAACTGCGTCGTGGTAACGACTACTCCATTCTTAACACCGTGTCGGACAACCTGACCTATAAAGCCGAGCGTCTGACCATGGAAAAAGGCGAGTCTGTGTTTTCTCCGGACGACCGTATTGGTCAGTTGACCATGCGTAACCTGGACATCACCGATACCCGTGAGAAGCTGTTCAACTACGTTGAGAATGGTCTGCTCTCCGCGAATTCCGGTAACGGCCTGCCGCAGGTTGAAAACCTGGAGAATAGCGATAAGAAGTAATCGCTGATGAAACATGCAAAAGGCGCCCTATGGGCGCCTTTTTGTTTGGCTTTTGTAGGGCGTGTAAGCGCAGCGCCACCGGGCCTACGAACGGCAAAAACTACAGACGAAAAAAAAGACGCCTTTCGACGTCTTTCTTCTGGAATATTGGTACCGAGGATGGGACTCGAACCCACAAGCCCGTTAGGGCACTACCACCTCAAGGTAGCGTGTCTACCAATTCCACCACCTCGGTACGGAATACTTACTGCGGGATATCGCTGGTTGGCTTAGCCGGTGCAGCTGGCTGAGTCTGCTCAGTTTTTGCTGGCGCGCTCAGATTTTCCCACTCGCTTCCTTTGCTGGTCTTGTTGCTGTTGATATTGCCAAGCACCAGACTGATGATGAAGAACAGCGTAGCCAGAATCGCCGTCGTGCGGGTCATGAAGTTCGCAGAACCACTTGAACCGAACAGCGTACCGGAAGCGCCTGCTCCGAAGGAGGCTCCCATATCAGCGCCTTTACCTTGCTGCAGCATGATCAACGCTACGAGAGCGATGGCTACAATAAGGAAAACAACTAAAAGAGCTTCGTACATAATCAACCTGTTCCTTGCGGATTTGCCGCATACCAATGCTTCGACCAATTAGCAGGATTTCTGTTTCCCACTGAAGCGGGTGTGAATACTAACCAAAGCGAATCACCTTCGCAAGGGCATTTTCGACGCATTGTATCAACTGCGGAAAAAAACAGCAAAAAGCCATTAATTGCTTAAAACAAAGGCGGCAAACGCCGCCTTTTTAAACATTTAGCATGCAAGATTATGCAGCTTTTACGGCATCCGCAATTCGGTGCGCAAATTCGGTGACCTGCGCTTCGTCTTCGCCTTCCACCATCACGCGGATCAGCGGTTCGGTACCAGACTTACGCAGCAGCACGCGCCCACGGCTGCCCAGGGCCGCTTCAACCTCAGCCATCACCGCTTTCACGTTGTCATTTTCCAGCGGATCGCCTTTACCCGCAGTGAAACGCACGTTCACCAGGATCTGCGGGAACATTTTCATCCCGCTGCACAGATCGTGCAGGCTCATATGGTTGCGCGCCATCGCGGCAACCACCTGAAGCGCGGCAACAATGCCGTCACCGGTAGTGGTTTTGTCGAGCAGGATCACGTGGCCGGAGTTCTCAGCACCAATGCGCCAGCCTTTCTCCTGCAGCTTTTCCAGCACGTAGCGGTCGCCCACCTTCGCGCGAACAAACGGAATACCGAGCTGTTTCAGCGCCAGTTCGAGGCCCATGTTGCTCATCAGGGTCCCTACCGCACCGCCGCGCAGCTGCCCCTGGCGCAGGCCTTCACGAGCAATGATGTAGAGGATCTGATCGCCGTCGACTTTATTACCTTCGTGGTCAACCATGATCACGCGGTCACCGTCGCCGTCCAGGGCAATACCCAGATCGGCTTTTTCCGCCAGCACGCGCGCCTGCAGGGCGCGCACGTCCGTCGCCCCGACTTCTTCGTTAATGTTCAGACCATCCGGCTCGCAGCCGATGGCGATCACTTTCGCACCCAGCTCGCGGAAGACATTCGGCGCAATGTGATAGGTCGCACCGTTCGCACAGTCCACCACAATTTTGAGATGCGCCAGGCTCAGCTCGTTCGGGAAGGTGCCTTTGCAGAATTCGATATAACGACCCGCCGCATCGACGATACGGTTCGCTTTACCCAGCTCGGCGGAATCAACACAGGTGATCTCTTTTTCCATTTCGGCTTCAATGGCCTCTTCCACTTCGTCCGGCAGCTTGGTGCCGTCAATGGAGAAGAACTTGATGCCGTTGTCGTAGAACGGGTTATGAGACGCCGAAATCACAATTCCCGCTTCCGCGCGGAAGGTGCGCGTAAGGTAGGCAACAGCAGGCGTTGGCATTGGGCCAGTAAAAGAGGCTGAAAGCCCTGCAGCCGCCAGACCCGCTTCCAGCGCAGATTCCAGCATATAGCCCGAAATACGGGTATCTTTACCAATAATGATCTTACGTGAGCCATGACGCGCCAGCACCTTGCCGGCAGCCCAGCCGAGCTTCAGAACAAAATCAGGGGTAATTGGAGCATCGCCTACGCGCCCACGGATACCATCGGTACCAAAATACTTACGATTACTCATAGCGTTTGTTTTCCTTCGCTGCCAGTGTGGCTTCCACCACACGCATGGCTTCTACTGTTTCTTTGACGTCATGGACACGGATAATGTGCGCGCCTTGCATCGCCGCAATTACCGCGCAGGCCAGGCTGCCACTCAGGCGCTCGCTCGGTCCTACATTCAGCAATTGGCCAATCATCGACTTTCTCGACATACCCACCAGCAGCGGCAGACCAAAGTGATGAAATTCCGATAAGCGCGCAAGCAACGCATAATTGTGTGAGAGATTTTTACCGAAACCGAACCCCGGGTCGAGCAGCAATTTCTCTTTTGGGATGCCTGCACGCTCACAGCGTTCAATATGCTCAATAAAGAAGCGATTCACGTCGGCAAAGACATCATCATACTTCGGCGCTTCCTGCATGGTTTTCGGTTGCCCCTGCATATGCATCAGGCATACCGGCAGGCCGGTTTCTGCAGCGGCCTCGATCGCACCCGGTTCGGTCAGCGAGCGGATGTCATTAATAATGTGAGCACCCACTCTCGCCACTTCACGAATCACTTCTGGTTTGGACGTGTCGACGGAGATCCACACCTCGAAACGTTGCGCGATTGCCTCAACCACCGGCACCACGCGCGCCAGCTCTTCTTCCACCGAAACATCTGCCGCGCCGGGACGCGTCGATTCACCGCCCACGTCAATGATAGTGGCACCCGCGTTGATCATTAGATTTGCGTGCTTAACCGCGTCGATAAGCGTGTTATGCGTGCCGCCGTCAGAGAAGGAGTCAGGGGTAACATTCAGGATCCCCATCACGTGCGGATGTGAAAGATCGAGATGCGAGTCCTGGGCGAAGAGTTTCATGGTCAAATCCCTGGTTTTAGTATGGTTTAACGGAAAAGAAAAACCCCGGAGCAAGCTCCAGGGTTTGGGGTACAGACAAACGCTTCAACAGCAGTGACTTACTTGTCGCCCAACTGCTCTGACATGGTGTTGCCCGGGTTTGGCGTACGCGGTTCATCGACCGGACGCGGCGCGCGCGGGGTACCATTGTTGTCAGAATTGTTGGAAGCGCCTGGGTCTTCCCAGCCTGCTGGCGGGCGCACTTCGCGGCGAGCCATCAGGTCGTCAATCTGCGGTGCATCGATGGTCTCATATTTCATGAGCGCATCTTTCATCGAATGCAGAATGTCCATATTGTCGTTCAGGATCTGACGCGCGCGACCGTAGTTACGTTCAATCAGCGCTTTCACTTCCTGGTCGATGATACGTGCCGTCTCATCGGACATATGTTTTGCTTTCGCCACGGAGCGGCCCAGGAATACTTCACCCTCTTCCTCTGCATACAGCAGCGGACCGAGTTTGTCGGAGAAGCCCCACTGAGTCACCATGTTACGTGCCAGGTTTGTCGCCACTTTAATGTCGTTCGACGCACCGGTAGAAACATGTTCTGGCCCGTAGATGATCTCTTCCGCCAGACGACCGCCGTACAGGGTCGAAATCTGGCTTTCCAGCTTCTGACGGCTGGCGCTGATCGCGTCGCCCTCAGGCAGGAAGAAGGTCACACCCAGCGCACGGCCGCGCGGAATAATCGTTACCTTGTGTACCGGATCGTGTTCCGGCACCAGGCGACCGATAATCGCGTGACCCGCCTCGTGGTAAGCCGTGGACTCTTTCTGCGCTTCCGTCATCACCATGGAGCGACGTTCCGCACCCATCATGATTTTGTCTTTCGCTTTCTCGAACTCAACCATGGAGACCACGCGCTTGTTACCGCGAGCGGCAAACAGTGCAGCTTCGTTGACCAGGTTAGCCAGGTCCGCGCCGGAGAAGCCCGGCGTACCGCGCGCAATGATTGCCGCGTCGATATCTGGCGCCAGCGGTACGCGACGCATGTGCACTTTCAGAATCTGTTCACGACCACGAACATCCGGCAGACCGACAACAACCTGACGGTCGAAACGGCCTGGACGCAGCAGCGCAGGGTCAAGTACGTCCGGACGGTTAGTCGCCGCGATAACGATAATACCTTCGTTACCTTCGAAGCCGTCCATCTCAACCAGCATCTGGTTCAGGGTCTGCTCACGCTCATCGTGACCACCGCCCAGGCCCGCGCCACGCTGGCGGCCTACGGCGTCGATTTCATCGATAAAGATGATGCACGGTGCTGCCTTCTTGGCCTGCTCGAACATGTCACGCACACGAGATGCACCGACACCCACGAACATTTCAACGAAGTCAGAACCTGAAATAGTAAAGAACGGCACCTTCGCTTCACCCGCGATGGCTTTCGCCAGCAGGGTTTTACCGGTACCCGGAGGGCCTACCATCAGGACGCCTTTCGGGATTTTACCGCCCAGTTTCTGGAAACGGCTCGGCTCGCGCAGGTATTCAACCAGTTCACCCACTTCTTCTTTTGCTTCGTCACAACCGGCGACGTCAGCAAACGTGGTCTTGATCTGGTCTTCCGTCAGCATACGCGCCTTGCTCTTACCGAACGACATGGCACCTTTGCCACCGCCGCCCTGCATCTGGCGCATAAAGAAGATCCAGACGCCGATAAGAAGCAGCATCGGGAACCAGGAAATGAAGATAGAAGCCAGCAGGCTTGGTTCTTCTGGCGGCTCGCCTACCACTTTGACGTTTTTGGTCAGAAGGTTATCAAGCAGCTTAGGATCGTTCACCGGGATGTAAGTCGTGTAACGGTTACTATCTTTCTTGGTAACGTTGATCTCACGTCCGTTGATACGCGCTTCGCGAACCTGGTCCTGATTGACCTCTTGCAGGAAGGTAGAATAATCCACCTTGCGGCCATTCGACTCGCTGGGCCCAAAGCTCTGGAATACTGACATCAGCACAACGGCAATGACCAGCCAGAGTATTAGGTTTTTCGCCATGTCACTCAAGGGATTAACCTCATATTACAACTGTGTTAAAAACAGCGTCAGGATACTCTATATCCAGTTTCATTCAAACTTTCGTCTGAAATCTCCCGGTTATCATTTTCGCCCGGTCGCTACAATATACACTTCACGGGAACGGGCCCGGGAAGAGTCCGGCTTACGAACTTTGACCTTCGCAAACAGGGAGCGAATTTCCTTAAGATACTCCTCGAAACCTTCGCCCTGAAACACCTTCACAACAAAACTACCACCAGGCGCTAGTACATCACGACACATTTCTAACGCTAGCTCCACCAGATACATGGCGCGGGGGATATCCACCGCCGGTGTTCCGCACATATTTGGTGCCATATCCGACATGACAACCTGGACCTTACTGTCACCAACACGATCAAGTAACGCTTTCAGCACTAATTCATCACGAAAGTCGCCCTGAAGGAAGTCGACACCAACGATGGGATCCATTGGTAAAAGATCGCACGCGATGATTCGGCCCGTTCCGCCGATCTGCGTTACCGCATACTGGGACCATCCGCCAGGTGCCGCACCGAGGTCGACAACCGTCATCCCCGGCTTAAAAAGTTTGTCACTTTGCTGTATTTCATCAAGTTTAAACCAGGCACGGGAACGTAACCCCTTTTTCTGTGCCTGTTGAACATATTTATCGCTAAAGTGTTCCTGAAGCCAGCGGCTGGAACTGGCAGAACGCTTTTTACCTGTCATTTAACATTTCCGTCCTGGTTCATCGTTGCTTGCCTGTGACGTAAATTTCTACGCAGCTATTTGGCGATATAAGGGAGATGGCGGTAGAATGAACCGTTTTCAATCCCAACGTAAGCAAAAATATACGATGAATCTGAGTACTAAACAAAAACAGCACCTTAAAGGTCTGGCACATCCGCTCAAGCCTGTAGTCATGCTTGGCAACAATGGTTTGACCGAAGGGGTGCTTGCCGAGATTGAACAAGCGCTGGAACACCACGAGCTGATCAAGGTGAAAATCGCCTCTGAAGACAGAGACACTAAAAACCTGATCGTGGAAGCCATCGTGCGCGAAACCGGCGCCTGTAATGTACAGGTCATCGGTAAAACGCTGGTGCTCTATCGCCCATCTAAAGAGCGTAAAATCTCGCTGCCACGCTAAGGATATCCTGAATCAATCACATTTTCTGTGTGAAACGAGGGATTTCTTTCAGCAGGCTCAGCAAAATGCCATGCTCCTTGAGTTGATAAAAGGCCGCTATGCGGCCTTTTTCTTTTCTTTACAATGTATCAACATCTTAGTAGAGAAGCGAATTACAGGTATTCAACCTTGATAATTTCGTATTCCACTTCACCGCCAGGGGTGCGGATGGTGACAACATCGTCCTGCTCTTTGCCAATCAGGCCGCGAGCAATGGGTGAGTTCACCGAAATCAGGTTCTGTTTAAAGTCTGCTTCATCATCGCCCACGATGCGATAGGTTTGCTCTTCATCGTTGTCGAGGTTCAGAACGCTGACGGTAGAACCAAAGATCACGCGACCGTTGTTAGGCATTTTGGTGATATCGATAACCTGCGCATTAGACAGTTTCGCTTCGATATCTTTAATGCGCCCTTCACAGAAACCCTGCTGCTCGCGCGCCGCATGGTATTCAGCATTCTCTTTCAGGTCGCCATGCTCACGGGCTTCCGCGATAGCGGCGATGATTTCAGGGCGACGCACGGATTTCAGGAAATCCAGCTCTTCGCGCAGTTTTTCGGCACCACGTAAGGTCATCGGAATAGCTTGCATTTGTTATACCTCTTAAACATTCCTGTTGGGAGCAGTGTTCCCTGCTCCTGCCCCCCGAAGCGGGCAAGAAGCAAAAAGAAAACCGACCCGGGAGCGACGCCCCAGGTCAGCAGCAATTTTTCAATTTGATACGCATTTTACCGCGAAGTTCACTATGGGTCATCGTTTACTTTGCAGTGCCATGCACCGTAGTATGACGGTTTGTTTTCGGGTTGTTAGCGCGAGATTATGCGATTTTCCAGTTTTATCATCGGATTGACTACCAGTATAACGTTCACCGCCCAGGCCGCGAATGTTGATGAGTACATTAATCAGCTCCCCGCAGGCGCGAACCTCGCCCTGATGGTGCAGAAGGTTGGCGCACAGGCTCCCGAGATTGACTATCACAGTCAACAGATGGCGCTGCCTGCCAGTACCCAGAAGGTGATCACTGCCCTCGCCGCCCTGCTCCAACTCGGGCCTGACTTCCGTTTTACCACCACGCTTGAAACCAAAGGTAACGTCGACGGTGGCGAACTGAAAGGCGATCTTATCGCCCGTTTCGGTGGTGATCCCACCTTTAAGCGCCAGGATATCCGCAACATGGTAGCGGTGTTGAAAAAATCCGGCGTGACAAAAATCGATGGCAACGTGCTGATCGATACCTCCATTTTTGCCAGCCACGATAAAGCACCAGGCTGGCCGTGGAACGACATGACGCAGTGCTTTAGCGCCCCGCCAGCCGCCGCGATTGTTGACCGCAACTGCTTCTCGATTTCCCTTTACAGCGCGCCCAAGCCGGATGATTTAGCGTTCATTCGCGTGGCATCTTACTATCCGGTGACCATGTTTAGCCAGGTGCGAACGCTGGCTAAAGGCTCCCCTGATGCCCAGTACTGCGAACTGGACGTGGTGCCTGGCGATCTTAACCGCTACACCCTCACCGGCTGCCTGACGCAGCGCGCCGATCCCCTGCCGCTGGCCTTCGCGATTCAGGATGGCGCAAGCTATGCGGGTGCGATTCTCAAGGATGAGCTGAAGCAGGCGGGAATAACCTACTCCGGCACGCTGCTACGCCAGACGCAGGTCAACCAGCCCGGAACGGTCATTGCCAGCAAACAGTCGCCACCGCTGCACGATTTGCTGCGAATTATGCTGAAAAAGTCTGACAACATGATTGCCGACACCGTGTTCCGCATGATTGGCCACGCGCGTTTCGGCGTGCCGGGAACCTGGCGCGCGGGCTCAGACGCTGTTCGTCAGATCCTGCGCCAGCAGGCGGGAATCGATCTGGGTAACACTATCGCCGTTGATGGTTCAGGATTATCGCGTCATAACCTGATTGCCCCGGCCACCATGATGCAGGTGCTTCAGTACATTGCACAACATGACACTGAGCTAAACTTTATCTCAATGCTGCCGCTTGCCGGACACGACGGTTCGCTGCAGTACCGCGCCGGGCTTCACGCGGCAGGTGTGGATGGCAAAGTATCCGCGAAAACAGGTTCACTGCAGGGGGTGTATAACCTGGCAGGGTTCATCACGACCGCCAGCGGACAGCGCATGGCATTCGTGCAGTATCTTTCCGGCTATGCCGTCGAACCGACCGACCAGCGCAACCGCCGTATTCCACTGGTTCGCTTCGAAAGCAGGCTTTATAAAGACATCTACCAGAATAACTAGCGATGAAACTACTTATAGTTGAAGACGATCTGTTATTACAGGAAGGACTGGCTCTGGGACTCGCCAATGAAGGCTATGCCCTGGACTGTGCCGGCACCGCGGCAGAAGCAGATGCCCTGATCCAGAGCGGCGAATACAGCCTGGTGATCCTTGACCTGGGCTTGCCGGACAAAGACGGCGCGACGCTGCTTACCCAGTGGCGTCGCCGGGGCATCGCCAATCCGGTGTTAATCCTGACGGCACGCGACGCCATTGAAGATCGTATTACCGGCCTTGATGCTGGCGCCGATGATTACCTGGTGAAGCCCTTTGCGCTTGCAGAACTTCAGGCTCGGGTGCGAGCGTTAATACGCCGTTATCAGGGCCATAGTGATAACTTACTAACCGACGGGGACATTACCCTGAATCTGCAAACCCAGCAGGTATTGCGCCAGTCCCAGCCCGTTGAAGTCACACCAAAAGAGTTCGCCTTGTTGACGCGTCTGATCATGCGCAGCGGACAAACGGTACACAGAGAAACCCTTCAGCAGGATATCTATTCCTGGCAGGACGATCCGGGGTCAAATACCCTGGAAGTCCACATCCACAACCTGCGTCGTAAGCTCGGCAAAGACCGGATTAAAACCGTCCGCGGCGTTGGCTACCGCCTGGAGAGCCAGAAATGAACAGCATGCGTCGGCGATTAATGGTGTTGCTGGCGGTCATTCTGTTATTTTTCCAGCTGATAAGCGTCATTTGGTTGTGGCACGAAAGCCGCGAGCAGATTGGCTTTCTGGTGAACGAAACGCTGTCGGCAAAATCGCGTAACAACCACGTCGAGAAAGAGATCCGTGAAGCGATTGCCTCGCTGCTGGTTCCTTCTCTGGTGATGGTTGGGTTTACGTTGTTTTTCTCGTTCTGGGCGGTCACCTGGATAACCCGACCGCTGAATAAACTGCGCGTGAGCCTGGCTAACCGTTCGGCGGATAACCTAACCCCACTTCCTATGTATTCCGACATGGAAGAAATCGGCGCCGTTACCACCTCGCTCAATCAGCTACTCGCCAGGCTGGACAGTACCATTCAGCAGGAGCGTCTCTTTACGGCTGACGCCGCCCATGAACTGCGAACGCCTCTTGCCGGAATCAGGCTCCATCTGGAGCTCATGGCCCAGTCAGGCTCTACGCAGGCCACGACGCTCATCAGCCGTATTGACCAGCTAATGCACACCGTTGAGCAACTGCTGATGCTGGCCCGTGCAGGACAGGCAATGGCGAGCGGCCACTATGAAACCATCAACTGGACGGACACCATTATCACGCCTCTTGGTCTTGAGCATGAAGCCAAAGAGCATACGGTGATTTGGCCTGCTAAAAGCGCGCTCACGGTTCAGGGAGACGCGGTACTGCTGCGGCTGATGCTGCGCAACCTGCTGGAGAATGCCGGGCGCTACAGCCCGACAGGCACCACGATTA
This sequence comes from Enterobacter cloacae complex sp. P27C, assembly GCF_014895705.1. Lineage (NCBI taxonomy): Bacteria > Pseudomonadati > Pseudomonadota > Gammaproteobacteria > Enterobacterales > Enterobacteriaceae > Enterobacter > Enterobacter cloacae complex sp. P27C. The sequence goes on from NZ_JADBQB010000015.1 coordinate 51,597, forward strand.
CCGTGACGCTTACCGAGGTCGAAGGCGGTACGCAGCTCAGCGTTATCGATCAGGGGCCTGGTATTGACGAAGCGCATCGACAGTCGATCACGGAGCCGTTCCGTCGCCTCGATCAGCGTTACGGCGGCAGCGGCCTGGGCCTGAGTATCGTACAGCGCATCCTGCAGCTTCATCACGGTAAGCTGATGCTGGAGAATGGTGCTGAAGGCGGCCTGATAGCAAGCTGCTGGCTGCCCTCAACGCTGGAATGAAAAAAGCCCCCGGATGGGGGCTTTGGACAGATATCAGTGCTTGTAGATGAACTCGACGCCTTCTTCGTCGTCTTCATCCCAGTCATCGTCCCAGTCGTCTTCCTCTTCCGCTTCCAGCTCTTCGAGCTGCTGGCGGTGGTAGTCATCCCACATGAATTCGACTTTTTCTGGCTGTTTCGCTTCTTCAGCCTGAACGACAGGGTTCTCGATGATGAAGGTCATCACATCCCAGCAGAGATCTTTCACGCCAACCTGGCTTGCCGCGGAGATAAGGTAGTATTTATCTTCCCAGCCCATCGCTTCAGCAATCGCTTTGGCTTTCGCTTCGGCTTCCGCTTTATCCATCAGGTCGATCTTGTTGAAGACCAGCCAGCGTGGCTTACTCGCCAGTTTTTCGCTGTATTTTTCCAGCTCACCGATAATGATACGGGCGTTTTCAACCGGATCGGAACCGTCGATCGGATCGATGTCGATGAGGTGCAACAGTACGCGGCAACGCTCAAGGTGCTTCAGGAAGCGAATACCCAGGCCAGCCCCTTCCGCAGCGCCTTCAATCAGGCCTGGGATATCAGCCACGACGAAGCTCTTCTCGTTATCCATACGGACAACGCCGAGGCTTGGTACCAGCGTGGTAAACGGATAGTCCGCTACTTTTGGTTTCGCAGCAGAAACAGCGCGGATAAAGGTCGATTTACCGGCGTTTGGCATACCCAGCATGCCCACGTCTGCCAGCAGCATCAGCTCAAGCTGCAGGTCACGCTTATCACCCGGGGTACCCATCGTTTTCTGACGCGGGGTACGGTTAACGGAAGATTTGAAACGGCTGTTACCCAGACCGTGCCAGCCGCCTTTCGCCACCATCAGGCGCTGACCGTGTTTAGTCATATCGCCCATGGTTTCACCGGTGCCCTGATCGATAACGCGCGTACCGACCGGAACCTTAATGGTCACGTCTTTACCGCGTTTACCGGTACAGTCACGGCTCTGGCCGTTCTGTCCGCGTTCTGCGCGGAAGGATTTTTCAAAGCGGTAGTCGATCAGCGTGTTGAGGTTTTCATCCGCCTCCAGCCACACGTCACCACCATCGCCACCGTCACCGCCGTCAGGGCCGCCACGAGGAATATATTTTTCACGGCGGAAGCTTACACAACCGTTACCGCCATCACCTGCCACGACCAGAATCGTCGCTTCATCAACAAACTTCATTTTACTCTCCGTAACTCATTCGCCTGAGCGGGGGACTACTACGACCGCTTCATTTTTGCGCCAACGTCCCCAAAGACGATGACCAATGGCGGAATACATCGCGCCCGCAACCACGACAAACGCACCGAGATAGCCCAACAGGTTGAGCATCGGTCTGACGAAGACATCGGGCCAGGCCATTGATAACAAATCTGAAAATAACAGCGTAAACAGCGGGGTAAGCGTGATCAATGCGCTCACCTGTGCTGCCTGCCAGCGCGCCATCGCTTCCGCCAGCGCGCCATAACCGACCAGCGTGTTAAGCCCACAAAAAATGAGGCACGCCAGTTGCCAGTCGCTCAGCTGGCTAATGACGCCCGGCTTCGCTAACGGCAATAATGCCACTGTACACAAAGTGTACAGCAAAAAAAGGATCTGCTGTGAGGCCAGGCGACGCAATAATACCTTTTGCGCGACGCCATAGCTCACCCAGACCGTTGCTGCACCCACGCCGAAGATCACGCCCCAGGTGTAGTCCGTAAGCCGGGTAAAAATCTCGATCAGGCTGGTGTTGAAGAACATCACCAGGCCGCATAGCAGCATGCTTGCCCCGATAATCTGCGTCCCGCGCATCTTCTCTTTGAGGATGAACACGCTCGCGACCATCATGCCGACAGGCGAAAGCTGACCAATCACCTGAGACGCCGTAGGGCTCAAATACTGCAGGGAAGAGCTGAACAGGATAAAGTTACCGAACAGACCGCCCGTCGCAATGGCCAGTAACACCAGCCATCGAGGTTTGCGGAAGAGCCGTAGCGGTGGAAGCTTGCCTTTAACTGCAAGGATGGTCCCGAGACCAATGCTTGCCATCAGGAAGCGATAAAAGACCACCGTAGGCGGCTCCATCACTTCCAGTACCTGCTTCATTGCAATCGGCAGCGCACCCCAGCACATTGCGGTCGTGAGCGCCAAAAGAATACCAATGCCGGCCTGCTGCTTCATGCCCGTTTTCCCTACAGAAAATTTTCCGGGTTTCCAATGTAAAAAGCCCCGCAACACGTTGCGGGGCTTTAATCCGTTACCGGACCGAGAAAACCTTACTCAGCAACGATGCTGATGTATTTACGGTTGTTCGGGCCTTTAACTTCAAATTTCACTTTACCGTCTGCTTTAGCAAACAGAGTGTGGTCACGACCGCAACCTACGTTGTTGCCAGCGTGGAATTTGGTACCACGTTGACGAACGATGATGCTACCCGCCAGAACGGATTCGCCACCGAAACGCTTAACGCCCAGGCGTTTAGCTTCTGAATCGCGACCGTTACGTGTGGAGCCGCCAGCCTTTTTATGTGCCATTTAAATCTCTCCTCAGGTCTTAGGCGCTGATGCCAGTAATTTTCACATCAGTGAACCACTGACGGTGGCCCTGCTGCTTACGGTAGTGTTTACGACGACGAAACTTAACGATTTTAACTTTCTCGCCACGACCGTGTGCAACAACTTCAGCTTTGATAACGCCGCCATCAACGAAAGGAACGCCGATTTTGACTTCTTCACCGTTTGCGATCATCAGAACTTCTGCGAACTCAACAGATTCGCCAGTTGCGATGTCCAGCTTTTCCAGGCGAACGGTCTGACCTTCGCTTACTCGGTGTTGTTTACCACCACTTTGGAAAACCGCGTACATATAAACTCCGCTTCCGCGCACGTCCTCGTATGAATCAGAGTGCGCTATAAATATTCACAATAGGGCGCGAATATTACGCAAAACGCGAGCCTTTGACAAGTGCTACCGTCAATACATGAAGAAAAAAAACACAACACGTACGGTAACGTTTATCTGAGCCGTTTTTTCAGTACAATCAGCACTACTATTGATAAACCGAAACCCTTCGTTACCCCATTGAAGATGGGATCAACAGGATAAAAAGCCCGGCTTTTGCGATGAATTTAGAAAAAATCAACGAGTTAACCGCGCAAGATATGGCGGGTGTAAATGCAGCAATCCTGGAGCAACTCAACTCTGACGTTCAGCTGATCAATCAGTTGGGCTATTACATTGTCAGCGGCGGCGGTAAACGCATTCGCCCGATGATTGCCATTCTGGCTGCCAGAGCCGTTGGCTATCAGGGAAATGCCCACGTGACGATCGCCGCGCTGATCGAATTTATTCACACCGCGACGCTTCTGCATGACGATGTTGTGGATGAATCCGATATGCGTCGTGGCAAAGCCACGGCAAACGCTGCCTTCGGGAACGCCGCCAGCGTTCTGGTCGGGGACTTTATCTATACCCGCGCCTTCCAGATGATGACCAGCCTGGGCTCTCTGAAAGTGCTCGAGGTGATGTCCGAAGCCGTCAACGTCATCGCTGAAGGCGAAGTGCTGCAGCTGATGAACGTCAATGACCCCGATATCACCGAAGAAAACTACATGCGCGTTATCTACAGCAAAACAGCGCGCCTGTTTGAAGCGGCCGCCCAGTGTTCCGGCATCCTGGCTGGCTGTTCCGAGGCGCAGGAAAAAGGACTGCAGGATTATGGACGCTACCTGGGTACTGCCTTCCAGCTGATTGATGATTTGCTGGACTACAGCGCGGACGGCGAAACGCTCGGCAAAAACGTTGGCGATGACCTGAACGAAGGCAAACCGACCCTGCCGCTGCTTCACGCGATGCGTCACGGAACGGCCGACCAGGCGAAAATGATCCGTGAGGCGATCGAACAGGGAAATGGTCGCCATCTTCTGGAACCTGTACTGGAAACGATGGCCATCTGCGGCTCGCTGGAATGGACCCGCCAGCGTGCTGAAGAAGAGGCTGACAAAGCCATCGAAGCTCTCCAGGTTATTCCAGACAGCCCATGGCGCGATGCCCTGATTGGTCTTGCCCACATCGCTGTTCAACGCGACCGTTAATCTTGCCCCCACCTCCCCGTATTGTACAGTCCGGGGACATGGTAGACAGGTGTTCGGGGACATGGTGAACACTTTTTAACATCCTTTACCCATGGTGAT
>NZ_JADBQB010000016.1:0-47412 GCF_014895705.1 Enterobacter cloacae complex sp. P27C
GCGTTATCGATCTGGTCGAATGCACGAGCAGAACCACCGTAGGTTTTAGCCAGAACGGTAGTGATTGCAGCGGTCAGGGTAGTTTTACCATGGTCAACGTGGCCGATAGTACCAACGTTGACGTGCGGTTTTGTACGTTCAAATTTTTCTTTAGACACGGCTATATTCCTTACTATAGTGCTCTCCCCTCTGGAGAGAGCACGGGACTTAGGTTTTAATCCTGTGGATTACTTACCACGGGCTTCAATAACGGCCTGAGCAACGTTGTTAGGCGCATCATCATACTTCAGGAATTCCATGGTGTATGATGCACGACCTTTGGTCAGAGAACGCAGCTGAGTTGCATATCCGAACATTTCAGACAGCGGAACTTCAGCGTGGATCTTAACGCCAGTTACTTCGGATTCCTGACCACGCAGCATACCGCGACGACGGCTCAAGTCACCGATAACGTCACCGGTGTTCTCTTCAGGAGTTTCTACTTCAACCTTCATGATTGGCTCAAGCAGAACTGGTTTTGCTTTCTTAAAGCCTTCTTTAAAGGCAATAGACGCAGCCAGTTTAAACGCCAGTTCAGAGGAGTCAACGTCGTGGTAAGAACCGAAGTGCAGACGGATACCCATGTCAACAACCGGATAGCCAGCCAGAGGGCCCGCTTTCAGCTGTTCCTGGATACCTTTATCAACGGCTGGGATGTATTCGCCAGGAATTACACCACCTTTGATGTCGTTGATGAACTCGTAACCTTTCGGGTTAGAGCCCGGCTCCAGTGGGTACATGTCGATCACAACGTGACCGTACTGACCGCGACCACCAGACTGCTTAGCGTGTTTACCTTCAACATCGGTAACTTTCGCGCGAATCGCTTCGCGGTAAGCAACCTGAGGTTTACCCACGTTCGCTTCAACGTTGAATTCACGCTTCATACGGTCAACGATGATGTCCAGGTGCAGTTCACCCATACCAGCGATGATGGTCTGGTTAGATTCTTCATCAGTCCATACGCGGAATGATGGGTCTTCTTTCGCCAGACGGCCCAGAGCCAGACCCATTTTTTCCTGGTCAGCTTTGGTTTTTGGTTCAACCGCGATGGAGATTACCGGCTCAGGGAATTCCATACGCTCCAGAATGATCGGGTGATCCGGGTCACACAGGGTGTCACCAGTGGTCACGTCTTTCAGACCGATAGCTGCAGCGATGTCGCCCGCACGAACTTCTTTGATCTCTTCACGTTTGTTAGCGTGCATCTGTACGATACGGCCAAAACGTTCACGCGCCGCTTTCACGGAGTTCAGGATGGTGTCACCAGAGTTAACCACACCAGAGTAAACGCGGAAGAAGGTCAGGTTACCCACGAATGGGTCGGTAGCAATTTTGAACGCCAGTGCAGAGAACGGCTCGTCATCACTTGCGTGACGCTCAGCCGGAGTATCTTTACCGTCGTCCAGGATGCCGTTGATCGCAGGAACGTCAACCGGGGATGGCAGGTAGTCAACTACCGCATCCAGCATCGCCTGAACACCTTTGTTCTTGAACGCAGAACCACAGGTTACCAGGATGATTTCGTTGTTCAGAACGCGCTGACGCAGAGCTTTTTTGATCTCTTCTTCAGACAGTTCTTCACCACCCAGGTATTTCTCCATCAGCTCTTCAGAAGCTTCAGCAGCGGATTCGATCAGGTTCTGGTGCCATTCGTCAGCCAGGTCCTGCATCTCAGCCGGGATATCTTCGTATTCGAAGGTAACGCCCTGGTCTGCATCGTTCCAGTTGATGGCTTTCATTTTCACCAGGTCGATAACGCCGGTGAAGCCTTCTTCAGCACCAATTGCCAGCTGCAGCGGAACAGGGTTCGCGCCCAGACGGGTTTTGATCTGGCCAACAACTTTCAGGAAGTTAGCACCCATACGGTCCATTTTGTTAACGAACGCGATGCGTGGAACTTTATATTTGTTCGCCTGACGCCATACGGTTTCAGACTGTGGCTGAACACCACCAACTGCGCAATAAACCATTACCGCGCCGTCAAGAACACGCATGGAACGTTCTACTTCGATGGTGAAGTCAACGTGGCCCGGGGTGTCGATGATGTTTACGCGATGCGGTTCGTACTGCTTAGCCATACCTGACCAGAATGCAGTAGTCGCTGCGGAGGTGATGGTAATACCACGCTCCTGCTCCTGTTCCATCCAGTCCATGGTGGCTGCGCCGTCATGAACTTCACCGATTTTATGGTTTACACCGGTGTAGAACAGAATACGTTCGGTAGTAGTGGTCTTACCGGCGTCGATGTGCGCACTGATACCGATGTTACGGTAGCGTGCGATGGGTGTTGTACGAGCCATTTGATTCCTCGTTTGTTTCTTTAGGCGTTCAGTTAAGTTACCCAGAGCGGGCAGCTTCTCTGAAGCGCCCGCCTGGTGACTAATACTCCGAAGGGATTACCAACGGTAGTGTGCGAACGCCTTGTTGGCTTCTGCCATACGGTGAACGTCTTCACGTTTCTTAACTGCAGTACCTTTGTTTTCTGCAGCATCAGAAAGTTCGTTCGCCAGACGCAGAGCCATGGATTTATCACCGCGTTTACGAGCAGCTTCAACGATCCAACGCATTGCCAGGGCATTACGACGAACCGGACGAACTTCAACTGGAACCTGATAAGTAGAACCACCAACGCGGCGGGACTTAACTTCTACAGTTGGGCGAACGTTGTCGAGAGCGACTTCGAAAGCTTCCAGTTCATTTTTACCAGAACGCTGAGCCAGGGTCTCCAGCGCGCTGTATACGATTGCTTCTGCAGTAGATTTTTTACCATCTACCATCAGGATATTTACAAATTTTGCCAGCAGTTCTGATCCGAACTTCGGATCTGGAAGAATTTTACGCTGACCAATGACGCGACGACGTGGCATGGGAATACTCCGTTGTTAATTCAGGATTGTCCAAAACTCTACGAGTTTAGTTTGACATTAAGATAAATCAGTTTGGCCTTACTTAACGGAGAACCATTAAGCCTTAGGACGCTTCACGCCGTACTTGGAGCGAGCCTGCTTACGGTCTTTAACACCTGAGCAGTCCAGCGCACCACGAACGGTGTGGTAACGAACACCCGGAAGGTCTTTAACACGACCGCCACGGATCAGGATCACGGAGTGCTCCTGCAGGTTGTGACCTTCACCACCGATGTAGGAAGTCACTTCGAAACCGTTAGTCAAACGCACACGGCATACTTTACGCAGTGCGGAGTTTGGTTTTTTAGGAGTGGTGGTATATACACGAGTACATACGCCACGTTTCTGCGGGCAGGCTTCCAGCGCAGGCACGTTGCTTTTTGCAACTTTGCGTGCACGTGGTTTGCGTACCAGCTGGTTAACTGTTGCCATTAAATAGCTCCTGGTTTTAGCTTTTGCTTCGTAAACACGTAATAAAACGACCTCATACAATATGAGGACGCGAAATTTTAGGGCTACGTCGAAAAGGTGTCAAGAAATATACAGCGATCTCAAATCACCAGTTCATTTGACTGGCGTGCGTCACAGTAAGATTGACGAAATCAGTATAGCCAACCACGTCAATTTTGGCTGAAATTTGACCAGAAAGACCCCGCGCATCCAGATCGTCCTTCAGCGCAGAGACCGTTATGGGGGCATTCGTGAGAATTTCAACGAAACGTCCACCTTCAAGTGCAGCGAGCACGCCATCCTGAATCAGCAGCAGATCGTCACCTTCGCGCAGCATGCTCAACAGCGTGTCGATATCACATTGCCATGGTGAATGGCTGAGAATATGGAGCATGGAAGCCTCAGAAAGTCAGAATGGTGTCGTAGTGGGATAGTTGTTCACGCAGTGCTGCGGCAGGTAAGGTCGTCACATCCAGCACAAAAGGCGTCTTATCGCTTAAACCGCGCGCCGTTAAAGAGTCGGCACAGACATAGCAGGTTTCGATATCGTAAAGCGGCAGCACTTTGAAGGTGGCGATGTAGTCGCGCGCCAGAATGGCCTGCGGCTGTTGGCCCGCCAGAAGCTGAAGCACGCCGTCCCCCAGAAAGAAGACACCGATATCTTCTGTTAACGCCGATGTCGCAAGCAGCGCATCCAGGCCTTCGCGGCCAGAGGTGCTGCCGTGCGGCGCAGAAGAAAAAACAAATGCCACACGCTTCATCAGAATTGCACCAATCTGTCGCAGGTTAACGCCGCCTGAGCCAATGCGCCCAGACCACTCAACGAAAAACCAGGCTGCAGGTTAGCGCCTGATAATCCCAGGCGCTCGGCTTCGGCTGCATCCGTCACGCCGCGACGCAGCGCCGCCGCCACGCAGATATGCAGCTCAACGCCCTGCTTTTCATTTAACGCCTGCCAGGCGCGGACCAGATCAAACTCGTCGCTCGCCGGCGACGTAAACTGGTTCGCGTTATACACCCCTTCCCGATAGAAGAAGACGCTCGCCAGTTCGTGTCCGGTCGCCAGCAGCGCATGCGCAAACTGCAGCGCGCTGCTGGCCTGTTGAGTCCCATACGCCGGGCCCGTCACCATTAATGCAAAACGCATTACTTATCTTGCCCCACGAAATCGCCGCTTTTGAACTGACGGATGTAGAGGTAAACCGTATGCTTGGAGATGTTCAGACGATCGGCCACCTGGTTGATGGCATCTTTAATGTCGAAAATCCCTTTCTCGTAGAGATTGAGTACGATCTGGCGATTCTTGGCGTTGTTCGATACGTTGCGGTCAGCATTGACCTCTTCAATGGTGAACTCAAGCGTCTGCGTGACGAGATCTTCAACGGAGGAGGCAAAGTTAACAGAAGAGCCAACGTCTGGCGTTTCTGGCGGAATAAAGGTGCTCATGATCTGCGAGAATGGCACATCAAGGTTCATGTTGATGCACAGCAGCCCAATCACACGATGCTCGCGATTTCGAATCGCGATGGTTTCTGATTTCATCAGCACGCCGCTTTTGGCGCGGGTGAAATAACATTTTGAGACGCTGCTGTCCGCGCCGGTCATGTCATGCAACATACGCAATGCAAGGTCGGTAATTGGCGAACCAATTTTACGGCCGGTATGCTCACCATTAGCAATGCGGATGGCGGAACACTTCAGATCTTGCAGGGAGTGCAATACGATTTCGCAGTGGGAACCAATGAGCATCGCTAACCCGTCCACTACCGCTTCATAGGATTTCAGAATATCGAAGTCGGTCTGGTCAAAAGGACGTTGATCCAGCAAATCAAGTTCACTGGTTTCGTTGGTTAAAAGCGACCTGGACATGAAAAAAACACTCCTTTTCAGGAGCCTGTCGTTAGGTTTTCAGGGCAGGCTCATTATCTACACGGACAACTAAATTAATACAGCGTGCCTAACGCTTTCCAGTGTTAATTATATCTGCCCCACAATAAAAAACCGCCGCCTTAAAAGGCGGCGGTTTGCATCACATTACTTCTTAGCGTCTGTCGCAGCTTTCTGATCTGCCTGCGCTTCCGGTTTCGCATCCGCTTTCGGCGCTGGTTTGATGTCCAGCAGCTCTACGTCGAAGACCAGCGTGGAGTTTGCCGGAATACCCGGGACGCCAGTTTTGCCATAGGCCAGATCCGGTGGGATAACCAGCTTGATTTTGCCGCCTTTTTTGATGTTTTTCAGGCCTTCAGTCCAGCCTGGGATCACACCGTCAAGACGGAAGGAAAGAGGTTCACCACGGGTGTAAGAGTTATCGAACTCTTTACCGTCGATCAGCGTACCTTTGTAGTTCACCACAACGGTGTCGCTGTCTTTAGGCGCATCACCGGTACCTTCTTTCTCAACTTTGTACACCAGACCAGTAGAAGAGGTTTTCACACCCTTCTCTTTAGCAAAGGTGTCGCGGTAGGCTTTGCCTTTCGCTTCGTTGTCTTTAGCGTCCGCTTCCATCTTGGTCTGAGCGGCACCCTTCACGCGCGCTTCGAACGCCTGCAGAGTCTGTTCGATTTCCTGGTCAGACAGTTTGCTCTTATCAGCAAAAGCGTCCTGAACACCCGCGATCAGCTGGGCTTTGTCCAGTTTGATGCCCAGTTTCTCTTGTTCTTTCAGAGAGTTTTCCATGTAGCGGCCCAGAGATGCGCCCAGTGCGTAGGCGGATTTCTGGTCGTCATTTTTGAACGCCGCTTTGCTGTCTGCAGTGGCAGCAGGCTTCGCAGCAGTATCAGCAGCGAATGACAGCGGCGCGTTCAGTGCAACAGCCATCGTCGTCGCCAGCAGCGTTACTTTAAACAGTGATTTCATCCATATCTCCAGGGCCTGGGGACTCTCACCCCAGCGTTAAACGTAAATGAGTGACGTACTATAAAACGTTGCGGAAGAAATCTACAGACAGACACTTCCAATTCTCGCCACTTTTCAGACTATTTTTGTTTAAATAAGTTTCTTGCCAACGGGATAGAGACTGCACTTAAGGATAAACTCAGTTAAACTGCGCCGCCGCTGGGCCAATATGGCGTATCAGATATAAACGAGGTGAATGATGAAGGACACAATGATAGAAGCGAGAATGGCTGAGCTGGAAAGCCGCCTGGCTTTTCAGGACATCACCATCGAAGAGCTTAACCAGACCGTGACCGCGCACGAACTCGAAATGGCGAAACTGCGGGATCATATGCGCCTGCTGACGGAAAAGCTGAAGGCGACGCAGCCGTCAAATATTGCCTCTCAGTCGGAAGAGACGCCACCACCTCATTATTGAGGCGTAAAAAAAGCGGGATTATCCCGCTTTTTTATTTTCCGCATGACGGAATTAGTGGCAACCGCAGCCGCCGTTGCCGCAACCACCTTTACCGTGGCCGTGGTCATGACCATGGTCGTGGCCGTGACCACCGCAGCAGCCGTCGTGGCCGTGATCGTGATCATGGTCGTGACCATGCGCACCGTGAACGTGGCCATGGGCCAGCTCTTCTTCGGTCGCTTCACGGATCGCAACAACTTCTACGTTGAACTTCAGGTTCTGGCCAGCCAGCATATGGTTGCCGTCAACTACAACGTGGTCGTCTTCAACTTCAGTGATTTCAACAGGAACCGGACCTTGGTCAGTTTCAGCCAGGAAGCGCATGCCAACCTGCAGCTCGTCAACGCCCATGAACACGTCTTTAGGAACGCGCTGAACCAGGTTGTCATCATACTGACCGTAAGCGTCGTTTGCGCCTACAGCAACGTCGAATTTATCGCCAACTTCATGACCTTCCAGCGCAGTTTCCAGGCCGGAAATCAGGGAACCGTGACCATGCAGGTAGTCCAGCGGCGCACTCACCGGAGACTCATCAACCAACATACCGTCTTCTGTACGTACCTGATAGGCCAGGCTGACCACCAGGTCTTTTGCTACTTTCATGATATCTCCTGAGCGTGGGAAAATTGCTGGCGCAGATTGTAGCGGAAATCTGCACCCGTGTACCCTTAAGCTTAAAAAAACTCAGAGCATATCGCTAGTCTGGATGAAAAATGCCGATCACTTGCTCTTCTTTGCGAACGTGATCGCGTGCTTCTTTGTCGGCCTCACGCATCTGGTGACCGCACTTAACGCACTCAACTATATCAATATTATTTTCGCGCCACATGGCCAGCGTATCTTGAGCCTGGCAAGACGGGCACTTTGCACCCGCGATAAAGCGTTTACGTACAGCCATCTTTCGTTACCCTTTATTCAAATTCATCCCAGCCGTCGAGCTGGCGTCGTTCCTGCTGCATCTCTCGCTGAAAAATCTCCTCCAGCTCGCGACGCGCTTCCCGCACGCGGGAGATCTGCGCCGTATCGCTATGTACCGGCATTAATTCGCGCAGCATGCGCATATCCAGCCGGCGGAAGTGCATCTGGGCGCGCTGCGCCTGGTGAGGATGCATGCCAAGCGAGATCAGCGCCTTGCGCCCCAGCTCCAGCGCACTGGAGAACGTCTCACGGGAGAAGTGTTTCACACCTGCCTGCAACAATTCGTGAGCTTCAACACGCCCCCGGGCACGCGCCAGAATATTCAGGTGCGGGAAATGCTGCTGGCAAAGATCCACCAGCTTCATCGTGTCTTCCGGGTCGTTACAGGTAATCACGATGGACTCTGCCGCTTCTGCCCCGGCCGAGCGCAGAAGCTCAAGCTGAGTGGCATCGCCGTAATAGACCTTGTAGCCATATTTGCGCATCAGGTTGACCGCGCTGATATCGCGCTCCAGCACCGTAATGCGCATTTTGTTCGCCATCAACAGGCGGCCAATCACCTGCCCGAAGCGGCCGAAGCCCACGACGATCACCTGCGGCTTATCGTCTTCTACCCACGGCGCTTCATCTTCATCGTCTGCCGGATTCAGGCGGCGCGACAGGAGTTTATCCACCATCTTCATCAGCAGAGGCGTGGTCATCATCGACAGCGTTACCGTCACCAGCAGCAGCGCCATCTGGTCATCTTTAAACAGCTTCTGGGAGGAGGCGGTGGAGAACAGCACAAACGCAAACTCGCCACCCTGGCTCAACACGCTGGCAAACTGCATGCGTTCCGAACTGCGCAACCCGTAGATACGCGCCATGACGTACAGCACCAGCATTTTCACCGCCACCAGGATCGCAACACTCACCGCAACCCAGAGCAAATGGGTATAAAGCACGCCAAGATTGAGCGCCATTCCCACCGAAATAAAGAACAGGCCTAACAGCAGCCCTTTGAAGGGATCGATGGCAATTTCCAGTTCGTGCCGATATTCACTCTCCGCCAGCAGCACGCCGGCAATAAAGGTGCCCAGCGCCATCGACAGCCCCAGCGCGTCCATAAACAGCGCCGAGCCGAGCACCAGCAGCAGCGTCGCGGCGGTAAACACCTCGCGCACGCCCGAGGCGGCAATAAAGCGGAACACCGGACGTAACAGGAAACGTCCGCCAATCAGCATGCCCGCGAAGGCCAGCACCTTCATGGAAATTTTTGCCCAGTCGAAGTGATCGTCGCCCGAGCCCGCCAGCAGCGGCACCAGCGCCAGCGCCGGGATCACCGCTAAATCCTGGAACAGCAGCACCGAAAAGCCCAGCTGTCCGGCCTCATTGCGGTTCATCCCCTTGTCGCGCATCAGCTGCAGCGCCATCGCCGTTGACGACATTGCGAGACCAATCCCGCCAATCACCGCCGCCTGCCAGGAAAAGTTGGTCAGCATTAACAGGCCAGCCAGAATCGCGGCGCTAAACAGCACCTGCGCGGCGCCCACGCCAAAGATAGAGCGTCGAAGCTGCCACAGCTTCGAGGGGTTCAGTTCGAGGCCGATGATGAACATCAGGAACACCACGCCGAGCTCCGAGAAGTGGAGAATTTCATCCACGTCGCTGATGAAACCCAGTCCCCATGGGCCAATGGCGATCCCCGCGAGCAAATACCCCAGCACCGCCCCGATACCGATACGCGCAGCAAGCGGCACCGCGACGACGGCGGCAAATAAAAACAGCACCCCGGCGAGGAGTAAATTCGATCCTTCCATTAACGACCTCCTGCCGGAATCGGTGATGCCAGCCATTCGCCGTAGGCTCTGGCGTGGCTTGCGAGCGCTTTCGGATCCTGACGCCGCGCCCAGTAAACAATAATCGGGCTCATCCAGTGCATGCGGCACATGGCCGCCGTCAGCTCGAACGGCCTCAGGATGTCGCTCATGGGGTAGCGGTTCAGCCCGTCGTGACGGTAAGCGCTTTCGGGTTCACCGGTGGTGATCACACTGCGCCAGTACTTTCCCGCCAGCTGGTTGCCCCCCACCCCGCTGGAGAAGCCCCGGCTCAGCACGCGGTCCAGCCACTCTTTCAGCAGCGCCGGACAGCTGTAGGTATAGAGCGGATGCTGGAACACAATCACGTCGTGCTGACGCAGCAGTTCCTGCTCGTAAGGAATATCGATAAAGAAATCAGGATAGTGCGCGTAGAGATCGTGCACCGTGACGTTACTGAGCTGTGTGGCCGGCTTAAGCAGCACCCGGTTCGCCACCGAGTCCTGAGATTCCGGATGGGCATACAGCAGCAGCACTTTCGCTGTCTGAGACATCACTCCCCTCCCGGTTCTGTTTTTGTGTATTGTTGTCGTTTTGGGCTACCATGGCGGCCCGGTGGGGAAAATGGCCCACACCTTACATTATCATAATGACAAATTAACATAGTCGGAACATACGGCGCTTCTATGATTGTTTTCTCCTCGTTACAAATTCGTCGCGGCGTGCGCGTCCTGCTGGATAACGCCACTGCTACCATCAACCCGGGCCAGAAAGTGGGTCTGGTCGGCAAAAACGGCTGCGGTAAATCCACCCTGCTGGCGCTGCTGAAAAACGAGATTAGCGCGGATGGCGGTAACTTTACCTTCCCGGGGAACTGGCAGCTCGCGTGGGTAAACCAGGAGACGCCAGCCCTGAGCGAACCGGCGCTCGACTATGTTATCGACGGCGATCGCGAATACCGTAAGCTCGAAGCGGAACTCAACGCGGCCAACGAGCGCAACGACGGTCACGCCATCGCTACCGTTCACGGCAAGCTGGACGCCATCGACGCGTGGACCATTCGCTCCCGCGCCTCCAGCCTGCTGCACGGCCTGGGCTTCAGCAATGAACAGCTTGAACGCCCGGTAAGCGACTTCTCCGGCGGCTGGCGCATGCGCCTCAACCTGGCGCAGGCGCTGATCTGCCGCTCAGACCTGCTCCTGCTCGATGAACCGACCAACCACCTCGATCTCGATGCGGTTATTTGGCTCGAGAAGTGGCTCAAGAGCTATCAGGGCACTCTGATTCTCATCTCCCACGACCGCGACTTCCTCGACCCGGTGGTGGATAAAATCATTCATATCGAACAGCAAACCATGTTCGAGTACACCGGCAACTACAGCTCTTTCGAGCGCCAGCGCGCGACGCGCCTTGCCCAGCAGCAGTCGATGTATGAAAGCCAACAGCAGCGCGTGGCGCACCTGCAGAGCTTCGTGGATCGCTTCAAAGCTAAAGCGTCAAAAGCCAAGCAGGCCCAGAGCCGCATCAAGATGCTGGAACGCATGGAGATGATTGCCCCGGCGCACGTGGACAACCCGTTCCACTTCAGCTTCCGCGCGCCGGAAAGCCTGCCGAACCCGCTTCTGAAGATGGAAAAGGTCAGCGCGGGTTATGGGGATCGCATCATCCTCGACTCTATCAAGCTTAACCTGGTGCCGGGTTCGCGCATTGGCCTGCTGGGGCGCAACGGCGCCGGTAAATCAACATTAATTAAGCTGCTCGCGGGCGAGCTTAACCCAACCAGCGGTGAAATCGGCCTGGCGAAGGGCATTAAGCTTGGCTATTTCGCCCAGCATCAGCTGGAATTTTTACGCGCGGATGAATCCCCGATTCAGCATCTGGCGCGTCTTGCGCCGCAGGAAATGGAGCAGAAGCTGCGCGACTACCTCGGCGGCTTCGGCTTCCAGGGCGATAAGGTGACCGAAAACACCGAGCGTTTCTCGGGCGGCGAAAAAGCCCGTCTGGTGCTGGCGCTGATCGTCTGGCAGAAACCCAACCTGCTGCTGCTCGATGAACCGACCAACCACCTGGATCTCGACATGCGTCAGGCGCTGACCGAAGCGCTGATTGAGTTCGAAGGCGCACTGGTTGTCGTGTCGCACGATCGCCACCTGATCCGCTCCACCACCGACGATCTCTACCTGGTACACGGCGGCAAAGTCGAACCGTTCGACGGCGATCTTGAAGACTACCAGCAGTGGCTCACGGACGTACAAAAGCAGGAAAACCAGCCGGAAGAGTCAGCGAAAGACAACGTCAACAGCGCACAGTCGCGTAAAGACCAGAAGCGCCGCGAAGCGGAACTGCGCACCCAGACCCAGCCGCTGCGTAAAGAGATTGCCCGTCTTGAAAAAGAGATGGAAAAGCTCAACGCCACGCTTGCCGCCGTCGAAGAGAAGCTGGGCGACAGCGACCTGTACGATCAGAGCCGTAAAGCGGAGCTAACGGATTGTCTGCAAACGCAGGCGAAAGCCAAATCCAGCCTCGAAGAGTGCGAAATGGCATGGCTGGACGCGCAGGAACAGCTGGAAGCGATGCTGCAGGCAGACTGAATTTTTACCCCGTTGTGCGAACGGAATCTATCTCTGGTTCGGAAATCCAGGCTAAACGGGGTACAATTCGGAAAGTATAGTGAATTTCTGACAAGAATTAGCATCGTCCTTATGACCCAAATCATTCCATCAGACTTCGACATTACAGCCGAAGACAGCACCGAGTTCGTGCCCATGCGCGGCGTGACCAACTGCCATTTGCAGACCATGCTGCCGCGGCTGATCCGCCGCAAGGTCCAGTTCACTCCGCACTGGCAACGGCTCGATCTGCCGGACGGTGATTTTCTGGATCTCGCCTGGAGCGAAGCGCCGGAACAGGCTCTTCATAAGCCGCGTCTGGTGGTTTTTCACGGTTTAGAAGGCAGCCTGCACAGTCCGTATGCGCATGGGTTAATTGAGGCCGCCAAAGCGCGCGGCTGGCTCGGCGTGGTGATGCATTTTCGCGGCTGTAGCGGCGAGCCGAATCGTCAGAAACGCATTTATCACTCGGGTGAAACCGAAGATGGCACGTGGTTTCTGCACTGGCTGCGGGAAAATTATGGCACCGCGCCAACGGCCGCCGTGGGCTACTCGCTGGGCGGTAATATGCTCGCCTGTCTGCTGGCCAAAGAGGGCGAAAGCGTACCGCTGAATGCGGCAGTGATTGTCTCCGCACCGTTTATGCTGGAGCAGTGCAGCTACCACATGGAAAAAGGCTTTTCTCGCGTCTATCAGCGCTATCTGCTCAACCTGCTGAAAGCCAACGCGGCGCGAAAGCTGAAGGCCTATCCGGATACCCTGCCGGTAAGCCTGCGCCAGCTGAAAAAGGTACGCTGCATCCGCGAATTCGACGATCTGATCACCGCCAAAATTCACGGCTTCGCCGATGCTATCGACTATTACCGACAGTGCAGCGCCATGCCGCTGCTCAGCAAAATCACGCAGCCGACGCTGATTATTCACGCCAAAGATGACCCGTTCATGGATCATCACTCTATTCCCGCGCAGGAATTCCTGCCTGACAACGTTCACTACCAGCTGACCGAACATGGTGGCCACGTGGGGTTCATCGGCGGCACGCTGCGCAGGCCGAAAATGTGGCTGGAAGCGCGCATTCCTGACTGGCTGACTCCTTATCTGGATGGTGCAAAATGATCATTCCCTGGCAGGATCTGGCTCCCGAAACGCTCGATAATCTGATTGAAAGCTTTGTATTACGCGAAGGCACCGATTATGGTGAACATGAGCGTTCGCTTGAGCAAAAGGTCAACGATGTAAAACGCCAGCTGAAAAGCGGCGACGTGGTGCTGGTGTGGTCAGAACTGCATGAGACGGTCAATATCATGCCCCGCAACGCGTTTCACGGCTGATCTTCCAACCTTTTCCGTCAGGGAGTTGCTATGTCTGCCAGACATCCCATTATTGCCGTTACGGGGTCGAGTGGTGCGGGAACCACCACCACCAGCCTCGCTTTTCGCAAGATTTTCGCCCAGTTGAATCTCCGTTCGGCGGAGGTCGAAGGCGACAGCTTTCACCGCTACACGCGTCCGGAGATGGACATGGCGATCCGCAAGGCACGCGATCTGGGTAAACACATCAGCTACTTTGGCCCGGAAGCCAATGATTTCGGCCTGCTGGAGCAAACCTTCCGCGAATACGGTCAGAGCGGTACCGGGCAGTCCCGTAAGTATCTGCACACCTACGACGAAGCCGTACCCTGGAATCAGGTGCCGGGCACCTTTACCCCCTGGCAACCGCTGCCGGAACCCACCGACGTGCTGTTTTATGAAGGATTGCACGGCGGCGTTGTCACACCTCAGCACGACGTGGCGCGCCATGTGGATCTGCTGGTCGGGGTGGTGCCGATCGTTAACCTGGAGTGGATCCAGAAGCTGACGCGCGACATGAGCGAGCGCGGCCATTCGCGCGAGGCGGTAATGGACTCGGTGGTGCGCTCCATGGAAGATTACATCAACTATCTCACGCCGCAGTTCTCCCGCACGCACATTAACTTCCAGCGCGTGCCGACGGTGGACACTTCCAATCCGTTCGCGGCGAAAAGCATCCCGTCGTTGGATGAGAGCTTTGTGGTGATCCACTTCCGCAATCTTGAAGGCATTGATTACCCCTGGCTGCTGGCGATGCTGCAGGGCTCGTTTATTTCCCACATGAATACGTTAGTGGTTCCCGGTGGAAAAATGGGGCTGGCAATGGAGCTGATCATGACGCCGCTGGTGGAGCGACTGATGGAAGGGAAGCAGATCGCGTGAACATGTTCCCTCTCCCCGTGGGAGAGGGTTAGGGTGAGGGCATCAACACGCACGATGCCCCAATAATTAAGCCTCGATCACTTCATACGAATGGGTGATTTTTACCGCTTTCTCCAGCATTAACGCCACAGAGCAGTATTTCTCCGCAGAGAGATCCACCGCGCGTGAGACCGCCGCGTCTTTCAGTTCTTTCCCGGTGACAACAAAGTGCAGATTAATGTGGGTAAACAGGCGTGGCGCCTCTTCGCGACGCTCTGAGGTGAGTTTAACCTCGCAATCCGTCACGTCATGACGGCCTTTTTGCAGAATCGACACCACGTCGATCGCGCTGCATCCGCCTGCCGCCATCAGCACCATTTCCATTGGGCTTGGAGCTTTATCGCCGGAGTTACCATCCATCAAAATCTGGTGTCCTGATGCGGACTCGCCCAGGAACGTTAAACCTTCAACCCACTTCACGCGCGCTTGCATATTCATTAACTCCAACGTTGCATTTTTGGTGACAGATTACGCGTGCGTTACATTTCTCGCAATGGAAGGCGACCTGCATCATGCTGAAGCGAGACACCAGGAGACACGCGGCAAAAGCTATGCTAAAACACTCAGGATGCTACAGTAATACATTGACGTTACACATGTATGCAGAGGACATCAAACTTTACTGGCTGCGAAACGTTACGACAGCCGACTTCCCAGGGTATGGGTAAGAATTCGATTGCAACCCCAGAGTCCGGATGCATCTGATGACTCTGGTGACAGCTTATAACAGAGGATAACAGCGCATGGTGCTTGGCAAACCGCAAACAGACCCGACTCTCGAATGGTTCTTGTCTCATTGCCACATTCATAAGTACCCATCGAAGAGCACGCTGATTCACCAGGGTGAAAAAGCGGAAACCTTGTATTACATCGTCAAAGGCTCGGTGGCAGTGCTGATCAAAGATGAGGAAGGCAAAGAGATGATCCTTTCCTATCTGAACCAGGGCGATTTTATCGGTGAACTGGGCCTGTTTGAAGAAGGCCAGGAACGTAGCGCCTGGGTTCGTGCAAAGACAGCATGTGAAGTGGCTGAAATTTCTTATAAGAAATTCCGTCAGCTGATTCAGGTTAACCCTGACATCCTGATGCGTCTTTCTTCCCAGATGGCGCGCCGTCTGCAGGTGACGTCAGAGAAAGTGGGTAACCTCGCCTTCCTGGACGTGACTGGCCGTATCGCGCAGACTCTGCTGAACCTGGCGAAACAGCCAGACGCGATGACCCACCCGGACGGCATGCAAATTAAAATTACCCGTCAGGAAATCGGTCAGATCGTCGGTTGCTCCCGCGAAACGGTGGGCCGTATTCTGAAAATGCTGGAAGATCAAAACCTGATCTCCGCCCACGGTAAAACCATCGTGGTTTACGGAACCCGTTAATCCTGCCTAAACGGCGTGCCATCGCGAGGTGTCACGCCGTTTTTGTCTCTATTCCCCATGTGGCGCAGGCTGATCTATCACCCGGAAGTTAACTACGCACTACGACAAACGCTGGTGCTGTGTCTTCCCGTGGCCGTGGGCCTGATCCTGGGACATCTTCAGCAGGGCCTGCTGTTTTCTCTCGTCCCCGCCTGCTGCAACATTGCCGGTCTGGACACGCCCCATAAACGCTTTTTCAAACGTCTGATAATTGGCGGCTCGCTGTTTGCTGGCTGTAGCCTCGCGGTGCAGCTTCTGCTGGCTCGTGATATTCCCCTGCCGCTGATCCTGACCGTGCTGGCGATGACCCTCGGCGTCACCGCCGAAATCAGCTCGCTCCATGCCCGTCTGCTTCCCGCGTCACTCATTGCGGCCATCTTCACCCTGAGCCTCGCCGGTAATATGCCCGTGTGGGAGCCGCTGTTGATCTACGCCCTCGGCACGCTGTGGTACGGGCTGTTTAACTGGTTCTGGTTCTGGCTGTGGCGGGAGCAGCCGCTGCGCGAATCTCTGAGCCTGCTCTACGTGCAGCTTGCGGATTACTGTGAAGCCAAATACACCCTGCTCACCCAGCATACGGATCCGGAGAAATCCTTACCGCCGTTGCTGACGCGCCAGCAAAAGGTGGTAGACCTGATAAGCCAGTGCTATCAGCAGCTGCATATGCTCGCCGCCAACAAGAACCACGAATATAAACGGCTGTTGCGCACCTTTCAGGTGGGGCTGGATCTTCAGGAGCATATCTCCGTTAGCCTTCACCACCCGCAGGAGGTGCAAAAGCTGGTTGAGCGCAGCCATGCCGAAGCGGTGATCCGCTGGAACGCGCAGACCGTCTCCGCGCGCCTGCGGGTGCTGGCCGATGATATTCTCTACCACCGCTACCCCACGCGCTTTAACATGGACAAACAGCTCGGCGCGCTGGAGAAAATTGCCCGTCAGCACCCGGATAACCCGGTCGGCCAGTTTGCCGCCTGGCACTTCAGCCGCATCGCCCGCGTGCTGCGCACCCAGCGCCCGCTTTATTCCCGTGACCTGATGGCGGATAAACAGAAACGTCTGCCGCTGCTGCCGGCGCTGAGAAGCTACCTGTCTCTGAAATCTTCCGCTCTGCGCAACGCTGCAAGGATTAGCGTCATGCTCAGTATCGCCAGCCTGATGGGCATGGCGCTCCACCTGCCGAAACCATACTGGATCTTAATGACCGTGCTGTTTGTTACCCAGAACGGCTATGGCGCCACGCGGGTGCGCATTCTGCACCGGGCAGGCGGCACGATGGCGGGGCTGATTATTGCGGGCGTGACGCTGCATTTTCACGTGCCCGAGGGCTATACCCTGGCAGGGATGCTGGTGGTCACCCTGGTAAGCTATCTAATCATTCGCAAAAACTACGGCTGGGCGATGGTGGGCTTTACGGTGACGGCGGTATATACCCTTCAGCTGCTGACGCTTAACGGCGAACAGTTCATCGTTGCCCGCCTGATCGACACGCTGATTGGCTGCCTGATCGCCTTTGGCGGCATGGTCTGGCTGTGGCCGCAGTGGCAGAGCGGGCTGCTGAGGCAGAACGCCCACGACGCGCTGGAGGCCGATCAGCAGGCCATTCGTCTGATCCTGAGCGACGATCCGCAGCCCTCCCCGCTGGCGTATCAGCGGATGAAGGTCAACCAGGCGCACAACGCTCTGTTTAACTCGCTCAACCAGGCGATGCAGGAGCCGGGCTTTAACTCA
The DNA here is from genome assembly GCF_014895705.1 of Enterobacter cloacae complex sp. P27C. Lineage (NCBI taxonomy): Bacteria > Pseudomonadati > Pseudomonadota > Gammaproteobacteria > Enterobacterales > Enterobacteriaceae > Enterobacter > Enterobacter cloacae complex sp. P27C. The sequence continues at coordinate 17,487 of NZ_JADBQB010000016.1, forward strand.
CACTATCTTGCCGATATGAAGCTGTGGGTCACGCACAGCCAGTTTATCGTTGAGCACATCAATGCCATGACCACGCTGGCGCGCGAGCACACCATGCTGACGCCGGATCTGGCGCAGCGCTATTTGCAGTCGTGTGAAATTGCGTTGCAGCGGTGTCAGCAGCGTCTGGAGTATGACGCGCCGGGTGAGTCGGGGGATTCGAACATTCTGGAGGCACCGGAGACGCTGACCCACGGGCCGATGAGCACCCTGGAGCAGCATTTGCAGCGCGTGCTGGGACATCTGAACACCATGCACACCATTTCGTCGGTGGCATGGCGTCAGCGCCCGCATCACGGCATTTGGTTAACGCGGCGGTTAAAGCGAACCGAGTATTAGTCTTTTACGATCTTCTCGACCGCCGCGGCAAAGCGGGTTAACCCGTCGTCAATATCTTTCTCTTCCACCACCAGCGACGGCGCAAAGCGCATCACGTCAGGCCCGGCATTTAGCACCATCACCCCTTCGTGGGCGGCTGCGTGCAGGAAATCGCGCGCGCGGCCTTTGTACTGCGGCTTAAGCTCCGCACCAATCAGCAGCCCCATGCCGCGGATCTCGCTGAAGACGTCGTACTTATTGTTAATCTGCTGGAGATGCTGCACAAACAGCTCGCGCTTCGCGCTAACGCCGTTCAGCACCTCTGGCGTGTTGATGATGTCGAACGCGGCACCCGCCACGGCGCTCGCCAGCGGGTTACCGCCGTAGGTCGAGCCGTGAGACCCGACGTGGAACGCAGAGGCAATCTCCTGCGTCGTCAGTACCGCACTCACCGGAAAACCGCCGCCGAGCGCTTTGGCGCTGGTCAGAATATCCGGCGTGACGCCGTAGTGCATGTAGGCAAACAGCTCTCCGGTACGCCCCATCCCGCACTGCACTTCATCAAACACCAGTAGCGCCTGATGTTCGTCGCACAGTTCGCGCAGCCCTTTCAGGAATTCCGGGGTTGCCGCGGTCACGCCGCCTTCGCCCTGAATCGGCTCCACCACCACCGCGCAGGTGTGGTCGTCCATCACCGCTTTCACCGCGTGCAGATCGTTAAACGGCACGTGGATAATGTCGGCTGGTTTCGGACCAAAGCCGTCGGAATACTTCGGCTGGCCGCCAACGGAGACGGTAAAGAAAGAGCGTCCGTGGAAGGCGTTATGGAAGGCGATGATTTTAGTTTTGTACGGGCTGTGGCGCGTGGTAGCGTAGTAGCGCGCCAGCTTAAAGGCGGTTTCGTTAGCTTCGGTGCCGGAGTTCATAAACAGCACGCGCTCGGCAAACGTGGCATCAATGATCTTGCGGCCCAGGCGCAGCGCAGGTTCGTTGGTGAACACGTTGCTGGTGTGCCACAGGGTTTCGCCCTGGGTTTTCAGCGCGTCCACCAGCGCAGGATGGCAGTGGCCCAGCGCCGTGACCGCAATACCGCCCGCGAAATCCACATACTCCTTGCCCTGCTGATCCCAGACGCGGCTGCCTTTCCCCTTCACCGGGATAAATTCAGCCGGTGCATAAATCGGCAGAATCACTTCATCGAATGTCGCGCGGGTAATTGCTGGTTGTTCAGTTGCCATGTCATGCCCATCCATTTTATGTCACATTCATTGTGAAAATATAATCACAAAATATGCATAAAAACTCACAACAAGGCAACAGATATTCAGCGATTGAGGAAATTTGCCAGCAGTGCGTGCCCCTGCTCGCTGAGGATACTTTCAGGGTGGAACTGGACGCCTTCGAGATCCCACTCGCGGTGGTGAATCCCCATGATCTCCTGCGTATCGCTCCAGGCGGTCACGTCAAAGCAGTCGGGCAGCGTCGGTGGGTCAATCACCAGCGAATGGTAGCGCGTCACGGTTAGCGGGTTATTGAGCCCTGTGAATACGCCCGTGCCGGTGTGGGTGACCGGCGAGGTTTTGCCGTGCATCACTTTCGCGGCACGCACGATGGTAGCCCCAAATGCCTGGGCAATCGCCTGATGACCGAGACAGACGCCCAGGATCGGCAGCCTGCCGGCATAGTGGTGAATAACCTCCAGAGAAATGCCCGATTCCGATGGCGTACACGGCCCCGGCGAAATGACGATTTTCTGCGGAGCCAGCGTCTCAATATCAGACAGGCTGAGTTCGTCGTTGCGGCGGACAACCACCTCTGCACCCAGTTCACAAAAATACTGGTAAAGGTTCCAGGTGAAGGAATCGTAGTTATCAATCAGCAGAATCATGGCGGCTCCCGAAAAAAATGCCGCCCTATTCTACTCAGATTCCCGCGCTTCGCTCACTACTTTGGCAAAGATAGCGCTCAGCGCGGTCAAATCGCCCGTGGCACCGCTTCGGTTCGCCGCCACCCACTGCTCGGGATCAATATCCCGCCAGTCCAGCGCGTAATTCGCGTGGATGGCCAGCTGCTCAAAGAAGACGCGCTGAGCAATGCCATTACCGCGCATAAAGGGATGCAGCATGTTGATTTCACAGTAGTAATGGCTCACTTTTTCAACAAACGCCGCTTTTTCAAGACCCACGAGATACTTATCACTTTCCAGCGCTGCCATCAGTTCGTTACCCATCGTCTCGATGTACTCAAAATGGCAGAAGGGAATGTCACCCTTAAAGATATCGTCGGTACGGAATTCGCCTGCCTGCTTCATCTCTCTGTGATACAGATGGCGATGAATGAGGCACAGATGCGGTAGCCCGGGCGCTGAAGGCCCAAGCTCCAGCGTCTCAATGCCGGGCTCTGAAGGACCATTACCTTTTTCAAGGAGACAACTGGCCTGAAAATTGACGTTACGCTGTTGCTCCCAGAGACGGGATTTTTGCTTATCGGTGAGTTTTTTCACTTAACGCCTCCCTGAATAGTCCGTTTGCCACAAGTATAAGCAGCAAAACGCGCTTTCGCAGGGAGGGGTCACAACACGGGCGAGGATCGCCCGTGCCAAAGAGGATTACGGCAGAACTTTTGCAGAGATGATAACGACAGGTTTAGACGGCACATTCTGGTATGGACCGACATCGTGGGTCTGAACCTGAGAGATTTTGTCCGCCACGTCCATCCCTTTCACAATTTTACCGAAGACCGCATAGCCGAAGTCGCGCTGGCCGTGGTCGAGGAAAGCGTTATCCGCCACGTTGAGGAAGAACTGGCTGGTGGCGCTGTCTTTATCCGCCGTGCGCGCCATGGAGATGGTGCCGCGCTTGTTCAGCAGGCCGTTGTCCGCTTCGTTTTTGATGGGTGGGTTAGGCTGTTTCTGCTGCATCTGCTCGTTGAAGCCGCCGCCCTGAATCATGAAGCCAGGGATCACGCGGTGGAAGGTGGTGTTGTTATAGAAACCACTGTTCACATAGTCGAGGAAGTTTTTCACAGAAACCGGAGCTTTCTGGCTATTTAGTTCCAGCTCAATGTTCCCGGCAGAGGTGGTCAGCAGAACGTGAGGGTCCCCTTTGGCTGCCAGCGCAGCAGGGGAAACGGCAGAAAGAGCAAACACAGCTGCGACAGCCGCCAGTGTTGATTTGAGCATGAGAATTCCTTAACAAAGCGCAGTATAAAAAGCGAATGGCTTGATTCTAAAGAGCAGTATGAACCGAGACCAGCCTTTTACCTAATTTTACGAAATTGAAACAATTATTACTGCGCAAACGATTGGTTATACCGCCATTTAGTGTGACTTAGATCACACTAAAACCTGCAATGGCATATTCATTTCCCTTAAAAGATAGGAATAGATCACTTTAGCGACTAAAATCTGCCCGCTCTCAGCGCCCTCCCGGCGCTTTTCTTTTTCTGAACAGGCCAGACATGACTAACAGCAATCGCATCAAGCTCACATGGATAAGCTTCTTCTCCTACGCCCTGACCGGCGCGTTGGTGATCGTCACCGGGATGGTGATGGGAAATATCGCAGACTACTTCCAGCTGCCCGTTTCCAGCATGAGTAACACCTTCACCTTCCTCAACGCGGGGATCCTGATCTCAATCTTCCTGAATGCCTGGCTGATGGAAATCGTCCCGCTGAAAACCCAGCTGCGCTTCGGCTTCGTGCTGATGGTTGCCGCCGTGGCGGGCCTGATGTTGAGCCACAGCATCGCCCTGTTCTCCGCCGCCATGTTCGTGCTGGGCCTGGTCAGCGGGATCACGATGTCGATCGGTACGTTCCTTATTACGCACATGTATGAAGGCCGCCAGCGCGGCGCGCGCCTGCTGTTTACCGACTCCTTCTTCAGCATGGCCGGGATGATTTTCCCGATGGTCGCCGCGTATCTGCTCGCGCGCAGTATTGAATGGTACTGGGTATACGCCTGTATCGGTCTGGTCTATGTCGCGATCTTCATTCTGACCTTCGGCTGTGACTTCCCGGTGCTGGGCAAAAAAGCGCAGACCACCTCAGAGCCGGTGGCGAAGGAAAAATGGGGTATCGGCGTGCTGTTCCTCTCCATTGCCGCCCTGTGCTACATCCTCGGTCAGTTGGGCTTTATCTCGTGGGTACCTGAATACGCCAAAGGTCTGGGCATGAGCCTGAACGACGCGGGCAAACTGGTGAGCGATTTCTGGATGTCTTACATGTTCGGCATGTGGGCCTTTAGCTTCATCCTGCGCTTCTTCGACCTGCAACGTATTCTGACCGTCCTGGCGGGTCTGGCGACCGTGCTGATGTATCTGTTCATCAACGGTTCCCCGGAGCATATGCCATGGTTCATCCTGACCCTGGGCTTCTTCTCCAGCGCGATTTACACCTCAATCATCACCCTGGGCTCCCTGCAGACCAAAGTGGCTTCGCCAAAACTGGTGAACTTCGTGCTGACCTGCGGCACCATCGGCACCATGCTGACCTTCGTGGTCACGGGCCCGATTGTGGCGCACAGCGGCCCGCTGGCCGCGCTGCACACCGCTAACGGTCTGTATGCCGTGGTGTTTATCATGTGTTTCATTCTGGGCTTCGTGACCCGTCACCGCCAGCACAATACGGCAACGGCTACCCACTAATCGTCAAAACCCCTTTGCGTTCTGCAAAGGGGTTTTACCCTGCTTACCCGCTCTGACTGCCGATTCGTAAAAACCCCGTCAAATTTGTGCGAAAAACAAGCAAGCACAAAAATCAAACATTATCCGTTACTTATAAAAAACCTGACAAATCATAGATATACCCACTAAGGGGTAGGTGAAGGCGTATTTGATTTGCATCAATAAGTGTCCCTGCTGAATCGTTAAGGTAGGCAGTAATAGAAAAGAAATCGAGGCAAAAATGAGCAAAGTCAGACTCGCTATCATCGGTAACGGCATGGTCGGCCACCGCTTTATTGAGGATCTTCTCGATAAAGCCGATGCTGACCAGTTCGATATTACCGTGTTCTGTGAAGAACCCCGCAAGGCGTACGACCGTGTGCACTTGTCTTCCTACTTCTCTCACCATACCGCCGAAGAGCTCTCTCTGGTGCGCGAAGGTTTCTACGAGAAGCATGGCGTAAAAGTGCTGGTGGGCGAACGCGCTATCACCATCAACCGTCAGGAGAAAGTGATCCACTCCAGCGCCGGGCGTACGGTTTTTTACGATAAGCTGATCATGGCGACTGGCTCGTATCCGTGGATCCCGCCGATTAAAGGGTCGGAAACCCAGGATTGCTTCGTTTACCGTACCATTGAAGACCTCAACGCCATTGAATCCTGCGCACGTCGAAGCAAACGCGGTGCGGTTGTTGGCGGTGGCCTGCTGGGCCTGGAAGCGGCAGGCGCGCTGAAAAACCTCGGCGTTGAAACCCACGTTATCGAATTTGCCCCGATGCTGATGGCGGAACAGCTGGACCACATGGGCGGCGACCAGCTGCGTCGTAAAATCGAAAGCATGGGTGTGAAGGTTCACACCAGCAAGAACACCAAAGAGATCGTGCAGGAAGGCACAGAAGCGCGTAAAACCATGCGCTTTGCCGACGGCAGCGAGCTGGAAGTGGACTTCATCGTCTTCTCCACCGGTATTCGTCCGCGCGACAAGCTCGCCACGCAGTGCGGCCTGGCCGTAGCCCAGCGCGGCGGGATCATGATTAACGATACCTGCCAGACCTCCGATCCGGATATCTACGCCATTGGCGAGTGCGCCAGCTGGAATAACCGGGTATACGGTCTGGTGGCACCAGGATACAAAATGGCGCAGGTCGCCGTGGACCATATCCTCGGCAGCGAAAACGCCTTCACCGGCGCAGACATGAGCGCCAAGCTGAAGCTGCTGGGCGTGGACGTAGGCGGTATCGGCGATGCCCATGGCCGCACCCCGAACTCCCGCAGCTACGTCTATCTGGACGAAAGCAAAGAGGTCTACAAACGCCTTATCGTCAGCCAGGACAACAAAACCCTGCTCGGTGCGGTGCTGGTGGGCGATACCAGCGACTTCGGTAACCTGCTCCAGCTGGTGCTGAACGCGATTGAACTGCCGGAAAACCCGGACGCGCTGATCCTGCCGGCGCACGCATCCAGCGGTAAACCATCTATCGGCGTAGATAAACTGCCGGACAGCGCGCAGATTTGCTCCTGCTTCGACGTCACCAAAGGCATGCTGATCTCCGCCATCAACAAAGGCTGCCACACCGTTGCGGCGCTGAAGGCCGAAACCAAAGCCGGTACCGGCTGCGGCGGCTGTATTCCACTGGTGACTCAGGTGCTGAACGCTGAACTGGCGAAACAGGGCATCGAAGTGAACAACAACCTGTGCGAGCACTTCGCCTACTCTCGCCAGGAGCTGTACCATCTGATCCGCGTGGAAGGCATCAAGTCCTTCGACGAACTGCTGGAGAAACACGGCCAGGGTTACGGCTGTGAAGTGTGTAAACCGACCGTCGGCTCCCTGCTGGCGTCCTGCTGGAATGAGTACGTGCTCAAACCAGAACACACGCCGCTGCAGGACACCAACGATAACTTCCTGGCGAACATCCAGAAAGACGGTACTTACTCCGTCATTCCGCGTTCCGCCGGTGGCGAAATCACCCCGGAAGGGCTGGTCGCCGTGGGCCGTATCGCCCGTGAATTTAATCTGTACACCAAAATCACCGGTTCCCAGCGTATCGGCCTGTTTGGCGCGCAGAAGGATGACCTGCCGGAAATCTGGCGTCAGTTGATTGAAGCGGGCTTCGAAACCGGTCACGCGTATGCCAAAGCGCTGCGTATGGCGAAAACCTGCGTGGGCAGCACCTGGTGCCGCTACGGCGTGGGCGACAGCGTGGGATTCGGCGTCGAGCTGGAAAACCGCTACAAAGGCATCCGTACCCCGCACAAAATGAAGTTCGGCGTCTCCGGCTGTACCCGTGAATGTGCGGAAGCGCAGGGTAAAGACGTAGGGATCATCGCCACCGAGAAAGGCTGGAACCTGTACGTGTGCGGCAATGGCGGGATGAAACCACGCCACGCCGACCTGCTGGCGGCGGATCTCGATCGCGACACGCTGATCCAGTATCTCGACCGCTTCATGATGTTCTACATCCGTACCGCCGATAAGCTGACCCGTACCGCTTCCTGGCTGGATAATCTCGAAGGCGGTATCGACTACCTGAAGTCGGTCATCATTGATGACAAGCTGGGTCTGAACGAACAGCTGGAATCCGAGATGGCTCGCCTGCGCGAGGCGGTGATCTGCGAGTGGACCGAAACCGTCAACACCCCGGCGGCGCAGACGCGCTTCAAACACTTTATCAACAGCACCCAGCGCGACCCGAACGTGCAGGTAGTGCCGGAGCGCGAACAGCATCGTCCTGCAACCCCGTATGAACGCATTCCGGTGATGCTGGTGGAGGAAAACGCATGAGCCAGTGGGTAAACATCTGCAACATTAACGACATTCTGCCAGCAACCGGCGTCTGTGCTTTGCTGTGTAACGAGCAGGTAGCTATTTTCCGCCCTCGCCACGATGAACAGGTCTTTGCCATCAGCAATATCGATCCGTTCTTTGAGGCCAGCGTGCTCTCCCGCGGTCTGATTGCTGAACATCAAGGTGAGCTGTGGGTCGCCAGCCCGCTGAAAAAGCAGCGTTTCCGCTTAACCGACGGGCACTGCATGGAAGATGAAAGCTTCTCCGTGAAGCACTACGACGCCCGAGTGAAGGACGGCAAGGTGCAGCTCAAAGCGTAACCCTCCGCCTTCCAATAGGAAAGGCTTATGACCCCTTATGGGTAACGGCAGGAAAAACCGTATGTTCTGTACGATTCCTGCTGTTATCCTGACGTCAATTCTTACCCCTCCTTGAATGCTGTGAGGTAACGTCGTGGACCACCTGCCGATTTTTTGTCAATTACGCCATCGCGACTGCCTGCTTGTAGGCGGCGGCGATGTGGCTGAACGCAAAGCGCGCCTGTTGCTGGATGCTGGAGCCCGACTGACCGTCAATGCCCTCACCTTCGCTCCGCAGTTTGACGTCTGGGCGCAGGAAGGGATGCTCACGCTGGTGCAGGGGGAGTTTGATGAGTCCCTGCTGGATACCTGCTGGCTGACCATTGCCGCGACGGATGACGATGAAGTGAACCAGCGCGTCAGCGACGCCTGCGAAGCGCGCCGGATCTTCTGTAACGTGGTGGATGCGCCGAAAGAGGCGAGCTTTATCATGCCGTCGATTATCGACCGTTCACCGCTGATGATCGCGGTGTCTTCCGGCGGCCGCTCGCCCGTACTTGCCCGCCTGCTGCGGGAAAAACTGGAAGCTATTTTGCCGCAGCATCTCGGCCAGATAGCCCACTACGCCGGGCAACTTCGCTCCCGCGTGAAGCAAACCTTCTCAACCGTGGGTGAGCGTCGTCGCTTCTGGGAGAAATTTTTCGTTAACGACAGGCTGGCGCAGTCACTGGCGAATCAGGACGCGAAAGCGGTTGAAGAGACGACCGAGCAGCTGCTGAGCGAGCCGCTGGATCACCGAGGTGAAGTGGTGCTGGTCGGGGCTGGTCCGGGAGATGCGGGTTTACTGACCCTGAAAGGGCTCCAGCAGATCCAGCAGGCGGATATCGTGGTGTATGACCGCCTGGTCTCCGATGACATCATGAACCTGGTGCGCCGCGACGCCGACCGCGTCTTCGTCGGTAAACGGGCAGGCTACCACTGCGTGCCGCAGGAGGAGATTAACCAGATCCTGCTGCGAGAAGCGCAAAAGGGAAAACGCGTGGTGCGCCTTAAGGGCGGCGATCCGTTTATCTTTGGCCGCGGCGGCGAGGAGCTGGAAACCCTGTGCAATGCAGGCATTCCGTTCTCCGTGGTGCCGGGCATAACGGCGGCGTCCGGCTGTTCAGCCTACTCAGGCATTCCGTTGACCCATCGCGACTACGCCCAGAGCGTGCGTCTGGTCACGGGCCACCTGAAAACCGGCAGCGAGCTGGACTGGCATAACCTGGCCGCTGAAAAGCAGACGCTGGTGTTCTACATGGGGCTGAACCAGGCCGCCACTATCCAGGCGAAACTGCTGGAGCACGGCATGGAGGCTGATATGCCCGTTGCGCTGGTGGAAAACGGGACGTCAATCAAGCAGCGCGTGGTGAATGGCGCGCTGACGCAGCTCGGTGAGCTGGCGCAGCAGGTCGAAAGCCCGGCGCTGATTGTGGTGGGTCGCGTGGTTGAACTGCGCGATAAGCTGAACTGGTTCTCGAATCACTAACGCATATTCTCCCTCCTTCGAGTAGTCCTTAAGCGGACTACTCCCTTCATACCTCAGTCGATAACATACCGCTCGCATAGTGGAACTTTTCCATTTATTCCCTCGTGTTACATCCAATTTAAGATTTTTAGACAAGGAATGCGTATGTTCAAGCTGGCAAAAGCCACCGTTCTGGTTGGCCTGTTATCGACGCTGACCGCCTGCACCGGTCACGTTCAAAATACTAAAAATAACTGCAGCTACGATTACCTGCTGCACCCGGCGATCTCCATTTCGAAGATCATCGGCGGTTGCGGCCCGGCGGCACAGCAGTAAGCGTTTTTCAGGCGTAAAAAAACCGGGGATTTCCCGGTTTTTTTATTGAGTCCGTATTTGTCGGGTGCCGGCTTAAGGTTTCGCCACAAACCCAATCGCCTCGTACACCGCTTTCAGGGTTTCGGACGCGCGCGCGCTGGCTTTTTCCGCGCCGTCTTTCATCACCTTCTGCAGGAAGGCTTCGTCGTTACGGTAGCGGTTGTAGCGCTCCTGCAGCTCGGTCAGCATGCCGGAAACCGCCTCTGCCACTTCACCCTTCAGGTGGCCGTACATCTTGCCTTCGAAGTGTTTTTCCAGCTCGGGAATGCTCTGGCCGGTCACGCCGGAGAGAATGTCCAGCAGGTTGGAGACGCCCGCTTTGTTCTGCACGTCGTAGCGCACCACAGGCGGCTCGTCGGAGTCGGTGACCGCGCGCTTGAGCTTTTTCACCACCGATTTCGGATCTTCCAACAGGCCGATAACGTTGTTGCGGTTATCGTCAGACTTGGACATCTTCTTGGTTGGCTCCAGCAGCGACATCACTCGCGCGCCGGATTTCGGAATAAACGGCTCTGGCACTTTGAATACGTCGCCGTAAAGCGCGTTAAAGCGCTGGGCGATATCACGGCTCAGCTCCAGGTGCTGCTTCTGGTCTTCACCCACCGGCACCTGGTTGGTCTGGTACAACAGGATATCGGCCGCCATCAGCACCGGATAGTCGAACAGGCCAGCGTTGATGTTTTCAGAGTAGCGGGCAGACTTATCCTTGAACTGGGTCATGCGGCTCAGCTCGCCGAAATAGGTATAGCAGTTCAGCGCCCAGCCCAGCTGCGCATGCTCCGGCACGTGAGACTGAACGAAAATGGTGCTCTTTTCAGGATCGATACCGCAGGCCAGATAGAGGGCCAGGGTGTCCAGGGTGGCTTTGCGCAGCTTCTCAGGATCCTGACGCGCGGTGATAGCGTGCAAATCTACGATGCAGTAAATGCAATGGTAGTCATCCTGCATGCTGACCCACTGACGCAACGCACCCATGTAGTTACCAATGGTCAATTCACCTGAAGGCTGTGCGCCACTAAAAACGATGGGCTTAGTCATTATTCAATTCCTGATGTTCACTGTGCGAAAGCCCGAGTGCGGGCAACAAATCTTTGAAGTGGTCGAACACAACATCCGGCTCACTCAGCGTAATGGCCTCACCGTAGTTGTAGCCATAGGTTAAACCGACGGAAGGACACCCCGCCGCTCGGGCAGCCAGAATATCATTACGCGAATCCCCGACAAAGAGCAGCTCCGCAGGCGTTAAGGATAATTTTCCTGCCACCAGCAACAGCGGCTCCGGATGCGGTTTTTTGTTCTGCACGTCATCCCCGCCTACAATCACGGAGAAATATTTCGCGATATTGAGCGCCTCCAACAGCGGCGCAACAAACGGCGTCGGCTTGTTGGTCACCAGTCCCAGCGGGATGCCTTTCGCGTGCAGCACGCTCAGAGTTTCCTGGACGTCCGGGAACAGGAAGCTTCCCTCCTCGACGGCCTCTTCGTAGAAGCGATCGAACAGTTTGCGCAGAATACGCAGTTGCTCATCCTGCGGGATATCGGCGTGATCGACGCTTGGTTTCCCCTGCGCGGAACGTTGCGACGCGCGTTCCTGACGAGCCCACGTCAACGCGCGCTCCATCAGGACATCGGCACCGTTGCCAATCCACGTAATCACACGATCTTCGCCCGCAACGGGCAGTTCCAGTGCATACAGCGCCCGATCGACGGCGCTCGTTAAGCCCGGTGCGCTGTCCACCAGCGTGCCGTCGAGGTCGAATGCCACACCCCGAATTGCCTGCAATTTATCCATGACTTACCTTCGCCAGCTCGCGGCGCATTTCATCAATGACTTTTTTGTAATCCGGTTGGTCGAAAATTGCCGAACCTGCAACGAACATATCCGCGCCCGCTGCCGCAATTTCGCCAATATTATTCACTTTCACACCGCCGTCCACTTCCAGACGAATATCATAGCCAGACTCGTCAATGCGACGGCGCACTTCGCGCAGCTTATCCAGCGTGTGAGGGATGAACGACTGGCCGCCAAAGCCCGGGTTAACGGACATCAGCAAAATCACGTCCAGCTTGTCCATCACGTAATCGAGATAGCTCAAGGGTGTTGCCGGGTTAAACACCAGCCCCGCCTTACAGCCGTTCTCTTTGATCAGCTGCAGCGTGCGGTCAACGTGCTCGGAGGCTTCCGGATGGAAAGTGATAATGCTGGCGCCCGCTGCGGCGAAGTCAGGCACGATGCGGTCGACAGGCTTCACCATCAGGTGAACGTCGATCGGTGCGGTAATGCCGTAGTTACGCAGGGCCTTGAGCACCATCGGACCGATGGTCAGATTGGGAACGTAGTGGTTATCCATAACGTCGAAATGGACGACATCTGCGCCAGCTGCGAGAGCTTCCGCCGTGTCTTCACCCAGGCGGGCAAAATCGGCCGACAGAATTGAGGGGGCAATCAAAAACTGTTTCATCCGCATCTCCTTGAAATGTGTTTACCGGCGGGCAAAACGGCTCAGGGGCGATAAAGAGCCAGGAGTTCGTCCACCTTTTTACGTGTGCCGCCGTTGCTGCTAATGCTACGCCGCACCTTAACCTGAAAATGCTTCGCGGCTTTGTACCATTCGCGCGTATCAGGGGTATCGTGATTTGAAATTAACACCGGAATTCTTTTGCTGACCAGTTTTTCCGCCATCTCCGCCAGGCGGGCCTGTTCGGCCGGGCTGAAGCTATTGGTGTGGTAGGCGGTGAAGTTCGCCGTCGCAGACAGCGGCGCATAAGGCGGATCGCAGTAGACCACCGAGTTTACGCCTGCCAGTTCCATGCACTCTTCATAGGAGAGGCAGTGGAACTCTGCATTCTGCGCTTTGTTCGCAAAATGATACAGCTCGTCCTGCGGGAAGTACGGGCGCTTATAACGACCAAACGGCACGTTAAATTCGCCGCGCAGATTATACCGGCACAGGCCGTTGTAACCATGACGGTTGAGGTAAAGGAACAGCAGCGCGCGGCGGAACGGATCCTGGCTCTGATTAAATTCCGTGCGGAACTGATAGTAAACGTCAGGGCTGTTGTTCTCTGGCGTAAACAGCTTGCGCGCCTCTTCCACATACTCATCGGTACGCAGCTTAACGATGTTATAAAGGCTGATAAGGTCGCTGTTGATATCCGCCAGGATATAACGAGAAAAATCGGTGTTCAGGAACACCGATCCCGCACCCACGAAGGGCTCGATAAGACACTCGCCTTTTGGCAGGTGCTTTTTAATATCATCGAGCAGGGGGTATTTCCCCCCTGCCCATTTCAGAAAAGCGCGATTTTTTTTCATGCTGACTAACTGATTACACCTTCTCCGGCTGTGGAGAAAGCTCCGACAGCATCCTGCGCTTTAAACATTACTTCAGATCGGCCTGCACCTGATGAATCGGCTTCGCCCACGGGTTTTTCGCCTGAACGTCTGCTGGCAGTGTCGCCACGGCGCGCTTCGCTTCATCTTTAGAAGCATACACACCGCTCACCAGCACGTACCACGGCTGTCCGTTACGGGTCGTCTGATAAACCACGTAGTTTTTCAGATTCGATTTCTTCGCCCAGCCGTTGAGGTTGTCATAGTTAGACGAACTGCTCAACTGCAGCGTGTAGTTGCTGGACGGTGCAGATTTCAGCGAACCGACGTTGCCAGCTGTTTTACCTGCTGCAGCACTGGAAGCCGTCGCCGTCGCGGCAGGCGCAGCGGTGGCAGCAGGTGCCGTTGTGGTTGCCGTCGCTTTCGGCGCAGTCTGCGTGACTGGCGCTTTGGCCGGCTCGCTCACGGCAGCCGTTTCAGTGCGTTTCGGCTGTGCCGGTGCGGCTTTCACTTCAGGCGCTTTTACCACGGCCTGAGGCTTGGTTTCACGCTTCGGCTCAATGACCGCCTGCTTACGTTCAGGACGCGTCGCAGTTTGCGTCTGGCGCGGTTTAGTTTCCGTTGCTGCCGTCTGCGGCTGCGCGGTAGCACCGTGGATCGGTGCGACGGTTGCAGGTTCAGTTGGCAGCGTAGAGTTAACCACAACGTTATCAACCTGCTGCTGGTTTTGCGGCTGCATCAGCGCATTGTTCAGGTCTCCCTGAACTTCAACACGCTGCTGGCCTTCGGGCGTGACAGGTGCCTGGCCCTGAGCAGGCGTTGATGAAACGGGCGGCAGAGAAACATCCTGCGGCGTCGTTGTGTTGCTGGCAGTCTGCTCAGCGGAAGTGGTGCCCGGCGCTGGCTGTGCACCATTCGCCTGATCCGTCGCATCATTACCGGAGAGGTTGATGCTCTTCTCTGCGGAGGCGGTTTGATCGGTTGAGTTGGTGGACGGTGCTTTCAGCGCGGAGCCAATGCCAACAATCAGCAGCACAAGCACCAGAACGCCAAGTCCCATCATGATGTACTGACGGGAGGCCGGTTTCTGCGCAGCGGCTTTTTTACGTTTACGCGGGCGACGCTCTACAGGCTGTTCGTCCATTGAATCTTCTTCGGACTCATAATCCTCTTCTTCTCGCTCATCACGCGCGTTGCGGCTGCGCGAAGGGCGACGATCGTCTGCATCCAGATCAACATCGTCAAAGTTGATCTGCGGCTCGTTATCACGTTCTGAAGATTGACGAGAACGACCAGTACGACGATCGCTGGGATCGGGTTTCAGCTCGTCTTCTGGTTTGAATTCATCCATTTAACACCCCACTCAAAGGCTTATGCCTACGTCTTTGCATTTCGCCTGAAGCTAAACGACCACCGATAACAGTGGCCTGACCTTTCTAGTTGTTACGCCTGCTGGCAATCAGCAATGGCGCCAAGAACGACATCGTGCGACACTCCGCCGCGCACTTCACTCTTCCCTATTGCAAGCGGGAGTACAAGACGCATCTCACCTGCCAATACTTTTTTATCGCGCATCATGTGGGGTAAATACGCCTGCGCCGACATCTCCTGCGGCCCGGTTACCGGCAAACCTGCACGTTCAAGTAGCGCAATGATACGTGCCGTCTCTTCCGGTTTAAACTGCCCAAGACGTTCAGAGGTGCGGGCTGCCATGACCATGCCAGCCGCGACGGCTTCACCGTGCAGCCAGTTGCCGTAACCCATTTCGGCTTCAATGGCGTGGCCAAACGTATGCCCAAGATTCAGTAAAGCACGTAAGCCGGTTTCACGCTCGTCTGCCGCGACAACTTCTGCTTTCAGCTCACAACAACGACGAATGCAGTATGCCAGTTTCGCCTCATCCAGGCGCAGCAGCGCATCCATATTCTCTTCAAGCCAGTTAAAGAACTCGCCATCCAGAATAATGCCGTATTTGATCACTTCAGCCAGGCCAGAGGCCAGCTCGCGTTTCGGCAGGGTTTTCAGACAGTCGAGATCCACCACCACCGACGCAGGCTGGTAGAACGCGCCAATCATGTTTTTGCCAAGAGGATGGTTGACTGCCGTTTTGCCACCGACAGAGGAGTCGACCTGAGACAGCAACGTGGTCGGGATTTGAATAAAACGGACGCCACGCTGATAGCTTGCGGCCGCAAAGCCGGTCAGATCGCCCACAACACCGCCGCCCAGGGCAAGCAGTGTTGTATCGCGACCGTGCGGTTTTTGCAGCAATGCGGTAAAGACGGTATCAAGTACCGTCAGGCTTTTATACTGCTCGCCATCGGGCAGAATCACACTGTCGACTTTTACGCCTGCCTGCTCAAGCAGGTGGCGCACGCGGTCGAGATAAAGCGGAGCCAGCGTCTCATTGGTGACCAGCATCGCCTGATCACCCGCTTTTAGTGGTAAAAAGGAAGCTGGGTCGTTAAACAAACCAGCCGCGATGGTGATAGGGTAACTACGTTTCCCGAGAGTAACTGTAATCCTCTCCATGACGCGACATCCACCTTTAATGCTTTTACCCGCAGGCGAGTGTATATAAAGCCAGAATCAGTTGCTTTCCAGCATATGA
This sequence comes from Enterobacter cloacae complex sp. P27C, assembly GCF_014895705.1. Lineage (NCBI taxonomy): Bacteria > Pseudomonadati > Pseudomonadota > Gammaproteobacteria > Enterobacterales > Enterobacteriaceae > Enterobacter > Enterobacter cloacae complex sp. P27C. Next base: position 33,420 of record NZ_JADBQB010000016.1, read on the forward strand.
ATAATCTGGTTTGCAACCACTTTAGCGCTCTGATCGTCAGTACGAATGGTCACATCGGCAATCTCTTCATACAGGGGATTGCGTTCGTCGGCCAACGCTTCCAGAACTTCGCGTGGTGGCGTTTCAACCTGCAGCAGCGGGCGCTTTTTATCGCGCTGCGTACGTGCCAGCTGTTTCTCAATGGTCGTCTCAAGATAGACCACTACGCCACGGGCGGAGAGACGGTTGCGGGTTTCGCGAGATTTCACAGAGCCGCCGCCTGTTGCCAGTACGATGCCCTGTTTTTCCGTGAGTTCGTTGATCACTTTTTCTTCTCGGTCACGGAAACCTTCTTCGCCTTCTACATCGAAAACCCAGCCCACATCAGCTCCGGTTCGTTTCTCAATCTCTTGATCAGAATCGTAAAATTCCATATTGAGTTGTTGAGCTAACTGACGCCCAATAGTGCTTTTGCCGGCACCCATAGGCCCAACCAGAAAGATATTGCGTTTCTCTGCCATTTTATCGGTACTACTAAGACTATTCGTTAATGGTAATCCCCGCTTCGCAGACACCCGGCGTAGCAGGACATGAACTGAAACCTCATATGCAATAGAGCGAGAGTCAGACTAAAAATTATCTCAATACTCCGGCTTGTTTGGCAACTGATTAAATCACCGCGCCGGACGCATAAGGTAATAAGACGTAAGTCCAACTCAAATCGGTACTCCTTGTATGCTAATTCATGCCCCACGTCAAACATCTGCAACAAACTGAATGCAAAATCATTGCGGGGATCGTTACCCGTTAGTGAATACCGACCAGACGTGGCGTAATAAACACCACTAACTCACGCCGCTCATTATCTTTTCCATCATGGCGAAAAAGGTGTCCCAACCAGGGGATGCTCCCAAGCCCGGGCACGCTGTCACTGCCGGTTTTGTTCTTTTGCGAGAAAATTCCCCCCAGCGCCAGCGTTTCTCCACTTTTTACCTCCACCTGGGTTTCTATCTCCTGTTTATCGATGGCAAGCGTTTCGCCATCGGCCTGCTGCAGCACCTGTCCCGGCATGTTTTCACTGATGTGTAGCTTCAGGCGCACGCGCCCACCGGGCAATACTACCGGCGTGACCTCCATTCCGAGTACCGCCTCTTTGAACTCCACCGAGGTCGCCCCGCTTTCACCGCTTGAAACCTGATACGGGATCTCACTCCCCTGCTTAATGCTGGCCGGTTGCATGTGCGAGGCCAGCAGCCGCGGGCTGGCAATGATATCGACCTGCTGTTTTTGCTCCAGCGCAGAGAGCTCCAGATCCAGCAGCCTGCCGTTAATCCGCCCGATATTAAACCCCACATGCGTGGTAGCACTGGCCACGGAAAGATCGCTGCCAAGCGTCGTGAGCTGTCCAACCTTACCCGCCTCAGTGGCCTCGGCAAGATTCCACTTCACCCCCAACTCTCGCAGGCTTTTTTCATTAATGGTGACAATGTGCGCCGCCAGTTCGACCTGCTCGACGGGAATATCCATCTGAGCCGCCCACTGCTGCAGCGCCTCCAGCACCGCCTGGTTATCCCTGATGAGCAGACGGTTGGTGCGTTTGTCGACAGATAAACTCCCCTTTGGGCTCAGGAGCTTTTCAGCCGCTTTTTGCAGTTCTCCGGCATCCGCATAAGAAAATGGGATGCTGTGCGAGACCAGCGGAGCATCAAGCTGTCGACGCGCTCGCTCCTGCTCTAAACGTTCCCGCTGTTCACGCTGCCAGGCTGCGGTATGGACATAATAAATACCGCTCTCCTCTCGTAAAACGAGTCCGGCGCTGGTGACTACCGTCTGTAACGCCTGCCGCCAGGGAACGCGCGTCAGGTTAAGCGAGAGCGTGCCGCCGACATCCGGCGATACCACCAGATTACGGTTCTCCTGCGCAACCAGCGCCTGTAGCACCTGAACCACCGGCACGTCATCCACCACCAGCGTGACCGGCTTTGGCGCGACTGCCCACAGCGGGCGGCTGAACGCCAGCAGCAACAGCACTATCCTTAACTTCATTTTTATCCTTTCCTTCTCGTTGCCACGCCCATTCTTCGGGATCGCATGTGTCACCCACATCAACAACCAGTTCCGTTTCATTGATGGCCGTTATCCGCCAGCCCGCCGGGAAACGATCGTGCTCTTTCAGACGATGCCAGCGCCGTTGCCCATCCAGCAAAATACCAACGCGCTGCTGCCCTCCCACCATTCCGCGGTAGTGCCACTGTGCCAGTTCGGCTGTGGCACAAGGGTCGTCCGGCGGGCGAAACGGATCGCGCATGCCGGTCAACAGCAGCGTCGAGCAAACCAGCAGGTATCTCGCGCTATTTCGCATGTTCCAGCTCCAGCTTCAGGCGTAACGCCGTACTTTGTGGCGCAAGCGTAAAAGCAGCGACCCGCACATCCCGCTGCGCCAGCCGGGAAAAAAGAGGCGGGATCGCCTGCCACTCCGCCTCCAGCGCCAGTTCACCGCCGTTTTGCAACGGCTTCCAGTGAAGGAGCCTTGTACCCTCCCCCTGAAAATCGAGCGGTGAAAAGGGCTTTATCTCCAGTGCCGTCCGGGTTTGCGGGCTAAACGGCACCTGACTGGCGGTGGGCCACAGCGACGCGTTAGTCCTGGCCGCCTGGCTCAACTGCTGCCGCTGATCCGCACACTGCCTCTCTGCTGGCCGGAGCAATACACCCCATGCTGTCAGGCCCATCAGGAGAATACCCAGCCCCCCGCAGACCAGCCGACACCAGGGACGACTTTCACACCAGCGTTCTAGCAAGGTCTCCACGCATTACCCCTCGCTTTTCAGGTGCAGAGTGAACATCCAGCGCCCCTGGCTATCCTGCCGGAGTTCCCCCTCAGAACCGGGCGTAAAGCCGTCTATGTGCTCCAGCCCATTACGCAAGGCAGAAAGCGCCTGCAGGGTAGTGGCATATCCGATCAACATCAGAGCAGGAGGCTGATAACGCAGCTCTGTCAGCCATACCTGCGCAGGCATGGCCTCAGAAAGTGACTCCAGCACCGGTTGCCATGCGCGGTGCTGCGGCGTGCCCGCAGGGTTTTGCACCTCTGCGGTGGGTCGCTGGCGAGACACAAGACCACGCTGCACGAACTGCGTACCCGCCAGTTGAGCCTGCAGCGCGCGCAGCGTTACCAGATGATTCATCCTTACGCTAAAAACGGTCACCAGCATGAGCAGCAATGCGCCGACAAATACGCCGCCCCAGAAACGCAGGCATCGCGCGCGCCGCTGCTGACGCCAGGGCAGGAGGTTGGTCACGTTCATTCAGGCACCTCGCTCATGGCCAGCGCCAGCGCGACGGTATAGTCAGCCCCGCATTCGGGAAGAGGCGCATGCCAGCGCTGCAGCGTTTCCCATGGGGTTCGTTCGGCATCAAAGAACGCGATGTCATTCTGGTTGAGGGCCAGCAGCGCCGCCAGCTCAGTGACGTTTTCTGCTTCAGTGGTATAACGACGCCCCCACTGATGGCGCATAGCCCACAGCCAGTGATGCGCATCCCGCCAGGCGACGCACTGCGTCGGCGCTAACGCAGGCAGCAGGTTCGCCAGCGCGCTGGCATCCGGGGTGATGGTCGCCAGCCGCAAACGTAGCGTTTTCGCCAGATCAAGAAGCGTTTCAACCTCTTTGTTTTGTGCAGCAGTCACGTGAAACGTATTGCTGAAGGTGTCCTGGGTGTAGTCGAAACAGAGGGACTCTGTCGACATCTCCAGTTCGCGCGAAAGCGCCGCCCCCATCCACGAGAGCTGCTCGCTGTCGCGCAATGCAAGAGACGGTCGGGGCAACGTTTTTTGCAGAGTCCGTGCAGCAGGAAAGGAGAGAAATACCCGGTGGTAGTGCGGGAGCGCTTTTCGCCAGTCGCGTAAGGCATCGGCCAGCGCTTCTGGCTGACAAATTTTGCCGTCACGAATGATGCCTTCGGCCAGAGAAATGGCCCACCAGCGGCGTAAGCACCAGCCGCCTCTCTCCCGGACCAGTGCCGTAATCAGGACCTTATCCTGTTGAATATGAACGCCCGTTTGCCATGTTTTGAAAGCCATGCTTCACGATCTCCTTATCGCCCGTCGCCTTGACGGCTATATCAATGAATCAGGCTTGCCTTTATACTACCGCGCGATTGTTTAGAAACTGCCCAAGTGAAACCAAATGGGAAATCTCCGGTGAAGTTCGTAAAGTATTTATTCATCCTTGCAGTCTGTTGCATTCTGCTGGGAGCAGGCTCGATTTACGGTTTGTACAAATATATTGAGCCACAGCTACCTGATGTCGCCACGCTCCGCGATGTGCGTCTCCAGATCCCAATGCAGGTCTATAGCGCCGATGGCGAGCTGATGGCGCAGTATGGCGAGAAGCGTCGTATCCCGCTGACCTTAAACCAAATTCCCCCCGTGATGGTGAAAGCTTTTATCGCCACGGAGGACAGCCGTTTCTACGAGCACCACGGTGTCGATCCGGTCGGGATTTTCCGTGCCGCAAGCATTGCGTTGTTCTCCGGTCACGCCTCCCAGGGGGCGAGCACCATTACGCAACAGCTGGCGCGTAACTTCTTCCTCAGCCCTGAAAAGACGCTGACGCGTAAGATCAAAGAGGTGTTCCTGGCGATCCGTATTGAGCAACTGCTGAACAAGGACGAGATCCTTGAGCTGTACCTCAATAAAATCTATCTGGGCTACCGTGCCTATGGCGTGGGGGCAGCCGCGCAGGTGTACTTCGGTAAGCCTGTTGAACAGCTCACCCTAAGCGAAATGGCAACCATTGCCGGTCTGCCAAAAGCGCCGTCCACGTTTAACCCGCTTTACTCGCTCGATCGTGCTACCTCACGTCGTAATGTCGTCCTGTCACGTATGCTGAGCGAAGGCTATATCAGCCAGAGCGAGTACGACCAGGCGCGTAACGACGTCATTGACGCCAATTATCATGCCCCTGAGATCGCCTTCTCTGCCCCTTATCTGACCGAAATGGTGCGCCAGGAGATGGTGAGTCGTTATGGCGACAAGGCCTATGAAGATGGCTATCGCGTATACACCACCGTTACCCGTAAAGTGCAGCAGGCGGCTCAGGACGCGGTGCGCAATAACGTGATGGACTACGATATGCGTCACGGCTATCGCGGACCGTCGAACGTGCTCTGGAAAGTGGGCGAAAGCGCATGGGACAGCAAAAAAATCACCAGCACGCTGAAAGCGCTGCCAACCTATGGTCCGCTCCTTCCAGCCGTAGTGACGCAGGCCGATCCTCAGGAAGCCGTTGCGACGCTGGCGGACGGCACGTCCGTCTCCCTGCGCATGGACGGTATTCGCTGGGCGCGTCCATACCGTTCGGACACCCTGCAGGGGCCAACGCCGCGCAAGGTGACCGACGTGGTACAGGCCGGGCAGCAGATTTGGGTGCGCAAGTCAGGCGATACCTGGTGGCTGGCGCAGGTACCGGATGTGAACTCGGCTCTGGTCTCCATTAACCCACAGAACGGGGCGGTAATGGCGCTGGTCGGCGGGTTCGATTTCAACCAGAGCAAATTTAACCGCGCCACGCAGGCGCTGCGTCAGGTGGGTTCCAACATCAAGCCGTTCCTCTACACGGCAGCGATGGATAAGGGACTGACCCTTGCCAGCATCCTAAACGACGTGCCGATTTCCCGCTGGGATGCCGGTGCCGGTTCCGACTGGCAGCCGAAGAACTCTCCTGCGGAGTATGCCGGTCCTATTCGTCTTCGCCAGGGTCTGGGGCAGTCGAAAAACGTGGTGATGGTGCGTGCCATGCGCGCGATGGGCGTCGACTATGCGGCAGAGTACCTGCAGCGCTTCGGCTTCCCGGCGCAGAACATCGTTCGCACCGAGTCGCTGGCGCTGGGCTCAGCCTCCTTTACGCCGCTTCAGGTCGCCCGCGGATACTCGGTGATGGCCAACGGCGGCTTCCTGGTTGACCCGTACTTCATCAGCAAAATCGAGAACGACCAGGGCGGCGTGCTGTTTGAAGCAAAGCCGAAAATTGCCTGCCCTGAGTGTGATATTCCGGTCATTTACGGCAATACGCCGAAATCCGAGGTGCTCGAAAACAAGGACATGGAAGACCCTGCCGTTTCTCAGGAGCAGCCAAATATCGTCTTGCCGCAGCCGCAGCTGGAGCAGGCTAACCAGTCGCTGGTGGCGCAAACCGGCGCGCAGGAGTACGCACCGCACGTGATCAACACGCCGCTGGCGTTCCTGATCAAGAGCGCGCTGAACACCAACATCTTCGGTGAACCCGGCTGGCAGGGTACCGGCTGGCGAGCAGGGCGCGATCTGCAGCGCCATGATATCGGCGGTAAAACCGGGACAACTAACAGCTCGAAGGATGCGTGGTTCTCCGGCTATGGGCCGGGCGTGGTGACGTCAGTCTGGATCGGTTTCGACGATCATCGCCGTGATTTAGGCCGTACCACGGCATCCGGCGCGATTAAAGATCAGATTTCCGGCTACGAAGGCGGTGCCAAAAGCGCGCAGCCGGCCTGGGATGCCTACATGAAATCCGTTCTTGAAGGCGTGCCGGAGCAGCCGCTGACGCCGCCACCGGGCGTGGTGACGGTCAATATTGACCGCAGCACCGGCCAGCTCGCTAACGGCGGTAATAGCCGTGCCGAGTATTTTATCGAAGGTACGCAGCCAACCACACAGGCGGTGCATGAGGTGGGTACAGAGATTATTGATAACGGCGAGACGCACGAGCTGTTTTAAGCATAAAAATGCCCGGTAAAAACCGGGCAAAGAATTGCAGGCCGGGTAAGGCGAAGCCGCTACCCGGCTTTTTTATGGCCTACAGCCGCCCTTGCCCCTTCAGCCACTCGCGAACCAGGAACAGCGCGCTCACGTTGCGAGCCTCGTTAAAATCAGGGTCTTCAAGCAGATCCATCAGATGCGCCAGCGGCCAGCGAACCTGCGGCAGCGGCTCTGGTTCATCTCCCTCCAGCGATTCAGGATAGAGATCTTCAGCCACCACAATGTTCATTTTGCTGGAAAAATAGGACGGCGCCATGCTCAGCTTTTTCAGGAACGACAGTTCGTTCGCGCCAAAACCCACCTCTTCTTTCAGCTCGCGGTTTGCTGCTTCAAAGACCGTTTCACCCGGATCGATGAGCCCTTTCGAGAACCCAAGCTCGTAAGATTCCGTCCCCACGGCGTATTCACGGATCAAAATCAGATGATCGTCGACGATAGGGACAATCATCACCGCTTCGCGCGAAGAGGGGCGCATACGCTCATAAACACGACGCACACCGTTGCTGAACTCCAGATCCACACTCTCGACGTTAAACAGGCGCGATTTGGCGACAGTTTCAACGTGCAGAATGGTGGGTTTTTGTAGTGGTTTGCTCATCTTGATGGGGTCTTAGCAGTGTGAACTGACGTTATTGTGCGATATGCCGCACGGTTTCGGCAATGTCAATTGTTCTTTATTTACATTTATGCAACGTAGCAGGGATCAATCCTCAATTCAAAACAAATGTCAAGAGGTTGAAATGTTTCCAGGAATTTGCTGATATCGCGCCATGACAGGCTTTGCTATTATCACCGGTCACTGGGATGCGCTTTAGAATGCTCAAGTTCGACTCCATACTTGCCGATAGCCAGCCACAGACTCTCATTCAATGTAAAGGTGCTACTGACTACACCTGTAAGATAAGTAAGATGGGGAAAGCATGAGCACCATTTTGATTGTTCTCGCTGCTATGCTGGTCAGCGCATTGATTGCAGGGTGGCTGTACAGGCGACGCATACAGCGCCGTTACCGGCTGCCCTTTTTAAATGCCTTCGCGGGTGCGACAACGCGTAAACTCACGCAAGACGAGCGCGATGCAGTTGAAAACTATCTCGAAACGCTGAACCGTTCTCAGTTAACGCCTGGGCCGACGGGAGCCACGACTGCACCTGTCGCGCTTAAGCTTAACGCGCAAAGTGACACCGTGCTCTGCGTGACGCGCTCCATCACGCGCTACGGCATTACGACTGACGACCCCAACAAGTGGCGCTACTACCTGGATTCGGTTGAGGTGCATCTGCCCCCGTCCTGGGAGCAGTACATTAACGACGAAAACAGCGTTGAGCTGATTCACACCGATTCGCTGCCGCTGGTAATCTCGCTCAACGGCCATACCCTGAATGACTATCTTCACGAAGCCCCGCGCTTTGCGCTGGAACGCGCGAGTTCAACGCAGGCCTCTATTCGTGGTGAAGAGACCGAGCAGATTGAGCTGCTGAATATTCGTCAGGAGACGCATGAAGAGTACGCCCTGAGCCGTCCGGACGGTATTCGTGAAGCCATCCTGATCGTTGCCGCTTTCCTGCTCTTTTTTGTCTGCCTGCTGACGCCGGACGTCTTTGTCCCATGGCTGGCGGGTGGCGCGGTGTTGCTTCTTGCGGCCGGGCTGTGGGGGCTCTTTGCCCCGCCGGCCAAAACCTCGCTGCGGGAGATCCACTGCCTGCGCGGCACGCCAAAGCGCTGGGGCCTGTTCGGTGAGAACGATCAGGAGCATCTCAACAATATCTCACTCGGGATTATTGACCTGATCTACCCGCGCCACTGGCAACCGTGGATTGCGCAGGATTTAGGGCAGAAAACCGATATTGATATCTATCTTGACCGCCACGTTGTGCGACAGGGGCGCTTCTTATCCCTGCATGATGAAGTAAAAAATTTCCCGCTTCAGCACTGGCTCCGCAGCACGGTCATCGCCGCCGGCGCCGGGCTGGTGTTTATCATGCTGCTGCTTTTCGTGCCGCTGGATATGCCCATCAAATTTACCCTGTCGTGGATCAAAGGCGCGCAGACCATCGAGGCGACCAGCGTCAACCAGCTCGATGAAGCGGGTGTACGGGTGGGCGATACGCTGCGCCTGAAAGGCACCGGAATGTGTAATATCCATACCCCGGGGGCGTGGAACACGCGCCAGAATTCACCGTTCACGCCGTTCGACTGTTCGCAAATTATCTGGAACGACGCGCCGCCGCTGCCGCTACCGGAATCCGAAGTGGTGAATAAAGCCACGGCGCTGACCCAGACGGTCAACCGCCAGCTGCACCCGAAACCGGACGATGATTCACGCGTCAGCCCCGCGCTGCGTTCCGCCATCCAGAAATCAGGCATGATTCTGCTGGATGATTTTGGCGACATTGTCCTGAAAACCCAGGACTTATGCTCCTCGCAGGATGAGTGCATACGCCTCAAGAACGCGCTGGTTAACCTCGGGAACAGTAAAGACTGGGACTCGCTGGTGAAACGCGCCGAGGCGGGACGACTTGATGGCGTCAACGTGCTGCTGCGTCCGGTCAGCGCGGAATCGCTTGATAACCTGGTCGCCACCTCGACATCGCCGTTTATGATGCGCGAAACCACCCGGGCGGCTCAGGCGCTCAACAGTCCGGCACCGGGCGGCTTTGTGATTGCCAGCGATGAAGGCAGCGACCTGGTCGATCAGCCTTACCCGCAGGTAGCGCTTTATGACTACCCGGCCCAGGAGCAGTGGAGCCAGTTCCAGCGTCTGGCGCAGATGCTGATGCAAACGCCGTTCAGTGCCGAAGGGATTGTCACAAGCATCTACACCGACGCCAACGGCACGCGCCATATCGGCCTGCACCGGATGCCGGACAGCGCAGGATTGTGGCGTTACATTGGCACCTCTCTGCTGATGATCGCCATGCTGATCGCCATTTTCTGGAACGGTTTTATGGCCCTGCGCCGCTACCAGCGCTCCCGCACGCGTCTGGCGGAGATCCAGCAATATTATGAGAATTGCCTAAATCCTAAGCTGATCCCCTCCTCTGAGAGCCTGATCTGATAACGTCGTTGCGCGACAAGATGTGCTACCCTGTCGCGCACGTTTCTTCTGGCTGGAGTTCCCCCCTATGCATCTTGATATCGACTGGCAGCAGGTCGACACCGTTCTGCTGGATATGGACGGCACGCTGCTCGATCTCGCCTTTGATAACTATTTCTGGCAAAAGCTGGTACCGGAAACCTATGGTGAGCAGCAGGGTATCTCCCCGGCAGAAGCGCAGGCGTTCATTCGTTCGCAATATAGCGCAGTGCAACATACGCTAAACTGGTACTGTCTGGACTACTGGAGCGAGCGCCTCGGTTTGGATATTTGTGCCATGACCACTGCCCAGGGACCACGCGCCGTGCTGCGCGAAGATACGGTTCCCTTCCTGGACGCACTGAAAGCAAGCGGCAAGCGCCGTATTTTGCTGACTAACGCGCATCCACATAACCTGGCCGTGAAGCTGGAGCATACGGGACTGGCGTCGCACCTTGATTTATTACTTTCCACCCACACATTTGGTTATCCGAAAGAGGATCAGCGGTTGTGGCATGCGGTGAAGGAAGAGACCGGCCTGCAGCCGGAGCGCACGCTGTTCATTGACGACAGCGAGCCTATTCTTGATTCAGCGGCAACGTTTGGCATTCGCTACTGTCTGGGCGTCACGAATCCTGACTCTGGCCTGGCTGAAAAAAGCTATCTGCGCCATCCGGGACTGAACGACTACCGCCAGATGATCCCCTCACTGACCGTGAAGGAGACGCCATGAAAGAAAAGCCCTCAGATGGGGTAAGACTGGATAAATGGCTGTGGGCAGCCCGTTTTTATAAAACGCGCGCCCTTGCCCGTGAAATGGTTGACGGCGGTAAAGTGCATTACAACGGCCAGCGCAGCAAGCCGAGCAAGCTGGTTGAGCTGAACGCTACCTTAACGCTGCGCCAGGGCAACGACGAACGTACGGTAGTGATCAAAGCCATTACCGAACAGCGGCGGCCCGCATCGGAAGCCGTACTGCTTTACGAAGAGACGGCTGAAAGCGTTGAAAAGCGCGAGAAGACCGCGCTGGCGCGCAAAATGAATGCGCTGACCATGCCCCACCCGGACCGGCGACCGGATAAAAAAGAGCGCCGCGATCTGATGAAATTTAAACACGGTGAGAGCGAGTAACCCTCACCCGCACGAGAGATGAAAATGGCCCAACACGACCAATTACACCGCTATCTGTTTGAACAATTCGCCGTGCGCGGCGAGCTGGTCACCGTATCCGAAACCTGGAAACAGATTCTGGAAAACCACAACTACCCGCTGCCGGTGCAGACCCTGTTGGGCGAACTGCTGGTTGCCACCAGCCTGCTGACCGCAACGCTGAAGTTTGCCGGTGATATCACCGTGCAGCTGCAGGGTGACGGCCCGATGACGCTGGCGGTGATCAACGGCAATAACCAGCAGCAGATGCGCGGCGTGGCGCGCGTTCAGGGCGACGTGCCTGAAAATGCTGACCTCAAAACGCTGGTGGGCAATGGCTACCTGGTGATCACCATCTCCCCGGAGGAAGGTGAACGCTATCAGGGCGTGGTCGGTCTGGAAGGCGATACCCTCGCAGCCTGCCTGGAAGATTACTTCATGCGTTCTGAACAGCTGCCTACGCGTCTGTTCATCCGTACCGGTGAAGTGGACGGCCAGCCTGCTGCGGGCGGCATGCTGCTGCAGGTTCTGCCAGCGCAGGACGCACAGACCAATGACTTTGAGCATCTGGCGACGCTGACCGAAACCATCAAGGCGGAAGAACTGTTCAACCTGTCGGCGACCGACGTGCTGTGGCGTCTGTACCACGAAGAAGAAGTGACCGTGTACGATCCGCAGTCCGTGGAGTTTAAGTGCACCTGCTCGCGCGAGCGCTGCGCTGGCGCACTGAAAACTCTGCCGGATGAAGAGATCGACAGCATCATGGCTGAAGACGGCGAAATTGATATGCACTGTGACTACTGCGGTACGCACTACGTGTTCAATTCAATGGATATCGCTGAAATCCGCAATAATGCCTCTCCGGCAGATCCGCAAGTTCATTAATACGCTACCCCTCACCCTGCCCTTTCCCCTTTGCGGAGAGGGTTAGGGTGAGGGGTAAAAATCCCCCAAAAGCTGAATCGTTTTCCCTATGTAACTCTTACGTAATTTTCTTACATGTATGCGATTACATTCACATTCTCTCCGATAAAATCACCACCTCTTAACCTTTTCGGAACATTTTCCCCAACCAAAAAGCGATTCCTGCGATAATCCGCCTGCACTGTGACTGGAGTCGCAGCGTTTTCCGTTAGTAAGGGTTTTATCCAGATGCACAAATCTATGAGCCCCGTCGCGGTTAACATCCCCAGAAAAACCCTACAATTTCAGGCAGTACATATTGGCTAAGGAGCAGTGATATGCGTGTTACTGGTTTAACCCCGCAAGATCTCAAGGCTTATGGTATTCACGACGTCCAGGAAGTGGTCTACAACCCCGATTACGATACGCTGTATCAGGAAGAGCTCAATCCAGCACTGGAAGGATACGAGCGCGGTGTGTTGACGAACCTTGGTGCTATCGCCGTCGATACCGGTATCTTTACCGGTCGTTCGCCGAAAGATAAGTATATCGTCCGAGACGAAACTACCCGCGATACGCTGTGGTGGGCTGACAAGGGCAAAGGGAAGAACGACAACAAACCGCTCTCCCCGGAAACCTGGCAGCATCTGAAAGGGCTCGTAACCCATCAACTTTCCGGTAAGCGTCTGTTCATTGTCGACGCTTTCTGCGGCGCTAACGCCGACACCCGCCTTTCCGTGCGTTTCATTACCGAAGTGGCCTGGCAGGCGCATTTCGTTAAGAATATGTTTATTCGTCCGACCGACGAAGAGCTGCAGGACTTCACACCTGACTTCATCGTGATGAACGGTGCGAAATGCACTAACCCACAGTGGAAAGAGCAGGGTCTGAACTCCGAAAACTTCATTGCCTTCAACCTGACCGAACGTATTCAGCTGATCGGCGGTACCTGGTATGGCGGCGAAATGAAGAAAGGGATGTTCTCGGTCATGAACTACCTGCTGCCGCTGCGCGGTATTGCCTCTATGCACTGCTCGGCGAACGTCGGCGAGAAAGGCGACGTAGCGGTGTTCTTCGGTCTTTCCGGCACCGGGAAAACCACGCTCTCCACCGATCCAAAACGCCGTCTGATTGGCGATGACGAACACGGCTGGGACGATGACGGGGTGTTTAACTTCGAAGGCGGTTGCTACGCGAAGACCATTCGCCTGTCTGAAGAGGCCGAGCCGGATATCTTCCACGCGATCCGCCGCGACGCGCTGCTGGAAAACGTCACCGTACGTGCCGACGGCTCTATCGACTTTGACGATGCGTCTAAAACCGAAAACACCCGCGTCTCTTACCCGATCTACCACATCGACAACATCGTGAAGCCGGTGTCAAAAGCGGGCCATGCCACGAAGGTGATTTTCCTGACGGCGGATGCGTTCGGCGTGCTGCCACCGGTTTCCCGCCTGACCGCCAGCCAGACGCAGTACCACTTCCTCTCTGGCTTTACCGCCAAGCTGGCGGGTACCGAGCGTGGCGTCACGGAGCCAACCCCAACCTTCTCCGCCTGCTTCGGCGCGGCATTCCTGTCGCTGCACCCGACGCAATACGCTGAGGTGCTGGTGAAACGCATGCAGGCATCCGGCGCGCAGGCCTACCTGGTGAATACCGGCTGGAACGGTACCGGCAAGCGTATCTCCATCAAAGATACCCGCGCCATTATCGACGCCATTCTGGATGGTTCTCTGGATAACGCCGAAACCTTCACGCTGCCGATGTTCGATCTGGCCATTCCGACGGAACTGCCGGGTGTGGATACGCGTATCCTCGACCCGCGCAATACCTACGGATCGCCGGAACAGTGGCGCGAGAAGGCGGAATCGCTGGCGAAGCTGTTTATCGAGAACTTCGAGAAGTACACCGATACCCCGGCAGGTGAAGCGCTGGTGAGCGCGGGTCCGAAGCTGTAGGTAAAAGCAAAAAGGCAACGAAAGTTGCCTTTTTTAATGTTTTCTCCCTCTCCCCGTGTGTGTACAGTCCGGGGACATGGTAGACAGGTGTTCGGGGACATGGTGAACACTTTTTAACATCCTTTACCCATGGTGAT
>NZ_JADBQB010000017.1:0-40215 GCF_014895705.1 Enterobacter cloacae complex sp. P27C
TGCCGAACTCAGAAGTGAAACGCCGTAGCGCCGATGGTAGTGTGGGGTCTCCCCATGTGAGAGTAGGGAACTGCCAGGCATCAATTAAGAAGAACCCCGTACCGTAAGGTGCGGGGTTTTTTGCTTTTCTTTTTCTCCCTCTCCCTGAAACTTTCTCACCTTCGACTTGCAGGCTCGACATTCATACCATTTCTGGGTATCGTTAGCTGTCTGGATGTCTAAACGTTTATACGTATATTGTGAGGAAGTAAGGTTATGCCGATTCGGGTGCAGGACGAGCTACCAGCCGTCAATTTCTTACGTGAAGAGAACGTCTTCGTGATGACGGCTTCACGCGCGACAGGTCAGGAAATTCGCCCGCTGAAGGTTCTCATCCTCAACCTGATGCCGAAAAAGATTGAGACTGAGAATCAGTTTCTGCGTCTGCTGTCGAACTCCCCGCTGCAGGTCGATATTCAACTGCTGCGTATTGATGCCCGCGAGTCACGTAACACGCCCTCTGAGCATTTGAATAACTTCTACTGTAACTTCGAAGATATTCGGGGGGAAAACTTCGACGGACTGATTGTGACAGGCGCGCCGCTCGGTCTGGTTGAATTTAACGATGTTGCTTACTGGCCGCAGATCAAACAGGTGCTGGAGTGGGCAAAAGATCACGTCACGTCAACGCTGTTTGTCTGCTGGGCGGTACAGGCCGCACTCAACATTCTCTACGGTATTCCCAAGCAAACCCGCACTCAAAAGCTCTCCGGCGTATACGAACACCACATTCTTCATCCACACGCGCTGCTGACGCGTGGTTTTGATGACACCTTCCTGGCCCCGCATTCTCGCTACGCCGATTTTCCGGCCCAGCTGATTCGTGATTACACCGATCTGGAGATCCTGGCCGAAACGGAAGACGGGGATGCCTACCTGTTTGCCAGTAAAGACAAACGTATCGCGTTCGTTACCGGCCATCCTGAGTATGATCCCGATACTCTCGCATCAGAGTATTTCCGTGATGTCGAAGCGGGTCTTAATCCGGATATCCCGTACAACTATTTCCCGAAAAACGATCCGCAAAACAAACCTGGAGCCACCTGGCGCAGCCACGGAAATCTGCTGTTCACTAACTGGCTCAACTATTACGTCTACCAGATTACGCCGTACGATCTTCGCCACATGAATCCGACGCTGGAGTAATCGTCTGCATTAAACGATCCTAAAGCGTTTCAGCTATTCAGATCAGGCACCTTCGGGTGCCTTTTTTATTTCCGAAATCCCGTTCAACATGCCAGGAAACTTTAACTCCATATTAATCATCATGTTGCGTTGTAATTAAAATTAAAATGGAAATTGTTTTTGATTTTGGAAAAATTATAGATAGTCTTAATTCTGCTGAGCGAAAACTACACAACGATCTTTCGTTCGCATTGGGGGCGTGATTTTGGATCTTTGATGAGGAGCAGAACGATGACTCAACAGGCAACCACGGTCGATGAATTGACCTTTACCCAGCCGAATGGTGAGCAAGAACAGCAGGTTTTGACGGCCGAAGCGGTAGAGTTTCTGACTGAGCTGGTGACCCGCTTTACGCCGCAGCGCAATAAGCTGCTGGCGGCACGCATTCACCAACAGCAGGAAATCGATAACGGCAAGTTGCCAGGATTTATTTCGGAAACTGCTTCCATTCGTCGTGGTGAGTGGAAAATCCGCGGCATTCCTGAAGATTTACAGGATCGTCGCGTTGAGATCACTGGTCCGGTAGAGCGCAAAATGGTGATCAACGCCATGAACGCCAACGTTAAAGTCTTTATGGCCGATTTTGAAGACTCGCTGGCCCCGGACTGGAACAAAGTTATCGACGGGCAGATCAACCTGCGCGATGCCGTCAACGGCACCATCAGCTACACCAACGAAGCCGGGAAAATCTACCAGCTCAAACCGAATCCGGCGGTGCTGATCTGTCGCGTACGAGGTTTGCACCTGCCTGAAAAACATGTCACATGGCGTGGAGAAGCCATTCCGGGCAGCCTGTTTGATTTCGCACTCTATTTCTTCCATAACTACAAAAACCTGCTGGCAAAAGGTAGCGGTCCCTATTTCTATCTGCCAAAAACGCAGGCCTGGCAGGAAGCCGCCTGGTGGAGCGAAGTATTTAGCTACGCGGAAGATCGATTCAACCTGCCGCGCGGCACGATCAAGGCCACGCTGCTGATTGAAACGCTGCCCGCCGTGTTCCAGATGAATGAAATTCTGCATGCCCTGCGCGACCACATTGTCGGCCTGAACTGCGGACGCTGGGACTATATTTTCAGCTACATCAAGACGCTGAAAAACTATCCCGATCGCGTACTGCCGGACCGCCAGGTCGTGACCATGGATAAACCCTTCCTGAGCGCCTATTCGCGTCTGCTGATTAAAACCTGCCACAAGCGCGGTGCCTTTGCGATGGGCGGCATGGCGGCCTTTATTCCGAGCAAAGACGCGGAGCGCAATAATCAGGTGCTCAACAAGGTGAAAGCCGATAAAGAGCTGGAAGCCCGTAACGGTCACGACGGCACGTGGATTGCCCATCCGGGCCTGGCCGATACGGCGATGGAGGTCTTCAATCGCGTACTCGGCGATAACAAAAATCAGCTGTTTGTCACGCGCGAAGAAGATGCCCCAACGGCTGAAGAACAGCTGCTGGCACCGTGTGCGGGCGAGCGAACGGAAGAGGGGATGCGTGCCAATATTCGCGTCGCGGTCCAGTACATCGAAGCGTGGATCTCCGGCAACGGCTGCGTGCCTATCTACGGCCTGATGGAAGATGCTGCCACGGCGGAAATTTCGCGCACCTCTATCTGGCAGTGGATCCACCATCAAAAAACGCTCAGCAACGGCAAGCCGGTCACCAAAGCCCTGTTCCGTCAGATGCTGGCCGAAGAGATGCGGGTCATCCAGGACGAGCTGGGCGAACACCGCTTCAGCAGCGGACGTTTTGACGACGCAGCGCGCCTGATGGAGCAAATCACCACATCAGATGACTTAATCGACTTCCTGACCCTGCCGGGCTACCGCTTCCTGGCGTAACTCACCACATAACAATATGGAGCATCTGCACATGAAAACCCGTACCCAACAAATCGAAGAATTAAAGAAAGAGTGGACTCAACCGCGCTGGGAAGGCATCCGCCGTCCTTACAGCGCGGAGGACGTGGTGAAATTACGCGGCTCGGTCAACCCGGAATGCACGCTGGCACAGAACGGTGCGGCGAAAATGTGGAAGCTGCTGCACGGTGGCTCCAAAAAGGGTTATATCAACAGCCTCGGTGCGCTGACCGGCGGTCAGGCATTGCAGCAGGCGAAGGCCGGCATAGAAGCCATTTACCTTTCCGGCTGGCAGGTCGCGGCGGACGCCAACCTGGCCTCCAGCATGTATCCGGATCAATCTCTTTATCCGGCCAACTCGGTACCGTCGGTGGTGGATCGGATCAACAATACCTTCCGCCGCGCGGATCAGATCCAGTGGGCTGCCGGTATCGAACCTGGCGATCCGCGCTTTACTGATTATTTTCTGCCGATCGTCGCGGATGCGGAAGCAGGCTTCGGCGGCGTGCTGAACGCCTTCGAACTGATGAAATCGATGATTGAGGCCGGTGCAGCGGCCGTTCACTTCGAAGACCAGCTGGCGTCGGTGAAGAAGTGCGGGCATATGGGCGGAAAAGTTCTCGTCCCGACCCAGGAAGCGATTCAGAAGCTGGTTGCCGCGCGTCTGGCTGCTGACGTGCTCGGTGTGCCGACGCTGGTGATTGCCCGTACCGATGCGGATGCGGCAGACCTGATCACCTCTGACTGCGATCCGTACGATAGCGAATTTATTACCGGCGAGCGCACCAGCGAGGGGTTCTATCGCACGCATGCCGGTATCGAACAGGCCATCAGCCGCGGCCTGGCCTATGCCCCTTACGCCGACCTGGTCTGGTGTGAAACGTCCACGCCGGATCTGGCGCTGGCGAAGCGCTTTGCCGATGCGATTCATGCGAAATACCCGGGCAAACTGCTGGCCTACAACTGTTCGCCGTCCTTCAACTGGCAGAAAAAGCTGGATGACAAAACCATCGCCAGCTTCCAGCAGCAGCTGTCGGATATGGGCTACAAGTACCAGTTCATCACCCTGGCAGGCATCCACAGCATGTGGTTCAACATGTTCGACCTGGCGCACGCTTACGCGCAGGGGGAGGGCATGAAGCACTACGTTGAGAAGGTGCAGCAGCCGGAGTTTGCCGCTGGTAAAGACGGCTATACCTTTGTTTCTCACCAGCAGGAAGTGGGGACGGGCTACTTTGATAACGTGACGACCATCATCCAGGGAGGCGCCTCATCCGTTACCGCCTTAACGGGGTCAACCGAAGAAGCACAGTTCTAAACTTTTCCCCCTCTCCCCTCCGGGGAGAGGGACGGGGTGAAGGGGAATATATGTCGCGTGGCCTGGAATTGCTGATTGCCCAAACCATTCTGCAGGGCTTTGATGCCCAGTATGGTCGTTTTCTGGAAGTGACCTCCGGCGCGCAGCAGCGCTTCGAACATGCAGACTGGCATGCGGTTCAGCAGGCCATGAAGCAGCGTATTCATCTCTATGACCACCATGTGGGTCTGGTGGTGGAGCAGCTGCGCTGTATTACCGACGGTAAAAGCCCGGACGCGGCATTTTTACTGCGTGTGAAAGAGCATTACACCCATCTGTTACCCGACTACCCTCGCTTCGAGATTGCGGAGAGCTTTTTCAACTCCGTCTATTGCCGGTTATTTGACCACCGCTCATTATCTCCTGAGCGGTTATTTATCTTCAGCTCCCAGCCTGAGCGCCGCTTCCGTACCATTCCGCGTCCGCTGGCGAAAGATTTCTTTCCCGATCGCGGGTGGGAAAAGCTCCTGCATCGCATCTTAACGGATTTGCCGCTGCGCCTGCCGTGGGAGAACAAGCTCCGGGATATCGGCTATATCCATGCGCATCTTCGTGAAACCTACGGCGAGGAGGTGCTCAGCCGCAGCCATGTGCAGGTGGCCAACGAGCTGTTCTACCGGAATAAGGCCGCCTGGCTGGTGGGCAAACTGGTTACGCCGACGGCCATTGTGCCGTTTCTGTTGCCCATTCACCGTACCGACGACGGCGAACTGTTTGTCGATACCTGCCTGACCACCAGCGCCGAGGCCAGCATCGTGTTTGGCTTCGCCCGCTCCTATTTCATGGTGTACGCCCCGCTGCCTGCCGCCCTGGTGGAGTGGCTGCGCGAGATCCTGCCGGGCAAAACTACCGCCGAGCTGTATATGGCGATTGGCTGTCAGAAGCATGCCAAAACGGAAAGTTACCGGGAATACCTGCGCTATGTCACCGCGGCGGATGAGCAGTTTATCGAAGCGCCAGGTATCCGCGGCATGGTGATGCTGGTCTTCACGCTGCCGGGCTTCGACCGGGTCTTTAAGGTGATAAAAGACAGATTCGCCCCGCAGAAAGAGATGACCGCCGCCCACGTCCGCGCCTGCTATCAGCTGGTAAAAGAGCACGATCGCGTCGGGCGAATGGCCGATACCCAGGAGTTTGAAAACTTTGTGCTGGATAAGCAGCAGATCGATCCGGCGCTTATGTCGCTGTTAATGCAGGAAGCGCCGACGAAAATCACCGATCTGGGCGATAAAATAGCGATTAGCCATCTCTATATTGAGCGCCGTATGGTGCCGCTCAATATCTGGCTGGAACAGTCAGAGGGCCAGGCATTACGTGATGCCATCGAAGAGTACGGCAACGCTATCCGCCAGCTCGCCGCCGCCAATATCTTCCCTGGCGATATGCTGTTTAAAAACTTCGGCGTCACCCGGCACGGGCGGGTGGTGTTCTACGATTACGATGAAATTTGCTACATGACCGAGGTGAACTTTCGCGATATCCCGCCGCCCCGTTACCCGGAGGATGAGCTCTCCAGCGAGCCGTGGTACAGCGTTTCGCCGGGCGATGTGTTTCCCGAGGAGTTTCGCCACTGGCTGTGTGCGGACCCACGCATCGGGCCGTTATTTGAAGAAATGCATGAAGATCTGTTCCACGCCAGCTACTGGCGCGGGCTACAAACGCGGATCAAAAATGGGCACGTGGAGGATGTGTACGCTTACCGCCGCAAGCAGCGGTTTTGTGTGCGATTTAACGAATCCCACCGTACGCCAGCGTCACCTCTTTCGCGGCCTTAATCACCAGCGCGCCCAGCTCGGTCACCCGGTCGTCGGTCATACGTGAGATGGGGCCAGAGATGGAGATCGCAGCAAACGGCTCGCGATGTTCGTCGAAAATACAGGACGCGAGGCAGCGCAGCCCCAGCGCATGTTCCTCGTCATCAAACGAATAGCCGCGCTTGCGGGTCAACGCCAGATCTTCTTTCAGATGCACCGGCGACACCAGCGTGGCGTGGGTATAGGCGTGCAGCCCTTTTCGGTGCAGCAGCCCGGTCACCTGCTCTTCGCTCAGCTGCGACAAAAACGCTTTCCCCGCCCCGGAGGCGTGCATCGGCAGCTTGCCGCCAATCGGCGCGGACATGCGCATCAACTGCGTGCACTGCACCTGGTCGATAATAATCGCCTGGTGGTCGCTCTGGTCGAGCACCGCAAGGTTCACCGTCTCGCCGGACTCCTCCATCAGCTTGCGCAGAATCGGATGCACAATCGCCAGCAGGTTACGGCTCTGAAGGAAGCTGCTGCCCACGATAAACGCATGCGCGCCCACCGCCCAGTGCCCCAGCTCGCCGACCTGGCGGACAAAACCCAGCTGCTGCATGGTGGTCAGCAGGCGGTGCGTGGTGGAGTTCGGCAGACCAGCCTGCTGGGCCAGCTCCGTCAGGGCCACGCTGCCGTGCGACTCGGCTATCCACTCCAGCAGCTTCAGACCGCGCGTCAGGGATTGAACCTGTCCGCCGGGTTGTGAAGCGGCGGTGGCGGCAGGTTTTCTGCCGCGTTTGGCGGGAACGGTCGCGACCATGACGATCTCCTTTTTCTGTATCGTGGAAATCATTTTCGTTTTATTTGGTGAATTTGCAACCGCTTTCCTGACTGATCGGAGGAGTGATGGTGAACATGTCTCATGTTACCGCGGCGTGACTTTTCCACCCTGCGAGATTGTGCCAGTATGGAACGCAGCCTTTTGGCCTTGTTGAGCGTTGTCGGGAGCAAGTGTGAGCAGCAAAGTAGAGCAACTGCGTGCGCAGTTAAATGAACGAATTCTGGTGCTGGACGGCGGCATGGGCACCATGATCCAGAGCTATCGTCTGAGCGAAGACGATTTCCGCAGCGAGCGCTTCGCCGACTGGCCCTGCGACCTGAAAGGAAACAATGACCTGCTGGTGTTGAGCAAACCGTCCGTCATCAGGGATATTCACAACGCCTACTTTGAAGCAGGTGCGGATATCGTTGAAACCAACACCTTCAACTCGACAACCATCGCCATGGCGGATTACCAGATGGAATCCCTGTCGGCGGAGATCAACTATGAGGCGGCCAGGCTCGCCCGCGCCTGTGCCGACGAGTGGACGGCCCGCACGCCGGACAAGCCGCGCTACGTTGCCGGGGTGCTTGGCCCGACCAACCGCACCGCGTCGATTTCACCGGACGTCAACGATCCGGCGTTTCGTAATATCACCTTTGACCAGCTGGTTACGGCGTATCGTGAATCGACCAAAGCGCTGGTGGAAGGTGGCTCCGACCTGATCCTGATTGAAACGGTGTTCGATACCCTCAACGCCAAAGCCGCGATATACGCGGTGAAAGAGGAGTTTGAGGCGCTGGGCGTTGACCTGCCGATCATGATCTCCGGCACCATCACCGACGCCTCCGGCCGCACCCTGTCCGGCCAGACAACCGAAGCGTTTTATAACTCCCTGCGCCACGCCGACGCGCTCTCCTTCGGTCTGAACTGCGCGCTGGGACCAGACGAACTGCGCCAGTATGTGCAGGAGCTTTCGCGCATTGCCGAATGCTACGTTACCGCGCATCCGAACGCCGGTCTGCCGAACGCGTTTGGCGAGTACGATCTGGATGCTGACACCATGGCGGCGCAAATCCGCGAGTGGGCCGAGTCAGGCTTCCTGAACATCGTCGGCGGCTGCTGCGGCACCACGCCGGAGCACATCGCCGCCATGAGCCGCGCCGTGGACGGGCTGCCGCCGCGCAAGCTGCCCGAGCTGCCGGTTGCCTGTCGCCTTTCCGGCCTGGAGCCGTTGACCATCGGCGACGACAGCCTGTTTGTGAACGTGGGTGAACGTACCAACGTTACCGGTTCCGCTAAATTCAAGCGTCTGATCAAAGAAGAGAAGTACAGCGAAGCGCTGCACGTCGCCCGCCAGCAGGTGGAAAGCGGGGCGCAGATTATCGATATCAACATGGACGAGGGGATGCTTGACGCCGAAGCGGCGATGGTGCGTTTCCTCAACCTGATTGCCGGTGAGCCGGATATCGCCCGCGTGCCGATCATGATTGACTCCTCCAAGTGGGAGGTCATCGAAAAAGGGCTGAAGTGCATTCAGGGCAAAGGCATCGTTAACTCCATCTCGATGAAAGAGGGCGTGGATATCTTTATCCACCACGCGAAGATGGTGCGCCGCTACGGTGCGGCCGTGGTGGTGATGGCCTTCGATGAGGTGGGCCAGGCCGACACCCGCGAGCGCAAAATTGAGATATGCCGCCGCGCGTACAAAATTCTGACCGAAGAGGTGGGCTTCCCGCCGGAAGACATTATTTTCGACCCGAACATCTTTGCCGTCGCGACCGGCATCGAAGAGCACAACAACTACGCCCAGGACTTTATCGGCGCGTGTGAAGACATCAAGCGCGAGTTGCCGCATGCGCTGATCTCCGGCGGCGTGTCGAACGTCTCGTTCTCGTTCCGCGGCAACGACCCGGTGCGTGAGGCGATCCACGCCGTGTTCCTCTACTACGCCATCCGCAATGGGATGGACATGGGCATCGTCAACGCTGGACAGCTGGCGATTTACGACGATCTGCCTGCTGAACTGCGCGATGCCGTAGAGGACGTGATCCTCAACCGTCGCGACGACGCCACCGAGCGCATGCTCGACCTGGCGGAAAAATACCGCGGCAGTAAATCGGATGAATCGTCCAATGTTCAGCAGGCCGAGTGGCGTTCCTGGGACGTGAAAAAGCGTCTGGAATACTCGCTGGTGAAAGGGATTACCGAGTTCATCGAGCAGGACACCGAGGAAGCGCGTCAGCAGGCAGCCCGCCCGATTGAGGTGATCGAAGGGCCGCTGATGGACGGCATGAACGTGGTTGGCGATCTGTTCGGCGAGGGCAAGATGTTCCTGCCGCAGGTGGTGAAATCCGCTCGCGTCATGAAGCAGGCAGTGGCTTATCTTGAACCCTTCATCGAAGCCAGCAAAGAGAAAGGCTCCAGCAACGGTAAAATGGTTATCGCCACCGTGAAGGGCGACGTGCACGACATCGGCAAAAACATTGTTGGCGTGGTGTTGCAGTGTAATAACTACGAAATTATCGACCTTGGCGTGATGGTTCCGGCGGATAAAATCCTCAAGACCGCGCGCGAAGTGAACGCCGATCTGATTGGCCTCTCCGGCCTGATTACGCCGTCGCTCGACGAAATGGTCAACGTGGCAAAAGAGATGGAGCGTCAGGGCTTCACCATTCCGCTGCTGATTGGCGGGGCGACCACCTCGAAAGCGCACACGGCAGTGAAGATCGAGCAGAACTACAGCGGACCGACGGTTTACGTGCAGAACGCCTCGCGCACGGTGGGCGTGGTTTCCGCACTGCTCTCCGAGACTCAGCGCGACGATTTTGTGGCGCGCACTCGCCAGGAGTACGAAACCGTTCGCGTGCAGCACGGGCGCAAAAAACCGCGCACGCCGCCGGTGACGCTCGCTGCCGCACGCGATAACGACCTGGCCTTTGACTGGGCAAGCTATACGCCGCCGGTCGCGCATCGTCTGGGCGTGCAGGACGTGACGGCCAGCATCGAGACGCTGCGCAACTACATTGACTGGACGCCGTTCTTTATGACCTGGTCGCTGGCGGGCAAATATCCGCGCATCCTCGAAGATGAAGTCGTAGGCGAAGAGGCGAAGCGTCTGTTTAAAGACGCCAACGATATGCTGGACACGCTGAGCGCAGAGAAAACCCTCAACCCGCGCGGCGTGGTGGGGCTGTTCCCGGCGAACCGCGTGGGTGACGACGTGGAAATCTACCGCGATGAAACCCGCACCCACGTGCTGGCCGTGAGCCATCACCTGCGGCAGCAAACCGAAAAAGTGGGCTTTGCCAACTACTGCCTGGCGGATTTCGTTGCGCCGAAGCTGAGCGGGAAAGCTGACTATATCGGCGCCTTTGCGGTAACCGGCGGTCTGGAAGAAGACGCCCTGGCGGACGCGTTTGAAGCGCAACACGATGATTACAATAAGATCATGGTGAAAGCGATTGCCGACCGCCTGGCGGAAGCCTTTGCTGAATACCTGCACGAACGCGTACGTAAGGTGTACTGGGGTTACGCGGCGAATGAGAACCTCAGCAACGAGGAGCTGATCCGCGAAAACTACCAGGGGATTCGTCCGGCGCCGGGCTATCCGGCCTGTCCGGAACACACCGAAAAAGGCACTATCTGGAAACTGCTGGACGTGGAAGCGCATACCGGCATGAAGCTCACCGAGTCGTTCGCCATGTGGCCGGGCGCGTCCGTGTCGGGCTGGTACTTCAGTCATCCGGACAGCAAGTACTTCGCCGTGGCGCAGCTGCAGCGCGATCAGATCGAAGATTACGCCCTGCGCAAAGGCATGAGCGTATCAGAGGTAGAGCGCTGGCTGGCGCCGAATTTAGGCTACGACGCGGACTAACGTCACTTTTCCTTACAACAAACAGGGCACCTCAACGGTGCCCTGTCTCTTTCTTACGTTTAAACCCTTATACTTAATCATAAAATCTATAACGATAAGGAGAACCCACTTCCGTGCTGACGTTGTTACATCTGCTTTCGGCAGTCGCACTGCTCGTATGGGGCACCCATATTGTCCGCACCGGCGTGATGCGCGTGTTCGGCGCGCGCTTACGTACCGTCCTCAGCGGCAGCGTTGAGAAGAAGCCGCTCGCCTTCTGCGCGGGGATTGGCGTCACGGCGCTGGTGCAAAGCAGCAATGCCACCACCATGCTCGTCACCTCGTTCGTGGCGCAGGATCTGGTCGCGCTCGCCCCGGCGCTGGTGATCGTGCTGGGTGCTGACGTCGGTACCGCGCTGATGGCGCGTATCCTGACGTTCGATCTCTCCTGGCTGTCGCCGCTGCTGATTTTCATCGGTGTGATCTTTTTCCTTGGCCGCAAACAAACGCGTGCCGGGCAGCTTGGCCGCGTGGGCATTGGCCTCGGGCTGATTCTGCTGGCGCTGGAACTGATTGTGCAGGCGGTGACGCCTATCACCCAGGCGAACGGCGTGCAGGTCATCTTCGCCTCGCTGACCGGTGACATCATGCTGGATGCGCTGATCGGGGCAGTGTTTGCCATCATCAGCTACTCCAGCCTGGCCGCCGTGCTGCTGACGGCCACGCTCACCGCCGCGGGCGCGATCTCCTTCCCGGTGGCGCTGTGTCTGGTGATCGGCGCTAACCTCGGCTCTGGCCTGCTGGCGATGCTCAACAACAGCGCGGCCAATGCTGCCGCCCGTCGCGTGGCGCTGGGGAGTTTGCTGTTTAAGCTGGTGGGCAGCCTGATTATTCTGCCGTTTGTCCATCCGCTGGCAAACCTGATGGACAACCTCCCGCTGCCGAAAGCGGAGCTGGTGATCTACTTCCACGTCTTCTATAACCTGGTGCGCTGTCTGGCTATGGTGCCGTTTGCCGCGCCGATGGCCCGCTTCTGCGAGCGTCTTATCCGTGATGAACCGGAGCTGGACGCGCGCCTTAAGCCGAAGCATCTGGATACCTCCGTGCTGGACACCCCCGCGCTGGCCATCGCCAACGCCGCCCGCGAAACGCTGCGCATGGGCGACGCGATGGAAACCATGCTCGAAGGGCTGAAAAAGGTGATGCACGGCGAGCCGCGCGAGGAAAAAGAGCTGCGCAGGCTGGCGGACGACATCAACGTGCTGTATACCGCCATCAAGCTCTATCTGGCGCGTATCCCGCAGGACGAGCTGGCGGAAGAGGAGTCCCGCCGCTGGGCGGAAATCATTGAGATGTCGCTTAACCTGGAGCAGGCCTCGGACATCGTTGAGCGTATGGGCAGCGAAATCGCGGACAAATCCCTGGCCGCGCGTCGGGCGTTCTCCGTGGAAGGGCTGAAGGAGCTGGAAGCGCTGCACGAAAAGCTGGTGAGCAACCTGAAGCTGGCGATGTCGGTGTTCTTCTCCAGCGACGTACCGAGCGCGCGCCGCCTGCGCCGCAACAAGCATCGCTTCCGCATTCTTAACCGCCGATACTCGCACGCCCACGTTGAGCGCCTGCATCAGCAGAACGTGCAGAGCATCGAGACCAGCTCACTCCATCTGGGGCTGCTGGGGGATATGAAGCGTCTTAACTCGCTGTTCTGCGCAGTGGCGTATAGCGTGATGGAACAGCCGGATGAAGACGACGAGCGGGATGAGTATTAATCTCTGAAAGCGCCTCGCAGATCCTCTCCATGAGGCGTGACCAAACTCTACTGAAAACGTAACGTCACGCCACAGGTCATAAGCAGACCTGTGGCGTGAGACAATGTAATCTTTTATGTATAAAATTTTATACAGGGATGTGGTATGCTGTCAGAAAAACCAGCAATGAGACCCATTGCATGGATGGGGAGTGCCTTCGATGATTTGCTCGGCTTCCCGGAGGAAATCCGGCGGGAAGCAGGGTATCAGCTACATCGATTACAGGCTGGATTAGAGGCGGCAGACTGGAAGCCGATCTCAGAGATTGGCAAAGGCGTTGCAGAGATACGGCTACGCGGTGACACGGGCGCATACCGAATCATCTATTTGGCTCGTTATGAGGATGCTGTTTACGTACTGCATTGCTTTAAGAAGAAAACGCAGCGGACATCAGGCCATGATAAATACATAGCAAAGGCACGTTTTCAGGCGGTGCTTGATGCTCGGAGAGGATGAAAATGGGAAGACGCGTTGATACAAAAATTCGGCATGTGACAGCTTCAGAAACGAACATTTTTGCTGAGCTGGGTTTTGAAGAAAGTGAAGCTAAACAGTTGCACGAAAGTGCCGAAAAAGAGGTTGAGCAGTTGCTTGCCATCAAGCGGCAACTGATGCAGGAAATTTCCTCGTGGATTGCGGAGAATAAACTGCGTCAGACTGACGCTGCCGCCAGGCTAAACGTCTCTCGTCCCCGCGTGTCTGATGTCGTGAACCTCAAAACCAGTAAGTTCACCCTTGATACGCTGATCATGATGTTATGTAAACTTGGAAAACCCGTCTCAGTTACGGTCGGCTAATCTTTTTTTCCAGTCCATACCTAAGGTATATTTCGCCCTTCACAGGAGAAACTATGCTGCCAACTCAATCAACCCGATTAAACAAGTACATTAGCGAGAGCGGGATCTGCTCACGTCGCGAGGCTGACCGTTACATTGAACAAGGTAACGTGTTCCTCAACGGCAAACGCGCCACTATCGGTGACCAGGTGGTCCCTGGCGATGTGGTTAAAGTAAATGGTCAGGTCATCGAACCGCGTGATGCAGAAGACCTGGTGTTTATCGCGTTGAACAAACCGGTTGGGATTGTCAGCACCACGGAAGACGGAGAGCGGGACAACATCGTTGATTTCGTGAACCACAGTAGCCGCATTTTTCCGATTGGCCGTCTGGATAAAGACTCTCAGGGGCTGATTTTCCTCACCAACCACGGCGATCTGGTGAACAAAATTCTGCGTGCCGGTAACGACCACGAGAAAGAGTATATCGTTACGGTGAACAAGCCGGTGACGGACGAGTTCATTCGCGGGATGGGCGCAGGCGTGCCGATTCTGGGCACCGTGACGAAGAAGTGCAAGGTCAAAAAAGAAGCGCCGTTTGCGTTCCGTATCACGCTGGTGCAGGGCCTGAACCGCCAGATCCGTCGCATGTGCGAGTATTTTGGTTATGAAGTGACGAAGCTGGAACGTACGCGCATCATGAACGTCAGCCTGTCCGGGATCCCGCTGGGCGAGTGGCGTGACTTAACGGACGACGAGCTGATCGAGCTGTTCAAGCTTATCGAAAACTCCTCGTCCGAAGCGAAGCCGAAAGCTAAAGCCAAACCGAAAACGCAGGCGATTAAACGTCAGGTGGTGAAGGCACCGCAGGCGGAAGAGAAAGGGCGGGGCAAGCCGGGTAACGGAAAACGCTTTACCCAGCCGGGTCGCAAAAAGAAAGGGCGCTGATTAGCGCCTTCCACGGGTTGATGTATTGGCGGACCAGGAAAAGGTCGCCTCTGCATCCGGCTTATAAGCCTGCTCTTTTTTCAGCTTGCGGGCTTTTTTTGCCGCAGCCTCACGTTGCGCCATCAGCTTGTCGATGTACTCTTTTTTAACCTGATTGGTTTCGGCGTTCGTCAGCGTGCGGCCATGGGCGATGCGGGCGCGGTCGAGAAGCGTTTTCAGTTCACGCTGCTCGGCTTCCGTCATGTCTTTCTGGGTCAAACGTGGTGTAGCCATTGCTGAAGCCTCCTGATGGGGAGGCTTCAGTGTAAAGCAAGCCCCGTCAATTAACCCTGCTTCAGCGCATCTTTTTTCGGTTGCTCATCAATCGGCTTACCGGACCAGTAGCCCGCCAGCAGCGAGCCGGACAGGTTGTGCCAGACGGAGAACAGCGCGCCCGGGAGGGCCGCCAGCGGTGAGAAGTAAATTTTACCCAGCGCCGCCGCCAGGCCGGAGTTCTGCATCCCTACCTCGATTGCCAGCGTGCGGCAGGTGGACTCGTCAAAGCCAAACAGCTTCCCGCCCCAGTAGCCGCCCAGCAGGCCAATGGTGTTATGCAGCACCACCGCGACGATCACCACAAAGCCCACGGAGGCAATGTGCGACGCGGAACCGGCCACCACGGCGCTGATGATCGCCAGAATGCAGACCATCGAAAACGCGGGCAGGTATGGCTCAACCGCTTTCACCACGCGCGGGAACAGATGGTGAATGACCAGCCCCAGCGCAATCGGGATCACCACAATCTGCAGAATGCTGAGCAGCATGCCCATCACATCCACCTGAATATGTGCGTCCACGTACAGGCGGGTTAACAGCGGTGTGGCAATCACGCCAACCAGCGTGGATACCGAAGAGATGGTCACGGAGAGCGCCACGTCACCTTTCGCGAGATAGATCATCACGTTAGATGCCGTACCGCTGGCGACGCTGCCCACCAGCACCATCCCGGCGGAGAGATCGGGCGGCATCTTAAAGGCCATCGCCAGCAGCCAGGCCGCGAGCGGCATCACCAGGTAGTGCAGGAAGATCCCTGCAGCCACCGGCGCCGGGCGCGACAGCACGCGTTTAAAATCGTCGATTTTCAGGTGCACGCCCATGCCGAACATAATCAGCATCAGCAGCGTGGTGACCCACGGACCAATGCCCGTGAACGTGTTAGGGGTGTAATACGCGAGTACGGAGAGCAGCAGCGCCCATAGCGGGAACAGCCGGGTGATAGCGGATAACATAGTGAATTCCTTGCAGTATTGTCGTGTTGTTTAGTTATGAAAAAGCCGGGTCTGTGCCCGGCTTATAGGTATTGTTTATCGTGCTAACGAATTTTATTCAAACAAATTCTGATGAAGTTTCTGCACCACCTGCTCGGCCTGATCGGCAGGGACCAGGAAGCAAAGGTTATAGCTGGAGGCACCGTAGCAGATCATGCGGATGTTGAACGGGTCAAGCACGCCGAACACCTCTTTGCCCACGCCGCAGGCGCGAGACAGCTTGTTACCGATGATGGCCACCAGCGCCAGGTCTTCTTCGACCTCCACGCGGCACAGCTCAGACAGCTCAATCAGCAGCGACTGCGTCAGCAGGGTGTCGCCGGTGGAGGTGGAGCCGGTGGTGTCCAGCGTCAGCGCAATGCTCACCTCAGAGGTGGTAATCAAATCTACAGAGATGTTATGGCGCGCGAGGATGCCAAACACTTCCGCCAGGAAGCCGCGGGAGTGCAGCATATTGTGGCTGTGCAGCGTGACCAGCGTCTGGCGGCGGCGCAGGGCCAGCGCGCGGAACAGCGGCGGGTTCTCGGTTTTCTTGCAGACCAGCGTCCCGCCCGCTTTTGGATCTTTACTGGAGCCAACGAAGACCGGAATATCGCTGCGCACGGCAGGCAGCAGCGTTGCCGGATGCAGCACTTTTGCACCGAAGGTGGCCATTTCAGCCGCTTCTTCAAATGCAATCACATCAATACGTTTTGCCGCGGAAACGACGCGCGGATCGGTGGTGTAAATACCCGGCACGTCAGTCCAGATATCCACGCGCGTTGCGTGCAGGGCTTCGCCCAGCAGCGCGGCGGTGTAATCGCTGCCGCCACGGCCAAGCGTGGTCGTGCGTCCTTTCGCTTCGCTGCCGATAAAGCCCTGGGTGATCACCATGCCTTCTGCCAGGCGCGGCGCCAGCTGCTGGTTGGTGAGCTCGGCCAGCATCTCAACGTCCGGTTCGGCGCGCCCAAAACGATCGCTGGTGCGCATCACTTTACGCACGTCAAACCACTGCGCCTGAACGTTACGCTCGCGCATAATTTCAACAAACAGCAGGGTAGACATCAATTCACCGTGGCTGACCAGTTCATCGGTCAGGGCGGTAGAGGTGGCCAGGGACGCCGCTTCTGCCAGGGTGGTGATATTTTCCAGCAGGCGCTCCACTTCTTCGCGGATCACGTTCGGGTTTTGCAGACGTTCAAGAATGTCGAACTGAATTTTGCGCAGTGCATCCAGCTTCACGAAACGTTCTGTCGCTTCCAGTCCTTCAGACAGAGAAACCAGCAGGTTCGTCACGCCGGCGGATGCAGAGAGCACCACCAGGGGGGTATTCGGATCGGCCAGCACCACATCGGCGCTGCGGTTCATGGCATCGTAATCGGCCACACTGGTGCCGCCAAACTTGGCGACCACAAAACTCGTCATAACAACCTCGTGTCAGGGAATGAATAAGCGACCTTGGCACAAGAATGAAACGAAAACAGGTGCAGGCGCAAAATACGGCCCTATAAATAAAATGCGGGGGAGGTCCTGTCAATGCTGGGATTATGCGGATTTTTTATGGGGGGGTACCCCTGAGAAACAGGACTTATAACAGGCCCATATTTTATGCTCCTTTTTACCCCCTTTTGACCGACATTTCGCCACGCCGGAAGGGCGCGACAGCAGCTATACTTTTCGGGTCTTTTCACCTGCGTTTGATGCAGACCAGGGCAATGGCATAAAAACCATCACAATTTTTATTTGCAGGCGCTACAATCGACCGCAGTCACAATTCTCAAATCAGAAGAGTATTGCTAATGAAAAACATCAACCCAACGCAGACCGCTGCCTGGCAGGCACTACAGAAACATTTTGATGAAATGAAAGACGTCACCATCGCGGATCTGTTCGCGAAAGATGCCGATCGTTTCACTAAATTCTCCGCGACCTTCGATGACCTGATGCTGGTGGATTTCTCTAAAAACCGCATTACCGAAGAGACGCTGGCAAAACTGCAGGATCTGGCGAAAGAGACCGAGCTGGCCGACGCCATCAAATCCATGTTCTCCGGCGAGAAGATCAACCGCACCGAAGACCGTGCAGTGCTGCACGTGGCGCTGCGCAACCGTAGCAATACGCCAATCATCGTTGACGGCAAAGATGTGATGCCGGAAGTGAACGCGGTGCTGGAAAAGATGAAAACGTTCTCCGAAGCGATCATCTCCGGCAGCTGGAAAGGCTACACTGGCAAAGCGATCACCGACGTGGTTAACATCGGTATCGGCGGCTCTGACCTCGGTCCGTTCATGGTGACCGAAGCGCTGCGTCCTTACAAAAACCACCTCAACATGCACTTTGTCTCTAACGTCGATGGTACCCACATCGCCGAAGTGCTGAAGAACGTAAACCCGGAAACTACCCTGTTCCTGGTGGCGTCTAAAACCTTTACCACCCAGGAAACCATGACCAACGCCCACAGCGCGCGCGACTGGTTCCTGAAAACCGCGGGCGACGAAAAGCACGTGGCGAAACACTTTGCGGCGCTCTCCACCAACGGTAAAGCGGTAGGCGAGTTTGGCATCGATACGGCGAACATGTTCGAGTTCTGGGACTGGGTTGGCGGCCGCTACTCGCTGTGGTCTGCAATCGGTCTGTCCATCATCCTGTCCGTGGGCTTTGACAACTTCGTTGAGCTGCTCTCCGGCGCGCATGCGATGGACAAACACTTCTCCACCACCGCGCCTGAGAAAAACCTGCCGGTGCTGCTGGCGCTGATCGGTATCTGGTACAACAACTTCTTCGGCGCTGAAACCGAAGCGATCCTGCCATACGACCAGTACATGCACCGTTTTGCGGCCTACTTCCAGCAGGGCAACATGGAATCCAACGGTAAGTACGTTGACCGTAACGGCAACGCGGTGGACTACCAGACTGGCCCGATCATCTGGGGCGAGCCGGGCACCAACGGCCAGCATGCCTTCTACCAGCTGATTCACCAGGGTACCAAAATGGTACCGTGCGATTTCATCGCCCCGGCAATCACGCACAACCCGCTGTCCGACCACCATCCGAAGCTGTTGTCTAACTTCTTCGCACAGACCGAAGCGCTGGCGTTCGGTAAATCCCGCGAAGTGGTTGAGCAGGAATACCGTGACCAGGGTAAAGATCCGGCCACGCTGGAGCACGTTGTGCCGTTCAAAGTGTTCGAAGGCAACCGCCCAACCAACTCCATCCTGCTGCGCGAAATCACCCCGTTCAGCCTGGGCGCGCTGATTGCGCTGTACGAGCACAAGATCTTCACCCAGGGCGCGATCCTGAACATCTTCACCTTTGACCAGTGGGGCGTTGAGCTGGGCAAACAGCTGGCAAACCGCATTCTTCCAGAGCTGGGTGACGATAAAGCCATCGACAGCCACGACAGCTCCACCAATGGTTTGATTAACCGTTATAAAGCATGGCGTGCGTAATTAATATGTCATGACAAATGCCGGCGATATGCCGGCATTTTTTTATCGGATAATTCCTGATGTCTGTTAGTTAACTCAAATTCTGACTCTGAGTTTAATCTGAAAAAGGCGGTTAACCTGCTAATTGCTGCGGTTTATTTTAAGAAAATACGTAGAGCCAAGATAATAAGAATATATTATAATTTATTGATTTTTATCGATTATTTATTTTAAATATTTGTTTTTCGTTTCTGTTTTATCCATTATTCCGAAAACCATCCCCCTATTTCCCCCCACGGTAAACGCTCTGCTGTAGTTGTGTATACTCGATTCCGCCTGAATTTCTTTTCGGGCAAATCTCCATTCATTCATTGAAGGGAAATTGTTATGAAGAAAGTACTGTATGGCATTTTTGCCATATCTGCACTTGCGGCGACGTCTGTCTATGCAGCTCCGGTCCAGGTCGGGGAAGCAGCAGGGTCGGCAGCGACGTCTGCGTCTGCGGGAAGTTCTACCGCAGCCAGCACCAGCACCGTAAGTTCAGCCGTGGGTGTCGCGCTGGCGGCAACCGGTGGCGGTGATGGCTCCAATACCGGAACCACGACCACTACGACAACCAGCACCCAGTAATACCGGGTGTTTTAATCATAACCACACTTCGGTGTGGTTATTTCGCCCCTTCGGAGAAGAGTCGTGAAGCGACCTGCAATCATTCTGATTTGCCTGCTGTTGCAGGCGTGCTCAGCCACCACCAAAGGGCTGGGACATTCACTGTGGGAAAGCCTGTTCGGCACGCCGGGCGTTCATTTGACCGATGACGAACTTCAGAACATGCCGTACGCCAGCCAGTACATGCAGCTAAACGATGGCCCGCAGCTGTTTGTGGTGCTCGCTTTCGATGAAAACGGGCAGCAGAAATGGGTGACGCAGGATCAGGCCACCATCGTCACGCAGCATGCCCGAATCGTGAAAACGCTGCTCGGCGGCGACAACTTGCTCGAGGTGAATAATCTCGCCGAAGACCCGCTCATCAAGCCAAATCAGATCGTCGACGGCGCAAGCTGGACGCGCACGATGGGCTGGACCGAGCATAAGCAGGTGCGCTACGCCACGGCCCGCTCCACCTTCCGCTGGGACGGTACGG
Source organism: Enterobacter cloacae complex sp. P27C (assembly GCF_014895705.1). Lineage (NCBI taxonomy): Bacteria > Pseudomonadati > Pseudomonadota > Gammaproteobacteria > Enterobacterales > Enterobacteriaceae > Enterobacter > Enterobacter cloacae complex sp. P27C. Next base: position 20,231 of record NZ_JADBQB010000017.1, read on the forward strand.
ACAACGTGAAAGTCGGCAGCGACGAAACTCAGGTGCGCGTATTGGATGAGAAGGTGACAACCGACCAGGCCACCTGGCATAACCGCTTCTGGATCGACGAGGATGGGCAGATCCGTCAGTCCTTGCAGTATCTCGGTGCCGGTTTCTTCCCGGTGAAAACCACCCTGATCAAGGCGGCGAAATCATGAAAACGCTCATCCACGCTGCGCTTCTCGCCAGCCTTGCCGCGCCGCTGGCATGGTCCGCAGGAACGGTAAAGGTCTACACGCCGGACAGTGAAAAACCCAAAACCTTAACCAACGCCGAGCATCTGCTCGATCTCGTCGGGCAGCCAAAGCTTGCCAACAGCTGGTGGCCGGGAGCGGTGATCGGCGAGCGTCAGGCGACGGTTAAGGCGGAGCAGGAACACCGTGCCCTGCTGACCCGCCTGACGAGCCTGGCGGAGCAGGAAGACGGCGACGATGCCGCGGCCATTAACAGCGTTCGCCAGCAGCTTCAGGCGCTGAAGGTGACAGGCCGCCAGAAAGTCAATCTTGATCCAGATGAAGTGCGCGTCACTGAAAAGGGCAACCCCACGCTTGAAGGGGAGTACACCCTCTGGCTTCCGGTGAAGCCGACGACGGTGACCGTGATGGGGCTTATCAGCAGCCCCGGTAAAAAGCCCTTTACGCCCGGCCGCGACGTGGCGAGCTATCTCGACGAACAAAGCCTGCTGAGCGGCGCGGATAACAGCTACGCATGGATTATTTATCCAGACGGGCATACGCAAAAAGCGCCGGTGGCGTACTGGAATAAACGCCATATCGAACCCATGCCGGGCAGCATCATTTTTGTCGGTTTTGCCGACCATTTCTGGACGAAGGCATATGACGGGCTTAACGCCGATATCCTTCACTCCCTGACACAGCGGATACCGGAAGAATGAAAAGAACCTATCTCTACAGCATGCTGGCGCTCTGCGTAAGCGCCGCCTGCCATGCAGAAACGTATCCGGCACCTATTGGCCCGTCTCAGTCAGACTTCGGCGGCGTCGGTTTACTGCAAACGCCTACCGCGCGCATGGCGCGTGAAGGGGAAATTAGCCTTAACTACCGCGATAACGACCAGTATCGCTACTATTCTGCCTCCGTACAGCTTTTCCCGTGGCTTGAAACCACGCTGCGCTACACCGACGTGCGTACGAAACAGTACAGCAGCGTCGACGCCTTCTCCGGCGATCAGACCTACAAAGATAAAGCCTTCGACGTCAAGCTGCGCCTGTGGGAAGAGAGCTACTGGATGCCGCAGGTCTCCGTGGGTGCAAAAGATATCGGCGGTACCGGCCTGTTCGACGCGGAATACATCGTGGCCAGCAAGGCCTGGGGACCGTTTGATTTTTCTCTCGGTCTTGGCTGGGGCTATCTCGGCACCAGCGGCAACGTTAAAAACCCGTTCTGTACCTACAGCGATAAATACTGCTACCGCGATAACAGCTACAAGAAAGCCGGTTCCATCAACGGCGACCAGATGTTCCACGGCCCGGCCTCGCTGTTCGGTGGTGTGGAATACCAGACGCCGTGGCAGCCGCTGCGCCTGAAGCTGGAGTACGAAGGGAACGACTACTCGCAGGACTTCGCCGGGAAGATTGAGCAGAAGAGCAAGTTTAACGTCGGCGCCATTTATCGCGTCACCGACTGGGCCGACGTTAACCTCAGCTACGAGCGCGGCAACACGGTGATGTTTGGCTTCACGCTGCGCACTAACTTTAATGACATGCGGCCGCACTACAACGATAACGCGCGGCCTGCCTACCGGCCGGAGCCGCAGGATGCGATTCTGCAGCACTCCGTGGTGGCAAACCAGCTGACGCTGTTGAAATACAACGCCGGTCTGGCCGATCCGAAAATTCAGGTGAAAGGCGATACGCTGTACGTCACCGGCGAGCAGGTGAAATACCGCGACTCGCGTGAAGGGATCGAACGCGCCAACCGGATCGTGATGAACGATCTCCCGGACGGGATCCGCACGATCCGCGTGACGGAGAACCGCCTGAATCTGCCGCAGGTCACCACCGAAACCGATGTCGCCAGCCTCAAGCGCCATCTTGAAGGCGAACCGCTCGGGCATGAAACCGAGCTGGTGCAAAAACGCGTAGAGCCGATCGTGCCGGAAACCACCGAGCAGGGCTGGTATATCGATAAATCGCGCTTTGATTTCCACATCGATCCGGTACTGAACCAGTCCGTCGGCGGGCCGGAAAACTTCTACATGTATCAGCTGGGTGCGATGGCGACGGCGGATCTGTGGGTCACCGACCACCTGCTGACCACCGGCAGCCTGTTCGGCAACATTGCGAACAACTACGACAAGTTTAACTACACGAACCCGCCGAACGACTCGAAGCTGCCGCGCGTGCGTACCCGCGTGCGTGAATACGTGCAGAACGATGTCTACGTGAATAACCTCCAGGCCAACTACTTCCAGTACTTCGGCAACGGTTTCTACGGCCAGGTTTACGGTGGCTATCTGGAAACCATGTTTGGTGGCGCGGGGGCGGAAGTGCTGTATCGTCCCGTCGACAGCAACTGGGCGTTCGGGATTGATGCCAACTACGTTAAGCAGCGTGACTGGCGCAGCGCGCAGGACATGATGAAGTTCACCGACTACAGCGTCAAAACCGGCCACCTGACCGCCTACTGGACGCCTTCGTTCGCGCAGGACGTGCTGGTGAAAGCCAGCGTCGGCCAGTATCTGGCGGGCGACAAGGGCGGCACGCTGGATATCTCCAAACACTTCGACAGCGGCGTCGTGGTGGGCGGCTACGCCACCATCACCAACGTCTCGCCGGACGAGTACGGGGAAGGGGACTTCACCAAAGGGGTTTACGTGTCGATTCCGCTGGATCTGTTCTCATCCGGTCCGACCCGCAGCCGTGCGGCAGTGGGCTGGACGCCGCTGACGCGTGACGGTGGTCAGCAGCTTGGGCGTAAGTTCCAGCTGTACGACATGACCAGCGATAAGAATATTAACTTTCGCTGATGCTTCACGCCGGGCGGCACTGCGTTTGCCCGGCCTACGGTTTTTGTAGGCCCGGTAAGCGCAGCGCCACAGGGCGAATCACAAGCGGCGCAGCAGCCTCGCCGGGTTCCCGGCATAGACACCTTTCTCGACGATCGATTTTGTCACTACGCTTCCCGCCCCAATCACCGCTCCGTCGCAAATGGAGACCGCCAGGATGGTGGCACCGCTGCCAATCGACACATCATTTCCGATGGTAATGTGGCCCCAGCTGGTCCGGTCGGCGTTCGGTTTCCCCTCACGAAACATATCGTTCGCAAACATCACGCCATGGCCAACAAAGCAACGCTTACCGATGGTCACATACTCACAGATGAAGGTGTGCGACTGAATTTTGCTGTCGTCACCGATGCGCGAATTGCCCTGAATTTCAACAAACGGGCCGACGAACACGCCGTTGCCCAGTACACAGTCGTAAAGATTAGTGGGTTCATATACGGTCACATTGTCGCCGCACGTCACGTTGCGAACCCCGGTTGGTTTACGATCCATCGGTTACCTCCCTACATAAAACATAATTAAAAAATATAGATCCCCGTCACATTTTTGCGTTATACAGGAATCTCGTCCTGGAGAATGAGGTGCTGTATGACATCCCTGACTCGCCCGCGCGTTGAGTTTATCTCAACGATACTCCAGACCGTGCTGAACCTCGGTCTGCTGAGCCTTGGCCTGATCCTGGTCGTCTTTCTCGGCAAAGAGACGGTGCATCTGGCGGATGTGCTGTTCGCCCCTGAGCAAACCAGCAAATATGCGCTGGTGGAAGGCCTGGTGGTCTACTTTCTCTACTTTGAATTTATCGCCCTGATTGTGAAGTACTTCCAGTCCGGCTTTCACTTCCCGCTGCGCTATTTTGTTTACATTGGCATCACCGCCATTGTGCGGCTGATCATTGTCGATCATAAATCCCCGCTCGACGTGCTGATCTACTCGGCGGCGATCCTGCTGCTGGTGATCACCCTTTGGCTGTGTAACTCGAAGCGGCTGAAACGCGAATAAAAAAATGGCGGCCCGGAGGCCGCCTAACAACAGTCACAAGTTGGGTCAATACAATACGTCTAAAGTTGAGGGTTGCAGTGGCATAACAGATGAAACTTAACCTTTCACGCCGCCCGCCGTCAGGCCATTCACCAGCCAGCGCTGGGCCAGCAGGAACACCACGGTAATCGGGATGGCAGACAGTACGGCCGCCGCGGCAAAGTCGCCCCACAGGTAGTTTTGCGGGTTGAGGTATTGCTGCATACCTACGGCCAGGGTGTAGCTGTTCACATCGCGCAGTAACAGTGAGGCGACCGGTACTTCGGTGATCGCCGCGATAAACGACAGGATAAACACCACCGCCAGAATCGGCACTGACAGCGGCAGCAGCACCAGACGGAACGCCTGCCACGGGGTAGCACCATCCAGCGACGCCGCCTCTTCCAGCGAGCCGTCGATGGTTTCGAAATAGCCTTTAATGGTCCACACATGCAGGGCAATACCGCCGAGATAGGCAAAGATCACGCCGCCGTGGGTATTCAGGCCGATAAACGGCACGTACTGGCCGAGACGGTCAAACAGGGCATACAGCGCCACCAGCGACAGCACCGCCGGGAACATCTGGAAAATCAGCATGCCTTTCAGCAGCGTTGCTTTGCCCGGGAAACGCATGCGGGCGAAGGCATAAGCACAGGTGGTGGAGAGCGTCACGATGCCGATCGCGGTGATGGTTGCTACCTTCACCGAGTTCCACAGCCACAGCAGTACCGGGAACGGCGGCGGGGTGACGCGGCCATCGGCGTGCTCCACGCTGAAGCCCAGCGCGAGCTTCCAGTGCTCCCAGGAGATTTCATCCGGGATCAGGCTCCCGGTCGCAAAGTTACCCGAGCGCAGGGAGATGGCGATAACCATCAGCAGCGGGAACATGATGGCCGCGATGAAAATCAGCAGGCCTAAGTGCGTCGCGAGGAGGCGCAGCTTCTGAGATTTGGGTTGTACCATTGCCATGTTCAGTGCCCTCCTTAGTCAAATTTCATACGTGTGGCTTTCAGGTTCACAATCGCCAGAGCGCCAACCAGCAGGAAGATCAGGGTGGCAATCGCCGCCGCCAGACCAAAGTCCTGGCCGCCGCCGCCTTCAAAGGCGATACGATAGGTGTAGCTTACGAGCAGGTCGGTATAGCCTGCCGGCGTGGTGGTGCCGAGACGATCCGGGCCACCGTTGGTCAACAGCTGAATCAGCACGAAGTTGTTAAAGTTAAAGGCGAAGCTGGCAATCATCAGCGGCGTCAGCGGCTTAATGAGCAGCGGCAGCGTAATTTTAAAGAAGTTCTGGAACGGACCCGCGCCGTCCATCGCCGAGGCTTCATACAGATCGTCCGGAATCGCCTTCAGCAGCCCCATGCACAGGATCATCATGTACGGATAGCCCAGCCAGGTGTTGACGATGATAATCATCGAGCGGGCGGTGGTCGGGTCGCTGAACCAGGCCGGTTTGATACCGAACAGCGCGCTCAGCATCATGTTGATTTCACCGAAGCTCTGGTTAAACAGCCCTTTGAAAATCAGAATCGAGATAAACGACGGTACGGCATACGGCAGAATCAGCAGCACGCGGTAAATCGCTTTGCCTTTCAGGGACTCCCACTGCACGAGGCAGGCCAGCACCATGCCTACGGCAACGGTCAGGATCACCGTCAGCACCGAGAAGACCACCGTCCAGACGAAGATGGCGAAGAACGGCTTCTGGATGCCTTCGTCGGTAAACACGCGGGTAAAGTTGTCCCAGCCGATGGTGACGGTATAGCCAGGGCTGAGCTTGTCATCACCCCATTTGCCATCGGCATTTACAGACTGATAAAAACCAATGTCGTTATTCGGACGGTACTTCACGCCGCTCTGGTTGTTGGTCAGCGTGCCGTCGTCCGCCAGGGTATATAGCGGCTGCGTGCCGGAGAACTGGCGCAGCGAGCTCATGGTCACTTTGCTTTCATCGGGCAGCACGGCGGTGAGCTGGGTCAGCGCCTGGCGATTCTGGGTAATGATACGCAGGTTCGCACGTTCACCCTCCGGCAGGGCCGCGGCCTCTTTTAAGACCAGCTTCTGCTCGCCGCCAAATTTGAACGCGTCGGAAAGATAGTTTTTGCCGCTCTCACCGTCAGTGAGCGCTAACTTCCACTCGTCACCTGCAGGATACAGACCGAAGTTGAAGGTTTTACCCGCCTGATAAGAGCGATCCAGAAGCACCTGAGTGGCGCGCTCCTGCGCGAGCTGATTGGTGCTGCTGTAGTTGGTGAACGCAATGGCGATGGTGCAGATCAGCGGGAACAGGACAAACAGCCCCATCCCGGCCACGCCCGGGTAGACATAGCGCCAGGCATAGGCTTTACGGTTGGCGAAAATATACAGGCCAGCAGAGCTTAAGATCAGCGTCATGATGGCGAACAGATATTCCCCTTGTACGTACATTAAAACAACAAGGTAACCCACCAGCAGACACAGCAGACTGATCGCTGACCACTTCAGCGCGTCGCTTTGCCACCAGTGCTTCTTTTTAATGACATCCATGGGGTTCTTCCTCTACAACGGTGGAAACTTTTCGTCAGGTGGCGCTGCGCTTACCTGACCTACGGATCGTGCCGTAGTCGTAGGGCGGGTAAGCGCACGCGCCACCCGCCGTTTTTCTTCTTACTTAGTAATACGACCCTGAGCATCCTTCAGCGCGGCATCGACGGTCTGGCGACCGCTTGCAGCGTTGATAACGGCGGTACGGGTGGCGTACCAGAACGCGGCCATCTGTGGGATGTTCGGCATGATTTCGCCTTTCTGAGCGTTATCCATGGTTGCCGCGATGCGTGGATCTTTTGCCAGCTGATCCTGGAAGGATTTTAGCGCCACGGCGCCCAGTGGTTTGTCCTTGTTCACTTCACCCAGACCCTGATCGGTCAGCAGGTAGTTTTCCAGGAACTCTTTCGCCAGCTCTTTGTTCGGGCTGGCGGCGTTGATGCCCGCGCTCAGCACGCCAACGAACGGTTTAGACGGCTTGCCGTTGAAGGTTGGCAGCAGGGTCACGCCGTAGTTGATTTTGCTCTTGTCGATATTGGTCCAGGCCCACGGACCGTTGATGGTCATCGCGGTTTCGCCTTTGTTGAACGCCGCTTCCGCGATGGAGTAGTCGGTATCCGCGTTCATGTGTTTGTTCTTAATCAGGTCAACCAGGAAGGTCAGGCCTTTTTTCGCGCCCGCGTTGTCCACGCCCACGTCTTTCACGTCATATTTGCCGTTTTCAAACTTGAACGCGTAGCCGCCGTCGGCAGCAATCAGCGGCCAGGTGAAGTACGGCTCTTGCAGGTTGAACATCAGGGCGGATTTACCTTTCGCCTTCATCTCTTTATCCAGTTTCGGGATCTCTTCCCAGGTTTTCGGTGGGTTTGACACCAGGTCTTTGTTGTAAATCAGAGACAGGGCTTCAACCGCAATTGGGTAGGCGATCAGCTTGCCGTTATAGCGAACGGCGTCCCAGGTGAACGGGAACAGTTTGTCCTGGAAAGCTTTGTCTGGCGTGACTTCAGCCAGCAGGCCAGACTGCGCGTAACCGCCGAAACGGTCGTGTGCCCAGAAGATGATGTCCGGGCCGTCGCCGGTTGCTGCAACCTGCGGGAATTTCTCTTCCAGTTTGTCCGGGTGCTCTACGGTGACTTTGATACCGGTGTCTTTCTCGAATTTTTTGCCCACTTCGGCCAGGCCGTTATAGCCTTTGTCGCCGTTAATCCAGATAACCAGCCTGCCTTCTTCAATTTTGGCGAGCGCTGGGGCGGAAACCATCATTGCTGCAAGGGCGGACAATGCGAAAACGCGTGCGCCAGTCTTGATATTCATATCTGCCATCCTTTTTGGTGATGTGCTCGTGGATACATAAGGTGGTTCAACGTGACTCAGTCTCCTTATTTGACATCCTCTTTCCATCCTCCCAACCCCTACGCCCCACCCCCCGTTTGTGTGATCTCCGTTGCATAAATTTAAGTTATGAGTGCTGGCGCACATAAAAACCCACCGAATTTTGCAGGCGGCTTCACGAATTTCGCCTCAGCCCCCCGGCTGCGGTCGCAGAGCCTGTTCTCTCATCCTCCCGCCTCCTCCCCCATAAAAAAGGCGGGGGGTGGAGGATTCACGAAAGTAATGGATACCCCATAGTGAACTTATCTTGAATGTTTCTGTCGGTGACAGGTTGTAACGAAGGGAGAAGGGCATGGCGAGCGTACAGCTGCGTAATGTAACGAAAGCCTGGGGCGACGTAGTGGTGTCGAAAGACATCAATCTGGACATCACTGAAGGCGAATTTGTGGTGTTTGTCGGCCCATCAGGCTGTGGTAAATCAACTCTGCTGCGTATGATTGCCGGTCTTGAAACCATCACCAGCGGCGACCTGCTGATCGGTGATACCCGAATGAACGACATCCCGCCAGCCGAACGCGGCGTAGGCATGGTGTTCCAGTCTTATGCGCTTTATCCCCATCTTTCCGTTGCCGAGAACATGTCCTTTGGCCTGAAGCTGGCCGGGGCGAAAAAAGAGGTCATTAACCAGCGTGTCACGCAGGTGGCTGAAGTGTTGCAGCTGGCGCACCTGCTGGAGCGTAAACCGAAAGCGCTTTCCGGCGGTCAGCGTCAGCGCGTGGCGATTGGCCGTACGCTGGTGGCCGAGCCGCGCGTGTTCCTGCTCGATGAACCTCTCTCTAACCTGGATGCCGCCCTGCGCGTCCAGATGCGTATTGAAATCTCCCGTCTGCACAAGCGCCTTGGCCGCACGATGATTTACGTCACCCACGATCAGGTCGAAGCGATGACCCTCGCCGACAAAATCGTGGTGCTGGACGCCGGTCGCGTGGCGCAGGTGGGCAAACCGCTGGAGCTGTATCACTACCCGGCAGACCGCTTTGTTGCGGGCTTCATTGGCTCGCCAAAGATGAACTTCCTGCCCGTCAAAGTGACGGCGACAGCCATTGAACAGGTACAGGTGGAGCTGCCAAACCGCCAGCAGGTCTGGCTGCCGGTCGACAGCGCCAACGTACAGGTCGGGGCAAATATGTCCCTCGGTATCCGTCCTGAGCATCTACTGCCAAGCCACATTGCGGATGTGACGCTGGAAGGTGAAGTTCAGGTCGTCGAACAGCTTGGTCACGAAACACAGATTCATATCCAGATCCCCGCCATCCGTCAGAACCTGGTCTACCGCCAGAATGACGTGGTGTTGGTAGAAGAGGGTGCCACATTCGCTATCGGCTTGCCGCCAGAGCGTTGCCATCTGTTCCGTGAGGATGGCACCGCATGTCGTCGGCTGCACAAAGAGCCAGGCGTTTAAGCAATCCCAAAAGAAGACACGAAACCGACAGGTGAAGTGTTCAAAGAAAAGCAATGATCTCAGGAGATAGAATGATGATTACTCTGCGCAAACTTCCTCTGGCAGTTGCCGTCGCAGCGGGCGTAATGTCTGCTCAGGCGCTGGCCGTGGATTTCCATGGTTATGCTCGTTCCGGTATCGGCTGGACGGGTAGTGGCGGCGAACAACAGTGCTTCCAGGCAACCGGTGCCCAAAGTAAATACCGTCTTGGTAACGAATGTGAAACCTATGCGGAACTGAAGCTGGGCCAGGAAGTGTGGAAAGAAGGCGACAAGAGCTTCTACTTCGACACCAACGTAGCGTACTCCGTGGCGCAGCAGAACGACTGGGAAGCCACTGACCCGGCGTTCCGTGAAGCTAACGTGCAGGGTAAAAACCTGATCGAATGGCTGCCAGGTTCCACCATCTGGGCCGGTAAGCGCTTCTATCAGCGTCATGACGTACACATGATCGACTTCTACTACTGGGATATCTCTGGTCCTGGTGCGGGTCTGGAAAACATCGATGTCGGTTTTGGTAAGCTCTCTCTGGCAGCAACCCGTTCTTCCGAAGCAGGCGGTTCATCCTCTTTCGCCAGCAATAGTATTTATGATTACACCACTCGTACAGCGAACGATGTCTTTGACGTGCGCCTGGCACAGATGGAAATCAACCCAGGTGGCACTCTGGAACTGGGTGTTGATTACGGTCGTGCTAACCCGCGTGATGATTATCGCCTGGTTGATGGTGCTTCAAAAGATGGTTGGATGTTCACCGCTGAGCACACCCAGAGCATGCTGAAGGGCTATAACAAGTTTGTGGTTCAGTATGCCACTGACTCAATGACGTCTCAGGGTAAAGGCTTGTCTCAAGGTTCTGGTGTAGGCATCGATTCTAACTCGGGTTATGCCTACGACATTAACAACAACGGTAGCCTGCTGCGTATTCTCGACCACGGTGCAATCTCTCTGGGCGATCGCTGGGACCTGATGTATGTCGGTATGTACCAGGACATCGACTGGGATAACAACAACGGGACCAAGTGGTGGACCGTGGGTGTACGTCCGATGTTCAAATGGACGCCTATCATGAGCACCTTGCTGGAAGTGGGTTACGACAACGTGAAATCACAAAGCGCTGACGAAACCAACAACCAGTACAAAATCACCCTGGCACAACAGTGGCAGGCAGGCGACAGCATTTGGTCTCGCCCGGCAATCCGTGTATTCGCAACCTACGCCAAGTGGGATGAGAAGTGGGGTTATGACTACAACGGTAACCCATCTAACAACGCTAACTACGGTAAAGCGTTCAAAGATGGTTTCAATGGAAGCTCCTTCGGTCGTGGCGACAACGACGAGTGGTCCTTCGGCGCCCAGATGGAAATCTGGTGGTAATCCCGTCTTAACCTGACGTAATGACCAAACTGAGGGGCGCAAGCCCCTCAATCCTTGGGACGGCGCGCTATTGCCTGGCTACCGCTGAACCTGTGCATTTTGAGGTGATAACAATGAAAATGAACAAAACTCTCCTTGCCCTTTGTTTATCCGCAGGGCTGCTGGCAAGCGCGCCTGCCGTAACGCTCGCTAACGTCAACTTCGTTCCGCAAAACACAACATCTGCACCAGCTATTCCGACAGCGGCACTGCAACAGCTTGTCTGGACGCCTGTCGATCAGTCTAAAACCCAGACCACCCAGCTCTCAACGGGCGGCCAGTCGCTTAATGTTCCGGGTATTACCGGCCCGGTTGCTGCGTATAGCGTACCCGCCAATATCGGTGAACTGGCCATTACCCTGACCAGTGAAGTCAACAAGCAGACGAGCGTATTTGCGCCTAACGTGCTGATTCTCGATCAGAACATGACGCCATCAGCCTTTTTCCCAAGCGAATACTTTACCTACCAGGAGCCTGGCGTGATGAGCGCCGATCGTCTGGAAGGCGTCATGCGCCTGACCCCTGCGCTGGGCCAGCAAAAACTCTACGTGCTGGTCTTTACCACCGAGCAGGATCTCCAGAAGACCACCACGCTGCTCGATCCGGCTAAAGCCTACGCAAAAGGCACCGGTAACGCGATTCCTGATATTCCGGACCCTATTGCTCGTCACGTCACCGACGGAACGTTAAAGCTGAAGGTGAAAACGAACAGCGGTTCCAGCGTGCTGGTCGGCCCGCTGTTTGGCTCCTCCGGTAACGGCCCTGTGACCGTGGGCAATACCGCAGCACCTGCTTACACCGCGCCTGCTGCCACGGCAGCCGCACCGGTCGCCGCAGCAGCGCCAGCCCCGGCGAAGAAAGCCGAGCCCGTACTGAACGACACCGAAGAGTACTTCAACAACGCCATTAAGCAGGCGGTGAAGCGCGGCGATGTCGATAAAGCGCTGAAACTGCTTGATGAAGCCGAACGTTTAGGTTCAACCACTGCCCGTTCCACCTTTATCAGCAGTGTAAAAGGCAAGGGGTAACTGTTCCCCACAGTGCTGATTTGTTAGTAGTTTAGTGCGCCTGAGTGGGCGCACTTTTTTTCGTATTCGCCAGGCTGTTGCGCCCATGTTGCGATAGTGATCGTTAAATAACGTTTGGCCCCCCCTCATTGCCCGTTTCTGCGATACAATGCCATTACGTTATGTATCGGAGAGTCTGGCATGTCACACCCCGCGCTAACGCAACTGCGTGCGCTGCGCTATTTCGACCAAATACCTGCGCTTGATCCGCAGCAGCTGGACTGGTTGCTGCTGGAAGATTCCATGACAAAACGTTTTGAGCAACAGGGTAAAACGGTCACGGTAACCCTGATACAGGAAGGATTTGTCTCCGGCGATGAGATCGTCAGCGAGCTGCCGCTGTTGCCGCAAGAGGAACGCTACTGGCTGCGTGAAATTTTGCTCTGTGCCGATGGCGAACCCTGGCTTGCCGGGCGGACGGTGGTGCCCGAATCTACCCTATCCGGGCCTGAGCTGGCGCTGCAGCGGCTGGGGAAAACGCCGCTGGGACGTTATCTTTTCACCTCATCTGAGCTGACCAGGGATTTCATTGAAATTGGGCGTGATGCCGAACTGTGGGGGCGCCGTTCCCGCCTTCGCCTGAGCGGTAAGCCGTTAATCCTGACGGAGCTATTTTTACCGGCATCACCGTTGTACTAAGAGGAAGAAAAAATGGAGTGGACCCTGACGCAGAATAAGCTGTTGGCGTATCACCGCTTAATGCGTACCGATAAACCCATTGGCGCGTTGCTGCTGCTGTGGCCGACCTTATGGGCGCTGTGGGTGGCCACGCCGGGCATGCCGCCGCTGTGGATCCTGGGCGTATTCGTTGCCGGCGTCTGGCTGATGCGCGCGGCGGGCTGCGTGGTGAATGACTATGCCGATCGTAAATTTGACGGCCACGTAAAGCGCACTGCCAACCGCCCGCTACCCAGCGGCCAGGTGACCGGGAAAGAAGCGCGCGTACTGTTCATCGTTCTGGTGCTGCTCTCTTTCCTGCTGGTATTAACCCTGAACACCATGACGATTCTGCTGTCCGTCGCGGCGCTTGCTCTGGCCTGGGTTTATCCCTTTATGAAGCGCTACACCCATCTGCCTCAGGTGGTGCTGGGGGCGGCGTTTGGCTGGTCGATTCCGATGGCGTTTGCGGCAGTTAGTGAGTCCTTACCGCTTAGCTGCTGGCTGATGTTCCTGGCGAACATCCTCTGGGCCGTGGCGTATGACACGCAATATGCGATGGTTGACCGCGACGATGACCTGAAAATTGGCATTAAATCCACCGCCATTCTCTTTGGACGCCAGGACAAACTCATCATTGGCATTCTGCAGGTTGCGGTACTGGCGCTGATGGTCGCGATTGCGCGCCTGAACGGACTGAACTGGGAATTTTACTGGTCGATACTGGTAGCAGGGCTGCTGTTTGCCTACCAGCAGAAGCTGATTGCAAAACGCGAACGCGAAGCCTGCTTTAAAGCGTTTATGAACAATAACTATGTCGGTCTGGTGCTGTTTTTAGGCCTGGTCATGAGCTATTTTTCCTGATTGACGCGCGGTCATGCCCCGCCGGGTATGGCCGCGTCGTTACCCGGCATTACCGCCCTCACAAATTTAAACCATCGTTTCATAAATTCGCGCTTTTGTGAGGCGCTTCACCTACGCTTCTCCCGGGCTAGTCTATTTTCTAAGCGTAAAAAAATAAAACACTGTTTTAACGCTGACATCGCTACCCTGGAGCTGACTCAATGAATACGACCCTCAAGCCGTTACTGGCCGCGCTGTGCCTGTCTGCTTTTGCCTGCACCGTTTCTGCCCAAACCATCAAAGCCGCCGATGTGCATCCTGAAGGCTACCCGAACGTGGTCGCGGTTCAGCACATGGGTGAAAAACTCAAACAACAAACCGACGGCAAGCTGGAGATTAAGGTCTTCCCCGGCGGCGTGCTGGGGGATGAAAAGCAGATGATTGAGCAGGCGCAGATGGGGGCGATTGACATGATCCGCGTCTCCATGGCGCCGGTTGCCGCCATCCTGCCGGATATCGAAGTCTTCACCCTGCCGTACGTTTTCCGCGATGAGGATCATATGCATAAAGTGATCGACGGGGATATCGGCAAGCAGATCGGCGACAAGCTGACCGCGAACCCGAAATCCCGCCTGGTGTTCCTCGGCTGGATGGATTCCGGCACCCGCAACCTGATCACCAAAGAGCCGATCGTCAAACCTGAAGATCTGAAAGGGAAGAAAATCCGCGTGCAGGGCAGCCCGGTGGCACTCGCCACGCTGAAGGACATGGGGGCGAACTCGGTGGCGATGGGCGTTAGCGAGGTTTACAGCGGCATGCAGACCGGCGTGATCGACGGCGCGGAGAATAACCCGCCCACCTTTATCGCCCACAACTACATGCCGGTTGCTAAAAACTACACCCTCAGCGGCCACTTTATCACCCCGGAAATGCTGCTCTATTCAAAAGTGAAATGGGACAAGCTGAGCGCTGATGAACAGCAAAAAATCCTGACCCTGGCCCGTGAAGCGCAGTTCGAACAGCGCAAGCTGTGGAATGCGTATAACGACCAGGCGCTGGCGAAAATGAAGGCGGGCGGCGTGCAGTTCCACGATATCGATAAGACGGTATTCATCAAGGCCACAGAGCCGGTGCGCGCCCAGTATGGCGACAAGCATCAGGATCTGATGAAAGCCATCGCTGACGTCCAGTAATACGGAGCACGTATGTCCGAACTCTACCTGAAGTGGATGGACCGTCTGTACCTGCTCGCCATGGCGGTGGCGGGTGTCTCGCTGCTGGTGATGACGATTGTCATCCCCATCGGCATCTTTTCACGCTACGTGCTCAACCGCGGCGAATCCTGGCCGGAGCCCGTCGCCATTATCTGCATGGTAACGTTCACCTTCATCGGCGCGGCGGTGAGCTACCGCGCCGGGTCGCACATTGCGGTCAATATGCTCACCGACCGTCTGCCCGCGTCGCTGCAAAAGCTGTGTGTACGTGTGGTTGATCTGCTGATGCTGCTGATTTCCGGTCTGATGTGCTGGTACAGCTACTGGCTGTGCGTCGAGCTGTGGGAGCAGCCGGTGGCGGAGTTCCCGATCCTGACTTCCGGCGAAAGCTACCTGCCGCTGCCGATCGGGTCGGCGATTTTGATTCTGTTCGTGCTTGAACGCCTGCTGTTTGGCGCGCAGGAAAACCGTCCGGTCGTGCTGATCGGCAATCACAGTTAAGGGGTGAACAATGGATGCTTTTGTTTTGTTATTCACCCTCGCCATTTTGCTGGCGCTGGGGATGCCGGTGGCCTTCGCCGTGGGGCTGAGCGCCGTGGCAGGTGCGCTGTGGATTGATTTACCGCTGGAGGCGCTGATGATCCAGATCACCAGTGGGGTGAACAAATTTACCCTGCTGGCGATCCCGTTCTTCATCCTTGCCGGAGCGATCATGGCGGAAGGGGGCATTGCCCGACGGCTGGTTAACTTCGCCTATGTGTTTGTCGGCTTTATCCGCGGCGGGCTGTCGCTGGTGAACATCGTCGCCTCGACGTTCTTCGGCGCGATTTCTGGCTCGTCGGTGGCGGATACAGCGTCCATCGGCAGCGTGATGATCCCGGAGATGGAGAAGAAGGGCTATCCGCGCGAATACGCGGCGGCGGTCACGGCGAGCGGGTCGGTGCAGGCGATTCTGATCCCGCCCAGCCACAACTCGGTGATTTATTCCCTGGCGGCGGGGGGAACGGTCTCCATCGCCACGCTGTTTATCGCCGGCGTGCTGCCGGGGCTGCTGCTGGGGCTGTGCCTGATGATCCTCTGTCTCGGATTCGCCCACAAGCGCGGTTACCCGAAGGGTGAGAAAATCCCGTTTAAGCAGGCGGTGAAGATTTTACTTGATGCCCTGTGGGGGCTGATGACGGTGGTGATTATCCTCGGCGGGATCTTGTCCGGGATATTTACGGCGACGGAATCCGCCGCCGTGGCCTGCCTGTGGGCATTCTTCGTCACCATGTTTATCTACCGCGACTACAAATGGAGCGAACTGCCGAAGCTGATGTGCCGCACGGTGAAAACCGTCACCATCGTGATGATTTTAATCGGCTTTGCCGCGGCGTTTGGCGCGGTGATGACCTACATGCAGCTGCCGATGCGCATCACCGAGTTCTTCACGTCGCTCTCTGATAATAAGTACGTGATCCTGATGTATCTCAACATCATGCTGCTGCTGATCGGCACGCTGATGGACATGGCGCCGATCATTCTGATCCTGACGCCGGTGCTGCTGCCGGTGACCAACTCTTTGGGGATCGACCCGGTGCACTTCGGGATGATCATGATGGTTAACCTGGGGATCGGGCTGATCACCCCGCCGGTCGGGTCGGTGCTGTTTGTGGCGAGCGCGGTGAGCAAGCAGAAGATTGAAACCGTGGTACGGGCGATGCTGCCGTTTTACGGTATGTTGCTGGTGGTGCTGGGGATGGTGACGTACATCCCGGCTATATCATTGTGGCTGCCGAGGATGTTGGGGATGCAGTAACGCCGTTTTTTGCCGGGTGGCGGCTGCGCCTTACCCGGCCTACGGTTCAGAGTTGTTATTGGCCCGGTAAGGCGCAGCCGCCACCGGGCGTTTTTATTTCCGCCGTAATAATCTCAACGCGTTCGCCGTGACCAGCACCGTCGCCCCGGTGTCCGCCAGCACCGCCAGCCACAGTCCGGTCATGCCGAGGAGCGTGGTGACGAGAAATATCCCCTTCAGACCCAGCGCAATGCCGATGTTCTGGCGAATATTGGCGCGCGTCGCCCGCGCAAGAGCGATCATCTGCGCCAGCCCGGTCAGACGGTTATGCGTCAGCGCCGCATCCGCCGTCTCCAGCGCTACGTCGGTGCCGCTGCCCATCGCAATACCGAGGGTGGCGGCCTTCATCGCCGGGGCATCGTTAATTCCGTCACCGACCATCGCCAGCGGCGCGCGGCTGTTCAGTTCGGTTACCGCGCTGACCTTGTCCGCAGGCAGTAATCCGGCCTTAAACGCCAGCCCAAGCTCGCCAGCAATCGCGGCCGCCGCGCGCGGGTTATCGCCGGTGAGGATCACGCCCTGTACGCCCAACTGATGCAGCGCCGCCACGGCGTCTTTGGCGTCATCGCGCAGAGTGTCGCGTAGTGCCAGCATGCCCTTCGACACGCCGTCCTGCATCACGGCAACGACCGTCTGCCCGGCCTGCTCTAACGCCTCAACCTGTGGATGAGAGAACGCGCCCGCCGCAACAATCAGCACTTTTTTGCCGTCGACGACGGCCTCAATCCCTGACCCGACCAGCGCCCGTTGGGCGGTTGCCGAAGGGATAGCCAGCCCGCGTCTCTGCGCTTCACGCACTATCGCCTGCGCCAGCGGGTGAGTGGAGCCCTGCTCAACGGCGGCGGCTATTATCAGCAGTTCGTCTTCACTGATGCCCTGCGGATAGATGCCGGTGACCTGCGGCTTGCCAACCGTCAGCGTGCCGGTTTTATCGAAGGCGATGTGCTGAACCTGGCTCAGCTGTTCCAGCGCCGCGCCGCCCTTAATCAGCGCCCCGCGACGTGCCGCCGCCGCCAGCCCCGAGGTAATCGCCGCGGGCGTAGAGATCACCAGCGCGCACGGGCAGCCGATCAGCAGCAGGGTCAGCCCTTTATAAATCCAGCCCTCCCACGGCGCGCCGAAGAACAGCGGTGGAATAACGGTAACCAGCAGAGCGACCAGCATAATGGCGGGGGTGTAAATCCGGCTGAAGCGGTCAATAAAGCGTTCGACCGGCGCGCGGCGCTCCTCGGCCTCTTCAATCAGCTTCAGGATACGGTCAATGGCGCTGTCGCCCGGCTCGGACAGGACTTTGAGCTGCACCAGGCGGTCGACGCTGGTGGCACCGGCAGGGACTTTTTCGCCTGCCGCACGCTCCACCGGAATGGATTCCCCGGTCAGGGCGCTTTCGTCAAAGCTCGCGGTGGCAGTAACGAGAGCCCCATCGGCAGGCAGACGCCCGCCCGCGGCGACTTCAATCACGTCGCCCGGTCGCAGCGTGTTGATGGCGACCGTTTCACGTTTGCCTTCATTGACCCGCGTGGCGGTTTCTGGCTTCAGCGCCATCAGCGCGCTCACCCCTTTGCGTGCCCGGCTCGCTGCCCAGCCCTCAAGCCGTTCGCCGATCAGGAACAGCAGCAGCACCATCGCCGCTTCCGCCGTCGCGCCAATGAACAGCGCGCCGATGGCCGCCACGCTCATCAGCGTTTCGATGGCAAACCAGCTTCCGCTCCGCATCAGGCGTAGCGCCTGTCGGGCAATGGGGAACAGGCCGACCAGTGTGGTGGCGATAAACGCCAGGTTGCCGAACGGGTGGTTAACCTGTTCCAGCCCCCAGCTCAGGGCCATCATGATGATGAGGGTAATAAGCGGCAGGTTTTCTTTTAGCGGAGAGGTTTTTTCGGCAGGTGCCGTTTCGCTGCGCAGGGTATAGCCCGCCTTGCTGACAGCGGCTTCAACCTGCTTGCTGACGTCTTTTTCGGCGCTGACCAGTAGCTTTTCGGTGGCGAACAGGACCTGAACGTGGTTCACGCCCGGTACCTGCCTCACCGCGTTTTCAACTTTGCGGGCGCAGGCCGCGCAGTCCATGCCGTTGACGATCCAGCTGTAGCGGTTACCGTTTTCAGGCAGCGTGTCGACCTGCGTTTCGCACGCGCCCTCGCAGCAGCAGTCGTCTTTCGGCGGAACCGGGCTGAGCTTAAGCGCCGAGAATTGTGGGACTTTTTTGGGAATTTCTGGAGTCGACATGGCAGTCTCCGGTAATGATAATTTTCTCATTAACCGCAGCATACACTCTGGAGTCGACTCCAGAGTCAAGCGTTATTTAGATATACAATGAACGCACGATCAGGAAGTGCCCGGCAAAGTAGCAGGCGGACGAAATCGCGTTATCCGCGCGGAAGCGGCGGCGATAGTGGCTGCCCAGCCAGACGATATTGCCGATTAACAGCAGCGCCGCGCCGAAGAACGCGGACATCGCCTGAGATGTCGGGCGGAAGAACCACAGTTCACCGGCCAGCCACACCATCACCAGCGTCATGGCGATAAACGTGCATACCGGCAGACGCATCTCTTCCAGACGCGACCAGATCACCGCAATCAGCAGCGCGCCAATCACCAGCAGCACCAGCGGCAGCGGCCAGAAGAAGGAGAGCGTCATCTGGCTGGCAAAGTAGATGGTATACAGCAGATGGGAGAGGAAAAATGCCCCCACGGCATACAGCAGGCGCTGACGCGGCAGCAGGGTTAAGGCATCACCAATCAGGGAGGCACACAGCCCGGCGAGCACCAGATAGCTGATGGCGTTAAACATCGGAGCCTGCCAGGCGAGCAGCAGAAGCAACAGCAGCGTGACGGGTTTAAACAACCAGCGCTGCCAGGCTGGACCGCGATAGGACGCATCGACATAAAGCCATGCGGAAAAACAGACAGCGATAAATGACCAAAGCATATTAACTCCCTGTAACTGTTGAGGCTGAATAATCAGTTTCTGATCCAGTGTAGTGACGCGAGCGGGCGTTTGGCAATGCCGGGGCAGGCGAGGTATCCTGAATTCCGCATAATCTGATGGGATGTTTCAATGAGCAAGATGCCGCTGTTTTTCATTATCGTGGTGGCGATTATCGTCATTGCCGCCTCGTTTCGCTTCGTGCAGCAGCGCCGCGAAAAGGCGGACAACGACGCCGCGCCGCTGATGCAAAAGCGCGTAGTGGTGGCGAACAAACGCGAGAAACCGCTTAATGACCGCCGCTCTCGCCAGCAGCAGGTGACGCCTGCGGGCACCGGCATGCGCTATGAAGCCAGCTTTAAGCCGGAAACCGGTGGTCTGGAGATGACCTTCCGCCTGGAGGCGCAGCAGTACCATCAGCTGACGGTGGGAGAGAAAGGCACGCTGAGCTATAAAGGGTCGCGTTTTGTAGGTTTTAGGGCTGAATAATGCGCGATCGGTCCCCTCTCCCCGTGGGTGTACAGTCCGGGGACATGGTAGACAGGTGTTCGGGGACATGGTGAACACTTTTTAACATCCTTTACCCATGGTGAT
>NZ_JADBQB010000018.1:0-28938 GCF_014895705.1 Enterobacter cloacae complex sp. P27C
TTTTTTCTCTTCAACCGACCGGGTTAACTGTGAAGTGATTCACATCCGCCGTGTCGATGGAGGCGCATTATAGGGAGTTCTCCGCAGCCCGCAACCGCTAAATGACAGAAAAATGACTGACTGCTGCATTCCCCAGCAAAACCCCGCCTTATACCCTTTTACACACAGAGTTATCCACAGCGCTTCGAAAAAGTGAAAATATGCGAGCGTTGCGCAAACGTTTTCGTTAAAATGCTCGCGCTTAACAAGGAGGCCTCGTCAGGTGTGTTAGATGAGTTTTTCGCTGGAAAATTCATCTAACGCTCTCTGTAATCGTGAAATCCAGGGGATTTACCATGCAACAACGTCGTCCAGTCCGCCGCGCTCTGCTCAGTGTTTCTGATAAAGCCGGTATCGTCGAATTCGCTCAGGCACTTTCCGCACGTGGTGTAGAGCTACTTTCTACAGGCGGTACCGCTCGCCTGTTAGCAGATAAAGGTCTGCCGGTAACCGAAGTGTCCGACTACACCGGTTTCCCGGAAATGATGGATGGACGCGTCAAAACCCTGCATCCGAAAGTGCACGGCGGCATTCTGGGCCGTCGCGGTCAGGACGACGGCATTATGGAACAGCATGATATCGCGCCTATCGATATGGTTGTTGTTAACCTCTACCCGTTTGCCCAGACCGTCGCCCGCGAAGGCTGCTCTCTGGAAGATGCGGTTGAGAATATTGATATTGGCGGCCCAACCATGGTGCGCTCCGCGGCGAAGAACCATAAAGATGTGGCCATCGTGGTGAAGAGCAGCGACTACAGCGCCATTATTAATGAGATGGATGCTAACGACGGCTCCCTCACTCTCGAAACCCGCTTCGACCTTGCGATTAAGGCGTTCGAACACACCGCCGCGTACGACAGCATGATTGCCAACTACTTCGGTAGCCTGGTTCCTGCCTACCACGGTGAAAGCAAAGATCCTTCTGGCCGCTTCCCGCGCACCCTGAACCTGAACTTCATTAAGAAGCAGGATATGCGTTACGGTGAGAACAGCCACCAGCAGGCTGCCTTCTATATAGAAGAAGAGGTCAAGGAAGCCTCCGTTGCGACCGCACAGCAGGTTCAGGGCAAAGCCCTTTCCTATAACAACATTGCCGACACCGACGCCGCACTGGAATGCGTGAAAGAGTTCAGCGAGCCGGCCTGCGTTATCGTCAAGCACGCCAACCCGTGCGGCGTTGCGGTAAGCACCTCTATTCTGGATGCCTACGATCGCGCCTACAAA
Organism: Enterobacter cloacae complex sp. P27C; assembly: GCF_014895705.1. Lineage (NCBI taxonomy): Bacteria > Pseudomonadati > Pseudomonadota > Gammaproteobacteria > Enterobacterales > Enterobacteriaceae > Enterobacter > Enterobacter cloacae complex sp. P27C. The sequence goes on from NZ_JADBQB010000018.1 coordinate 1,263, forward strand.
ACCGACCCGACCTCCGCATTCGGCGGCATTATTGCCTTCAACCGCGAGCTGGATGCCGAGACCGCGCAGGCCATTATCTCCCGCCAGTTTGTCGAAGTGATCATCGCGCCGTCCGCGTCCGAAGAAGCGCTGAAAATCACCTCGGCGAAACAGAACGTGCGCGTACTGGTTTGCGGCCAGTGGGCGGAGCGCGTGCCGGGCCTGGACTTCAAGCGCGTGAATGGCGGTCTGCTGGTTCAGGATCGCGATTTGGGTATGGTGACAGAAGCCGACCTGCGCGTGGTGACCAAACGTCAGCCGACCGAACAGGAGCTGCGCGACGCGCTGTTCTGCTGGAAAGTGGCGAAGTTCGTGAAGTCTAACGCCATTGTCTACGCAAAAGAGAACATGACCATCGGGATAGGCGCAGGCCAGATGAGCCGCGTTTACTCTGCGAAAATTGCCGGTATCAAAGCAGGCGACGAAGGCCTGGAAGTGAAAGGCTCCGCCATGGCCTCTGACGCCTTCTTCCCGTTCCGTGACGGTATCGATGCTGCGGCTGCGGTGGGCATCACCTGTGTGATCCAGCCTGGCGGCTCTATCCGCGACGACGAGGTGATTGCCGCTGCCGACGAACACGGCATCGCAATGATCTTCACCGACATGCGCCACTTCCGCCATTAATTCCCGGAGCAGAAAATGAAAGTATTAGTGATTGGTAACGGCGGGCGCGAGCACGCTCTGGCGTGGAAAGCGGCGCAGTCTCCGCAGGTTAAAACCGTCTTCGTGGCACCGGGTAACGCCGGTACCGCACTGGAACCCGCGCTGCAGAACGTGGCTATCGGCGTGACCGATATCCCGGCGCTGCTGAGCTTTGCCCAGACCGAGAACATCGATCTGACCATCGTCGGCCCGGAAGCGCCGCTGGTAATTGGCGTGGTTGACGCCTTCCGCGCTGCGGGCCTGAAAATCTTCGGCCCAACGGAAGGTGCCGCACAGCTGGAAGGCTCCAAAGCCTTCACCAAAGATTTCCTTGCGCGTCATAACATCCCGACGGCGGAATATCAGAACTTCACCGAAGTGGAGCCTGCTCTGGCCTGGTTACGTGAAAAAGGCGCGCCGATTGTCATCAAAGCCGACGGTCTGGCCGCCGGGAAAGGCGTTATCGTGGCGATGACGCTCGAAGAAGCCGAAGCGGCCGTTCAGGATATGCTGGCAGGCAACGCTTTTGGCGACGCGGGCCACCGAATCGTGATCGAAGAGTTCCTCGACGGCGAAGAGGCGAGCTTTATCGTGATGGTCGACGGCGAGCACGTTCTGCCGATGGCCACCAGCCAGGATCACAAGCGCGTTGGCAATGGCGATACCGGCCCCAACACCGGCGGGATGGGCGCTTACTCCCCTGCTCCCGTTGTTACCGATGAGGTGCATCAGCGCACCATGGACCGCATCATCTGGCCTACCGTGAAGGGCATGGCGGCGGAAGGCAATACCTACACCGGTTTCCTCTACGCGGGCCTGATGATTGACAAGCAGGGTAACCCGAAGGTGATTGAATTCAACTGCCGCTTCGGCGATCCGGAAACCCAGCCCATCATGCTGCGCATGAAATCCGACCTGGTGGATCTGTGTCTGGCGGCCTGCGAAGGCAAGCTGGACGAGAAAACCTCAGAGTGGGACGAGCGTGCGTCTCTGGGCGTGGTGATTGCTGCGGGTGGCTATCCGGGGAACTACAGCACCGGAGATGAGATCCACGGCCTGCCGCTGGAAGAGATTGACGGCGCGAAGGTGTTCCACGCCGGTACGAAGCTGGCTGACGATGACCGCGTGCTCACCAACGGCGGCCGCGTGCTGTGTGCGACCGCGCTGGGCCAGACCGTGGCAGAAGCGCAGAAACGCGCCTATGCGCTGATGGCGGATATTCACTGGAACGGCAGCTTCAGCCGTCAGGATATCGGTTATCGTGCTATTGCGCGGGAGCGGGGGGAGTAATTTCCCCTCACCCTAACCCTCTCCCTCAAGGGAGAGGGAACTTAAATCAAAAACTTTTCTCTGTCGGCTGCCAGGTGCAGAAGTCTTCGTTCGCCACCAGCAGCAGCTGAGAGCCTTCCGGCGCCTCAAGCCACGCCACGCTCACTTCCATAGACGAATGCCGCTGACGGCGCTGAATGTGTTCGGTTGCCCAGGATTCAAGCTCAGGCTTTACGGTCTGCCCTTCGCAGGTGGTCACCGTGCCATCGGCATGCCAGCGCCCCTGGCGCAGTACCACGCGGCCCTGACGCAGCGCGTCGCTGGTCTGACGGAGCTGTTCGGCGCGGTAGCGGTAAAGGGCGACCTGATCGCTGGAAAGCTGCTGTTTCAATCCGCTAACTTCATGCTGCATAAAGCTCAGCTCGCCGTGGTCGTCGAAACGCACCTTCACGTGTTCTGGGGTCTTGCTGTAGATGTTCAGTTCAATCAGCGACAGCGCATCGCCCTGCCAGCGGTACTCTGCGGTCGAGGTGTTGCCGTTATGCCACGGGCTGAACGCGGTAAGCATATGGACTTCATCGCTGGAATCTTTGCGCCAGATCCTGACCGCGCCCTGGTTGTCAGCGTAGCCGCTGGCGGTAAACGGGGGGAGTGAGGAGTCATGGCTACAGGCAGACAGCAACAGTATGCCTGCCAGCGCGAGCGTGCCACGCCAGAATGACAAAAGGGGCGTTGCCGCCCCTTCGTTAAAACTGTTCACTGCCACGCGTCTTACTTAACTGCGTCTTTCAGTGCTTTACCAGAAACAAATGCCGGCACGTTAGCTGCGGCGATTTTGATTTCTTTACCGGTCTGCGGGTTGCGGCCAGTACGCTCAGCGCGGTGGTTCACTTTGAAGGTACCGAAACCAACCAGTTGTACAGCATCGCCTTCTTTCAGAGACTCAGTAATAGCAGCCAGGGTAGATTCCAGAGCAGCTTTAGCCTGCACTTTAGACAGATCAGCCTTGTCCGCAATTACATCAATCAGTTGAGTCTTGTTCATAAGTTATCCTTTCAATGTGTTTATCGCTTGCTAAGCATCGAGTGCGACGAAAATGCCAAAAAAGCACTCTCCTGCATACACGCACCGATAGCCACTTTTTTTCGCCCCCCAAATGTAGACCAGACGGGGGGCAGAAGGGAAGAGTCGAGGTGCGACAAAACAGGCGTTAAATCACGTTTTGTTGTCTCATTGGTTAAAAATTATACCAATATTGCTCTCGCCGGCCTCACGCAGGTCCGCGCGCAGCCCTTTGATCAGCTCAATATCACGCTCTTCACACTCTGCCAGCAGGCGGAAAATCTCCCACTGAATGTCCCATTCCTGTTCAACCGCCGGGTTAGCACGCAGCTCTTCGTCGGTCATTTCACGGCCTTCCTGCGTCATTTCCAGCATCGCGACGGTCGTGATGGATGCCTTACTGACTTCAATGGCGTGCTCCAGCGTTTCACCGCTCAGACGGGAGTGGATCAGCTCGCTCAACGCCACGCAGGCGTCGATAGCCGGATAAACGCCGTACAGGTCGTAATCGTCCGCCGCCGGGATCGCCTCTTCCAGCTTTTCGAGCTGTGAATCGAAGTTCACCTTTGCGTCTTTCACCGTCAGCGTCTCCCAGATCAAATCCAGGATACGTCGATAAATCTGGCCTTCGCCAAACTCCGTTTGCTTACAGAACGCGGCATAGTTGGGATACATGCGCTCGCACAGGCAAGCCATAAACGTCACGTGCTGCCAGCTTTCCAGCTTCTCAAGGCGCAGATGAATCGGGTTTTGTAACATGATGATGTCTCGAATCGAAAATTAGCCGCAGTTTACCTGAATCACGGCTGAATTTCCTGCCAACGAATGAATGCCGGACGTGAAGAGGCAACGGCGTCAGCCCAGCGGGTTGGCTCCGGTAACCGGTAGCCCTTCATGCAGCGCTGCACCCACGCCAGCGCGCTGTCCATGCTCACCCGATGCCCGGTGGCGATAAACAGCGGATTACAGCGCGCTTTACTGCGCCAGACCCACGCCAACTGCTCGCCTTTATGGATAAGCGGCGCCAGCGCGCCCGGTTCGGCAGAAAGCGGCTCAAACGCGCCGCACAGGCGTTTTTTCGCCACGCCGATGGTCGGCACGTCCACCAGCAGACCAAAGTGGCTGGCGACGCCTAAGCGACGCGGATGGGAGATACCGTGCCCGTCAACAAACAGGAGGTCAGGTTTTTGCGAGAGTTGCTCCCACGCGGCCAGCAGCGCGGGGTATTCGCGGAAGGAGAGAAAGCCGGGAATATAGGGCATGGTGGTGGCGATACGCGCCACCTTGTACTCCACCAGCTCCAGCGACGGGTATTTCAGCACCACCATCGCCGCCCGCGTCACTTCCCCGCCCTGCTCAAACCCGACGTCCGCCCCGCCAATGTACTGCGGGGGATCTTTATCCAGACGATCCTCGTGGATCACCGATGAAGCCAGTTCGATTTGCTGAGCGCGTAGCGACGCGAGATCCATAACCACTCCTTACTTGTGATACTGGGCAGAAAGCCGATGCACCGCCTCCACAAATACGCCTGCGTGTTCAGGCGGCACATCCTGATGAATGCCGTGGCCGAGGTTAAAGACGTGGCCTTCACCCTGGCCGAAACCAGACAGTATAGTCGACACTTCCTCTTCGATGCGGGCAGGCTGAGCATAGAGCATGGACGGATCCATGTTGCCCTGTAGCGCCACTTTGTCGCCCACGCGACGGCGCGCATCGGCAATATCGGTGGTCCAGTCGAGGCCCAGCGCGTCGCAGCCGGTGGCCGCCATCGCTTCCAGCCATTGGCCGCCGCCTTTCGTGAACAGCGTCACCGGCACGCGGCGACCGTCGTATTCACGCAGCAGGCCATCGACGATTTTGTGCATGTAGTACAGGGAGAACTGCTGATAATCGCGCCCGGTCAGCACGCCGCCCCAGGTGTCGAAAATCATCACCGACTGCGCACCCGCTTTAATCTGCGCATTGAGGTAGAGCGTAACGCTCTTTGCCAGCTTGTCGAGCAGCGCATGCAGCGCCAGCGGTTCGGCGTACATCATCTTTTTAATCATAGTGAAGGCTTTGCTGCTGCCGCCTTCAACCATGTAGGTGGCCAGCGTCCACGGGCTGCCAGAGAAGCCAATCAGCGGCACTTCGCCATTCAGCTCGCGGCGAATGGTGCGCACGGCGTTCATCACGTAGCCCAGCTCGCCTTCCGGATCGGGGATCGGCAGCTTATCGACGTCAGCTTTGCTTTTGATCGGCGAGGTAAAGCGCGGGCCCTCGCCGGTTTCGAAATAGAGCCCCAGGCCCATCGCGTCCGGAATGGTAAGAATGTCCGAAAAGAGAATGGCGGCATCCAGCGGGAAGCGGCGCAGCGGCTGGAGCGTCACCTCACAGGCCAGCTCGGCGTTTTTGCACAGCGACATAAAATCGCCCGCCTGCGCGCGCGTGGCTTTGTACTCTGGCAGATAGCGTCCCGCCTGGCGCATCATCCACACCGGGGTGACATCAACGGGCTGGCGCAGCAGCGCACGCAGATAACGATCGTTCTTCAGTTCGGTCATTTTGCAGTTCCTTATTGCGTCAGTCCGTCAGTGTAACACTACTCATACTCGGCCCGACACATTGCCACGGTATCTTCTATCAGGCGACGCGCCACCGTTCCCGGAGGGGGTAACAGCGGTAAATTGTCGTAGCGGTACCAGTTCGCCTCCAGCAGCTCTTTCTGGTCGATAACAATCTCGCCGCTGTCATATTCCGCCATAAACGCGGTCATCAGAGACATCGGGAACGGCCACGGCTGGGAGGTCACGTAGCGCAGGTTCTTCACCTTGATGCTGCTCTCCTCCATCACCTCGCGCGCCACCGCCTGCTCCAGCGTTTCGCCTACTTCGACGAACCCGGCGAGGACGGTGTGAATGCCGTTGCGATGACGGGTATGTTGCGCCAGCAGGATGGAATCATCACGGCGGATGGCAACGATGATGCACGGCGCGATTTGCGGGTAGTAGCGTTCACGGCAGTGGCCGCAGAGCAGCGCCCATTCGGTTTTGCTTGGGTGCATGGTGTGGCCGCAGTAACCGCAATATTTGTGCGAACGGTAAAACTCCGCCAGCTGCACGCCGCGCCCCGCCAGCTGGAACAGGCCGACGTCCAGATCTAACACCTGACGTACGGATCCCATATCCTGACGGCGCGCCTGTTGGATCAACCACACGGGATCGCCCTGCCATTCGCCAATCTTCAGCGCGGGCTGGCCCACCAGATCGAACGTTTCCGCGGCACCGTAGGGCAACTCTCCTGAGGGCAGCCATAATTTTTGTTCGTGGCTGACGATCCACCAACCCAGATCTGATTTTTCAATAATACGATCCATATCTATTGCACTACCTTCGCTTCACTGACATGTTGTTAGCATTGTGGTTACATTTTGGATAAGCAGATCCCATTCTAAACCTTATGGAGTCGACCATGTTAAACCAGCTGGAAAGCCTGACTGAGCGCGTTGGAGGAAGTAACACCCTGGTGGATCGCTGGCTACATGTGCGCAAGCATCTCCTTGTGGCGTATTACAATCTGGTCGGTCTTAAGCCTGGCAAAGAATCCTTTATGCGGCTGAACGAAAAAGCGCTGGATGATTTTTGTCAGAGCCTTGTCGACTACCTGTCCGACGGCCATTTCAACATTTATGAACGCATTATCCGCGAAATGGAAGGGACAACGCCGTATTTAGCGGCCAGCAAACTCTGTCCGCAGCTGGAAGCCAATACCCAGCAGATCATGGACTATTACGATTCCACGCTCGAGAACGCCATCGATCACGATAACTATCTTGAGTTCCAGCAGGCGCTTTCGGACCTGGGCGAAGCGCTGGAAGAGCGATTCACGCTGGAAGATAAGCTCATCGCCCTCGTACTGGATAACAACCTGAATATCAGCAGCAGCGATAACGTTGCGCGCCCTGCTTGAGTTCTTAACCGTTAACGAGTAATTTACAACCAGTCGCCCCTCTGCGGAGGGGGATTTTTCTTGTCGGAGTGCCCAGTGTGTAAGCACGGGCTGAGACCGTTAATTCGGGATCCGCGGAACCTGATCAGGTTAATACCTGCGAAGGGAACAAGAGTCACGCTGCTGTTGTATCGCCCCTGTGGCGATCTCCTCTTGCTTCATCCGTCGTCTGACAAGCCATGTCCTTCACTTCTGGAATGAGCTATGTCTACAACAAAACTGACCCGCCGCGAACAGCGTGCACAGGCCCAACACTTCATCGACACCCTGGAAGGCACCGCTTTCCCGAACTCGAAACGCATCTACATCACCGGTTCACAGGCCGATATCCGCGTGCCGATGCGCGAAATCCAGCTCAGCCCGACGCTTATCGGCGGCAGCAAAGAGAACCCCCAGTATGAAGACAACGAAGCCGTGCCGGTATACGACACCTCCGGCCCGTACGGCGATCCTGATGTTGCTATCAACGTGCAGCAAGGTCTGGCAAAGCTGCGCCAGCCGTGGATTGAGGCGCGTAACGACTGCGAAGAACTGAGCGTACGCAGTTCTGCGTACACCAAAGAACGCCTGGCCGACGACGGCCTGGACGAGCTGCGCTTTACCGGCCTGCTGACGCCAAAACGCGCCAGAGCGGGCAAGTGCGTCACCCAGCTGCACTACGCGCGCCAGGGTATCGTCACGCCGGAGATGGAGTTCATCGCCATCCGCGAAAACATGGGCCGCGAGCGCATCCGCAGCGAAATATTGCGCCACCAGCATCCGGGTGAAGGCTTTGGCGCTCGCCTGCCGGAGAACATCACGCCGGAGTTTGTGCGTGACGAAGTGGCCGCCGGGCGCGCGATTATCCCCGCCAACATCAACCACCCGGAATCGGAGCCGATGATTATCGGCCGCAACTTCCTGGTGAAGGTCAACGCCAACATCGGCAACTCTGCCGTCACCTCGTCCATCGAAGAAGAGGTGGAAAAGCTGGTCTGGTCCACGCGCTGGGGTGCGGACACGGTGATGGACCTCTCCACTGGCCGCTACATCCACGAAACCCGCGAGTGGATCCTGCGTAACAGCCCGGTGCCGATTGGCACCGTCCCGATTTATCAGGCGCTGGAGAAGGTCAACGGCATTGCTGAAAACCTCACCTGGGAAGCGTTTCGCGACACGCTGCTGGAGCAGGCGGAACAGGGCGTGGACTACTTCACCATTCACGCGGGCGTGCTGCTGCGCTACGTGCCTATGACGGCGAAACGTCTGACCGGCATCGTCTCACGCGGTGGCTCCATCATGGCGAAGTGGTGCCTGTCCCATCATCAGGAAAACTTCCTCTACGAGCACTTCCGCGAGATCTGCGAAATCTGCGCCGCGTACGACGTCTCCCTGTCGCTGGGCGACGGCCTGCGTCCTGGCTCCATCCGCGATGCCAACGACGAAGCGCAGTTTGCCGAGCTGCACACCCTGGGCGAGCTGACCAAAATCGCCTGGGAGTATGACGTGCAGGTGATGATTGAAGGCCCGGGCCACGTGCCGATGCAGATGATACGCCGCAACATGACCGAGGAGCTGGAGCACTGCCACGAAGCGCCGTTCTACACTCTGGGGCCATTGACCACAGATATCGCACCGGGCTACGACCACTTCACCTCCGGGATTGGCGCGGCGATGATCGGCTGGTTTGGCTGCGCCATGCTCTGCTACGTGACGCCGAAAGAGCATCTCGGCCTGCCCAACAAAGAGGACGTAAAGCAGGGACTGATTACCTATAAAATTGCCGCCCACGCGGCGGATCTGGCGAAAGGCCATCCGGGCGCGCAAATCCGCGATAACGCAATGTCCAAAGCGCGCTTTGAATTCCGCTGGGAAGACCAGTTCAACCTGGCGCTGGATCCGTTTACCGCCCGCGCCTACCACGACGAAACCCTGCCCCAGGAGTCGGGCAAGGTGGCGCACTTCTGCTCCATGTGCGGGCCAAAATTCTGCTCGATGAAAATCAGCCAGGAGGTGCGGGATTACGCCGCCGCGCAGACCATTGAAGTCGGTATGGCGGACATGTCGGAAACCTTCCGCGCCAGAGGCGGCGAAATTTACCTCAAAAAAGAGGAGGCGTAATGTACAAGCCCGATTTCCCCTCCGTGCCCTTTCGCTTAGGACTTTACCCGGTGGTGGACAGCGTGGAGTGGATCGCCCGCCTGCTGGAGGCCGGCGTTTGCACCCTCCAGCTGCGCATCAAAGATAAGCGTGATGAAGAGGTGGAGGCCGACGTCGTCGCCGCCATCGCGCTGGGGCATCGCTACAATGCCCGCCTGTTTATCAACGACTACTGGCGGCTGGCCGTTAAGCACCGGGCGTACGGCGTGCATTTGGGTCAGGAGGATCTGGAAACCACCGATCTGAACGCCATTCGCCAGGCTGGCCTGCGCCTGGGCGTTTCAACACACGATGATATGGAAATCGACGTGGCGCTGGCGGCCCGCCCCTCCTACATCGCCCTCGGTCACGTTTTCCCGACGCAAACCAAGCAGATGCCTTCTGCCCCGCAGGGTCTGACGCAGCTGGCGAGCCACGTTAAGCGCCTTGCCGATTACCCGACCGTCGCCATCGGTGGAATCAGCCTTGAACGCGCCCCGGCGGTGCTGGAGACCGGCGTCGGCAGTATCGCCGTCGTCAGCGCTATCACCCAGGCGGCAGACTGGCGGTCCGCCACCGCGCAGCTTTTACAGCTGGCAGGAGCGGGCGATGAATGACCGCGATTTTATGCGCTACAGCCGCCAGATCCTGCTGGAGGATATTGCCATTGACGGGCAGCAAAAGCTGCTCGCCAGCCGGGTACTGATTGTTGGTCTGGGCGGATTAGGCGCCCCCGCCGCGCTGTATCTGGCCGGTGCGGGCGTGGGCACGCTGGTGCTGGCCGATGACGACGAGGTGCACCTCAGCAACCTGCAGCGGCAAATCCTCTTCACGGCTGAAGATGTTAACCAGCCTAAAGCGCAGATCACCCGGCAGCGACTTAACCAGCTTAATCCGGATATCGAACTGATTGCGCTCCAGACGCGGCTTAGCGGAGACGAGCTGCAACGTGAAGTTGCCCTTGCCGACGCGGTGCTGGACTGCACGGACAACATGGCGACGCGCCAGGCGATTAACGCCGCCTGCGTGGCAACGAATACACCGCTTATCACCGCCAGCGCGGTGGGGTTCGGCGGGCAGATAATGGTGCTTACGCCGCCGTGGGCGCAGGGCTGTTACCGCTGCCTGTGGCCGGACGAGGCTGAACCGGAGCGTAACTGCCGCACGGCAGGCATTCTTGGCCCGGTGGTGGGCGTGATGGGTACCCTTCAGGCACTGGAGGCTATCAAGCTGCTCAGCGGCATGGAGACGGAACGCAACACGCTCCGGCTGTTCGACGCCCGCTCCAGCGGCTGGCGCCATCTGGCACTACACCGCGCCAGCCACTGCCCGGTATGCGGAGGCCACGATGCGCATTCTGTTTAACGATGAGCCGATGACGTGCGACGACGGTCTCACCGTTGCCGCCCTGCTCGACAAATTGCGCCAGCTCAAGCCGGGAACGGCGCTGGCGCTCAATCAACAGATCCTGCCGCGCGAGCAGTGGGAACTTCAGCAGGTCAATGAAGGCGACCAGATCCTGCTGTTTCAGGTTATCGCAGGGGGCTGAGATGTTACGTATTGCTGATAAAGTCTTTGATTCACATCTGTTTACCGGAACCGGCAAATTCGCCTCGCCGCAGCTGATGGTGGATGCTATTCGTGAAAGTGGCAGCCAGCTGGTGACGCTGGCGATGAAGCGCGTGGATCTGCGCCAGCACAACGATGCCATACTTGCGCCGCTACTGGAGGCAGGCGTGACGCTGCTGCCCAACACCTCCGGCGCGAAAACGGCCGAGGAGGCGATTTTCGCCGCACAGCTGGCGCGGGAAGCGCTCGGCACCCGCTGGCTGAAGCTGGAAATTCACCCGGATGCCCGCTGGCTGCTGCCCGACCCCATCGAGACCCTGAAAGCCGCAGAAAAGCTGGTGCAGCAGGGGTTTACCGTTCTGCCTTACTGCGGCGCGGATCCCGTGCTGTGTAAGCGTCTGGAAGAGGTCGGCTGCGCCGCCGTCATGCCGCTGGGGGCGCCCATTGGCTCCAATCAGGGGCTGGAAACCCGCGCGATGCTGGAGATCATCATCGAGCAGGCGACCGTGCCGGTGGTGGTGGATGCGGGGATCGGCGTGCCCAGCCATGCCGCGCAGGCGCTGGAAATGGGGGCCGATGCGGTGCTGGTGAATACCGCTATTGCGGTGGCCGACGACCCGGTCATAATGGCGCGTGCGTTTCGTCTCGCCGTGGAGGCTGGCGTGCTGGCCAGAGAGTCCGGCCCCGGCTCGCGCAGTTTTCAGGCACAGGCCACCAGCCCGCTGACCGGTTTTCTGGAGGCGCTCTCATGAGCACGTTTACCGAGCGCTGGCGCGAGCTTAACTGGGACGATATTGCCCTGCGCATCAACAGCAAAACGACTGCTGACGTGGAGCGCGCGCTGCACGCCCGTCAGCTGACCCGCGAGGATCTGATGGCCCTGCTCTCCCCGGCGGCCAGCGCCTACCTTGAACCAATGGCGCAGCGCGCCCAGCGCCTCACCCGGCAGCGGTTTGGCAACACGGTGAGCTTCTACGTCCCGCTCTATCTTTCGAACCTGTGCGCCAACGACTGTACCTACTGTGGTTTTTCCATGAGCAACCGCATCAAGCGGAAAACGCTCGATGAAGAGGAGATCGCACGCGAGTGTGCTGCTATTCGTGAAATGGGGTTCGAACATCTTCTGCTGGTCACGGGCGAGCATCAGGGGAAAGTGGGAATGGACTATTTCCGCCAGCATCTGCCTGCGATACGTCGGGAGTTTGCGTCGTTGCAGATGGAGGTTCAGCCCCTGTCGCAGGACGAGTATGCGGAGTTAAAAACGCTCGGGCTGGACGGCGTGATGGTCTATCAGGAAACCTACCACGAGGCGACGTACGCGCGGCATCACCTGAAAGGGAAGAAGCAGGATTTCTTTTTCCGGCTGGAAACCCCGGACAGGCTGGGCCGCGCCGGGATCGACAAAATCGGGTTGGGTGCGCTAATTGGGCTTTCCGATAGCTGGCGGGTAGATTGCTACATGGTGGCAGAACATCTGCTGTGGCTGCAACAGCACTACTGGCAGACCCGATACTCCATCTCCTTCCCACGCCTGCGCCCCTGCGCAGGCGGCATTGAACCGGCTTCGCTGATGGATGAACGCCAGCTGGTGCAGACCATCTGCGCGTTTCGCCTGCTCGCCCCGGAAGTGGAGTTATCGCTCTCAACGCGTGAATCTCCGGCGTTTCGCGATCGCGTCATCCCGCTGGCGATTAACAACGTCAGCGCGTTTTCCAAAACGCAGCCGGGCGGGTATGCAGACGATCATCCGGAGCTTGAGCAGTTTGCACCGCATGACGGACGGCGTCCGGAAGCCGTTGCCGCCGCCCTGACGGCACAGGGTTTACAGCCTGTCTGGAAAGACTGGGACAGCTGGCTGGGAAGAGCCTCGCAATGACGATGTAACGCACTGCAACACGGTAGAAAATTATCGAGGCGTCACGGAAAGGTAAAACCGGATGATTGTCAGCGATCGTCCGGTTTTTTATTGTCATCAGGTCAGCAACGGATGCTGACCAGGGCGAAAAGCTTCTTCCTCGTTTCGCCCTGCCTCCGATTCCGTGCATAAGAGGGGCGCAAAAATAAGGATAAGGAATTTCTTAGTGATTCTTAAGATAAATCATCTCGCCTGAAATCGTGTTCCGTATAATTCACCGCTTACCGCAGGACAGCGACTATGCTGAGAGGATATCGGCAGACGAAAAATATTCACCATCAGGATCGATGTACAACTCATGGCACTTCACAGCAAAAAGCTCTCTTTCACCCGACCCATTATGCTCAGCTTCGCGGGGATTCTGTGCAGTTTTGCGCTGATCGCGGTCGTGGTAACTCTTTCACAACGAAAGGATTTCCTTGAGGACTATCATAAGATTAATGGCAATTTCACCCATAACCTTGCGGTGAACTACACCGAGTCAATCCTGCGTGAAAACGATTATATCCTGGGCCGCTCCGCGATGTATTTTGCACGCGATGACAGGCTAAACGAGACCCTCAACGTCAACCCGACGCAAGGGCTGCAGATGATGATGCATTTGCAAAACCTGATGCCGACCGTGTCATCCATCTCGCTGGCAGACACGCAGGGACATTATCTGCGCGCCCCGGAAGTGCTCCAGACGGAAAAGAGTAAAACCTTCGATCCCCGGACGCGTCCGTGGTTTGTCGCCCATGCTGAAGCCAGTATATTCAGCCACTACACCCGTCCCTATATGGACTACTTCAACGGTCATCCGACGGTCACACTCTATAAACCGTTAATTTCACCAGAAGGTCGACTTAAAGGTACGATTGCGTTTCATCTCGACTTAACGTCAATGGGCTACACCCTGCGTCAGATGGTCGCCCCTGTTCAGGGGGAATTCTTCGTCGTCGAACGCGATGGCGCCGTCGTGCTGCACCCTGATACGGGTGCGCTTTTCAAACAGTACGTCAGCGAAGCGCTGATGGATAAAATGACCAGCGGCGAAGGCCACCTTTACGATAAGAAAACCGACGCCTGGTATTACTACTACTCATTTACCAATCCAGACTGGTTTGTCATCTACAGGGTCTCTGGCGCAACGCTTACCGATATCACCCGACACGAAACGACAATCGTAGGCTGGGGTTTCGCGCTGGCGGCCATCATTATCATTCTCTTCGGCCTCTATCTGCGTCATGCCTCGCGTACCGTGTTGATGACCATTATCAATGCGATCAAAACGGGCGATGTGAGCCAGGCGCCGCGTCTGGAAGCGATGCTGAGCCGCACCATTCAGTCCAATAAAGAGCGTGAGATGGCGTATGTTCGTCAGGCCACTCACGATGCGCTGACCGGCTGCAAAAACCGCCGTGCGTTCGATAACGATGTGGAGGAATTATTAAATGCCCACCAGCCTTTCGCGATGGCGCTGGTTGATATTGATAACTTCAAGTCAATTAACGACACGTGGGGACACCTGAGCGGCGACATTGTTCTGCGTAACGTGGCGCGCGAGGGGATCCAGATAATGCAGCCCCACCACGTCTCGGTCTATCGCTATGGTGGTGAAGAGTTCGCGGTAATTTTCCAGGCCGAGCAGATCGCTGCCGCATTTTCATTGCTTGACGCATGGCGCACCGCCGTTGAAAGACGCGTATGGCGGGAAGACAATCTTCACGTCACGTTCAGCGCGGGTCTGGGTGAATGGCACTTCGAACCGCTGGAACAATTTGTAGGTAGCGTTGATAACGCGCTCTACAGTGCTAAAAAGCAGGGAAAAAATCGTATTGTTCGCACTGCCGTCGGCTGACTTTCTCTCTTACTCGAAGAATTGTAACCGGTTTCAGAAAAATGCCGCTTTCTTTGTGATGCCTGACACACAATCGCGGTAAAGCGGTTGTTGAAGCTCTCTGCGCAGGATAATTATCAATAAACACATGTAGATCGAGGCTGATTATGAAGAACATCGTTTTATGCTGTGCAGCGGGAATGTCAACCAGCATGCTGGTTCAACGTATGAAAGATGCCGCGCAGAAAAAAGGGGTTGAAGTCACCATTAAAGCCGTTCCGGTTGCGGAGTTTAAAGACAATATCGCGACGGCCGACATCGTATTACTGGGGCCACAGGTCAAATACGAGCAGGCTAAACTGCAGGCACAGGCCGACCCGCTGGGTAAAAAGGTCGCGGTGATCGACATGATGGATTACGGCATGATGAAAGGCGATGCCGTACTGGAAAAAGCGCTTAAACTGCTGGAGTCATAATGGAAGACTTAGAAACCACAATCATGGAACTGCTGGTCAACGCCGGTGCGGCCCGCAGTGCGGCCCTGACGGCTCTGCAGATGGCGCGTAAAGGTGAGTTTGACGAAGCTGAAAAAGCGATGGAAGAATCCCGCGAATATGTGAAGCACGCGCATACGATCCAGACGCAGCTTATTGGACTTGACGAAGGGACCGGGAAACTGCCTGTTAACCTGATCACCGTTCATTCTCAGGACCACCTGATGAACGCGATGGTTATTCAGGATCTGGCGGGCGATATGATTGAGCTTTATCGACGCATCCCGTTAGTGAATTGAAGAAATGCAGATATAAAAAAACCCGCCGAGGCGGGTTTTTTATTTACGGCATCAACGATTACTCGTTGTCGGAACCGCCCAGACCTGCGTTCAGCAGTTCTGCCAGGCTCGCGGATGCATCTTCAGCAGTAACCTGCGGTGCTGCTGGCAGTTCGCCCGCTGCGCGACGACGCATACGATCCTGATGGTACGCATAACCGGTACCGGCAGGGATCAGACGACCCACGATGACGTTCTCTTTCAGACCGCGCAGTTCATCACGTTTACCCGCAACAGCGGCTTCGGTCAGGACACGAGTCGTTTCCTGGAACGATGCTGCGGAGATGAAGGACTCGGTTGCCAGAGACGCTTTGGTGATACCCAGCAGATCGCGTGCGAAGGTCGCACCGATTTTGCCGTTCGCTTCCAGATCGCGGTTAGCGATCTTAACGCGTGAGTATTCAACCTGCTCGCCTTCCAGGAAGTCGGAGCTGCCCGCGTTTTCGATGGTTGCTTTACGCAGCATCTGACGAACGATAACTTCGATGTGCTTATCGTTAATCTTAACGCCCTGCAGGCGGTATACGTCCTGTACTTCGTTAACAATGTAACGAGTAACAGCATGCACACCACGCAGACGCAGGATGTCGTGCGGCGCTTCTGGACCGTCGGAAACTACGTCACCACGTTCTACACGTTCGCCTTCGAACACGTTGAGCTGACGCCACTTAGGAATCATCTCTTCGTACGGCTCGCTGCCATCTACTGGGGTGATAACCAGACGGCGCTTACCTTTAGTCTCTTTACCGAAGGAGATGATCCCGCTGATTTCAGCCAGGATTGCAGGCTCTTTCGGACGACGTGCTTCGAACAGGTCCGCAACGCGTGGCAGACCACCGGTGATGTCCTTGGTACCGCCGGATTCCTGAGGAATACGCGCCAGGGTGTCACCAGAGCTGATCTGTACGCCATCTTCCAGCTGTACAATCGCTTTACCCGGCAGGAAGTACTGCGCAGGCATATCGGTACCCGGGATCAGAACGTCGTTCCCCTGAGCATCAACGATTTTCAGTGCAGGACGCAGATCTTTACCGCCGGTAGTACGTTCAGCAGAATCCAGAACCACCAGAGAAGACAGACCGGTCAGCTCGTCGGTCTGACGAGTAATGGTCTGGCCGTCGATCATGTCAGTAAAGCGGATGAAACCACTTACTTCGGTGATTACCGGCATGGTGTGTGGATCCCAGTTTGCAACGGTTTCACCGCCGGCAACCTGCTCGCCATCACCTTTCGCCATAACCGCACCGTAAGGCACTTTATAGCTCTCTTTGGTACGACCGAATTCGTCAATCAGCTTCAGCTCGGTGTTACGAGAGGTCACAACCAGCTTGCCTGCGGAGTTAACAACAGACTTCGCGTTGCTGAGCTTGATGCTACCTTTGTTTTTCACCTGAATGCTGGATTCAGCAGCCGCACGAGATGCCGCACCACCGATGTGGAACGTACGCATCGTCAGCTGTGTACCCGGCTCACCGATGGACTGTGCCGCGATAACGCCGATGGCTTCACCTTTGTTGATGATGTGGCCACGCGCCAGGTCACGACCGTAGCAGTGCGCACACACACCAAAGTCGGTGTCACAGGATACAACGGAACGCACTTTCACAGAGTCAACAGAGTTCGCTTCCAGCAGGTCACACCACTGTTCGTGCAGCAGCGTATTGCGTGGAACCAGAATGTCTGCGGTGCCCGGCTTCAGAATGTCTTCCGCGGTCACACGACCCAGTACGCGATCGCGCAGCGGCTCTTTAACATCACCACCCTCGATAACCGGGGTCATGGTGATACCTTCGAGGGTGCCACAATCGTCTTCGGTGACAACCAGATCCTGCGCAACGTCAACCAGACGACGCGTCAGATAACCGGAGTTCGCTGTCTTCAGTGCGGTATCCGCCAGACCTTTACGCGCACCGTGCGTGGAGATGAAGTACTGGAGTACGTTCAGACCTTCACGGAAGTTCGCGGTGATTGGCGTTTCGATGATGGAGCCATCTGGCTTCGCCATCAGACCACGCATACCTGCCAGCTGACGAATCTGTGCTGCAGAACCACGCGCACCGGAGTCGGCCATCATGTAGATGCTGTTGAAGGAAACCTGCTGCTCTTCGACGCCGTCACGGTTAATCACGGTTTCGGTTTGCAGGTTATCCATCATCGCTTTGGATACACGATCGTTCGCCGCTGCCCAGATATCGATAACTTTGTTGTAGCGTTCGCCCGCGGTTACCAGACCAGACTGGAACTGCTCCTGGATCTCAGCAACTTCAGCTTCCGCTTCAGAGATGATCTCGTGTTTCTTCTCTGGGATGACCATGTCATCGATACCAACAGATGCACCTGAACGCGCTGCATAAGCAAAGCCGGTATACATTGTCTGGTCAGCGAAGATAACGGTCGGCTTCAGACCCAGAATGCGGTAACAGGTGTTCAGCATTTTGGAGATCGCTTTCTTGCCCAGCGCCTGGTTGACGATGGAGAAAGGCAGACCTTTCGGTACGATCATCCACAGAATGGCACGGCCAATGGTCGTGTCTTTCAGGCTGGTCTTCGCAACGAATTCGCCGTTTGCATCTTTTTCGTATTCGGTGATACGCACTTTAACGCGCGCATGCAGAGAGGCCAGGCCAGCGCGATAAATACGCTCAGCTTCTTTCGGGCCAGTCAGCACCATGCCTTCGCCTTTGGCGTTAACACAGTCACGGGTCATGTAGTACAGACCCAATACAACGTCCTGAGAAGGAACGATAATTGGTTCACCGTTCGCTGGAGACAGGATGTTGTTGGTAGACATCATCAGCGCACGCGCTTCGAGCTGGGCTTCCAGCGTCAGCGGTACGTGAACAGCCATCTGGTCACCATCGAAGTCGGCGTTATAGGCCGCACAAACCAGCGGGTGCAGCTGGATAGCTTTACCTTCGATCAGGACTGGCTCAAATGCCTGAATACCCAGACGGTGCAGGGTTGGTGCACGGTTCAGCAGTACCGGGTGTTCGCGGATAACTTCGTCCAGGATATCCCAAACGACAGCTTCTTCACGCTCAACCATTTTCTTAGCGGCTTTGATGGTGGTGGCCAGGCCACGCAGCTCCAGCTTGCCGTAGATGAACGGTTTGAACAGCTCCAGTGCCATTTTCTTCGGCAGACCGCACTGATGAAGACGTAGGTATGGACCTACGGTGATTACAGAACGACCGGAGTAGTCAACACGCTTACCGAGCAGGTTCTGACGGAAACGACCCTGCTTACCTTTGATCATGTCGGCCAAAGATTTCAGAGGACGCTTGTTAGAACCGGTGATCGCACGACCGCGACGGCCGTTATCCAGCAGGGCATCTACCGCTTCCTGCAGCATACGTTTTTCGTTGCGTACGATGATGTCCGGCGCAGCCAGATCCAGCAGACGTTTCAGACGGTTGTTACGGTTGATAACGCGACGATACAGATCGTTCAGATCGGACGTTGCGAAACGACCACCATCCAGCGGAACCAGCGGACGCAGATCTGGCGGCAGAACCGGCAGAACGGTCAGGATCATCCACTCTGGTTTGTTACCAGACTGAACGAACGCTTCCAGCAGTTTGATACGCTTGGTCAGCTTTTTACGCTTGGTTTCGGAGTTGGTTTCGTTCAGCTCTTCACGCAGCTGCTCGCACTCCTGCTCCAGATCCATGCTCTTCAGCAGGGCCTGAATAGCTTCCGCACCCATCTTCGCGTCGAATTCGTCACCGAACTCTTCCAGCGCGTCCAGATACTGCTCTTCAGTCAGGATCTGGTGACGTTCCAGGTTCGTCATCCCGCCTTCGATAACTACATAAGATTCGAAGTACAGAACACGTTCGATATCGCGCAGCGGCATATCCAGCAGCAGACCGATACGGGACGGCAGAGATTTCAGGAACCAGATGTGAGCAGTCGGAGACGCCAGCTCGATGTGGCCCATACGCTCACGGCGTACTTTGGTCTGGGTCACTTCAACGCCGCACTTCTCACAGATCACACCGCGGTGTTTCAGGCGCTTGTACTTACCGCACAGGCACTCGTAGTCTTTTACTGGCCCGAAAATACGCGCACAGAAAAGGCCGTCACGCTCAGGTTTGAACGTACGGTAGTTGATGGTTTCCGGCTTTTTAACTTCACCGAAAGACCATGAACGGATCATGTCTGGCGAAGCCAGAGCAATTTTGATCGCATCAAACTCTTCGGTTTTAGTCTGCGCTTTCAGAAACTTTAATAAATCTTTCACGGATTTGCTCCCGTCGGAGTTAGCACAATCCGGTGCCGGGGGTTAACCCGGCACCAGTGACCTGTTTGAGCGAGAATTACTCGTCTTCCAGTTCGATGTTGATACCCAGCGAACGAATCTCTTTCAACAGTACGTTGAAGGATTCTGGCATGCCTGGTTCCATCTGATGGTTGCCGTCCACGATGTTTTTATACATCTTGGTACGACCGTTCACGTCATCAGACTTAACGGTGAGCATTTCCTGCAGGGTGTATGCCGCGCCGTATGCTTCCAGCGCCCACACTTCCATCTCCCCGAAGCGCTGACCACCGAACTGTGCCTTACCACCCAGCGGCTGCTGAGTAACCAGGCTGTAAGAACCGGTAGAACGAGCGTGCATCTTGTCGTCGACCAGGTGGTTCAGTTTCAGCATGTACATGTAACCTACGGTTACTGGACGCTCAAACTGTTCACCGGTACGGCCGTCAAACAGCGTAATCTGACCAGACGTTGGCAGACCACCCAGTTGCAGCAGCTCTTTGATTTCAGCTTCTTTTGCACCGTCGAATACCGGCGTTGCAATTGGCATACCTTTGCGCAGGTTCTCTGCCAGACGCAGCACTTCTTCATCGCTGAAGGTGTTCAGGTCGACTTTCTGACGCACGTCGGTACCCAGATCGTAGGCACGCTGGATGAATTCGCGCAGTTTCGCGACTTCCTGCTGCTGTTTCAGCATGGCGTTAATCTTGTCGCCAATACCTTTCGCAGCCATACCCAGGTGAGTTTCCAGGATCTGACCAATGTTCATACGAGACGGTACGCCCAGTGGGTTCAGTACGATATCTACCGGCGTACCGTTAGCATCGTGCGGCATATCTTCGATCGGGTTGATCTTAGAGATAACACCCTTGTTACCGTGACGACCTGCCATCTTATCACCAGGCTGGATCTGACGTTTAACGGCCAGATACACCTTAACAATCTTCAGCACGCCTGGTGCCAGATCGTCGCCCTGAGTGATTTTGCGGCGTTTCGCTTCGAGTTTTTTCTCGAACTCGTGTTTCAGTTCGTCATACTGCTCAGCCAGCTGTTCCAGCTGATTTTGTTTCTCTTCGTCGGTCAGGCCGAGTTCCAGCCAGCGATCGCGTGGCAGTTTGTCGAGCTTCTCAGCTTCAACGCCACCGGCAACCAGCACCGCATAGATACGGCTGAACAGACCTGCTTCGAGGATCTGCAGTTCTTCAGACAGGTCTTTCTTAGCCTGTTTGAGCTGCATCTCTTCGATTTCCAGCGCACGCTTATCTTTCTCAACGCCATCACGAGTGAAGACCTGAACGTCGATAACCGTACCGGAAACACCGTTTGGTACGCGCAGAGAAGAGTCTTTAACGTCAGACGCTTTCTCACCGAAGATAGCACGCAGCAGTTTCTCTTCTGGGGTCAGCTGGGTTTCACCTTTCGGCGTCACCTTACCTACCAGAATGTCGCCGCCGGTCACTTCCGCACCGATGTAAACAATACCGGATTCATCCAGCTTGGAGAGCGCAGCTTCACCCACGTTAGGGATGTCGGCAGTGATCTCTTCTGGCCCCAGCTTGGTGTCACGGGACACACAGGCCAGTTCCTGAATGTGGATGGTGGTGAAACGATCTTCCTGAACCACACGCTCGGAGACGAGGATGGAGTCTTCGAAGTTGTAACCGTTCCACGGCATGAACGCTACGCGCATGTTCTGACCGAGCGCCAGTTCACCGAGGTCGGTGGACGGACCGTCTGCCAGCACGTCGCCGCGCTCAACTGGCTCACCCAGAGATACGCAAGGCATCTGGTTGATACAGGTGTTCTGGTTAGAACGGGTGTATTTGGTCAGGTTGTAGATGTCGATACCCGCTTCGCCCGGATACATCTCGTCTTCGTTAACTTTGATAACGATACGGGATGCGTCAACGTACTGAACGGTACCGCCACGCTTAGCAACTGCAGTAACACCGGAGTCAACGGCAACAGCACGTTCCATACCGGTACCAACCAGCGGCTTATCAGCGCGCAGAGTTGGAACGGCCTGACGTTGCATGTTCGCACCCATCAATGCACGGTTGGCGTCATCGTGTTCCAGGAACGGGATCAGGGACGCACCGACGGATACCACCTGCTGGGTGGATACGTCCATGTAGTCAACCTGGTCGCGGCTGAACAAGCTGGATTCGCCTTTGCTACGGCAGGTAACCAGATCTTCTACAAAGTGGCCTTCGTCATCCAGGTTGGAGTTCGCCTGAGCGATAACGTAGTTGCCTTCTTCGATAGCAGACAGATAATGAATTTCGTCGGTAACCACACCGTCGGTCACTTTACGATACGGCGTCTCAAGGAAACCGTATTCGTTTGTCTGCGCGTACACGGACAGGGAGTTGATAAGACCGATGTTTGGACCTTCAGGCGTTTCGATTGGACATACGCGACCGTAGTGAGTCGGGTGTACGTCTCGAACTTCAAAGCCTGCACGTTCACGGGTCAGACCGCCTGGGCCGAGTGCAGAGATACGACGTTTGTGCGTGATCTCAGACAGCGGGTTGTTCTGGTCCATGAACTGGGACAGCTGGCTGGAACCGAAGAACTCTTTCACTGCTGCAGAAATCGGCTTGGCGTTGATCATATCCTGAGGCATCAGGGTATCCAGATCGCCCAGAGACAGACGCTCTTTCACCGCACGCTCTACACGTACCAGGCCAACGCGGAACTGGTTTTCCGCCATTTCGCCAACGGAACGGATACGACGGTTGCCGAGGTGGTCGATATCGTCCACTTCGCCTTTGCCGTTACGGATATCAATGAGCTTCTTCATCACTTCGATGATGTCGTCTTTGCTCAGGATACCGGAACCTTCAATCTCGTCGCGCAGCAGAGAACGGTTGAACTTCATACGACCGACCGCGGACAGATCGTAGCGGTCTTCGGAGAAGAACAGGTTCTCGAACAGGCTTTCAGCCGCTTCGCGAGTTGGTGGCTCACCAGGACGCATCATGCGGTAGATTTCTACCAGCGCGCTCAGACGATCGTTGGTTGGGTCGACGCGTACAGTCTCAGAGATGTACGGACCGTGGTCCAGATCGTTGGTGAACAGCGTTTCGATACGTTTGTGACCAGACTGGCTCAACTTAGCCAGCAGATCCAGGCTCAGCTCCATGTTCGCCGGGCAGATCAGCTCGCCAGTTGATTCATCAACGTAATCTTTCGCGGCTACTTTTCCTGCAATGTATTCAACCGGAACTTCGATGTGTTTGATATCATCTTTTTCCAGCTGGCGGATGTGGCGCGCGGTGATACGGCGACCTTTTTCCACATACACTTTGCCGTCGGCTTCGATGTCGAACGACGCGGTCTCACCACGCAGACGTTCCGGCACCAGCTCCATCTGCAGCTTGTTGTCGCGGATTTCAAAGATCACTTTCTCAAAGAACAGGTCCAGGATCTGCTCAGTGGTATAGTTCAGTGCACGCAGAATGATGGTTGCAGGCAGTTTACGACGACGGTCGATACGGACAAACAGGTTGTCTTTTGGATCGAACTCGAAGTCCAGCCATGAACCACGGTAAGGAATGATGCGTGCGTTATACAGTACTTTACCGGAAGAGTGTGTTTTACCTTTATCGCTGTCGAAGAAGACGCCCGGGCTACGATGCAGCTGGGAAACGATAACACGCTCAGTACCGTTGATAACGAAAGTACCGTTGTCCGTCATGAGTGGAATCTCACCCATGTAGACTTCTTGTTCTTTAATGTCTTTTACGGTGCCTTCCGGCGCTTCGCGCTCGTAGATCACCAGACGCAGTTTTACGCGCAGCGGTGCGGAATAGGTCACACCACGGATCTGACATTCCTGAACGTCAAACACCGGTTCGCCAAGGCGGTAGCTGACGTACTGCAGCTCGGAGTTACCGCTGTAGCTCTGAATCGGGAACACGGAACGGAAGGCTGCTTCCAGACCGTACTGCCCTTCAGGATCTTGCTCGATAAACTTCTGGAACGAGTCAAGCTGGATAGAAAGGAGATATGGAATGTCCAGAACTTGTGGACGTTTACCAAAATCCTTACGAATACGTTTTTTCTCGGTATAGGAGTAAACCATAGGGTTCCTCAGCTCGCTGACAAGTCGACCCATCTGTCCGACGAAGGGACAGTTTGTGCAACACCATTTTGTGGACCGGAAAATTGAATACTTTCCGCAATACCTGTTGCTATCACGCTTAAACCATTTCATTGCGATTTACACAGAGCGAGCACCCTGTCGCAGTATATTAAGTCGTCGATAGAAACAAGCATTGTCAGGACAATCAGCAGTCAAACAGTGTGAAATGCTACTGATGCCTTACAGCGCAAAAAGGCTGGTGACTAAAAAGTCACCAGCCATCAGCCTAATTGCTTAGGCTGCAACCAGAAAAGTTGGCTTATTTAACTTCAACTTCAGCGCCAGCTTCTTCCAGAGATTTTTTCAGTGCTTCTGCGTCGTCTTTGCTCACGCCTTCTTTCAGCGCAGCTGGAGCAGATTCTACCAGGTCTTTAGCTTCTTTCAGACCCAGGCCAGTTGCGCCACGTACTGCTTTGATAACAGCAACTTTGTTCGCGCCAGCAGCTTTCAGAATTACGTCGAATTCAGTTTTTTCTTCAGCAGCTTCAGCCGGGCCAGCAGCTACAGCTACAGCAGCAGCAGCAGAAACACCGAATTTTTCTTCCATTGCAGATACCAGCTCTACAACGTCCATTACGGACATAGCTGCAACTGCTTCAATGATTTGATCTTTAGTGATAGACATTTAAATTGTTCCTGAAAATCAGAATAAGTTTATACGTAAGCAAATGCTTTATAAAGATAACTGCGATTAAGCAGCTTCTTTCGCATCGCGTACAGCAGCCAGAGTGCGAACCAGTTTGCCAGCCGCAGCTTCTTTCATGGTTGCCATCAGGCGTGCAATTGCTTCTTCGTAGGTCGGCAGGGTTGCCAGGCGATCGATTTGCGATGCCGGGATCAACTCACCTTCAAAGGCTGCAGCTTTGACCTCAAATTTTGCATTCGCTTTCGCGAACTCTTTGAACAGACGAGCAGCAGCGCCCGGGTGTTCCATAGAGTATGCAATCAGGGTCGGACCAACAAACGTGTCTTTCAGGCACTCGAACTGAGTACCTTCAACTACGCGACGCAGCAGGGTGTTACGAACAACACGCATGTATACGCCAGCTTCACGACCTGCTTTACGCAGTTCAGTCATTTTGTCTACAGTAACGCCACGGGAATCCGCAACTACTGCAGACAGCGCGCCTTTGGCTACTTCGCTGACTTCAGCAACAATCGCTTGTTTGTCTTGAAGATTTAAAGCCATTAGCTTTGCTCCTGGATGTTTGCCGGAACTCATGTTCCGGAACTCACTTCACTCAACCCAACGGGAAGAGCGTCTTAATACGGTGAGCAGAAACAAGCCAGAGTATTAAAAATAATCTTAGCGTTCTGTCACCGTCTACGCAGGGGATTAAGTTTCTTGCGAAACACCTGCGGTCTTCGACGGAGGCCTGGATAGGCCAGGCTCCAACGAACAAATCTTTTAGCCGCTAACTTTCGTTAGCAAACGTGGGGGTAATATTGTAGACAAAATCACCGCCCACGTAAAGGCATTAGTTTGCAGCAGCGCTCAGGCCAGCCTGGTCAACTGCAACACCTGCACCCATGGTGGTGGAGATGCTAACTTTCTTGATGTACACGCCTTTCGCCTGAGTTGGTTTAGCTTTTTTCAGCGCAACCAGCAGAGCTTCCAGGTTTTCTTTCAGTTTGTCAGCGTCAAAGTCCACTTTACCGATGGTGGTGTGGATGATGCCGTTTTTGTCGTTACGGTAACGAACCTGACCTGCTTTAGCGTTCTTAACCGCTTCAGCAACGTTAGGGGTTACAGTACCCACTTTCGGGTTTGGCATCAGGCCGCGTGGACCCAGAACCTGGCCCAGCTGGCCAACAACGCGCATTGCATCTGGAGAAGCAATAACAACGTCAAAGTTCATTTCGCCTTTTTTGATCTGATCAGCCAGATCTTCCATACCTACCAGTTCAGCGCCGGCAGCTTTAGCAGCTTCAGCGTTTGCACCCTGAGCAAATACAGCTACGCGAACGGAACGGCCAGTACCGTGTGGCAGTACAGTTGCGCCACGAACGTTCTGATCGGATTTACGAGCATCGATGCCCAGGTTAACGGCAACGTCAACGCTTTCAACGAACTTAGCAGTCGCCAGTTCTTTCAGCAGAGCAATAGCTTCGTTGATGTCGTACTGTTTGGTCGCATCAACTTTGTCACGGATCACGGACATGCGCTTGGTCAGTTTAGCCATTTCTTAGTCCTCCACTACCAGGCCCATGGAACGTGCAGTACCTTCGATGGAGCGAGTCATCGCTTCAATGTCGGCACCAGTCATGTCGGCAGCTTTGGTCTGCGCGATTTCCTGCAGCTGAGCGCGGGAAATTTTACCCACTTTGTCTTTGTTCGGTTTACCGGAACCAGACTTGATACCAGCCGCTTTCTTCAGCAGAACTGCTGCTGGAGGGGTTTTGGTAACGAAAGTGAAAGAACGGTCAGCGTAAACAGTGATTACGACTGGGATTGGCAGACCTTTTTCCAGGGATTCAGTTTTTGCGTTGAACGCTTTACAGAATTCCATGATGTTCACACCCTGCTGACCCAGAGCTGGACCAACTGGTGGACTTGGGTTCGCCATACCAGCTGCAACCTGCAGCTTGACGTAGGCTTGTACTTTCTTAGCCATTCTAAAATCCTCTGATTGGGTAATAGCGCCTCAGGGAGGCTCCCCGTGAATAAAATTCGTTTTACGGGCCGGGACCCATAAAAACAAAAGGCGCGAAATTGTATTCCAATCCCGCGCCTTGTGCAACGATTAAATCGTCGCTTTTTTGATCGCTGCTTAGGCTTTTTCTACCTGGGCAAAGTCCAGCTCTACCGGGGTCGCACGACCGAAGATAGAAACAGAAACTTTCAGGCGGGACTTCTCATAGTCCACTTCTTCAACCACGCCATTAAAGTCAGCAAACGGACCGTCATTAACACGAACCATTTCACCCGGTTCAAACAGCGTTTTCGGACGCGGCTTATCACCCACCTGCTGCAGGCGGTTCATAATCGCATCAACTTCTTTGTCGCTGATTGGCGCCGGACGGTCAGACGTGCCGCCGATAAAGCCCATCACACGCGGCACGCTGCGCACCAGGTGCCAGCTCGCGTCGTTCATAACCATCTGAACCAGCACGTAACCCGGGAAGAATTTGCGCTCGCTTTTGCGACGCTGGCCGCCACGGATCTCAACCACTTCTTCGGTCGGAACCATAACTTCGCCAAACAACTCTTCCATGTTGTGTAATTTGATATGCTCACGCAGCGACGTTGCTACGCGGCCTTCAAAACCGGAAAACGCCTGAACGACGTACCAGCGCTTTTTAGGGGCTTCAGACATCTCAGAACCTCAGGCCAGTGATAAAGGATACCAGGCGAACCAGAATACCATCCAGTCCCCACAGGATCAGTGACATTACAGCGGTTACCGCCGCTACGATCAGCGTGGTGTGCAATG
Source organism: Enterobacter cloacae complex sp. P27C (assembly GCF_014895705.1). Taxonomy (NCBI): domain Bacteria; kingdom Pseudomonadati; phylum Pseudomonadota; class Gammaproteobacteria; order Enterobacterales; family Enterobacteriaceae; genus Enterobacter; species Enterobacter cloacae complex sp. P27C. The sequence goes on from NZ_JADBQB010000018.1 coordinate 28,360, forward strand.
TTTCCTGGCGAGTCGGCCAAATGACCTTGCGGACTTCGGTACGCGCTTCGCGGGCAAACGCAACGGTCGCTTTGCCTTTTGTCGTCAACAGCGCGACACCACCCGCCGCAGCAATCAGAATTACCACTGCAAGCGCGCGTAGCGGCAGCATCATGTCACGATAAAGATAGTTGCCGACAATCGCCACAATCAGCAGCACGGCTACAACTACCCATTTCATCGCTTCCAGGCCGCGCCCGCTCCCTTGAGCTTCGGTATTCGCACTCATAAACCAACCTGTCAGAAGTATTCTACAAACATTTTCACCCCGCGAGTGCGAGGCAAACCAATCGAAATGCTATTCGCTTTTCGTATTATACGCTCTCCGCAGAGCCTGTCTCAGCAATGATTATGACAAAATTAATCACTGATGAGCCAGGTTCTGATGTGAAAGCGTGCAAAAAGGGCATCAAATGATGCCCTTTTATTGCGCATTGCGTCAAATGTTATCAGCGATTAGCCGAGAACTTTAGCAACAACGCCCGCGCCAACGGTACGGCCGCCTTCACGGATTGCGAAACGCAGACCGTCGTCCATCGC
>NZ_JADBQB010000019.1:0-25121 GCF_014895705.1 Enterobacter cloacae complex sp. P27C
CTGTAGTTCAGTCGGTAGAACGGCGGACTGTTAATCCGTATGTCACTGGTTCGAGTCCAGTCAGAGGAGCCAAATTTAAAAAGCCTGCTTTGTAGCAGGCTTTTTGCTTTTCTGCGTCGGGTAGAATTGTCGGCTGGTGGCTGCGCCTGACCCGACCTACAAATCAGCGGACCGTTGATCGTCAAATAAAAAAGGCTCCCTGTCACCAGAGAGCCTTTTTCACAATTCGCTGCGATTATTCGCTTTTAGCTTCGGCGTTTTTGATTTCGCCCATCACTTTCAGCTTTTTAGAGATGTCGCGACGCTCTTTGGACAGCTCGGCATTTTTGATGATGTAATCATCAACGCGGTCTTCATAGTCGCTCTTCATGCTGGCGATGATGCCCTGAATAGCTTCAACGCTCATGCCCGGCTTGATGTAGTCGCTAAGGTTGTCGAGCAGCAGAACACGTTTCTGGTTGTCACGGATCTTCTTCTCAACGTCCTGGATTTCACGCTGCAGTTTGTTTTTGCGGCGGAACAGGCGGACGAATTCCAGAACATCCTGGAACGAAGGCTTGATAGTTTCCATTTTTACACCCCTGATAATGTGAGATTCGGATTCGTTAAAGCAACCGTTGTAACAATAACCTTACTGACAGCGGCTGCGAATGACAATGGCTATATCGTTTAAAGCTATCATAACCCCAATTGCTGCTGAATCGAAGCAGCAGGCGTCACATCCGCGTTTTATTTGCGCAGCGCCCGACAAATCAGGTGCGATAGCAGCTCAAGCTGTCGCGCTAGCTCCAGGCTCAGCCAGACATAGCCGTGAATGGGCGTTTCCGCCACGTTATCGCCCTGCCGCTCGTTGATTAACTGCTTCAGTTCCGCCACGATTTCATTGAGCCGCTCGCTGTTCGCCAGCACGGGCTGCGGGTTGCCTTCATAGAGCGCATGGGCGATGGTCAGCAGGGTCTGCTGCGTCATCATCTGCGTCTCTTTGAGGGTCTGGGCGTTAAGCATCAACAGATGGCTGGGACGCGTGGCCCAGTGCGCATTGATTTGCAGTTCAAGCATGCACACCAGATTGCGGCTGACCGTCTGGATAGCTTCGAAAATCGCTTTCTGAATATGGGTCTCTTTACTGGCTGGTACTATCAGGCCGCGCATTTTGACCACGTCGTTGAGGATGGTTTGCAGATGCTTTTCCAGCCGGGGACGCTCAACCAGATTCGGTGAAAACCCCGCCTGGTAAACGCGGTTAAACGCCGTGACGTAGTTAGCCATCTGGATACGCCAGTGCAGAAAAGCCCGCTGCGGCCAGATGCCGGTAAACAGCATGGCGAGCAGCGAGCCCAGAATAACATCCCCGCTTCGCCACATCGCCGTGGTCATATCCCCTGCTGGCGCGCCGACCACGACCGCGAGAGTGATACCAATCAGCAGCGCCTGATAAGGCCGTTTGCCCAGCGCCAGCCAGCCGCACAGGAACATGGCGGCACCGCACCATGCCAGCATCACTGGAAATGAGATGAGCTCAAGCTTCAGGGCAATCAGCCCCAGAGCAGAGCCAAGCACGGTACCACCTATCCGCTCGAAGGCGCGCGGGACAACGTTTCCCCAAAATGAGATTGGCCCCATCACCACCACCAACGTGATCAGCGGCCACGTTCCTTCCGGTATATCCAGCAACCTGACCAGTACAAAGGTCAACACGAACGCCAGCGCGATGCGACACCCGTGCACCACGCGGTAATGTTTATATAAGCGAATTTCAAAAGGGGTTAATGATTTGTCGGGACGCACACCCGCTCTCCAGCAACACGGCAAATCACAATTGTACTGTGTTTTCAGCCGGGCGGATCGCTCCCGGCTGAAAAACCCTTCATTGAGCAGGCTTAAACCGTTTTGTGCTCTACCGCGATAAACATTTCAATATCCCAGTAGCCGTCCGCGTTGCCATCATTGAGATAGCGCTCAAAGCAGGGCTTAAGCGCCATCTGATATTTATTATCCTGCAGCAGGGAATTAAAGAACTGATACCACGGGGTTGCAAAGTCGTAGTTTTCCACGCGCGCCGTCGCCACGGCATAATCACCGGCCGCGATTTCCGTCATCATCACCCCTTCGCTGTTTTCCGGGATGACGAAATCATCCGGTACGGTAACGGCCGTATCGCAGCGCAGTTTTTCTGCCGGAACCTCATCGGGGTTATCGTAGTAGACCGCCACCCACTCCAGCGGCTCAATGTGACGCCCGTCTACCCACATGACCAGCTGTTCAAAACCCTGCTTGACCGTTTTTTCCCACGGCCCAACAAGATGAAAACCCGCAATCTTACGTTTCTGTTGCTGCTTGATGCTGTAGTCCATGCTGCCTCCGATTAGTACTGTATATTTATACACTATAAAGCAGGATTTCTATTATCGGCAAACGAGGAGTGTTTATTATGTGAGCAGACTCGCAACCCTGCCAGTCTGCCCATCAGCGGTTAAAGCGTGTGGTGAAGATAATCGCTCAGGCGTGAGAATACGCCTCCCTTATCAACGGCTTCCAGAGTGACCAGAGGCCAGTGCGCCACGACCTTGTCGCGGTCATAGAGCTGGATCTCCCCGACCCGCTGATGCGCGGTAATCGGTGCTTCCAGCTCTTTTTTATCCAGCACGTATTTGGCTTTGATGTTCGGTACTTCCGCTTTCGGCAGGGCCAGCCAGAAGTCCTGGTCGGTGCCCAGTTTCACCTGTTCTTTATCGCCGTACCAGATACGCTCTGTTCCGACTTTTTTACCGTTATGCAGGATCTGCACCGTATCGAAATTCTGCTGCCCCCAGTGCAGCAGTTTGCGGGCCTGGTCCTCGCGCCCTTTCGGGCTGTCTGCGCCCATCACCACCGCAATCAAACGACGCTGACCGTCCACCGCGGAGGCAATAAGGTTAAAGCCTGCTCCTGAGGTATGCCCCGTTTTCAGGCCGTCCACGTTCATGGTTTTATCCCATAGCAGGCCGTTACGGTTTTGCTGGGTGATGCCGTTCCAGGTGAGACTCTTTTCGCTGTACATATGATAAAACTCTGGCTCACCGTGAATGATGGCCCGGGAGAGCACGGCCAGGTCATAGGCCGAGCTGTGCTGGCCCGGCGCGTCCAGACCGTGGACGGTTTCAAAGTGCGTATCACGCAGGTTCAGCTTCTGCACGTAGTCGTTCATCATCTTCACAAACTGCGGCTGCCCGCCCGCCACGTGATCGGCCAGCGCCACGCAGGCATCGTTGCCGGAATCGACAATCAGACCGCGGCTTAAGTCACGCACGGTGACGCGATCGCCCTCTTTCAGAAACATCAGCGACGAACCGTCAAAAACCGGGTTGCCCTTTGCCCACGCGTCACGCCCTACGGTGACAATGTCATCCGGGGTAATGCGGTGGCTATCAATAGCCCGGTCGACCACATAGCCCGTCATCAGTTTGGTGAGGCTCGCCGGGTTACGTTGCTGATGTTCGTTGCCCGCCGTTAAAATTTGACCAGTCGTGTAATCCATCAGCACCCAGGAGCCAGCCTGAATGGCCGGAGGCTGCGGCGAAAAATCCAGTGGTTCGGCCGCAAAAGCAGATGAGACACTCGAAGCGAGTAAAGAAACAGCAATAAACAGACGGCGTTTCAACGGTATATCCTCAGGTCATTAAAAATCGATGACCTTTTTACGGGACTTCTGATGTCGTTACCTGGCTTAATTGCAAAAAAATGTGACAGAACGCAGGTTTTACGCGGAAGCGGTCTCGCAAATTTGCGACGCGGCGGCGCTTTTTATTCGGTCTGACCCGCACGATCGTTTACCATAGTGACGTCATTTTTTAACAGGATGGTATTACTGGTGTCTGACTCTGCCGCACGCCCGACTTTTTTATTCCACGACTACGAAACCTTTGGCACGCATCCGGCGCTGGACCGACCGGCGCAGTTTGCCGCCATCCGCACCGATGACGAATTCAACATCATTGGCGAGCCTGAGGTCTTTTACTGTAAACCGGCTGATGACTACCTGCCGCAGCCCGGCGCGGTAATGGTCACCGGGATCACGCCGCAGGAAGCACGGGAAAAAGGCGTTAACGAAGCAGAGTTCGCCCGCCGCATCCACGATCTGTTTACCGTGCCTAATACCTGCGTGGTCGGTTACAACAACATCCGCTTCGATGATGAAGTGACGCGCAATATCTTCTATCGCAACTTCTACGATCCGTACGCCTGGAGCTGGCAGAACCGCAATTCACGCTGGGATCTGCTCGACATCATGCGCGCCTGTTATGCCCTGCGCCCTGAAGGCATTAACTGGCCGGAAAATGAGGAAGGGCTAACCAGCTTCCGGCTGGAACACCTGACGCGCGCCAACGGCATCGAGCACAGCAATGCCCACGATGCGATGGCAGACGTTTATGCCACCATTGCCATGGCGAAGCTGGTGAAAACCGCACAGCCCCGGCTGTTTGAATATCTGCTGAGCCACCGAAGCAAGCAGAAGCTCATGACCCTTATCGACGTACCGCAGATGAAGCCCCTGGTGCATATCTCCGGCATGTTTGGCGCCTGGCGCGGCAATACCAGCTGGGTTGCGCCGCTGGCGTGGCACCCGGATAACCGTAATGCGGTTATCATGGTGGACCTGGCGGGCGATATTTCGCCGCTGCTGGAGCTTGACAGCGATACCCTGCGCGAACGGCTTTACACCCCGAAAAATGAACTCGGGGATCTGCCTGCGGTGCCGGTTAAGCTGGTGCACATCAATAAATGTCCGGTGCTGGCGCAGGCGAACACGCTGCGTCCGGAAGATGCCGACAGGCTGGGCATTAACCGTCAGCACTGCCTGGATAACCTGAAAGTGCTTCGCGATAACCCGCAGGTGCGCGAGAAAGTGGTCGCCATCTTCGCCGAGGCGGAGTCGTTCGTGCCGTCCGAAAACGTGGATGCCCAGCTCTACAACGGCTTCTTCAGCGATGCCGACCGCGCAGCCATGAATATTGTTCTGCAAACCGAGCCGCGTAACTTACCTGCGCTGGACATCACCTTCGCCGATAAGCGCATCGAAAAGCTGATGTTTAACTACCGGGCGCGCAATTATCCCGGCACGCTGGATGAAGCAGAACAGGCGCGCTGGCTGCAGCACCGTCGAAACGTGTTTACGCCAGAGTATCTGCAGCATTACGCGCAGGAGCTTGAGTCGTTATACAACCAGTATGAAGGCAATGCAGAAAAACAGATCCTGTTAAAAGCCCTGTTCCAGTACGCGCAAGAGATAGTCTGAAGTGAGATATAAAAAAACCGGAGACAAGGTCTCCGGTTTTTTTTTGATACGTTAAGACTTAAGCAACGTCTTCGTACTGAGGAACCGGGTTACGGAAGCTCTTCGTAACGCAGGCCAGGTACACCAGACCGATACCTGCCCAAATCAGGCCAAGCACCATCGAGCTCTCTTCCAGGTTAACCCACAGCGCGCCCACGGTCAGGGCACCGCACATCGGCAGGAACAGATACTGGAAGTGATCTTTCAGCGTCTTGTTACGCTTTTCACGGATCCAGAACTGAGAGATAACCGACAGGTTAACAAAGGTGAACGCCACCAGCGCACCGAAGTTAATCAGCGCCGTTGCCATCACCAGGTCAAAGTTAATCGCCAGAAGCGCGATCGCACCGACCAGGATAATGTTCATCGCCGGGGTACGCCAGGTTGGATGCACGTAGCCGAAGAAGCTTTTCGGGAATACGCCATCACGACCCATTACGTACATCAGACGCGCAACGCCTGCATGCGCGGCCATACCGGACGCCAGTACGGTGATGGTGGAGAAGATCAGCGCGCCGACCTGGAACGCTTTACCCGCCACATAGAGCATGATTTCCGGCTGAGACGCATCCGGATCCTTGAAGCGCGAGATATCCGGGAAGTACAGTTGCAGGAAATAGGTCGAGAAAATAAAGATCAGACCGCCAATCAGCGCCGTCAGGAAGATGGCACGCGGGATCACGCGCTCTGCATCCTTCGTTTCCTCAGACAGGTTGCTAATCCCGTCGAAACCGGTAAAGGAGAAGCACAGAATCGTCGCCCCGGTAATCATCGGGATCACATGCGCATCACCAGACCAGAACGGTTTGCTGCTCGCCAGGGTGCCCGCGCCTTCGCCGTGGAATACGCCATAGATCACCATGCCAAGAATCACGGCAATCAGGACAACCTGAAGCACAACGATAACGGAGTTAAAGTTGGCAACAGACTTGATGCTTCGCAGGTTAAAGGCCGTCATAAAGGCTACCAGCGCCACGACGAAGATCCACGAGGGAATCGATGGCACCAGCGCTTCAAAATAGATTTTTGCCAGCAGAATGTTGATCATCGGCGCGAACAGGTAGTCGAGCAGCGAAGACCAGCCCACCATAAAGCCAACCGTCGGGCTGATGGATTTCTGGGCATAGGTGTAGGCGGAACCTGCAGACGGATAGCGACGCACCAGTTTACCGTAGCTCAGCGCGGTAAAGAGGATCGCAATCAGCGCAAAGCCGTAAGCCGTCGGCACATGACCGTCAGTGAGGCCCGATACGATACCGAATGTATCGAACAGCGTCATCGGTTGCATATAGGCAAGGCCCATCATAACAACCGGAATCAACGTAAGCGTTTTACGTAATTCCACGCGAGAGGTGTTTGGAGTTGCGTTATGCGACATAGTTATTCTCCTTTACGGTGATAACCGCCACGTAAGCGAAAAATTGCCCCATTTCTTTCTTCCTCAGCGACAACAACTGTCGGATTTTAGTAAATATCTATCCGGTACGAAGCCCGGCCTCTTGGTTTTTAGTTTCGTTTCGTACATGCAAAAAAAAATAACCGACGCCTTTTATATCGTCGATTATTCATTTGGTTGCAGCGGCGGCATTTTGCCCCACATCGGATACAAAAGGCAATACTTTGCAACGCACCGGGTCATTTTCTTTTTTCTAACTGGCTGATTTCTCGGCGCTCCCCTGAGAGTAAACTGCGGCGATAGCACTATTTGCTAAAATTTCGTCCCGCCACCAGGCGCTGGCCAGCCCGGCGGTTTGTTCATTCCAGCCGACCCACACCGATTCGTTACTGCTTTGCGCAAGCACCTGTTTTTCAACAAGCGCACCGCTATCAATAAAGCGCTGCGCCAGGTAGCGCGGTAAATAGCCGCAGCCCAGGCCGCTAATTTGCAGCTCCAGCTTGGTTTTAAAGTCAAAAACGGTAATGGCCTCCTGCTCATCCAGCAGCTGCGAGGAAACCGCACATTCGGGGCGAGAGCTGTCCCCGACTACTATTGCGCGGTACCCCTTAATAACGCGGCGGTTAAGAGGATCAGGCTCCTGAGCCAGCGGATGATGGGGCGCCACGGCAAATACCTGCTCCAGCACGCCCAGGCGGGCAAAGCCAAAGTCACTCAACTGGGGAGGCTCATGCAGGGCACCGACAAAGATGTCCGCCCTGCCCTGGGTTAAAGCCTCCCAGGAGCCGCCCAGCACCCCGTTGATGAAGATCAGCCGGGTGACGCTGTGATGCTGGTAAAACGCTTCAATGAGCGGCGTCAGTAGAGAAAACGGAAAGGTATCATCCACGCCAATCACCAGCTCATTCTCCCATCCCTGATGGAGCTTGACGGCCTGCTTTTCCAGCTCGCGAACGGTATGAAGAACGTCACGGCCTTTTTCCAGCAGCATCTGCCCGGTGCGGGTAAACCGCGCGCGGTGCCCGGAGCGATCGAGGATCTGTATGTTAAGATCGCTTTCCAGTTTTTGAACGGTGTAGCTCAGGGCCGAAGGGGTTTTGTAAAGCTTTGCCGAGGCAGCCGCAAAGCTCCCCTCTTTTTCCAGTGCATCCAGAATAATAAGAACATCCAGCAGCGGTTTCATGCTCGCCCCCTTTCGGTGTGCGACGGTCTCCGCTGCGGGGCTTATTCCATGGGCATCACCAGCGGATCGGGATACTGATACTCAAACCCCAGCTCATGGCAAATGCGATTGCCATCAACAATTTTGCCTTTACTTTCGTTCTTTGCCTCACCAAAAACCGGCGGAGCCAACCCAAGCTGGCGTGCCATGAGCGGGTAAAACGTGCTGCGCGCCGGATGAGACGGTGCACATATATTATAGATGTGTCCGCCTTTTGGAGCCTGTAAGAGTAGCTCAATCGCGCCAATAACATCTTCAAGATGCACAAGATTCACGCCATGCTGACCGTCTGGTGCCGTCTTACCGGCAAAGAAGCGCCCCGGATGACGCCCCGGGCCAACCAGCCCCGCCAGACGAACGATATCGACCTGCGTGCCGGGAAGGTTATGCAGCCAGTCTTCCAGCTCTTTCAGGACCTGACCGCTCGCGGTTACGGGACGGCGCTCGGAACTCTCTTTCACCACGCCCTCAGCATCGCCATAAACCGACGTCGAGCTGGTAAAAATGATGCGCGGGACGTGATGCGCCAGCGCGCTGTCGACAATCTCCTGCATCGCCTGCAGGTAGAATGATTCGCCCGGGCCACTGCGCCGTGCGGGTAGCGTAATCACCAGCGCATCTACGTTCATCAGCGTGTCCAGATCGTCCGCATCACACACCAGCTCCGGCTCCAGACGCAGTTCAACGCCATCAATACCGCACATGCGTGCCGCTTCGACCCCATCCCGGGTGGTCTTGCTCCCGGTCACCTGCCAGCCTTTCGCGGCTAATGACATCGCCAGCGGCATTCCCAGCCATCCTAAACCGACAATCGCGACCTTTTTCATGCGAATTCTCCTGACTCTCACTCGTCTTTCATAAGGCTACGCCAGCCCGGCAGAACACACAATTCATAGCATCAATATGAAATGAATTAATGATCAAAAAAAGCCCTTGCAATATGTCGTACAACTGGTTTAGGTTAAAAGACATCAAATGAATAAGCATTCATCGAGAATTTATATGACACGCGTTCAATTTAAACACCACCATCATCACCATCATCCTGACTAGTCTTTCAGGCGATGTGTGCTGGAAGACGTTTGGATCTTCCAGTGGTGCATGAACGCATGAAAAAGCCCCCGGAAGATCTTCTTCCGGGGGCTTTTTTTTGGACCAAATTCAGACAGGTTAAAACAGGTTAACGAGGAATAAAGAATGTTAGATAACTCACGTTTACGCATAGCTATTCAAAAATCAGGCCGTTTAAGTGACGATTCACGCGAACTGTTGGCCCGCTGCGGGATCAAAATCAACCTGCACACCCAGCGCCTGATTGCTCTGGCTGAAAACATGCCGATCGACATTCTGCGCGTGCGTGATGACGATATTCCCGGCCTTGTGATGGACGGCGTCGTTGACCTCGGTATCATCGGTGAAAACGTGCTGGAAGAAGAGCTGCTGACCCGCCGCGCGCAGGGTGAAGACCCGCGTTACTTCACCCTGCGTCGTCTGGACTTCGGCGGCTGCCGCCTGTCGCTGGCCACGCCGGTTGATGAAGCGTGGGACGGCCCGGCCGCGCTGAACGGCAAACGTATCGCCACCTCTTACCCTCACCTGTTGAAGCGTTATCTCGACCAGAAAGGCGTGCAGTTTAAATCCTGCCTGCTGAACGGCTCCGTTGAAGTTGCACCGCGTGCGGGTCTGGCGGACGCCATCTGTGACCTCGTCTCGACCGGCGCGACGCTGGAAGCGAACGGTCTGCGCGAAGTGGAAGTGATTTACCGCTCTAAAGCGTGCCTGATTCAGCGCGACGGCGAGATGGCCGACGCCAAACAGCAGCTGATCGACAAGCTGCTGACCCGTATTCAGGGCGTGATTCAGGCGCGTGAGTCCAAATACATCATGATGCACGCCCCAACCGAGCGTCTGGATGAAGTGATTGCCCTGCTGCCGGGCGCTGAGCGCCCAACCATCCTGCCGCTGGCGGGCGATCAGCAGCGCGTGGCGATGCACATGGTGAGCAGCGAAACCCTGTTCTGGGAAACCATGGAAAAACTGAAGGCGCTGGGCGCAAGCTCCATCCTGGTGCTGCCAATTGAGAAGATGATGGAGTAATGGCCATGAGCTTTAACACAATCATCGACTGGAATAATTGTAGCGACGAGCAACAGCGTGAGCTGCTGATGCGCCCGGCGATTTCCGCCTCTGAGAGCATCTCACGCACCGTGGCGGAGATCCTGGATAACGTCAAAGCCCGTGGCGATGACGCCCTGCGTGAATACAGTGCAAAGTTTGATAAGACGGAAGTCGGCGCATTGCAGGTTACGGAGCATGAAATCATTGATGCCAGTAATCGTCTGGGTGACGACATCAAGCAGGCGATGGCCGTTGCGGTGAAAAACATTGATACCTTCCACACCGCGCAGAAGCTGCAGACCGTGGATGTCGAAACCCTGCCCGGCGTGCGTTGCCAGCAGGTGACGCGCCCGGTTGCGTCAGTGGGACTTTATATCCCTGGTGGTTCAGCGCCGCTGTTTTCGACCGTATTAATGCTCGCCACGCCGGCGCGTATCGCCGGATGCCAGAAAGTAGTGCTGTGCTCTCCGCCACCGATCGCCGATGAGATCCTCTACGCGGCAAAACTCTGCGGCGTGCAGGCGGTGTATAAAGTGGGCGGCGCGCAGGCGATTTCCGCCCTGGCGTTCGGGACGGAGTCCATTCCTAAAGTCGACAAAATCTTTGGCCCGGGAAATGCGTATGTGACCGAAGCCAAGCGCCAGGTCAGCCAGCGTCTCGACGGTGCGGCCATCGATATGCCTGCCGGTCCGTCTGAAGTGTTGGTCATTGCCGACAGCGGCGCAACGCCGGACTTCGTGGCCTCCGACCTGCTTTCACAGGCAGAACACGGCCCGGACTCGCAGGTCATCCTGCTGACGCCGGATGCCGATATGGCGAAACGCGTGGGCGAAGCCGTTGAACGCCAGCTTGCCGACCTGCCCCGCGCCGACACGGCACGTCAGGCGTTAGCGGCCAGCCGCCTGATTGTGGCGCGCGATCTCGAGCAGTGCATCGCCATCTCCAACCAGTACGGCCCGGAGCACCTGATTATTCAGACCCGCAAAGCGCGCGATCTGGTCGACAGCATCACCAGCGCGGGCTCGGTGTTCCTCGGCGACTGGTCACCGGAGTCCGCAGGGGATTACGCCTCCGGCACCAACCACGTGCTGCCAACGTATGGCTACACCTCTACCTGTTCCAGCCTCGGCCTGGCGGATTTCCAGAAACGCATGACCGTGCAGGAGCTGTCCCGCGAGGGGTTTGCTTCACTGGCTTCTACTATTGAAACCCTGGCCGCCGCCGAGCGTCTGACCGCCCACAAAAACGCCGTGACGCTGCGCGTTGCCGCCCTGAAGGAGCAAGCATGAACATTGAAGAATTAGCCCGCGAAAATGTCCGCCGCCTGACGCCTTACCAGTCTGCGCGTCGTCTGGGTGGAAACGGGGACGTCTGGCTGAACGCCAACGAATTCCCGACTGCGGTGCAATTTGAGCTGTCGCAGCAAACGCTGAACCGCTATCCGGAGTGTCAGCCAAAAGCGGTGATTGAAAACTACGCCCAGTACGCGGGTGTGAAGCCGGAGCAGGTACTGGTAAGCCGCGGCGCGGATGAGGGCATTGAGCTACTGATCCGCGCGTTCTGCGAGCCGGGCAAAGACGCGGTGATGTACTGCCAGCCCACGTACGGCATGTACAGCGTCAGCGCCGAAACCTTCGGCGTGGCGTGCCGCAACGTCCAGGCGCTGGAGAACTGGCAGCTCGATTTACAGGGCATTGCCGACAATCTCGACGGCGTGAAGGTCGTCTTCGTCTGCAGCCCAAATAACCCCACCGGGCAGATTATTAACCCGCAGGATATCCGCACCCTGCTAGAGATGACCCGTGGTAAAGCGCTGGTGGTGGCCGACGAGGCCTACATCGAGTTCTGCCCGCAGGCGACGCTGACGGGCTGGCTGGAAGAGTATCCGCATCTCGTTGTGCTGCGCACGTTGTCAAAAGCCTTCGCCCTCGCGGGCCTGCGCTGCGGGTTTACGCTGGCGAATAAAGAGGTTATCGACCTGCTGCTGAAAGTGATCGCCCCGTACCCGCTCTCAACGCCGGTTGCCGATATTGCGGCACAGGCGCTGACGCCTCAGGGTATCAACGCGATGCGCGAACGCGTGGCGCAGATCCTGGAGGAACGTCAGTACCTTGTCACCGCGCTGAAAGACATCCCTTGCGTCGAGCAGGTGTTCGACTCGGAAACCAACTACATCCTGGCGCGCTTCACCGCCTCCAGTGCCGTATTTAAATCTTTATGGGATCAGGGCATTATCTTACGAGACCAGAATAAACAACCTTCCCTGAGTGGCTGTTTACGTATCACCGTAGGCACCCGCGCAGAGAGCCAGCGCGTCATTGACGCCCTGAAAGCGGAGAAAGTATGACCCAGAAGATCCTTTTCATCGATCGTGACGGCACCCTTATTTCGGAGCCACCAGCCGATTTCCAGGTCGATCGTTTCGACAAGCTGGCTTTTGAACCGGACGTGATCCCGGTGCTGCTTAAGCTTCAGAAAGCGGGCTATAAGCTGGTAATGATTACCAACCAGGACGGTCTGGGTACGGACAGTTTCCCGCAGGCGGACTTTGACGGCCCGCATAACCTGATGATGCAGGTGCTGACCTCTCAGGGCGTGGTATTTGATGAAGTGCTGATTTGCCCGCACATGCCAGCCGACGAGTGCGACTGCCGTAAGCCAAAGGTGAAGCTGGTTGAGCGCTATCTGGCCGAAGATATGCTGGATAAAACCAACAGCTACGTCATCGGCGATCGCATCACCGATATTACGCTGGCGGAAAACATGGGCATCGCGGGGCTGCGCTACGATCGTAACGACCTTAACTGGGCAAAGATTGGCGAGCAACTGACAAAACGCGACCGCTATTCCCACGTTGAGCGTAACACCAAAGAGACGCAGATTGATGTAAAGGTATGGCTGGACCGTGAAGGCGGCAGCAAGATCCACACCGGCGTCGGTTTCTTTGACCACATGCTGGACCAGATTGCCACCCACGGTGGTTTCCGCATGGAGATCGCGGTAAAAGGCGACCTTTATATTGACGATCACCACACCGTGGAAGATACCGGCCTGGCGCTGGGTGAAGCCCTGAAGCTGGCGCTCGGCGACAAGCGCGGCATCAACCGTTTCGGCTTCGTCCTGCCGATGGACGAGTGCCTGGCGCGCTGCGCCATGGACATCTCGGGTCGTCCGCACCTGGAATACAAAGCTGATTTCACCTACCAGCGCGTCGGCGATCTCAGCACCGAAATGGTGGAGCACTTCTTCCGTTCCCTGTCCTATACCATGGGACTGACGCTGCACCTGAAAACCAAAGGCAAAAACGATCACCACCGCGTGGAGAGCCTGTTTAAAGCCTTTGGCCGTACGCTTCGCCAGGCGATCCGCGTGGAAGGCGATGCCCTGCCCTCGTCGAAAGGAGTGTTGTAATGAACGTGGTGATTCTGGATACCGGATGCGCCAACCTCAACTCCGTGAAATCGGCCATCGCGCGCCACGGCTATGAGCCGGTGGTGAGCCGCGATCCGGACATTGTATTGCGCGCTGACAAGCTTTTCCTACCGGGCGTTGGCACCGCGCAGGCGGCGATGGATCAGATTCGCGAACGCGATCTGGTCGATTTGATCAAAGCCTGTACCCAGCCGGTGCTGGGGATTTGCCTGGGCATGCAGCTTCTTGGCCGCCGCAGCGAAGAGAGCAACGGCGTTGACCTGCTGGGCATTATCGACGAAGACGTACCGAAAATGACCGACCACGGCCTGCCTCTGCCGCATATGGGCTGGAACCGAGTTTACGCCAAAGCGGGTGACCGGCTGTTTCGCGGCATCGAAGACGGCGCGTACTTTTACTTCGTGCACAGTTACGCCATGCCGGTGAACGTCAATACCATCGCCCAGTGCAATTATGGCGAGGCGTTTACCGCGGCGGTGCAGAAAGACAATTTCTTCGGCGTGCAGTTTCACCCGGAACGCTCTGGCGCCGCGGGCGCGCAGCTGCTGAAAAACTTCCTGGAGATGTGATGATTATTCCCGCGTTAGATTTAATTGACGGCACGGTTGTCCGTCTTCATCAGGGCGATTACGGTCAACAGCGCGACTACGGAAAGGACCCGCTGCCGCGCCTGCAGGATTATGCCGCCCAGGGTGCACAGGTGCTGCATCTGGTGGATTTAACGGGCGCGAAAGATCCGGCGAAGCGCCAGATCCCGCTGCTGAAAAAACTGGTTGCTGGTGTTGACGTGCCCGTGCAGGTCGGCGGCGGCGTGCGCACCGAAGACGACGTGGCGGCTCTGCTGGATGCGGGCGTGGCGCGCGTGGTGGTCGGTTCAACCGCCGTGAAAGAGCCTGAGACGGTGAAGGGCTGGTTCCGCCGCTTTGGCGCCGACGCCCTGGTACTGGCGCTGGACGTGCGCATTGACGAACAGGGTAATAAACAGGTGGCGGTCAGCGGCTGGCAGGAAAATTCCGGCGTAACGCTGGAAGCGCTGGTCGAAACGTATCTCCCTGTGGGCCTGAAGCACGTGCTGTGCACGGACATCTCGCGCGACGGCACGCTGGCGGGTTCCAACGTTTCTTTATATGAAGAAGTTTGCGCCCGTTATCCGCAGGTGGCATTCCAGTCATCTGGCGGCATCGGTGACTTAGCCGATATCGCCGCGCTGCGCGGAACGGGGGTACAGGGCGTGATTGTGGGCCGGGCCCTGCTGGAAGGTAAATTTACGGTGACGGAGGCGATTCAATGCTGGCAAAACGGATAATTCCTTGTCTTGACGTGCGCGATGGTCAGGTTGTGAAAGGCGTGCAGTTCCGCAACCACGAGATCATTGGCGATATCGTCCCGCTGGCAAAACGCTATGCTGATGAAGGCGCTGACGAACTGGTCTTCTATGATATCACCGCCTCCAGCGATGGCCGCGTGGTCGATAAAAGCTGGGTCGCGCGCGTGGCGGAAGTGATTGATATTCCGTTCTGCGTGGCGGGCGGGATTAAGTCTGCTGATGACGCCGCCAAAATTCTCTCTTTTGGCGCCGACAAGATTTCCATCAACTCCCCTGCTCTGGCCGAGCCGGAACTGATTACCCGCCTGGCCGATCGCTTTGGCGTGCAGTGCATAGTGGTAGGGATTGATACCTGGTTCGACGCCGCGACCGGCAAATATCACGTTAACCAATATACCGGCGATGAAAGCCGGACGCGCGTGACGCAGTGGGAAACGCTCGACTGGGTGCAGGAAGTGCAGAAGCGCGGCGCAGGTGAGATTGTGCTGAACATGATGAACCAGGACGGCGTGCGTAACGGTTACGATCTTGAGCAGCTGAAGAAAGTTCGCGCGGTGTGCCACGTTCCGCTGATTGCCTCCGGCGGCGCGGGCACCATGGAACACTTCCTGGAAGCCTTACGCGATGCGAACGTCGACGGCGCGCTGGCCGCGTCCGTGTTCCACAAACAGATTATCAATATTGGCGAGTTAAAAACGTACCTGGCCGACCAGGGCGTGGAGATCAGGGTATGTTAACAGAGCAACAACAGGCGCAGTTGGACTGGGAAAAAACTGACGGATTACTGCCGGTGGTTGTACAGCATGCCGTCTCAGGCGAAGTGCTGATGCTGGGATACATGAACCAGGACGCGCTGGCAAAAACAATCGACAGCGGCAAAGTGACGTTTTTCTCGCGCACGAAGCAGCGCCTGTGGACCAAAGGGGAAACCTCGGGGCACTTCCTGAACGTGGTCAGCATGACGCCAGACTGCGATAACGACACCCTGCTGGTGCTGGTGAACCCAATCGGCCCAACCTGCCATAAAGGCACCAGCAGCTGCTTCGGCGAGGCGAGTCACCAGTGGCTGTTCCTGTATCAGCTTGAGCAACTCCTGGCGGAGCGTAAATCCGCGGATCCTGAGAGCTCCTATACCGCGAAGCTGTATGCCAGCGGGACTAAGCGTATTGCGCAGAAGGTGGGTGAAGAAGGTGTTGAGACGGCGCTGGCCGCGACCGTACACGACCGGGAAGAGTTGACGAATGAAGCGTCGGATTTGATGTATCACCTGCTGGTGCTGCTGCAGGATCAGGAACTGGATTTGACGGCGGTGATTGAGAATCTACGAAAGCGTCATAAATAAAAAAACCGGGGATTTTCCCCGGTTTTTTTTAATCTGCAAATCAGGCTTTTGGCTTATAGTTGCGTAATGCGTTACGCCCTAATACCACACCGGAACCAATCATTCCGCCCAGCAGCACGGCAAGAATCAGCACAATGGCTTTTTTCGGGCTATCGCGACGAACGGGCAGATCCGGCTTCATGACGTAACGGTAGACGTGTATTGTGTCCGGCTTAACGTTCAGGTTTTGGATGTCCAGCAGGTTTTGCCTGGTCTGATAGTATGCAGCAGAAAAGACCAGGGGACGAGAGGCTTCGTTTTCAATCATCGATTTCAGCCCTACGCTTCCCAGGAGGAACATTGTTTCCTGGGTCACATCCTGAGTTTGTTGAATCTGTGGCGAGGAGATTTTCGCCGCCTCAGCGTTTTTCAGCGCTTCGGTAATTTGTTTAATACGCAGGTCTTTCTGCTCCTGAGCGACCTTCTCCTGGTTTACCAGAGAATCGTTCAGGGTTTTAATCTGCTCTTTGATGCTGTTTTGCAGGTCAACCGTGAGCTCTTTGGAAGTTTGCTCATCAACCTGCTGGATATATTGCGCAAGCTGCTTCTGCGCCGCTTCTGCGGAAGTACTGGTGTAGGAAACACTCAACGGGAGCGATTCCCCTTTAACAGCAGGCTCGATTGTCAGTTTTTCAGGTTCGTCCTGATTTTCCAGTGCCTGTGCCAATGCAGAGAAGGAAGAATTGAAACGACCAATAGCGCGTGTTTGAACATCAAGCATTGAGGGTGCAGCGCTACCGTAGAGGATATTCAACGCATTAGAATATGTTGCAATTTGAGCGACATCAGGTTGCGCAATAATTGCGGTTGAGGTCCACTTTTCTTTCGCGAAAGTAAGATAACCGACAGCAAGTGCAATAAAAACAACAACAAACGTTGCTATCATCCACTTCCCACGCCACAGCTGCAGCACTAAATCAAGTAAATCAATTTGCTCAGGGTCATTGCTTCGGATGACCTGGCTATTGTTGTTGTGCGTCATACATTCCCTAACAGATGAAAAAGGGCAAACATAATTGTGTTTTCATAGTTTATCTATTGCTGGGGATTTTTCTATAAGAATCCGATGAGTTATATCGGAAAGATGCGTTATGTAACTCGCCCCCTTCGCGCTATCATAGTCACCATGTGATGCGTTATCGCATCTGTAAGCGTTGGGTATTTGAGGAAAGATATGAAATTTCTGGTAACGGGTGCAGCGGGTTTTATCGGTTCGAATGTCAGCAAACGCCTCATTGAGGGCGGTCATGAGGTTGTCGGTATTGATAACCTGAACGACTATTACGATGTTAATTTAAAGCTGGCACGTCTGGAACGGCTACAATCTGAGCGATTCACCTTCCACAAGATGGAATTAGCTGACCGGGAAGGTATGGCTGCGCTTTTCGCTGACGAGAAGTTCGATCGCGTTATTCACCTGGCCGCACAGGCAGGCGTACGCTACTCCCTGGAAAACCCGCATGCGTACGCCGATGCCAACCTTATTGGCCACCTCAACGTGCTGGAAGGCTGCCGCCATAACCACGTTCAGCATTTGCTGTATGCCTCATCCAGCTCCGTATATGGCCTCAACCGTAAGATGCCCTTCTCCACTGACGATTCCGTAGATCACCCGGTTTCACTCTATGCCGCGACCAAAAAAGCCAATGAGCTGATGTCGCACACCTATTCGCATCTCTACAACCTGCCGACCACCGGACTGCGCTTCTTTACCGTATACGGTCCGTGGGGACGCCCGGACATGGCGCTGTTTAAGTTTACTAAGGCGATGATTGAAGGTAAAAACATCGATGTCTATAACTACGGCAAGATGAAGCGCGATTTCACCTACATCGATGATATCGCTGAAGCAATTATCCGCTTGCAGGATGTTATTCCCCATCCTGACGCAAACTGGACCGTCGAGACTGGCTCACCGGCAACCAGTTCAGCACCTTACCGCGTTTACAACATCGGTAACAGTTCGCCAGTAGAACTGATGGACTACATCACCGCGCTGGAAGAGGCGCTGGGTAAGAAAGCCGAGAAAAATATGTTGCCACTCCAGCCGGGCGACGTCCTGGAAACCAGCGCCGACACGAAAGCGCTCTATGACGTGATCGGTTTCAAACCGCAAACCTCGGTTAAAGACGGCGTGAAGAACTTCGTTGACTGGTACCGCGAGTTTTACAAAGTCTGAAAATAAAAAACCCGGCAAATCAGCCGGGTTTTTTATTTTAACATAATAGAATTAGTCGCTACCGAACAGATCGCGGGTATAGACTTTGTCAGCGACGTCAGCAAGCTCTTCGGCCATGCGGTTCGAGATGATGACATCCGCTTCCTTCTTAAAAGCATCCAGATCGCGGATCACGCGGGAATTGAAGAACTGATCTTCCTGCATGGCCGGTTCATAAATAATAACCTCAACGCCTTTCGCCTTGATGCGCTTCATGATCCCCTGAATGGAAGAGGCGCGGAAGTTATCGGAACCGCTCTTCATGATCAGACGAAACACGCCGACCACTTTCGGCTGACGCGCAAGAATAGAATCGGAGATAAAATCTTTACGCGTCCGGTTAGCGTCAACAATCGCCGATATCAGGTTATTCGGCACAGCCTGGTAGTTTGCCAGCAGCTGCTTGGTATCTTTTGGCAGGCAATAACCGCCGTAGCCAAATGAGGGGTTGTTGTAGTGGTTGCCAATACGCGGGTCGAGGCAAACCCCTTCAATAATCTGGCGGGTATTCAGTCCAAGACTTTCTGCATAGCTGTCGAGCTCATTGAAGTACGCGACTCGCATTGCCAGATAGGTATTTGCGAAAAGCTTAATTGCCTCCGCTTCGGTGGAGTCTGTGAACAGCACCGGAATATCTTTCTTCACTGCGCCTTCCTGAAGCAGCGCAGCGAAACGTTCAGCGCGATCAGAGCGTTCGCCAATAACGATACGGGAAGGATGCAGGTTATCATAAAGCGCTCTCCCCTCACGCAGGAACTCAGGCGAGAAGAAAATATTATCGATACCAAACTTTTCTTTGATGGATTTGGTAAAGCCGACAGGAATGGTTGATTTAATAACCATCACCGCATCAGGATTGACCGCAATAACATCTTTGATAACCGCTTCTACGGTTGAGGTGTTGAAGTAATTGGTTTTTGGATCGTAGTCAGTAGGCGTCGCAATGATGACGTAATCCGCATCGCGGTATGCATCTTCTTTATCTGTCGTGGCGCGGAAATTCAGCGGTTTGTTGCTGAGATAGTCCTGGATTTCTTTGTCGACAATCGGCGATTTCTTCTGATTGAGCATATCCACTTTGGCCTGCACGATATCCAGCGCAACCACTTCATGGTTCTGAGCAATCAGAATGCCGTTAGAAAGACCGACATACCCTGTTCCGGAAATTGTTATTTTCATTCGCTAATGACTTCTTTTAGTTAACTGTATTGATGGCCGGCAGACCATCGCGATAAACATAACTGTTGGGCTTTGTACCTCCTGGCAAACAGCACTGTCAAGGCAAACCAGGAGTAATCACAACGAGGGGGATGAGATTCAGACTACTTCGAATAATGCGCGGCATTTTTTGCATAAAAAAACCCGGAGACAGGCTCCGGGTTTGATGAAAGCGAGTAAATTAACTTATTCCATCCATTCGGTGTGGAACACGCCTTCTTTATCCGTGCGCTTGTAAGTATGCGCGCCGAAGTAGTCACGCTGTGCCTGAATCAGGTTGGCAGGCAGAACGGCAGCGCGGTAGCTATCGTAATACGCCACCGCAGCGGAGAAGGTTGGAACCGGGATACCGTTCTGTACAGCGTAGGCAACCACGTCACGCAGCGCCTGCTGGTACTCGTCTGCAATCTTCTTAAAGTACGGTGCCAGCAGAAGGTTAGCGATACCTGCGTTTTCAGCATAGGCATCGGTGATTTTTTGCAGGAACTGCGCACGAATGATGCAACCCGCGCGGAAGATCTTCGCGATCTCGCCGTAGTTCAGGTCCCAGTTGTTCTCGTCAGACGCCGCACGCAGCTGTGAGAAGCCCTGCGCGTACGAGACGATTTTACCCAGGTACAGGGCGCGACGAACTTTCTCGACGAACTCAGCTTTGTCACCGGCTGGTTTAGCCTGTGGGCCAGACAGCACTTTAGAAGCCGCAACGCGCTGCTCTTTCAGAGAAGAGATATAACGCGCAAAGACGGATTCGGTGATCAGAGACAGCGGCTCGCCCAGATCCAGAGAGCTCTGGCTGGTCCATTTACCGGTACCTTTGTTCGCTGCTTCATCCAGAATCACATCAACCAGGTATTTACCCTCTTCATCTTTCTTCGTGAAGATATCTTTGGTGATGTCGATCAGATAGCTGTTAAGCTCGCCTTTGTTCCACTCGGTAAAGGTCTCAGCCAGCTCTTCGTTAGAGAGATTCAGGCCGCCTTTCAGCAGGGAGTATGCTTCTGCAATCAGCTGCATATCGCCATATTCGATGCCGTTGTGCACCATTTTGACATAGTGACCCGCACCGTCCGGACCGATATAGGTCACACACGGCTCGCCATCTTCAGCAACGGCTGCAATTTTAGTCAGGATTGGCGCAACCAGTTCGTACGCTTCTTTCTGGCCGCCAGGCATGATGGATGGGCCTTTCAGCGCGCCTTCTTCGCCACCGGATACACCGGTACCGATGAAGTTGAAGCCTTCAGCGGACAGTTCGCGGTTACGACGAATGGTGTCCTGGAAGAAGGTGTTACCGCCATCAATTATGATGTCACCTTTTTCGAGGTAAGGCTTCAGGGAGTCGATAGCTGCATCGGTACCCGCGCCTGCTTTTACCATTAACAGGATACGACGGGGCGTTTCCAGAGACTCAACAAATTCTTTTACCGTATAGAAAGGAACGAGTTTCTTGCCTGGGTTTTCGGCAATCACTTCTTCAGTCTTATCACGGGAGCGGTTGAAAACGGAGACGGTATAACCACGGCTTTCGATGTTGAGCGCCAGGTTGCGCCCCATCACTGCCATACCGACAACGCCGATCTGTTGCTTGGACATTACATACTCCTGTCAGGTGTGGTCACTGTCGGATAACCCCGACAGATATAATTTGCAAGAATCTTAACTCATAAATCAGGGACAGAGGTAGGCATTTGTGGCCTTGATCACGCAAGACGACACAGTACGGGATATATTAAATCCCCACAAAGCGTGTAGGTATAGTTTATTTATTAATGAACAAAATCACAGCAGATAACAATTTCTATTATTTATTATGTTTTTTATTAATTGCTTTTTGATAAAGTTCAACCGTTTTATTATACATTGCATTGAATGAGAAGTTTTCAAGGAAAAATTTATTTCCTGACTTGCCTAATTCAACACGTAAAGCACTATCATTAATTAAGTCAGCGAGTCTGTTTTTAATGGCATCAATATCTGCACGAGGAACGAGATATCCCGTTTTGCCATCAATGACAGATTCAGAAACGCCACCAACGTCTGATGCTAAAACAGGCAATCCTGCACGCATAGCCTCGAGAATACTGATAGGGAAACCTTCCCAGTTAGAAATTAACAGGAAAATATCACTGTCTGCCAGCAAGGCATCAACGTCTAAACGTTCGCCTGTAAACAGTACATTTTCGCTAATTCCAAGATCCTGTGAAAGCTGTTTCATCTCATCTAACCTGGGGCCTTTTCCTACCAGCGTCAACGCCCAGTTTCTTGTTTCTAATCGACTCAACGCTTTCAATAAGCTTTCATGATCTTTCTGTTCTGAAAAACGAGCTACCGAAATCAACTTCACTACGTCATGAGTATGGTAAACATGAGGAGCAGCACTTTTTAACGGCACGCCATTATGGATGACCGTTTGCTGACTGGCAGACGCAACGTTATGTTCTATTGCAAGTTGTTTATCCTGAGCAGAGACTGTGATTATTTCATCAGTAATTTTACTGAATAATCGTTCAATAACAATGTACAAACGACGTTTCTTATCATTAACACCATTTGCGAATGACCAACCGTGTACGGTGAAAACAACAGGAATTTTCAGGAAAAGAGCTGCCAATCTTCCTACAATTCCAGCTTTAGAAGAATGAAGTGCAATAACATCCGGAGAAAATTCTTTTATAATTTTGCGTATAATTAAAGCGCATTTAATATCTTTATAAGGCGATATTTCCCTTACCAGCTCAGGGATAATATGAACTTTCACATTTAATGCGCGAACCTCATCAACCAGAGCACCTTGCTCTCCAACGATTAACTCAACTTGATGACCATCCTTTATTAAACCAGATGTCATATCACGCAAATGAGTTTGAGCCCCACCGATTTCATTCGCGCGTGTAATTATATAAAGAATTTTCATAGTTTTTGAAACAGTCCGATAAGTATATCGTTACTAACGCTCATTAACTTGCAACGAGACAGCTACACCTGGTATTAATGTCTTTTGAATGGTCCAAATCTTCCGGAAAGACCATCAGAAATACCGTAAAAGATCATCATCAACGTTTTCTTTTTTTCTTTATTAAGAATTAAAGATATTGCTGCACGCGCAAAATTAAGGAAAACCTCACGGATCTTATAACCCACTGGGATATATGGCTTTCTGATCATAAAAAAGCTATTTCTGACCAAAAAGTAACGTCGCATTGGGCTATGAACAGATATTTTACGTCCTAACAGATTCAGCCTTGAATCACCAATCGTATGAGCCATTGACGCCTGATTAGTCATTGCAACGCGATACCCTAATTTTTTAGCACGCAGGGCCCACTCCACGTCAATATAATCCACGAACAATGCTTCTTCCATTTTACCAACTTTCTCGTAAACTTCAGAAGAAAAGAAAGAGCCAGATGCAATAACGTAGGTGACATCTGTTATTTCTTCTATTGGCGTTCGTTTAATAAATGGACCGATGTAGTTTGTGCCCCAATAAAATTCGTTTGTGTGCGGATCATAAAAAGAAGGACCCAGGATACCAACGTTGTACTGAGTGTACATCTTACTCATGGCGCTGATGAAATTTGCACCTAATACACTGTCTTGATCAAGAAGTAATAAATATTCGGCACCGCGAGATATAGCATTTTCGATACCAATGTTTTGCGCGTAAGAGAGCCCTCGATTAGTATCTAATTTAATCAGATCATATTTAAACTGCTGGCAGAGATCTTCAATGTCAGCTACATTCTTTGAACCATTATCAACAACTACACAGTGATCTAATTGCTGTTGAAGAGATTGAAGTTGCGCCTTAAAACAATCAAGGTCTGGATTATATGTAACAGTGACCGAGCTAATCAATTAAAACTCCTTAAATAAAATCTTATACCGTTGCTTATACTTAACCAGCATACTTCCCGTATTTTTTCTGAATGCCATCTTTCCATCCGCGGAATATATATTTTATATATGTAAGTTTTTTATCCACACAGGCGACAAACATTAAAGTACGAATTGTAGAGAAAATGATCTCTCTAAATTTATAACCAACAGGTACATATGATAATCTCATCATATAAATAGAATTTCTTGCAAGATAATAGCGTCTTAACGGACTATGTATACTAACCTCTCTTCCCAGAAAAACCTTTCGAGCATCTCCAATTGTATGACTCATTTGGGCATTTGGTACAGCATAAAAAGAATACCCCTCTTTTGCGGCCCTCAAACACCACTCAATATCAATATAATCTATAAATAATTCATCTCGCATTAGACCTACATCTTTTAATGTTTGAACAGGTACCAACATACCGGAATTAATAAGGAAAGAAACTTTAAGTGGGTCGCTGGACTCTGGATGGATACTCCTGATACGGCATCCCTGAATCAACGAAAACGGTGTTTTTGTTCCCGTTCTTGGATCATAAAATACAGGCCCAACGGCACCAACTTTATTGCCTTTTGATTTGAGATTAAGTAAGCCTTGAGTAAGGGAAGTAATAAACTCATCAGTCGGTTCTGAATCTTGATCAAAAAAGAGCACTGCATCTGAGTCAGAATTCATAATTTTTTGAAGTAAGATGTTTTGTGCTCCAGCTAACCCTAAATTCTCCGACAAAAAAATATAATTATGTTCAGGTAAGTACGTATCCTTCAGGACTTTTGCATTATTGCTAGCATTGTCCACTAAATGAATGTCTAAAAGTAATTGGGATGTTTTTAAACGGTCAACAAGCTTAGCAAGAACTTTGGTATCTGGGTTAAATGTGACTATTAACGCCGCTATCTTTAACATTTTTTCTTCCACACGTCATTAAATACCCAACAAAAATAAGCAAAATCCAATTTGCTAACCATGTAAAATATTGATCATCTATTAATTGCATCAATATTGCATAAAGAGTAATGGGGTATACGATATAATAAGCCCGGACGTTTTTGTATTTCCATGTATATATACGGCCAGAAATGAAACCCAAAAACGCCGGAAAAATAATTGAAAAATATCCAAAATCCATAAAATAAGGGCGCAAGTATGTATATATATTTGTAGGAAACGGAACAAATACCCACTCTTGGACAATATTTGCGATTTTAAAAGGATACAGGAAGCCCAGCCACAAATAAATATTTCTAAAAGAGTAGAACCCGAAGGTATCTGAGGGAGTATCAGTTAATTGTGAAAAAGCTAATATTCCACCTGACATATAATTGTAGAGATAATAAAACATCAGACTCGGGGGAGCATCTGGATATCGCAAACTCATAACTCCCAAGAAGCATAATATAAAGCCGCCGCCAAAAAGAATAACTTTCGATAATTTTAATCGTTTCGGAGTTAAAATAAGTATTGTTGACAAATAGAGTAAAACAAGTACTTTGGCACCAAGTAAAAGTAACATAGGAACAGCAAGTACAAAACTCAATAAAAATAGTTTGCGTGATGTTATAAGTAAAAAACATGAAGAGAAAAGTGATAGTAATGCTAGTCTTCC
>NZ_JADBQB010000020.1:0-3104 GCF_014895705.1 Enterobacter cloacae complex sp. P27C
CTGGCAGTTCCCTACTCTCACATGGGGAGACCCCACACTACCATCGGCGCTACGGCGTTTCACTTCTGAGTTCGGCATGGGGTCAGGTGGGACCACCGCGCTAAAGCCGCCAGGCAAATTCTGTTAATCTGTATCAGGCTGAAAATCTCTCTCTCACCGCCAAAACAGCTTCGGCGTTGTAAGGTTAAGCCTCACGGTTCATTAGTACCGGTTAGCTCAACGCATCGCTGCGCTTACACACCCGGCCTATCAACGTCGTCGTCTTCAACGTTCCTTCAGGAGACTTAAAGTCTCAGGGAGAACTCATCTCGGGGCAAGTTTCGTGCTTAGATGCTTTCAGCACTTATCTCTTCCGCATTTAGCTACCGGGCAGTGCCATTGGCATGACAACCCGAACACCAGTGATGCGTCCACTCCGGTCCTCTCGTACTAGGAGCAGCCCCCCTCAATTCTCCAGCGCCCACGGCAGATAGGGACCGAACTGTCTCACGACGTTCTAAACCCAGCTCGCGTACCACTTTAAATGGCGAACAGCCATACCCTTGGGACCTACTTCAGCCCCAGGATGTGATGAGCCGACATCGAGGTGCCAAACACCGCCGTCGATATGAACTCTTGGGCGGTATCAGCCTGTTATCCCCGGAGTACCTTTTATCCGTTGAGCGATGGCCCTTCCATTCAGAACCACCGGATCACTATGACCTGCTTTCGCACCTGCTCGAGCCGTCACTCTCGCAGTCAAGCTAGCTTATGCCATTGCACTAACCTCCTGATGTCCGACCAGGATTAGCTAACCTTCGTGCTCCTCCGTTACTCTTTGGGAGGAGACCGCCCCAGTCAAACTACCCACCAGACACTGTCCGCAACCCGGATTACGGGTCCACGTTAGAACACCAGCCATTAAAGGGTGGTATTTCAAGGACGGCTCCACGCAGACTGGCGTCCACGCTTCAAAGCCTCCCACCTATCCTACACATCAAGGACCAGTGTTCAGTGTCAAGCTATAGTAAAGGTTCACGGGGTCTTTCCGTCTTGCCGCGGGTACACTGCATCTTCACAGCGAGTTCAATTTCACTGAGTCTCGGGTGGAGACAGCCTGGCCATCATTACGCCATTCGTGCAGGTCGGAACTTACCCGACAAGGAATTTCGCTACCTTAGGACCGTTATAGTTACGGCCGCCGTTTACCGGGGCTTCGATCAAGAGCTTCGCGTTGCCGCTAACCCCATCAATTAACCTTCCGGCACCGGGCAGGCGTCACACCGTATACGTCCACTTTCGTGTTTGCACAGTGCTGTGTTTTTAATAAACAGTTGCAGCCAGCTGGTATCTTCGACTGATTTCAGCTCCGTCCGCAGGGACTTCACCTACATATCAGCGTGCCTTCTCCCGAAGTTACGGCACCATTTTGCCTAGTTCCTTCACCCGAGTTCTCTCAAGCGCCTTGGTATTCTCTACCTGACCACCTGTGTCGGTTTGGGGTACGATTTCGTGTTACCTGATGCTTAGAGGCTTTTCCTGGAAGCAGGGCATTTATCACTTCAGCACCGTAGTGCCTCGTCATCACGCCTCAGTGTTAAAGTGAACCGGATTTGCCTGGAACACACACCTACACGCTTAAACCGGGACAACCGTCGCCCGGCTGACATAGCCTTCTCCGTCCCCCCTTCGCAGTAACACCAAGTACAGGAATATTAACCTGTTTCCCATCGACTACGCCTTTCGGCCTCGCCTTAGGGGTCGACTCACCCTGCCCCGATTAACGTTGGACAGGAACCCTTGGTCTTCCGGCGAGCGGGCTTTTCACCCGCTTTATCGTTACTTATGTCAGCATTCGCACTTCTGATACCTCCAGCATGCCTCACAGCACACCTTCAACGGCTTACAGAACGCTCCCCTACCCAACAACGCATAAGCGTCGCTGCCGCAGCTTCGGTGCATGGTTTAGCCCCGTTACATCTTCCGCGCAGGCCGACTCGACCAGTGAGCTATTACGCTTTCTTTAAATGATGGCTGCTTCTAAGCCAACATCCTGGCTGTCTGTGCCTTCCCACATCGTTTCCCACTTAACCATGACTTTGGGACCTTAGCTGGCGGTCTGGGTTGTTTCCCTCTTCACGACGGACGTTAGCACCCGCCGTGTGTCTCCCGTGATAACATTCTTCGGTATTCGTAGTTTGCATCGGGTTGGTAAGCCGGGATGGCCCCCTAGCCGAAACAGTGCTCTACCCCCGAAGATGAGTTCACGAGGCGCTACCTAAATAGCTTTCGGGGAGAACCAGCTATCTCCCGGTTTGATTGGCCTTTCACCCCCAGCCACAGGTCATCCGCTAATTTTTCAACATTAGTCGGTTCGGTCCTCCAGTTAGTGTTACCCAACCTTCAACCTGCCCATGGCTAGATCACCGGGTTTCGGGTCTATACCCTGCAACTTAACGCCCAGTTAAGACTCGGTTTCCCTGCGGCTCCCCTATACGGTTAACCTTGCTACAGAATATAAGTCGCTGACCCATTATACAAAAGGTACGCAGTCACACCCGAAGGTGCTCCCACTGCTTGTACGTACACGGTTTCAGGTTCTTTTTCACTCCCCTCGCCGGGGTTCTTTTCGCCTTTCCCTCACGGTACTGGTTCACTATCGGTCAGTCAGGAGTATTTAGCCTTGGAGGATGGTCCCCCCATATTCAGACAGGATACCACGTGTCCCGCCCTACTCTTCGAGTTCACAACCTGTGCATTTTCGTGTACGGGACTGTCACCCTGTACCGTGCGACTTTCCAGACGCTTCCACTAACACACAAGCTGATTCAGACTCCGGGCTGCTCCCCGTTCGCTCGCCGCTACTGGGGGAATCTCGGTTGATTTCTTTTCCTCGGGGTACTTAGATGTTTCAGTTCCCCCGGTTCGCCTCGTTAACCTATGTATTCAGTTAACGATAGTGTGTCGAAACACACTGGGTTTCCCCATTCGGACATCGACGGGTCAAAGGTTCATATCACCTCGCCGTCGCTTTTCGCAGATTAGCACGTCCTTCATCGCCTCTGACTGCCAGGGCATCCACCGTGTACGCTTAGTCGCTTAACCTCACAACCCGAAGATGTTTC
>NZ_JADBQB010000022.1:0-4516 GCF_014895705.1 Enterobacter cloacae complex sp. P27C
TTTTTTCTCTTCAACCGACCGGGTTAACTGTGAAGTGATTCACATCCGCCGTGTCGATGGAGGCGCATTATAGGGAGTTCTCCGCAGCCCGCAACAGAAAAGTTGCAAAAAAATGACTGACCGCTGCATTCCCCAGCAAAACCCCGCTTTATACCCTTTTACGCACAGACTTATCCACAATTACAGCAAGATCCTGATGCGATCCTGCGAACTGAAAGAGAAGATCAACTATACTAGCGGCAAATATTCTTCTCCGCAGAGCTCCCCCTGATGAATACACAACGCCTGCCTCGCGACTGGCGCCTCCCTACGGCCGGATTGATGCTGCTGACCATCCTCTTCGCCGCTTTTACGCTGCATACGCACTGGAACGCCTTTATCCAGTGGTGCCTTGCCACGCAGATTACGCTGCACCGTTATCTGGTGATGTATCTACTACAGCTGAATAACAACCAGTACAGCGGTGGATTATGGCTCTTAACAGGCGCTTTCTTTTATGGCGTCCTTCACGCCATCGGGCCGGGGCACGGGAAGTTCATCGTGACAACCTACCTGAGCACAAATAAGGAGAGCGAACTGGCCGCACGCACCGTTCCCTTTCTTGGCAGCCTGATGCAGGGCGTCAGCGCCATTCTGTTTGTCTTTATTCTGGCAGTAGGATTTAACCTCGCGTCAGGGGATATCAGCACCAGCCGCTGGTATGTCGAGAAGATAAGCGCCGTGCTGATTGGCGCGTTTGGTGCTTTCATCATTTACCAGGCGCTGAAAAGCCTGCGGCCTCAAAGAATGAGGATCTCAGCCATCACTCCCCTTCATCAGCACGATGAACATTGTGGATGTGGTCATCACGGCGTGGGCGCAGATCTGACACAAGGTGACTGGAAAACGCGTCTGGGCGTCATTCTGGCGATTGGCGCACGTCCGTGCAGCGGTGCGATCATGATTCTGATGTTTTCGAACGCGCTGGGCATTGTCACCTGGGGAATGGCGGCCGTTATGAGCATGTCTTTAGGTACGGCACTCTCTATTATGGGGCTATCACTGGCAGTTCGTTATGCCCGTGAACGTACGGTGGCATGGTTCGGGGGAGATAGCGCGTTCAGGTGGCTGGTGCCGGCAGTTAAAATTGCCGGAGGTATCATCCTGATCCTGTTCGCGACCGTCCTGTTCCTGACCGTCATCCCCATTAGCGCCAACGGCGACTACATCGCCGCCGGATGCTAATAAAAGAAAACCCGCCGTTGGCGGGTTTTCTTTATTACTCGTTAATGCGTGGATGTTGATCAACAAGACGGGAGCGTTTCTTCTGCAGCTCTTCAATCTCTGCGTCGATATCCTCAATTTTCTGCTCAACGTTATCGTAGTGCTCGCGCAGGATTTCTTTCGCTTCCTGAATATCAGATGCCGCAGGTGTCGCCCCTTTCAGAGGACGGTTCGCCGTCTCCTTCATGGTCAGGCCGGTCGCCAGGCCGACTACCGCAATAACCATCAGGTAGTAGGCTGGCATCATCAGGTTCTGCGTGCTTTCCACCAGAGAGGCGGCAAGCGTAGGCGTCAGGCCGGCAATCAGAACGGAGATGTTGAACGCCGCCGCCAGCGCACTATAACGAATGTGCGTCGGGAACATCGCAGGTAATGTGGATGCCATCACCCCGATAAAGCAGTTCAGGATCACCGCCAGCATCAGCAGACCCGCGAAAATCAGACCCAGCACGTTACTGTTGATCAGAATAAACGCCGGGATCGCCAGCGCGAACAGCGCTACGCTACCCAGGATGATAAACGGTCGACGGCCAAAGCGGTCACTCAGCAGACCCATAATCGGCTGTACAAACAGCATACCCACCATGATGGCGATAATAATCAGCACGCCGTGATCTTCCGAGTAGTGCAGGTTATGCGACAGATAGCTCGGCATGTAGGTCAGCAGCATGTAGTAAGTAACGTTGGTGGAAATCACCAGACCAATACAGGTCAGCAGGCTGCGCCAGTGCTTTGTCGCGATCTCTTTAAAGGACACTTTCGGGCCGTCCTGCAGCCCTTCGCGGTCGCCCTGCTCCAGTTTATCAACGTGCTGCTGGAACGCAGGTGTCTCTTCCAGCGCATGTCGCAGGTAAAGACCGATAATACCCAGTGGGAGCGCGATAAAGAACGGGATACGCCAGCCCCAGTCGAGGAAGTTCTCCTCACCGACCACGGTTGAAATCAGAACCACGACGCCCGCACCCATCACAAACCCGGCAATCGAACCGAAGTCCAGCCAACTGCCCATGAAGCCGCGCTTACGGTCAGGGGAATACTCCGCGACGAAGATCGACGCCCCGGTATACTCGCCCCCGACGGAGAAGCCCTGCGCCATCTTACAGAGCAACAGCAGAATAGGTGCCCAGATGCCGATCGTGGCATAGGACGGTATTAGGCCGATACAGAACGTACTGATCGACATAATGACAATGGTGATAGCGAGTATTTTCTGGCGACCGTATTTGTCACCGAGCATACCGAAGAACAGACCACCCAGCGGGCGGATCAGGAAAGGAACGGAGAATGTACCCAGCGCGGCAATCATCTGCAGGCTAGGGTCAGCACCGGGGAAGAACACTTTACCTAATGCATAGGCAACAAAGCCGTAGACACCGAAATCGAACCATTCCATCGCATTACCGAGCGAGGCGGCGGTGATCGCTTTACGCAGTTTAGCGTCATCAATAATGGTGACGTCGCGAAGCGTAATGGGTTTAACCTTTTTCCTTCTTAGCATAGCTTTCCTCGTAGACTTAGCCCTGTCCGTTCCACAGCCAACTCGCACTCTGTGAACCCGAGATCCGCTCCATGCGAACCTCCATCTTCAAGCGTAGCAGGTTTACTTACATTGACGTTTTCCGTCGATACAACCGAACCTGTTGACGCCTGTCTGGGCAGTTAATGACCTTTTTACCCTACCAGCGTTTATATTTGTGATCAACTTCACACATATATTTATACTGCGTCAGGTGAAGACAGTTTTTGTCAACTACCGCAAATAAGTACTTTCTCAACCTTCCAGAGCCCCCATTTTCGCCCTCATCCTTTTTCTTTTCCCAACAGAATAAAAAGCCATATTTTTTACAAGAGATTTACATAAATTTTCAGCTCTCACAACGCGCCGTAAAGTTTACATTCAATATGTGATGAAGATAACTAAAACACCGTTTTATTTTCATTGAATCAATATTCCATCGATCGCATGATAATTCCTGAAACATAGCGACGCATGTTTTCTGACGAGAGAAAACGAGAGCGCTGACTGAATTTCGGTGCAGGGTTATCACAAACCAATCATCAAGAGCACCCTTCATCAAATTGAATTTATTGATTTTTTTTATTCGCACCTGCCGCTCACCATGAGAGGCGAAATTGTGAGGGTTAGAGATGAAGATTAAAGCCACGATAGAACGCATACCGGGTGGTATGATGCTGGTGCCGCTGGTACTCGGTGCTATTCTGAATACATTAGCCCCTGAAACCGGGGCTTATTTTGGTGGTTTCACAAAGGGGATGATTACGGGTACCGTTCCCATCCTGGCGGTCTGGTTCTTTTGTATCGGCGCATCCATTAATTTGCGGGCAACCGGTACCGTATTACGCAAATCCGGAACGCTGGTGATAACCAAAATAGCGGTTGCCTGGGTGGTCGCAATGATATGCGCGATGTTCATTCCTGAAAATGGAATTCAGACCGGTTTCTTCGCCGGGTTATCCGTCCTGGCGATTGTCTCGGCGATGGACATGACCAACGGCGGGCTGTATGCCAGCCTGATGAACCAGTACGGAACGAAAGAGGAGTCCGGCGCGTTTGTTTTGATGTCTCTGGAGTCCGGCCCGCTCATGACGATGTTGATCCTGGGGTCCGCTGGCCTGGCTTCTTTTGAGCCCCATCATTTTGTCGGCGCGATCCTGCCATTCCTGATCGGCTTCGCGCTGGGCAATCTGGATCACGATCTGCGTGATTTCTTCAGCAAAGCCACGCCGGTGCTGATCCCATTCTTTGGCTTTGCGCTGGGTAATACCATCAACCTGAACGTGATTCTGGATACGGGACTGCTGGGGATTGTGCTGGGTGTCGCGGTTATCATCATCACCGGTATTCCGCTGATCATTGCTGACCGCGTAATCGGGGGAGGAAACGGCACGGCGGGCGTCGCCGCCTCTTCAGCCGCAGGCGCTGCCGTTGCAAACCCGGTGATTATCGCCCAGATTAACCCGGCCTTCGAACCGGTGGCCGCGTCCGCGACGGCACTGGTTGCCGCCAGCGTGATTGTCACCGCAATCCTGGTACCCATCATCACGGCGCTATACGCGAAACGCTACGGAAATGTGCAAGAGATCCCGCCTGAACCGAAACCGATAGAAATGAATCACTAACACACCGCGCCAGCCATCCTCTCTCCCCTGGGGGGTGTACAGTCCGGGGACATGGTAGACAGGTGTTCGGGGACATGGTGAACACTTTTTAACATCCTTTACCCATGGTGAT
>NZ_JADBQB010000023.1:0-3226 GCF_014895705.1 Enterobacter cloacae complex sp. P27C
CATCAAGGACTAATAACTTCTTTTTCAGTCTATTAATTATTTTCATTTCTAACCTTTAATTGTATTAATAGAAAAGTATGGCGAGTGGAAAGTGAAAGCTTTTATTAATCAATTACATCATATAGTCAAACATTCCATTCGATATAAATACCACAATCGAAGCTTTTTTTATTATATTATACAACAATTCTACCCCAATCATGATCCCATTGAAATCCATATGGGGGATTGTTTATTTTGAGCTTAGGGCTTGAGGTTATTTCATTCTAAACCCATGATATCAAATGCTGCTGCTCATCCGATAAATTACTTAGGCTAGCCCTTTTATCCCAATCCACTAGAGTTTTATAAAAACTTCCCTCCCTCACTAGTAGGGAATATTAATGGAGAAAAAGAAAACACTGAAGACCTCAATTCCAAAATGAAAACTTGATCTTTCCATTTAATATTATCGATAGCAAAATAAAAAGGACCTACTGTAGTCAATGACGAAAAGAACCTGTAAAATGCGGAATTTTTAAAAGTATCAACATCCTTTAATGCGATGGGATAGTTGTTAATTGCTACAAATCCAGTATGAACATCAAGTTTTATTTCTAACATATCTAAACCACCTTGTCTGGAAGTGACTACGTTATATTACGAACTATATATATCCCATAATTTAATAACTTTATCTTATATGAGACTGAAATCTGCCCCCACTTAAAGATCCACCTAATGATGTCTGTTTCTGTGGTATCAGAAGTGTCCAGTTTAGTGATTCTTTCTGCCAATCAGACAAGTTTTTACTGAGTTAGTTTCCGTTTGATACTCGCAACTCTGAACGATTATTAACATAAAGTCTTAGATTATTATAAAAAAATAATTACACTTAAATCTGGTATTTTTAGTCTTTGGAATACCACAAATGTTTGATTATTTTTTTATAGGCGGCTGTCTTTGACATGGGAAATGGCCTCCCATAGGGTCAATTTCAATTCTATTTACCCCATGTGATTTTTTACACCGCATAATTAAATAATTGCGAGTTTTTTTCACCAAGACACACACAATTCATAACTTTATATTATTCCATTTGCAATAATCCCTCCAAGATTTTTCATCTCTAAAACCAGAACGATAATTACAATAAATTGCACCTGAACAATTCCAATGGTCATATGCCGCATTTATATGGCCCCATGCTCCATTTACTGGGAGGTCAACGTTCGTTTTATCTTTAAACCAATCCCTTAATTTTTTTGCAACTTTCCCCTCAGGTTTTTTTTGTTCTCCATCGATTAATTTATAAGGTGCGAAGCTCCAACTACCTATAATAGCATTTTCATCATTAGGTTGAATAAAGTTTATTATCAAATAAATATCACCATGCGCGTTTCCTTTTATGTTAAAAATAGCTCTATAGGAGACTGTATCACATCCTTTATCTGGCCAAGCCTCCCAATTTAAATTATCATTATTCATTATTTCTTTTTTGGTTGTAAGTGGTGTCAGTGCGAGTATTTTTTTGAAGCAAAAAGCGCCTGTATCTATATCAAGATTCATGGTTACATTCCGATATCAAAAGGCTTGCCAATAGGCTCAAGCACAGTTTTATAATTAGAAAGGAAAAACTGTGTTCCTCCTCCCTGACCAAAAACAACAGGATCTTGTGATAATGCTTGTCCCGTTCCAGCTACTGCATCACGTTTTACACGGTACGCCTGAATTTTGCTACGGAATCCAAAGATCCTATGTGGCTGTACCTGCAAACTCTCCCATAGTTTTTGTCTACTACCGCCAGCGGCATCAAGAGTTGCCTTATCAAAATAAAAGCCAGATTGTCCAGGAGCACCACCGTAGATGACGTCACCTTCTTTTAACATTGTGTTAGACCATAAATCGCGTCCTTTGTACTCCCCATGACCTTGCCACTGCCTTCCGAAAGCAGCCTGATTATGGTCATTTGCTTTCGTCGGTGCACATCTTGGTTTCAACCCCCACGGATCCACCCACCCCAGCGCATTCGGCGCATACTGGTAAAGGTTTATCCCCCCCGCCAGCCCTATCGGGTCCTGCTGCGTAAACCGTCCGCAGTCCGGGTCATAATACCGGAACAGATTGTAGTGCAGCCCTGTCTCACGGTCCAGGTATTGCCCCTGCATCCGCAGGTTCTGAGAATATCCTGATACCTGCGTCTCGCTTTCCCGCAGCAGCTTGCCCCAGGCGCTGTTCACACCTTCCCAGCGCACCTGCCCTTCGCTATCCGTCATCCGTTCCGGCGTGCCGTTGGGCTGGCAGTGGAACCAGAAGATCTCCGGGGCATCAACCCCGTCGATACGCGCCAGCGGATCGTAGCTGTCCTGATCGCTGTAGACGTAGGTCAGCGGCACTTCCCCGTGCACTTCCTGCAACAGGCGGAACCCTTCCCAGACAAACCGCGTGGTGACTGGCTTACCGGTTGGCTGGCCGCCCAGCATCTGGCGGCGCGTTTTGCTGATGCGTCGCCCGAGCGGATCGTAGCGGAAGCTGACCTGCGTCTGAGGTTTATTGCGGTCCCGCGGCTGGCTGATGACCTCCGTCAGGCGATGCTCGCTGTCGTAGCGGTAGTGCCGGCGCATCTGGCCGTTATCTTTCTCCACGGTGCGACCGTGGATGTCATAGCGCCAGCGAATGCCGTTCAGATGCGTCAGGCGGTTGTGCGTGACCTTCTCAGCAGATCCTTCGAGCGGGTTGGCTGCATCCCAGCGCCACTGCTCCTGGCCGGGCAGCGTGCCGTCCTGAACCAGCAGGCGCCCGGCGCTGTCGTACTGCCAGCGGTACCAGCTGAACGTGTTATCGTCACGCTCTTCGCGAACCAGGTTATTACGGTAATCGTAATCCCAGCGGCGCGGCGACGGGCACTGAGCGTTGCCGGTAAAGACGTCACGCCGATGCAGTCGGCCCAGGCGGTCGTATTCGCTGCGGGTGGTCAGCAGCCCCTGCGTGCGGCTGGTCTCACGATGGAGTTCGTCGCGGGTTAAATTGGAGATCGACAGCTTATTGAGAACAAGGTGAGCAAGGCGAGAAAGAATCAGGCAAGATGCGTGCGAAAGGGAAAGATTACATCGTTAAAGATGGCTATGTGATGAACTTCCTGTTTAATGTTTGATTTGTTTTGAATGAAAAAAATCCACGCTTTGGCGTGGATTTTTTGCGGGGTTAAAACACATTCTCTAATAGTTCTGTTTTCATGCTGGGTTCA
>NZ_JADBQB010000024.1:0-1896 GCF_014895705.1 Enterobacter cloacae complex sp. P27C
AAAAGCAGGCTTTTCAAATTTGGCTCCTCTGACTGGACTCGAACCAGTGACATACGGATTAACAGTCCGCCGTTCTACCGACTGAACTACAGAGGAATCGTGTGAACGGGGCGCATATTATCGATGCTCCCCGATGATGTCAAAGGCAGAATGCATATTTCCGATCGTTTGCCGAATTATTCTCCATTTCGCGCAATTGTCAGGCATTTTGTCGCGGATATTTCCACAGCCAGCGCCCGCTGACCATGCGCCAGTAGAACAGCGCCCCGCGTACGGCCCAGTCCAGGAACATCCCCAGCCAGACGCCCACCACGCCCCAGCCCAGCACCACGCCCAGCGTATAGCCCGCCACAACGCGACACCCCCACATGCCAAGCATGGACACCCACATGGCAAAACGGGCATCGCGCGCCCCTTTCAGCCCGGCAGGTAACACCCAGGATGCCGCCCAGATGGGCATAAAGGCGGCGTTGAGCCAGATAAGGATCTTCACCACCTCTTTCACGTCATCTTCGTGGGTATAGAACGCGGCCATCAGCCCGGCAAACGGCGCGGTGCCCCAGGCGATCAGCGTCAACCCAATCGTCGACAGCCAGAACACATGGCGCAGCTGCCGCTCCGCCTGGCCTATCTGCCCTTTCCCGAGCCGTTTACCCGTGATGATGGTTGATGCCGACCCAAGGGCGTTACCCGGCAGGTTAATCATCGAGGCGATGGAGAAGGCGATAAAGTTACCGGCGATAACGTCGGTGCCCATTCCGGCGACAAACATCTGCGTGAGCAGCTTCCCGCCGTTGAACAACACGGATTCAATGCTCGCGGGTATACCAATCCCCATCACTTCCCAGATAATGGCGAAATTAAAGGGCCGGAAGTAGCTCTTAAGCGTGAGACGCAGCGAGGGGGTAATCCCCGTCATCAGCACCCCGATGATGGCCGCCGCACCAATATAGCGTGATATGGTTAATCCCAGCCCGGCCCCGACGAACCCCAGACCATCCCACGAGAACGCGCCGTAGATCAGAACGCTGCTGATGATGATATTCAGGATATTCATCCCACCGTTGATCAGCAGCGGGATTTTGGTGTTACCTGCCCCGCGCAGCGCGCCGCTGCCAATCAACGCGATGGCCGCCGCCGGATAGCTTAAGACGGTCATTTCGAGATAGGTCAGCGCCAGTTCCTTCACCTCGTTCGTGGCTTCCCCGGCGACAAAATCGATAATCTCTTTACCGAAATAGTGGATCACCGCCGCAAGAACAATCGAAAAGAGGGTCATGATCATCAGCGACTGACGTGCAGCCTCGCGCGCGCGTTTGGGATCCAGCTTGCCGAGACTAAAGGCCACCACAACCGTCGTCCCGAGATCGATGGCGGCAAAGAATGACATCACCACCATGTTAAAGCTGTCTGCCAGCCCGACCCCCGCCATCGCCTCTTTCCCCAGCCAGCTCACCAGGAAGGTGCTCAGCACTCCCATCAGCAGAACGCAGGTATTTTCCAGGAAAATAGGCACGGCAAGAGGGGTGATTTCACGCCAGAACAGAACACGATAGCTTTTACGTTTTGCGTACCATGGCGTGCGCACGATCGCCTGGCGCAGAGGGGCAGTGACGTTCAAAATGGACCTTAGCGAGAATAGTTGAAACTCCATTTCAAATGATGGGGGAGAAATGCTAATCCTGCAAAGTATTTTCCTGAAAAAGATGTGTGTATTTACAACAAACTGACGACAGAATCGGCAATCAGTCGATTTTCCCTAAGATCAGGTTTGACAAAAGTTTTTTCGCCGCTAAGATAAGCCTCCACAACGATTCCTCTGTAGTTCAGTCGGTAGAACGGCGGACTGTTAATCCGTATGTCACTGGTTCGAGTCCAGTCAGAGGAGCCAAATTT
>NZ_JADBQB010000025.1:0-1285 GCF_014895705.1 Enterobacter cloacae complex sp. P27C
TGTACGGTCCGGGGACATAGTGAACACTTGTTCGGGGACATGGTAGACACTTACAACTGAGGCATAAGAACCCGTTTATGGAGTCGCTTATGCCCTGGGATGCGAGAGATACCATGTCATTACGTACCGAGTTTGTGCTGTTCGCCTCGCAGGACGGGGCGAACATCCGTTTCCTCTGCCGTCAGTTCGGCATTTCTCCTGCCACCGGCTACAAGTGGCTTCAGCGCTGGGCTGAGGAAGGTGCCTCCGGTCTTCAGGACCGCTCCCGCGCACCTCATCATTCCCCGAACCGCTCATCTGACGACATCACGGCCCTGCTGCGCATGGCGCATGACCGTCATCAACGCTGGGGCGCCCGCAAGATTAAGCGCTGGCTTGAAGACCAGGGGCACCGTATGCCCGCCTTCAGCACCGTCCATAATCTGATGGCCCGTCACGGTCTGCTGCCGGGCGCATCACCGGGCGTTCCGGCTACGGGACGCTTCGAACATGACGCGCCGAACCGGCTCTGGCAGATGGATTTTAAGGGCCACTTTCCCTTTGGCGGTGGCCGCTGCCATCCGCTCACCCTGCTGGACGACCACTCCCGTTTTTCCCTGTGCCTGGCGCACTGTACCGATGAACGGCGCGAGACCGTGCAGCAGCAGCTGGTCAGCGCGTTTGAACGCTACGGCCTGCCGGACAGGATGACGATGGACAACGGCTCACCGTGGGGCGACACCACCGGCACCTGGACGGCGCTGGAGCTGTGGCTGATGCGCCACGGTATCCGGGTGGGGCACTCCCGGCCTTATCATCCGCAGACGCAGGGCAAGCTGGAGCGTTTTCACCGCAGCCTGAAGGCGGAAGTGCTGCAGGGAAAATGGTTCGCGGACAGCGGAGAGCTGCAACGCGCTTTCGATCACTGGCGCACGGTGTACAACCTTGAACGCCCGCACGAGGCGCTGGATATGGCGGTACCGGCCTCGCGTTATCAGCCGTCTGCCCGGCAGTACAGCGGCAGCGTAACGCCACCTGAATATGATGAAGGGGTGAAGGTCAGGAAAGTGGATGTCAGCGGAAAGCTGAGCATACAGGGTGTCAGTCTGAGCGCAGGCAAGGCGTTCAGGGGAGAACGGGTCGGGCTGAGGGAGACGCAGGATGACGGCTGCTATGAAGTGTGGTGGTACAGCACGAAAGTGGGGGTGATCGACCTGAAGAAAAAGTCGATCACCATGGGTAAAGGATGTTAAAAAGTGTTCACCATGTCCCCGAACACCTGTCTACCATGTCCCCGGACTGTACA
>NZ_JADBQB010000026.1:0-1223 GCF_014895705.1 Enterobacter cloacae complex sp. P27C
AAAATCCACGCTTTGGCGTGGATTTTTTGCGGGGTTAAAACACATTCTCTAATAGTTCTGTTTTCATGCTGGGTTCAAAAGGTATGATCTCAATAGTCGCAAGCTTTAACCTCGGAAAAGGATCCTCGCATAATCGTTTTGAAGTGAGGCAAGACTCTCACACTTAGCGAGAATGACTCTACCGTTTCTTGGGATCCCTCTTTCGGACGCCAGGAAAATCCCCTCTGCATACCCCTTTTTAAGTCACTCAACATGAGCAGGTATCGCTGCATCGATTTCTTCGAGTGGTTTTATATAGGTCAAAATGACA
The DNA here is from genome assembly GCF_014895705.1 of Enterobacter cloacae complex sp. P27C. Lineage (NCBI taxonomy): Bacteria > Pseudomonadati > Pseudomonadota > Gammaproteobacteria > Enterobacterales > Enterobacteriaceae > Enterobacter > Enterobacter cloacae complex sp. P27C. The sequence continues at coordinate 311 of NZ_JADBQB010000026.1, forward strand.
ATGTAAACCGTGCTTATCCTTTGCCACTTAACTCTGTTTTTTAAACTGCTTGTCGGAACTGCTGATACAGTTCCTCTTTTGCCACTGATTGTTGTTATCATTTTTTGGCGCTTTTGTTCTTAATATGCAGGGCCCGATTGAGCCAACGCGTTACGCTTCATATCCCAGGAATAAAACCAGTCATGCCAGCCATTTTTTTTTGCTGGATAGCTACAGACAACGACCACTTCCTTTGACAGGTTGAATGTTAAGTAATTGAAAATCGCACCTTCAGGAGGTGCAGACCAAAATAGTTTTTCGCCCTGCGCATTGAAGATGGTCAAAACGGTCGGTAATGGCTTTGGCTCGCTTAACGCAAAGACTAACTGGCGTGTTGAGTCGACCATTGCATAGTCTAAAAATGGCATACTAACCAGTATGTTACTTTCGCCACACGTCCATTGAAGCAGGTCATTTTCTTTGATGAAATTGAGATTTTTAATCACAGGTTAACCTCAACTTTTAAAGTTTGATCTGTTTCAAATCACCTTCAAAAAGCCCCACAAGATATACCCGATATCGGGCTGGCTGCACTTCTTTATACGTTAATACAGCAGAAAACTCTTTCAAACACTTGGAACAAATGTTTTTCGAAACATCTAATTGGCTTTCATCGTAGCTATATTTCTTATATTCACTAACAAACTTCACGCCTCTCATTTTCTTAACCAAAAAGCATTTTACCTCTACAGGGAGCGTGTCAAACTCATATGAGTTTACGATAGAGTAGACTATTACCCCTTCGCATTCAGGGCATGCTATTTCCTTTCCATACTCTATGAAATCATTGTCAATGCCATCAAGGACTAATAACTTCTTTTTCAGTCTATTAATTATTTTCATTTCTAACCTTTAATTGTATTAATAGAAAAGT
>NZ_JADBQB010000027.1:0-1097 GCF_014895705.1 Enterobacter cloacae complex sp. P27C
CTGACCGCTGCAATCACTACCGTTCTGGCTAAAACCTACGGTGGTTCTGCTCGTGCATTCGACCAGATCGATAACGCACCAGAAGAAAAAGCTCGTGGTATCACCATCAACACCTCTCACGTTGAGTACGACACCCCGACTCGCCACTACGCACACGTAGACTGCCCAGGCCACGCCGACTATGTTAAAAACATGATCACCGGTGCTGCGCAGATGGACGGCGCGATCCTGGTTGTTGCTGCGACTGACGGCCCAATGCCTCAGACTCGTGAGCACATCCTGCTGGGTCGTCAGGTAGGCGTTCCTTTCATCATCGTGTTCCTGAACAAATGCGACATGGTTGATGACGAAGAGCTGCTGGAACTGGTAGAGATGGAAGTTCGTGAACTGCTGTCTCAGTACGATTTCCCGGGCGACGACACTCCAATCGTTCGTGGTTCCGCGCTGAAAGCGCTGGAAGGCGACGCTGAGTGGGAAGCTAAAATCATCGAACTGGCTGGCTTCCTGGATTCTTACATCCCAGAACCAGAGCGTGCGATTGACAAGCCATTCCTGCTGCCAATCGAAGACGTATTCTCCATCTCCGGTCGTGGTACCGTTGTTACCGGTCGTGTAGAGCGCGGTATCATCAAAGTTGGTGAAGAAGTTGAAATCGTTGGTATCAAAGAGACTGCGAAGTCTACCTGTACTGGCGTTGAAATGTTCCGCAAACTGCTGGACGAAGGCCGTGCTGGTGAGAACGTTGGTGTTCTGCTGCGTGGTATCAAACGTGAAGAAATCGAACGTGGTCAGGTTCTGGCGAAGCCAGGCTCAATCAAGCCACACACCAAGTTCGAATCTGAAGTGTACATTCTGTCCAAAGACGAAGGCGGCCGTCATACTCCGTTCTTCAAAGGCTACCGTCCACAGTTCTACTTCCGTACAACTGACGTGACCGGTACCATCGAACTGCCAGAAGGCGTAGAGATGGTAATGCCAGGCGACAACATCAAGATGGTTGTGACTCTGATCCACCCAATCGCGATGGACGACGGTCTGCGTTTCGCAATCCGTGAAGGCGGCCGTACCGTTGGCGCGGGCGTTGTTGCTAAAGTTCT
>NZ_JADBQB010000028.1:0-815 GCF_014895705.1 Enterobacter cloacae complex sp. P27C
AACCACACCGCCGACAATTTTTTCCTCAAATTCATCACCAGCGGCTGGCCCTGCTGTACTGCGGCCTGTCCCTGTCTTCGCTAAATCCCGCGAGCGTGGTTCAGGGAATACAGATGCAGGTAAACAACAAGAACCTCATACTAATTTTGCAGAAATGGGCCTGTTCCGGGCAGCACCTGCTGTTGACGCCGTAACAGATTCAGATGCCCCACAGCATGCACAGACGGCAAAGAAAAAGCCACAAGCCCCGGAAGATGTACCTGAACCGAAGAAGCGTAGCGCCCTGTATAAGTGGTTCAACGGCAATCACGAAGAGATGCAATACCAGGCCGCAGTCGCAGCCGCTGCCAGCGCGGCCAGAGCACAGACAGCCACCGCAGGCGCTGGCGTTCTGGAACATGTCGCCGGACGATTCGCTACATATGGAACATGGGCGGTACGAGCTACGGAAATCGCCGCTGGCGGCGTAGGTGCCTCCGTTGCCGGATTCCTGGTAGGCATGATGCCCGGCAAACTCAATGAAGGAGAACAGGACTTCATCGACCGTATGCGCCTTGCACAGATGCGTGAAGCGCCTACTCGCGTGCGTTACACCTGGGAGAATGACATCAACGGAAAACCCGTACCGCGTGGATATCACACGCCACCGGGTAAGGATATGGTGCGAGTCCGTAAGATGGAATGGGACCGCCGCTATGAGGCGTACACCTTCACCACTGAGGAAGAAAACCCCGTTACCCTTATCTGGACCCCGGATCATTCCGGTATTAACGCTCCGTCAAACACAGGTAATCAGACACCTCCAAAGCTACCGG
>NZ_JADBQB010000029.1:0-810 GCF_014895705.1 Enterobacter cloacae complex sp. P27C
TGAACCCAGCATGAAAACAGAACTATTAGAGAATGTGTTTTAACCCCGCAAAAAATCCACGCCAAAGCGTGGATTTTCTTCATTCAAAACAAATCAGACGTTAAACAGGAAGTTCATCACATCACCATCTTTAACGATGTAATCTTTCCCTTTTGCACGCATCATGTCTGATTCTTTCTCGCCTTGCTCACCTTGTTCTCAATAAGCTGTCGGTCTCCGACTTTACCCGCGACGAACTCCACCGTGAAACCAGCCGAACCCAGGGGCTGCTGACCACCCGCAGCGAGGACGACTGTCTCGGCTGACTGCATCGCCGGGACGTCTTTACCGGCAATGCGCAGCGCCGGGCGTCTGCTCGTTCAGGACGGCACGCTGCCTTGCCAGGAGCAGTGGCGCTGGGATGCGGCCGGTAACCCGCTCGAAGGATCTGCTGAGAAGGTCACGCATAACCGCCTGACGCAGCTGAACGGCATTCGCTGGCGCTATGATGTCCACGGACGCACCCTGGAGAAAGATAACGGCCAGACACGATGGCACTACCGCTACGACGGTGAGCACCGTCTGACTGAGGTGATCAGCAAGCCGCGGTACCGCAACAGGCCGCAGACGCAGGTCAGCTTCCGCTACGATCCGCTCGGGCGACGCATCAGCAAAACCCGCCGCCAGATGCTGGGCGGGCAGCCAACCGGCAAGCCGGTCACTATCCGGTTTGTCTGGGAAGGGTTCCGGCTGCTGCAGGAGGTGCACGGGGACGTGCCGCTGACCTACGTCTACAGCGATCAGGACAGCTACGATCCGCTGGCGCGCATT
>NZ_JADBQB010000030.1:0-486 GCF_014895705.1 Enterobacter cloacae complex sp. P27C
ACGCTTAGTCGCTTAACCTCACAACCCGAAGATGTTTCTTTCGATTCACCATCGACTTGCGAAAATTTGAGAGACTCGAACACACATTAAAGATGTGTCGTTTCAATTTTCAGCTTGATCCAGATTTTTAAAGAGCAAAACTTCGCAGTGCACCTTTTCAGGTTCACTCTGAAGTTTTCTTGTGTTCGCAGTAAAAGATGGTGGAGCTATGCGGGATCGAACCGCAGACCTCCTGCGTGCAAAGCAGGCGCTCTCCCAGCTGAGCTATAGCCCCATCGTTTTGCCAACCTCTTCAAATTTGCTTCGCAAATTTGGTAGGCCTGAGTGGACTTGAACCACCGACCTCACCCTTATCAGGGGTGCGCTCTAACCACCTGAGCTACAAGCCTGTAGAGTTTTTTACTGCTGTTTTTCATCAGACAATCTGTGTGAGCACTACAAAGGCAGGTTCTTTAAGGTAAGGAGGTGATCCAACCGCAGGTTCCC
>NZ_JADBQB010000031.1:0-399 GCF_014895705.1 Enterobacter cloacae complex sp. P27C
ACGCTTAGTCGCTTAACCTCACAACCCGAAGATGTTTCTTTCGATTCATCATCGACTTGCGAAAATTTGAGAGACTCAAACACACATAACATGTGTGTCGTTTCAATTTTCAGCTTGATCCAGATTTTTAAAGAGCAAATATCTCAAACATGACTCGCAAGTCAGTTTTGAGATATGACGGCAGGTGACTTTCACTCACGAACCAGCAAGTGGCGTCCCCTAGGGGATTCGAACCCCTGTTACCGCCGTGAAAGGGCGGTGTCCTGGGCCTCTAGACGAAGGGGACACTGAAGTCTCAATCGCAAGACGCCTTGCTGTTTACTTTTCATCAGACAATCTGTGTGAGCACTGCAAAGGCAGGTTCTTTAAGGTAAGGAGGTGATCCAACCGCAGGTTCCC
>NZ_JADBQB010000032.1:0-311 GCF_014895705.1 Enterobacter cloacae complex sp. P27C
CATCCGTAGCTCAGCTGGATAGAGTACTCGGCTACGAACCGAGCGGTCGGAGGTTCGAATCCTCCCGGATGCACCATATTCTCCGAGATAACAGCGATGCTGTTGTTTCAAGGTCTGCGAGTTAATCGCAAGCACCAGGGAGGATAACGTTGCTTTAGCAACGGCCCGAAGGGCGAGGCGCAGCCGAGTAATCCTCCCGGATGCACCATTTACTATTTCTGAAAGCAGTTCCCTGATGCATCCGTAGCTCAGCTGGATAGAGTACTCGGCTACGAACCGAGCGGTCGGAGGTTCGAATCCTCCCGGATGCA